>JASGGU010000028.1:0-40431 GCA_047602645.1 Lachnospiraceae bacterium | reverse complement strand
TTTCATTTGGAGGCATATGGGGAGACGACGGTCAATTATAACCGCGATATAGAGATATTTCCTGTGCTGAACGCGATCTTTGAGGGTATTTACGGGGAAAATCCGTACAAATCGCCTACGGATATGGGAGTAAATATGGTCGGTGCCTGTATTGTCGATGATGAAGTATGCTGTGATGCCTCTAAAATGGAAATTATACGCCGCTATTATACAACGCTGAACCGGGTTGTCGATGAGGAAGCGGAAGAAAATGAGGTATATAAAATTGAGGTTCTGATGAAGCAGGCGAAGATCACCACAGATGACCGTAAGGTAACGGTTGCGGCGAAGAAACGGGCGGAGGAGCTTAGCGTGCCGACAGCGGCTGTGGAGCTTTCGGACGGTATGATTATCACCTCCAAGACGACGGATTTGCTTGGTGCATCGGCGGCATTATTGCTGAATGCACTTAAATATCTCGGTGGTGTGGAGCATGACACACATTTGATTTCCCCCGTGGCAATCGAGCCGATTCAGGAATTGAAGGTCAAGTATCTCGGCGGAAAAAATCCAAGACTGCATACGGACGAAATACTGATTGCCTTATCCATTTCCGCACTGACGGACAGGAATGCAAGAATTGCGCTGGAACAGCTTCCCAAGCTGAAGGGCTGCCAGATACATACTTCCGTCATGCTTTCGGAGGTGGATATAAAAATATTTAAGAGGCTTGGCGTGGATTTGACGAGTGAGCCGATCAAAAAAGGAAAGAAGCTGTATTAGAAGATTAGCTGGAGGTAAGAACGATGAACAAGCCGGTACTTGTCATTATGGCAGCGGGCATGGGAAGCCGCTACGGAGGGTTAAAGCAAATCGATCCGGTAGATAGGCAGGGAAACAAGATTATCGACTTTTCCATTTATGATGCGGTCAGAGCAGGTTTTGAAAAGGTTATTTTTATCATAAAAAAAGAAAATGAGCAGGATTTCAGAAGCTGTATCGGCGACAATGTGAAGCGCCATATTCAGGTAGAATATGTTTATCAGGAGTTGACCAATATTCCTGCGGGCCTTTCGGTGCCCGAGGGACGGATCAAGCCATGGGGGACAGCCCATGCGATCCTAAGCTGCAAGGGTGTCGTGGACGGTCCGTTTGCGGTTATCAATGCGGATGATTTTTATGGAAGGGAAGCTTTTCAGGCCATTTATGATTATCTTTTGGCTAACGAAGATGAGGAAAAACATCGCTATGCGATGGTGGGTTATGCACTCGGAAATACGCTGACGGAAAATGGCTCGGTTTCAAGGGGCATCTGTACAAAAAATGAAGAAGGCTACCTGACGGATATCATTGAGCGAACGAAAATTGTAAAAACGACTCAGGGTGCCGCCTATACGGCGGATGGAGTGCATTATACCGATATTTCCCCTTACAGCATTGTTTCTATGAATATGTGGGGCTTTACGAGGAGCTTTTTGCGGGAAGCCGAATTATCCTTTGCGCAGTTTTTCGAGCGTGAAGTTCCGGGTAATCCGCTGAAGGCGGAATGCTATCTGCCGTTTGTCGTGGATGAGCTGCTGAAGGCCAAAAAGGCGACGGTTCGGGTGCTTCATTCCAAAGATCGTTGGTTTGGAGTGACCTATCAGGAGGATAAGCCCTTTGTGCAGGCATCCATCGAGAGTTTAAAGGAGTCGGGTATCTATCCGGATGTGCTGTGGTAACAACGTCAACAGCAACGACAGTTCGTCCGGATTTTTTTATACAACTACTGGATTTTTGTACGCCGATCTACTATAATAGGAAGGTCATAAGAAAAAGCTAACACGGTGCAAGGGCGTGCCGAATAAATTTTTGCGCCCTCAGGCGCAGTTGTGGAGGTTTTAATGTCAGTAAAATATGTTTTTGTCACAGGCGGTGTCGTATCCGGATTGGGTAAGGGAATCACGGCCGCGTCGCTTGGAAGGTTGCTGAAAGCCCGCGGTTACAAGGTAACTATGCAAAAATTTGATCCTTATATCAATATTGATCCCGGAACGATGAATCCGATCCAGCACGGCGAGGTTTTCGTCACGGAGGACGGTACCGAAACGGATTTGGACCTTGGACATTATGAGAGATTTATCGATGAGAATCTTGATAAAAATTCCAACGTAACGACCGGTAAGATATACTGGTCGGTTCTTCATAAGGAGCGGCGTGGGGATTTTGGCGGCGGCACCGTTCAGGTGATTCCTCACATCACAAATGAAATTAAGAGCCGTTTTTACCGCAATACAACGGATGAGGACATGCATATTGCCATCATCGAGGTAGGAGGTACCGTCGGCGATATTGAAAGCCAGCCGTTTTTAGAGGCGATTCGTCAATTCCAGCACAATGTCGGAAGAGAGAATGCGATTTTAATTCATGTAACCTTAATTCCCTATCTCAGGGCTTCGCAGGAAATGAAAACGAAACCCACACAGGCGAGCGTTAAGGAGCTGCAGGGGATGGGCATTCAGCCGGACATTATTGTCTGCCGCAGCGAATATCCTCTGGATAAGCAGATTAAGGATAAGATTGCGCTGTTTTGCAATGTTCCGTCTAATCGTGTGCTGCAGAATCTCGATGTGGAATATTTATATGAGGCACCGCTTGCGATGGAACAGGAACGGCTTGCGCAGGTGGCCTGTGAGTGTCTGAAGCTTGCTTGCCCCGAACCGGATCTGGCCGATTGGCAGGCGATGGTCAACGATTTAAAATCACCTACGGCCGAAGTGACGATTGCTCTGGTCGGAAAATATATTCAGCTTCACGACGCCTATATCAGCGTTGCGGAAGCACTGAAGCACGGGGGAATCAACCAGCATGCGGTCGTGCATATTAACTGGATTGATTCAGGCATGATTACTCCTGAAAATGTAGATTCGCAGCTTTTGGGGGCGGACGGCATTATTGTGCCGGGCGGCTTTGGCGACCGCGGTACGGATGGAATGATCCTTTCGATTACCTATGCGAGAGAACACAAAATTCCATTTCTCGGGCTGTGCCTGGGGATGCAGCTTTCAATCGTGGAGTTTACGAGAAATATAATCGGTTATGCCGATGCACACAGCATCGAGCTGAATCCGGCAACGCCACATCCGGTCATCGCGCTGATGCCGGATCAGAACGGAATCGAGGATATCGGAGGTACGCTGAGACTCGGCTCCTATCCTTGTGTTCTTGATAAAAAATCAAAGGCTTATGCGCTTTACGGACAGGAAACGATTCATGAACGTCATCGTCATCGGTATGAGGTAAACAACGAATACCGGGATGATCTGACGTCTCACGGTATGCTCTTATCCGGTATTTCTCCGGACAAACGTATCGTCGAAATGTGTGAATTGCTCGAGCACCCCTTTTTCCTCGCTACACAGGGGCATCCGGAACTGAAGTCCAGACCGAACAGGCCCCACCCCCTGTTCAAAGGGTTTATTGAAGCCGCATTAAAAGCCAAAAAATAAAGGTGTGCAGGGTACGCTTATGGTTTTTAATTCTTATTTGTTTGTGCTTGTGTTTTTGCCGCTTGCAGTGGCGGGCTACCATATGATTAACAAAACGAACCACTTTGACATTGCAAAGGTTTTTTTACTGTGCATGTCATTGTGGTTTTATGGTTATCAGAACATAAAAATGCTGCCGGTGCTGCTTATGAGCATTCTGTTCAATTATGCGCTTGTTATGCTTTTCTTTTGTGAGGACCGTACACCTGCTGTCAAAAAGGGCGCGTTGATTACAGGTATCCTTTTCAATTTGCTTTCCTTGTTTTATTTTAAATATCTTGTATTTTTTGAGGTTGTTTCCAACAAATTATTCGGTACGGAATTTACATTTGTGAGCCTGCTTCTGCCGCTCGGAGTCAGTTTTTTTACATTCCAGCAGATTGCTTATCTCATCGACAGCTACGGGGATTCTTCGGTCAGGTATCGTCTTCTTGATTATGCGCTATTTGTCTCGTTTTTTCCTAAAATTACAGTCGGCCCGATCGCACTGTCGACAGAGCTGATTCCCCAGTTTAACGATTCGCTGCGAAAGAAAGCGGACTATGAGAAGCTTTCTAAAGGCCTGCTCTCTTTTTCTTTCGGGCTTGCAAAGAAGGTACTGCTTGCCGATACACTTGCAAATTATGCGGATTGGGGCTTCTCCAATATCCCGTCTCTTGGAAGCCTTAACGCATTTCTCGTCATGCTGGCTTATACGATGCAGATTTATTTTGATTTTTCAGGTTACTGCGATATGGCATCCGGTATCTGCCTTATGCTGAATTTTGATTTGCCGGTCAACTTTGATTCTCCCTACAAGGCAAAGTCGATTGCGGAGTTTTGGAAACGATGGCATATGACGCTGACGCGGTTTTTCCGTACCTACGTTTATTTCCCGCTCGGCGGGAACCGGAAAGGGAGGCTGCGCACTTATCTTAATATGTTTTTGATTTTTTTTCTGAGCGGACTTTGGCATGGCGCGGCAGATACTTTTTTGATTTGGGGAATGATCCACGGAGCAGGCATCTGTCTCAGTAAGCTTTTGGAAAAATGGACGGGGAAGCTGCCGGTATTTCTGCGATGGCTTGGCACGTTTCTGTTTGTAAATCTCGCATGGATCTATTTCAGGGCACCGGACCTTGCATCCGCAAATGCTTTTTTTAAGCAGCTTTTTTCCTTCGAGTTTTTGCCGGTTGACATCAAGCTGATTGCTGCCTCGACTCCGGCGGAAGCAAATCTGCTGCAATGGCTGATCCAGCAATCCTCCGGTGATGCGCCGTATGCTTCCGGGCTGATTGTCGTACTTGCCGTGCTCGCCTTTTCTGTATTCGCCGGCACAGTTATGAAAAACACGCAGGATCGGATCCGTGTCTTCCGGCCTTCCAAAGGAACTTTGGCGGTCACCGTACTGCTGCTTGTCTGGTCGGTACTGTCACTTTCCGAAGTATCTACGTTTATTTATGTGAATTTTTGAAATCATAGGGAATACGATGAACAACAAAACTTTTATGATCAGGACAATTGCATATACGTTTGGTATTCTGTCTCTTCTGGCACTGCTCGTTATTGTCGTGGACCCGTTCATTCATTACCATGCGCCGGTCGGAAGGCTTGCTCCGGTGGAGACGGATGAACGCTCGGCCCTGATCGGTGTTGCCCGTAACATGGACTACGACACGGCTCTAATCGGTTCTTCCATGAGTGAAAACTTCGAAGCGGGTTGGTTTGAGGACGGTGTTTTTGGGGAGCGCTGCGTCAAACTTTCTTTGCAGGGAGCCCATTTTTCGGACTATGCATTGCTGTTTGAGGAAACACTGCAAAAGCAGGGAACGAAAAATATTGTGTTCAGTCTGGATACTTACCTGCTGACGAATCCGCCACAGGATTACCCGGTTACGATCCCGTCCTATCTTTCTAACCATTTTTATCCGGACGATGCTTATTATCTTTGGAATAAGTCCGTGCTGTTGGAATATTTGCCGAAATTTTTGATTAACAATGTGAGGGAGGGCTATAATGCGGATTCGGCCTATGTCTGGGCGGATGACTATGATTTTTCCAAATATATCACACGCGGTTCTTATTTTGCACAGCGCTTGTTAAAAACGGAGCCGGAAAAGGCCTATGACACTTATTTTGCATACAGCGATGCTTTTTTGGAGAGCATCACGCCTTATATCGAAAGCAGACCGGATGTGACGTTTTATTGTTATTCCTCGCCCTACAGTATTCTTTTTTGGGACGACAGCATGCGCCATGGCAATACGACCGCGGAAATCTGTGCCTTGTCCCGTGTGTTTGAAAAGCTTCTTTCCTATGATAATGTCCGTATCTTCTATTTTCAAGACGATACCGATATGATCACAAACCTGGATAATTATCGGGATTATTCTCATTTTGACCAGCCAATCAATTATTATATGTATGAGTGTATGCGCGACGGCAAAAAGGAGCTGACAAGCGGAACGTATTACGATACGTTGCTGAATATGTATAGCTTTGCCGCCTCCTATGATTATGAATCGGCCTTCCATTAGACATGAATTGTATAGAAAAAGTTTAGAAGGGATTTAGAAATGGGCTGTTTTTTTCATAAAGAGTATATTGATTTATCCAAAAACTATCTCTATAATTAAGAAAGAAAATAATCATTGAATCAGATGATGAGAATAATAGAAAACGGAGAACATTATGGAAAACAACAATAATTCTGACAAAAATCAGAATAATAAGGGAAATCACTCACCTCAGAATAAACAGACACTGTTCATTCTTTTGATTGTCTCTTTGGTTATGCTGCTTCTGCTTTCCTATATGAGAAGCTTTTTGTCGAGCGCTTCCACTCAGAAGATTACTTATGATGAATTCATTGAAAAAGTGGATGCAGGTGAGATTGAGAGCGTAAAAATAGGTTCGGATCAGATTACAATTACACCGAAGGAACAGCCGAATTCTTATGTGACAATCACCTATTACACTGTCCGGGTTGATGATCTGGAGCTGCCGGACAGATTGTTAAAGGCGGGCGTAACGTTTGAACAGGAGGAAACGGATTCCTCCGCGATGATCGTTTCCATTCTCGTTTCCTATGTCATTCCGATTGTGCTTGTTTGGGTCGTTTTAAGCTTTGTCATGCGAAGGATGTCAAAAGGCGGCGGTATGATGGGCGTCGGTAAGAGCAATGCAAAGGTCTATGTGCAGAAGGAAACAGGCATCACATTTAAGGATGTTGCGGGACAGGATGAGGCAAAGGAATCGCTGCAGGAGGTTGTAGATTTCCTTCATAATCCCGGAAAGTATGTAAAAATCGGTGCGAAGCTGCCTAAGGGCGCTCTGCTTGTAGGCCCTCCCGGAACAGGGAAGACACTGCTGGCGAAGGCAGTGGCAGGAGAGGCACATGTGCCGTTTTTCTCTCTGGCAGGCTCTGATTTTGTAGAAATGTACGTGGGCGTCGGTGCCTCCCGTGTAAGGGATCTCTTTAAGGAAGCACAGAAAAATGCACCGTGTATTATTTTTATCGATGAGATTGATGCGATCGGCAAGAGCCGTGATTCCAGATTCGGGGGCGGGAATGATGAGCGCGAGCAGACGTTGAACCAGCTTTTGTCCGAAATGGACGGCTTTGATACGTCTAAGGGACTGTTGATTTTAGCGGCGACAAACAGACCGGAGATTCTCGACAAGGCACTGCTTCGTCCGGGACGCTTCGACAGAAGGATTATCGTCGATAAGCCCGATTTAAAAGGAAGGAAGGAAACGCTGCGTGTCCACTCCAAGGATGTTCTGCTGGATGATACGATTGATATGGATGAAATCGCACTGGCAACAGCCGGAGCGGTCGGCTCCGATCTTGCGAATATGGTAAATGAGGCAGCGATTAACGCTGTTAAAAATGGCAGAGAGTCCGTTAATCAAAAGGATTTGCTCGAATCAATCGAGGTTGTCATGATGGGAAAGGAAAAGAAGGACCGTATCATGAGTCAGGAGGAAAGAAAAATTGTCTCCTATCACGAAATCGGACACGCGCTTGCAAGTGCTTTGCAGAAAAATACGGATCCGATCCAGAAAATTACGATTGTGCCGCGTACGATGGGTGCGCTTGGTTATGCCTGGTATGTGCCTGATGAGGAAAAGCATCTGCGTTCCCAGAAAGAGCTGGAGGAGCGCATCATTACCGCTTTGGCGGGGCGCGCATCGGAGGAGCTTATATTTGACTCCGTAACGACAGGTGCTTCCAACGATATTGAGCAGGCTACGGGAATTGCACGTTCGATGATTACACAGTACGGAATGTCCAGACGTTTCGGCCTTGTGAAGCTGGAATCGGTTGAGGATAAATATCTGAGCGGCAGGACCGTTATGGAGTGCAGTGATATGACGGCGGCACAGGTGGACGAAGAAGTCATGAAGGTTCTTTCGGAAGCTTATGAGGAAGCAAAGAAGCTGCTGACAGAGAATCGTGCGCTGATGGATGAACTGGCAGAGTATCTGCTGGAACGCGAGAGCATCACAGGTAAGGAATTTATGAAGATCTTCCGCAAGGCAAAGGGTATTCCGGAGCCGGCTGCTCAGGAGGACGAAGCGGAAGTGAGCGCAGAATAGTTGTTCTTTATTATTGAAAGGAATTGCGGTATAATAAAAGGGCTTGAACAGTACTGTTCAAGCCCTTTATGTTGACTTTATCAACCGCGCTCGGCACGAGAGTTTGCCAAAGCAAACTCCTTGTTATTATATTGTGATCAGGAAAAGGTTTATATAAAATGAAAAAACCGGGGAATCAATTTTCAAGAAAAGAAAAAATACTGACGGTTGTTCTTGTTACGATGACAATCGTGATGCTGATTGCCACTTTGATCGGTCTGATTTATTTCAGACAGCAAATTACGGGAAACAGCCTGCCGGATGAGGAACAATACAATGAATATGAGCGGCAGTATGTGCTGATTACGAAGGATATTGATGATACATTTTGGGATTCCGTTTATAAAGAGATGAAGGATACCGGCGATCTGACCGGTGCTTACGTGGAACGTCTGGGCAGGAATCTTTCGATGGAGTATTCTAAAAATGACTTGCTTAGGATCGCAATCGATTCTCATGTGGACGGAATTATTCTGGAGGCAGATGAAAGTGATGAGACGACATCCCTGATCAACAAAGCGGATGCCGAAGGAATACCGGTTGTAACGATTCTGCATGACTGCATGGGTACGACTCGTAAAAGCTATGTGGGAATCAGCAATTACAATCTGGGAAGTGAATACGGAAAGCTGATTATCAGTGCAGTTGAGGATATGAGGGTACGCAGAAGGGATGAGGCGGCCGATGCATACCAGGAAAACGGAGCAGTCACTGCAGAGGCGGAACCGGTACAGGTACTTATCCTCATGGATAAAAATTCGACGGATACCTCTCAGAATATTATCTACACCGCGATTCAGGAGGCGCTTGAAAAAAGAGGCTTCGGTAAATCACAGGTCGAGGTGGATACGGCGGCGATCAGCAATGACGGTGCGTTTGGTTCGGAGGAATCTATTCGTGATATATTTCAGAACAGGGAATATCAGCCGGAGGTGATTGTCTGTCTGAACGAATTGAACACGACGAGCGTTTACCAGACTGTGGTGGATCAGAACAAGGTCGGACAGATTATCATCATCGGCTACTATGACTCCGATACGATTTTGCGTGCCGTCGAAAGAAATGCCATCTATGCGACGATTACGGTCAATACAACACAGATGGGAAGCTATTGTGTCGAGGCGCTGAATGAATATCTCGATACGGGGCATGTCAGTGATTATTTTTCCGTGGACTTTACGCTGATCAACGCGGACAATGTGAAGGATTATCTGAAGAGCGGAGGCGAAGATGAAGAAGAGTAAAAAATTCCGAAACTTCACGATCCAGACAAAGCTCATTATTGTGTTCGTTTTGACATCAATCTTTATATTTGTTGTCAATCTGTATGTTTATGTCAACTTAAATCAGATGATTGGCCGAATCGATGAAATTTACGCGAGCAACGTCAGTCTGAATGATATGGCGGAGACGCTCAACAGTGTGCAGAACAGTATGACGGACTATCTAAAGACGAAGAGCACCGATGCACTGGAGCTTTATTATAAAAGCGGACAGACTTATTCCAAACAGCTTACGGAGCTGAATGTCATCACGACAAACAACGATATGAAGCTGATGGAGAAGAGCATCCGCAATATGTCCGAGACATACCTTAAAATCACAAACGAAACGGTGCAGGCAAAGCGCGGCCGCAACGTTGAAAAATATATCAGCGGGCATGAGGAGGCGACACAGCTTTTTTCTTATATCAACACCTATATTTACAGTCTGAATAACGAACAGTTTAAAAGCAATTCGAGCAATTATGAGACGCTGCTTTCTTCACTGAAATATTCGGAAATTTTATGTATGTCGATTCTTGTTGTCGTGGCATTTTGTAATACGCTGATCATTATTTTGGTGACACGGTCAATTACGAATCCGCTTAAGCAGCTTTCCAAGCGGGCGGATGAGGTATCGGGAGGCCGCCTGGACGTGGATATGCTGGAGGTGAAATCGAGCGACGAGGTGGGTGTTGTGACAAAAGCATTTAACCAAATGCTGCTGAGCATCCGGGAATATATCGACCAGATCCGGGAGCGGATGGAAATGGAAAGCGCGATGAAGGAAAAGGAGCTGATGATGGCAGCTCATTTAAAGGATGCGCAGCTTAAATATCTGCAGGCACAGATTAACCCGCACTTTTTGTTTAATACACTGAATGCCGGCGCGCAGCTTGCGATGCTGGAGGGTGCCGACAAAACGAACAGATATGTGCAGAATATGGCGGATTTTTTTCGCTACAACGTAAAGAAGAACAATGAAAACGTGACGATTGCAGAGGAAATCGAGCTGGTTGACAGCTATCTTTACATTTTAAATGTCCGCTTTTCCGGAGAGATTCATTTTGAAAAGCGGATTGATGAATCGCTGTTAACGATTCGTATTCCAAGCATGATCCTGCAGCCGATTGTCGAAAACAGCGTCAATTATGGCATCCGCAACATTGAATGGGAGGGTCTGATCGTCCTGTCTCTTTATCGGGAGAACGGCCTGGCATGCATCAGCGTCAAAGACAACGGAATCGGCATTTCCAAAGAGCGGCAGGAAAAAATACTTGCACAGGAAGTCGGCCCCTCTGATTTGTCAAAGGATTCAAACGGGATAGGGCTTGCAAATGTGATCTCCCGTCTGAAGCTGTTTTGCGGCAGGGAGGATATTTTTTTAATCAGAAGTGACGGAGAAAACAAAGGGACAGAAGTGATTGTCAGAATTCCGATAGAATAGAAGGAGAACCCATGTATAAGGTCATGCTTGCGGATGATGAAGGAATTGTGATTGATTCGTTGAAATTTATTATTGAAAAGCATTTTGGAGGTATGTGCCAGGTCGAATATGCAAAGACAGGCAGGAATGTCATTGAGCTGGCGGAAAGCTTCCGTCCCGACATTGCGATTATGGATATCCAGATGCCGGGCATCAACGGAATAGATGCGATGAAGGAGATCCGCAAAGCGAATGCTTCGACGATTTTTATTGTATTGTCGGCGTATGATAAGTTTGATTATGCGAAGGAAGCAATTAACCTTGGCGTGCTGGAATATCTGAATAAGCCGGTCGAGCAGGGCCGCATCGCCGAGGTGCTTAAGCATGCGATGAATATTATCGACAGCGAGCGGGAAAAGCGCAGCAATGATCTGCGCATTAAGGAAAAGCTGGAAACGGTCGTGCCGCTGATCGAAAATAATATGATTTATACGATTTTGTTTCAGGATAATTATGAGGATGAAATCGATAACTTTGTAAATTTGCTCGGCATCCCGCAGCATTACGGGTTTATGATCGTGCTTGAATGCGGGGAGAATCAGGAGGGAAATCACCTGACCAATGTCGTTGGTGCAAGCGTACGGACGCAATCGTATTACAAGGAGCTGCGGGAAATTGTCAAGGAGTTTTTTGTTTGCGTTACAGGGTCCCTGATGGCGAACCGGGTTATCATTTTCGTACCTCATGAAAAAGCCCAGCTTGAATATAATGAGCGGATCGAGGTTATTGAAAAAACGCGCCGTATGATCAAAAAGCTGAACAGCCATATCGATGTGAAATTCCGTGCGGGTATCGGCTCTACGCGGAAGCTGCATGAATGCATGGAATCTTATAAGGAGGCACAGCGGTCCCTGCGCAATACGGACGGCGCAGTTTCCCATGTGAAGGACCTTCCGATCACGGTCAGCTATGAGCAGGATTACCCGATTGAGGCGGAAAAGGAACTGTTTGAAATGACAGAGAAAGGAAATGAAAACGGAGCGATCGTTGCCGCAAATCATTTCTTTGACTGGATGGTGGAGAAATACGCGGATCATATTACGGATATCAAGCTGAAGGTGCTGGAATTTGTGCTGTGGTCAGAGCACCTCGCCTATGAGGAAGGCGGAATGATGTATCATTTCCTTTCCAGACAGGATTATCTGCCTTCGATACTAGAGATGTCGGCGTTGGATGAGATTAAAACCTGGTTCGTTTCCAAAATACAGACCGCGTGCAGAAATGTTGCCCAAAGTAAAGAAAAGCAGTACATTTCTTCTGTGGAAAAAGCGAAGGCCTATATCACCGAACGATATAATAAGGATATTTCTCTGGATGATGTTTCCCGGGAAGTTGATATCAGTCCCTACTATTTCAGCAAGCTGTTTAAAGAGGAGACAGGAGAAAATTTCATTGAGTACTTAACGGGTATCCGCATCGAAAAGGCGAAGCAGCTTCTTGCAGGCTCCGGTCTATCGATGAAGGAAATCTGTGCGGAGGTCGGTTATTCCGATCCGAATTATTTCAGCCGCATTTTCAAAAAGAATGTCGGCGTGACCCCTACCGAATTTAAGGAGGAGATGACAGGATGAAAAGTAAGACGTGGTTACTGCTGCTGTTTGCCGCCGCTTTTTTTAGCCTGGGAGGCTGTCGGAATCCGGAGGAAAGCAAGGAGGAAAAGGTGGAGGAAGCCGAAGAAAAGCTGGAAATCGGCATGAGCTTCGATTCGTTTGTCATTGAACGCTGGCAGAGGGATCGGGACGTGTTTGTTTCAACGGCAAAGGAGCTTGGCGCAGAGGTGAATGTCCAGACTGCGAGCGGAGAGGTTGCGGAGCAGATCGCACAGATCGAATATTTTATCGAAAAGGATGTGGATGTGATTGTTGTTGTGCCGATTGATGCCGACAAGCTGGAGGACCCGATCGGAAAAGCAAGGAAGGCGGGCATTCCTGTTATGTGCTATGACCGTGTCGCACGAAATTCCAATGCGGATCTGTTTATTTCCTTTGACAATGCCGAGGTAGGCGCCCTGATGGCGGCGGCACTGTACACAGAAGCAGGGCGTGATGCCGATGTTGTGATGATCTGCGGACCGGAAACTGATTATAATGTAGAGATGGTGCAGGAAGGCTTCGACCGGGTGCGGGAGGGCTATCACGGTAATATCATCGCCAGCTATCACTGCGAGGCATGGCGTGCGGAGGATGCCTATGAATATGTGAATGAAAATATGAAGATTATCGAGAATGCCGATGCGATTATGTGTGGCAATGACAGCCTTGCAGGTGAGGTCATTCGTGCACTTTCCGAACGGCGTCTGGCCGGAAAGCTCCCGGTCTGCGGGCAGGATGCGGATTTGGAAGCATGTCAGCGGATTGTGGAGGGAACGCAGCTTATGACCGTTTACAAGCCGGTGGAGAAACTGGCAAAGACAGCGGCGGAATATGCGGTAAAGCTGGCGAAGAAGGAAGAACTGACAGGCACAGATACATTTTTTGACGGAGCCTATGAGATTCCCTATGTGAAGCTGCAGCCCGTGCGCGTTACGAAGGAGAACATGGATGAGGCGGTGATCAACAGCGGTTTTCACCTGAAAGAAGATGTTTATATGAATATTTCAGAGAAATGAATAGGATAAAATGGAAAAGTGCCGGCATTTTTGCAAAAAAATGCTAGCACTTTTTTTATGATTCCCAAAAAGTCAAAAAAATTCAAGAAGTTCACAAAATTGTACTATTCTATCCATGATATAGTTTCATTGTAACAGGCAACAAGTAATATAATTTAAAGGGAGGATTTAAGAATGAAGAAAAAATTACTTAGTGCAGTACTCAGCGCGGCAATGGTTGCATCCCTGCTCGTAGGATGCGGAAGCGCAGCTACCACAGAAGCACCCGCAGCAGAAGCGGCAGCGGAAGAAGCAGCACCTGCGGAGGAAGCGGCGCCTGCAGAAGAAGCAGCACCTGCAGAGGAAGCAGCACCTGCCGGCGGCGGACTTGTCGGTGTTGTAATGCCGACAAAGGATTTACAGCGTTGGAATCAGGATGGCTCCAACATGGAGGCACAACTGAAAGAAGCAGGCTATGAGGTAGACCTTCAGTATTCAAGTAATGATATCCAGACGCAGGTTTCCCAGATTGAGAATATGATCTCCAACGGATGCCAGCTGCTTGTTATCGCTTCTATCGACGGCGATTCACTCGGAACAGTTCTTGCACAGGCTAAGGAAGCAAGCATTCCTGTTATTGCTTATGACCGTTTGATTATGAACTCCGAAGCAGTTTCCTACTATGCTACGTTTGATAACTACATGGTCGGTACAAAGCAGGGTCAGTATATTGAAGAAGCGTTGGATCTGAAAAATGCTGACGGTCCGTTCAATATCGAGATCTTCACAGGTGATCCGGGAGATAACAATGCAAGATTCTTCTATGGCGGCGCGATGGATGTTCTTCAGCAGTATGTTGATTCCGGCAAGCTGGTAGTACAGTCAGGTTCTGTTGAATTTGAAAAAGTTGCTACGGCTAACTGGTCAACAGAGACGGCACAGTCCAGAATGGATGCGATCATTGCTTCCTACTATGCAGACGGCACAAAGCTTGACGCAGTTCTTTGCTCCAATGACTCTACGGCACTCGGCGTTGAGAACGCTCTGGAAGCAGCTTATACAGGAGAATGGCCGGTTATTACAGGTCAGGACTGTGATGTTGCAAACGTTAAGAACATGATTGCCGGAAAGCAGTCCATGTCCATTTTCAAGGATACACGTGATCTGGCAGCCAAGACGGTAGAAATGGTTGACGCGATCATGAAGGGCGGAGAGGCTCCGATCAATGATACAGAGTCTTATGATAATGGAACAGGCATCATCCCGACATACCTTTGCGAGCCGGTATTTGCCGATGTTAACAACTACAAAGAACTGTTAATTGACTCAGGCTATTACACAGAAGCAGACTTAAAGTAATCTGTAAAGCAAAGTATTTTTTGATACAGGCGGGTGTGTTGCCCGCCTGTATCAGGTTGAAAAAAACTTTCAGCCTGAAGTAATCATCTGATTAGATATTGGGAGGGATTCAATTGGCAAAAATATTATTGGAGATGAAAAACATTACCAAAACCTTTCCGGGTGTAAAAGCGCTTGACAATGTGAATCTGCAGGTCGAAGAAGGAGAAATCCATGCGTTGGTCGGAGAAAACGGCGCAGGTAAGTCTACGCTGATGAATGTATTGAGCGGAACCTATCCCTTCGGCACATATGACGGAGATATCATTTACGACGGAGAAATCTGCAAGTTTACTAAAATCAGGAACAGTGAGGAAAAGGGAATCGTTATTATCCATCAGGAACTGGCATTGATTCCATACATGACGATCGGTGAAAATATGTTCCTCGGAAACGAACGCGGAAAGTCAGCTGCAATTGACTGGACGGAGACATATGGAAAGGCCGATGAGCTGTTAAGGGTAGTGGGACTTTCGGAGTCCTCGAGGACCTTGGTCAAGGATATTGGTGTCGGCAAACAGCAGCTTGTTGAGATTGCAAAGGCTCTTGCAAAAAATGCAAAGCTTTTGATTCTGGATGAGCCCACATCCTCTTTAAATGAAGAGGATTCTAAAGCACTTTTGAATTTGCTTCTCACATTTAAGAAGCAGGGAATGACTTCGATTATTATTTCTCATAAACTAAATGAGATTTCTTATGTAGCAGATAAAATTACGGTACTTCGTGACGGCGCAACGATTGAAACGCTGGACAAGGGGAAGGATGATATTTCTGAGGCTCGTATCATTAAGGGCATGGTGGGCCGTGATCTGACCGATCGTTTTCCGAAAAGAGAGAATAAAAATATCGGGGAAATCAGTATGGAAGTTTCTGATTGGACGGTTTATCACCCGATCTACTCGGAACGCAAGGTTGTCGATCAAGTGTCAATTCATGTCCGCAGAGGAGAAGTTCTTGGAATTTCAGGCTTGATGGGCGCCGGCAGAACAGAGCTTGCAATGAGTATCTTCGGTAAGAGCTACGGCTCAGGCATCACCGGGACCTTGAAAATTAACGGAAAAGAAGTACATCTTCACAGTGTAAAGGATGCCATCGAGCAAAAGCTCGCTTATGTAACCGAGGATCGAAAAGGAAATGGTCTGATTCTGTCAAATCCGATTAAAATTAACACAACGCTCGCAAATCTTGGCAAAGTAAGCAAAAATATGATTATCGATAAGGATAAGGAATATGCAGTTGCGGTCGAGTATAAGGATAAGCTGAAGACAAAATGCCCGACGGTGGAGCAGAATGTAGGAAACCTAAGCGGCGGCAACCAGCAGAAGGTGCTTCTGGCAAAATGGATGTTTGCGGATCCGGATATTCTGATTTTAGATGAGCCGACAAGGGGAATTGATGTCGGTGCAAAATATGAGATTTACTGTATTATCAATGATCTCGTTGCAGCAGGAAAGTCAGTTATTATGATTTCATCCGAGCTGCCGGAGGTTCTTGGCATGTGTGACAGGATTTATGTCATGAACGAGGGGAAAATGGTCGGTGAGCTGACCGGCGAAGAGGCCTCCCAGGAAGTTATTATGTCGCATATTGTAAAATCAAGTAATAAAGGAGCGTAAACTATGGATAAGGCAAAATTATTGGAAGGCGTTAAAAAATATACGATGATTATCGTATTGGTATTGGTTACCGCATTCTTTGCATGGAGAACAGGAGGAAAGATCCTGCTTCCTCAAAATATCAGTAATTTGATCGCACAGAATGCCTATGTGTTCGTACTCGCGACCGGTATGCTGCTCTGTATTTTAACGGGCGGTAATATCGACCTCTCTGTCGGCTCTGTTGTATGCTTTGTCGGCGCAGTCGGCGCTACTTTGATGGAAAATAAGGGCGTCAACGTTGTCGCGGCAATTATCGCAATGATTATTACCGGTATTTTGATTGGTATCTGGCAGGGCTTCTGGATCGCTTTTGTGAAAATTCCTCCCTTTATTACGACACTGTCCGGCATGCTCGTGTTCAGAGGACTGTCAAATGTCGTTCTGCAGGGAATGACAGTATCCTTGAAATCACAAATGTTTATTAAAATTTTCGGAGGCGGTGCAGACTGCTATTTTCCTGATATCTTTAGGAATGAAGGCTTCAACATTACGTGCTTTGTCGCAGGAATTGTCATCTGCCTTGTTTATATCGCGGCTCAGTTAAAAGACAGGATTACAAAAGCTAAAAAAGGTTATCAGGTAGAAAGTCTTACCTCGATGGTAGTAAAGACAGTTGTGATCTGTGCAATTGTATGCTGGTTCTTTTTCCAGCTCGCAAGATACAGAGGAATCCCGACCGTGCTTGCATGGGTATTCATTGTTGTGCTCGTTTACGGCTATATTACTTCCAATACGACGATCGGCCGTTATTTCTATGCGGTAGGCGGCAATGAGAAGGCAACGGAGCTGTCCGGTATCAATACAAAAATGGTATATTTCCGTGCCTACGTAAACATGGGCTTCCTGGCAGCCATTGCCGGAATGCTTACGATCGCACGTATGACCTCGGCACAGCCTACTTATGGCCAGAACTATGAAATGGATGCGATCGGTTCCTGCTTCATCGGCGGTGCTTCCGCATACGGCGGTATCGGAACGGTTCCGGGTGTTATCGTCGGAGCAGTCCTGATGGGTATTATCAACCTTGGCATGAGTATCATGAGCGTTGACGCGAACTATCAGAAGGTGGTAAAAGGCCTTGTTCTTTTGGCGGCAGTTATCTTTGATGTTGTGACAAAGAAGGGCAACAAATAAATTTGAGATATATTGATTTCTTTTATATATCTAATCAGAGGGGGAGGCTTACTGTAACGCAGCGGGCCTCCTTTTCAATAAAAGCAGGAGGCTTTTATTGAAAAGAATTAGATGCACACTCGCACATAAGGAATATGGCAGCGTGGCTGCCTGTGTTCGGCGCATAAAGCGCACAAGTCCGAATAGGTGATAGATTCAGGATACCTGTGTGGACTTGTGCGCTTTATCTCTCGATTTTTTATAAATAATCTGGTATACTGAATTCCTGAAAGGGAAGAAGGCTATGTTTGATATTGAAGAGGAACTGAAAAAGCTGCCGGGGAAACCGGGCGTTTATATCATGCATGATGAGAATGACACGATTATTTATGTCGGAAAGGCGATTATTCTCAAGAACCGCGTGCGCTCTTACTTCAGGGAGAGCACGACAAAAACGGTAAAAATTCAGCAGATGGTTAAAAAGATCCGCTGGTTTGAATATGTTGTGACCGATTCGGAGCTGGAAGCGCTCGTGCTGGAAAATAATCTGATTAAGGAGCATCAGCCCAAATATAACACGATGCTCAAGGATGACAAAACATATCCGTATATTAAGGTTACGGTGCAGGAGGATTTTCCCCGCATTTACTTAACGCGGGAGGTCAGGAAGGACAGTGCAAAATATTACGGCCCCTATACTTCTGCCAATTCTGTGCGGGATACGATCGAGCTGCTCTGCAAGCTTTATAAACTTCGTACATGTGCGCGCAGGATCGATGCCGCGGCATCCTTAAAAGACAAAGGGGCAGGTGCGCCGTGCCTTTATTACCACATCGGACAATGTAATGCGCCGTGCATAGGGCAGGTCAGCCGGGCAGATTATGCACAGTCCGTGCAAAAAGCGCTGGAGTTTTTGAATGGAAATTACAAGCCGCTGCTTTCGGAACTGGAAACGCAGATGAAGGATGCTTCGGAGCGGCTGGATTTTGAGAGGGCGAAGGAATATAGGGATCTGCTTTTCAGTGTCCGACAGGTGGCGCAGAAGCAGAAAATCACGGACAGTGCCGGCGATGATAAAGATATTATTGCGATGGCAAAGGACGAAAATTCGGTAATTATACAGGTATTCTTTGTTCGTGACGGAAAGATTATCGGCAGGGAGCATTTCTACATGAAGAATACGGAGGAGACCGAGGATGCCGGTATCGTGCGGAGCTTTGTGATGCAGTTTTATGCGGGAACACCCTTTATTCCACGGGAGCTGATTGTTCCCTTTGAGCCGGAGGATAAGGGGCTGATTGAGCAGTGGCTGACAGAGAAGCGCGGCAGCAGGCTTCACATTACCGTGCCTCAAAAAGGCAAAAAGGAAAGGCTTGTGGAGCTGGCAGAAAAAAATGCGGAAATCCTGCTCAGGCAGGATATTGAAAAGATAAAGAGAGAAGATGCGCGCACAACCGGCGCCGTCCGGGAGATCGGAGAGCTGCTTGGGATTCCCGGCATTGTGCGTATGGAAGCCTACGACATTTCCAACATCAGCGGCTTTGAATCCGTAGGCTCCATGGTCGTCTATGAAAAAGGCAGACCCAGGCGAAATGATTACCGAAAATTCCGTATCAGGTCTGTGGAAGGGCCAAACGATTATGCAAGCATGCAGGAGGTGCTGCAGAGGCGTTTCGAACATGGATTACGGGAGAAATCGGAGCTGTCGGAAAACGGGAGAGATTATATTTACGGAAAATTTACAAAGTTTCCGGATCTGATTATGATGGATGGAGGCAGGGGACAGGTCAATATTGCCAAAGAGGTTCTCGCTTCGCTGGGTCTTACCATTCCGGTGTGCGGTATGGTAAAGGATGACAGCCACAGGACGCGCGGATTATATTATGAAAACGAGGAAATTCCGATTTCACACAGCTCGGAGGGTTTCCGTCTGATTACGCGGATTCAGGACGAAGCGCACCGGTTTGCGATCGAATACCACCGCTCGCTGAGGAGCGCAGGACAAGTGCATTCGATTCTTGACGATATTCCGCAGATCGGGAAGACACGCCGTAAGGCACTGATGAAGTACTTTTCCTCAATCGAGGAATTGAAAAGCGCAAGCGAGGAAACATTGGCGGCAGTTCCTGCCATGAATGCCCTGTCTGCGAAGCGTGTTTACGAATTTTTTCATTCCAAAGAGGTAGAATCAAAAGAATAAGTATGCTATACTAATGCAGAATGAGCACTTGACAGTGCCCGGTGCAAATGAGATTGCGAATGACAGAAAAGCAGAGGAGACCCATATGGCGACAACGGTAGCAGTTAGTACATTAATTGAAAAAATGATGCTTGACAATTTGACACCTGAGATCGATATTACGGAAATTAAAATTAAACAGCCGGATATTAACCGGCCTGCACTTCAGCTGGCGGGCTATATTGAGCATTTTGAAGCGACGCGCGTTCAGATTATCGGATTTGTGGAATATACTTATATGGAATCATTAACCGAGGAGGTACGGCGCGAGCGGTATGAGCACCTGCTTTCCAACGAGACGCCATGCTTTGTATTCTGCCGGGAATTAAAGCCGGATAACACCTTTTTGGAGGTGGCAATCAGGAATAAGGTTCCGGTGCTTTCCACAAAAAAGTCAACTTCTAACTTTATGGCAGAAATTATCCGCTGGCTGAATGTCAAGCTGGCACCGTGTATTTCCGTTCATGGAGTGCTTGTTGACGTATACGGTGAAGGTGTTCTGATTACGGGTGAAAGCGGAATCGGTAAGAGTGAGGCTGCCCTGGAGCTTGTAAAAAGGGGACACCGGCTTGTAACGGATGATGTCGTGGAAATCAGAAAGGTCAGCGATGATACGCTGATCGGTTCTGCTCCGGACATTACGCGGCATTTGATCGAGCTGCGGGGGATCGGCATTGTGGATGTTAAAATGCTGTTCGGTGTATCGAGTGTCAGGGATACGCAGTCGATCGATCTTGTCATTCGTCTGGAGGAGTGGGACAAGGAAAAGGATTATGACAGGATCGGACTGGATGAGGAGTATACGGAATATCTCGGAAATAAAGTGGTCTGTCACAATATTCCGATCAGACCGGGTCGTAACCTCGCAATTATCTGTGAGTCGGCGGCAGTCAACTTCCGTCAGAAAAAAATGGGCTACAATGCGGCGAAGGAACTATATACCCGCGTGCAGAATTCATTGAACAGACATTCCGATGAAGAATAAATAAAACAGAAAAGAAACAAACGCAGAGGAGAACAGGAAATGGATGAGTATTGCTTTGGAGTAGACGTGGGAGGAACAACGGTAAAGATGGGACTCTTCACGCCGAAGGGCGAAATTTTGGAGAAGTGGGAGATTCCGACCAGAAAGGAAGAAAACGGAAAGCAAATTTTACCCGATATTGCTAAGGCAGTAAAAGCAAAAATGAACGAAAAATCTATTCTGCCGGAACAGGTTATCGGAATCGGACTTGGTACGCCTGGCCCGGTGGACCGGTATGGAGTTGTACACAAGGCGGTTAATCTCGGCTGGGATTTTATGAATCTGGAAAAGGAACTGGGTGGTCTCACCGGTCTTTCTGTCAAGGCAGGGAATGATGCAAATGTCGCTGCGCTCGGAGAAATGTGGAAAGGCGGCGGCGAAGGCTATGATGACATGGTGCTCGTGACCCTTGGCACAGGTGTCGGCGGAGGTATTATCATCAATGGAAAGATGCTGATCGGCTCCAACGGTGCCGGCGGAGAGATCGGACATATCCACTTGGAGGATGCCGAAACGGAGGAATGCAACTGCGGCAACAAAGGGTGTCTTGAACAGTACGCCTCCGCAACCGGTGTTGTCAGGCTTGCAAAGAGAAGGCTTTCCAAAAGCGATTCACCTTCTGTTCTTCGCAGCGGAGAAGTCAGCGCAAAGACGATTTTTGACGCGGTAAAGGCGGGTGACGCACTTGCTGGGGAGATTGCCGAGGAATTCGGTGAATATCTGGGCAAAGGGCTGGCTATGATTGCGGGTGTCAGCAATCCCGAGATTTTTGTAATCGGCGGAGGTGTTTCCAAAGCGGGTGACGTATTGATTTCCTATATTCAGAAATACTATAGAAAATATGTATTCCATGCGAGCAGGGATGCAAGGTTCGTACTTGCTACGCTTGGAAATGATGCGGGCATCTATGGAGCTGCAAAGCTTATGCTGGATTGATCGGCAGTGAGGAGTTTTTATTGAAACAATCAGTTTTGGAAGCCTTGAACAAAATATTAAATCAAGATGATATTTTGCGGCAGGAGCCGATGGCGGCGCACACGACCTTTCAGGTCGGCGGTCCTGCCGATTGCTTTCTGACACCGCACACACAAGAGGAGGCGGCGGCGGTGCTCCGCCTTTTTTGCGAAGAGAGCGAGCCGTTTTTCGTGTTTGGGAACGGCAGCAATCTTTTGGTGAGTGATGAGGGCTACCGAGGTGCAATTATACAGTTCTGCGCCAATTACAGTACAATAACGGTAAACGAAACAGAAATTACGGCACAGTCCGGTGCACTGCTTTCCGATATTTCAAAGACAGCGTGTGCATATGATCTGGCAGGGATGGAGTTTGCGTCGGGTATTCCGGGGACGCTCGGCGGGGCGGTCGTGATGAATGCAGGCGCTTACGACGGAGAGATGAAGCAGATCATTAAATCCGTAAAGCTGCTGAATTTTTATACGGGCGAGATCGTGGAGAAAAGTGCGGAGGAAATGGAGTTTAGCTATCGCATGAGCTTTGTGCGCAGACAGCCTCATCTCGTGCTGGAAGCGGTGCTTTCTCTAGAGGCGGGAGACGGTGCAGAAATTCAGGCACGCGTTGATGAATTTACGCGGCTGCGCAAGTTGAAGCAGCCATTGGAGTATCCGAGCGCAGGCAGCACCTTTAAGCGGCCGGAGGGGTATTTTGCGGGGAAGCTGATTCAGGATTCCGGGCTGAGGGGTTATACTGTCGGCGGTGCAATGATTTCAGAAAAGCATAACGGTTTTGTAATTAATAAAGGAAATGCAACGGCGGCTGATATCCGCACGCTGATTCAGGACGTAAGAGAACAGGTACATGAGAGGTTCCAGGTATGGCTGGAGCCGGAGGTATGTATGCTCGGAGAGGATATGGTAATATGAGGTTTGTGATCGTTACCGGAATGTCGGGAGCAGGGAAGAGCACGGCGCTGAAAATGTTTGAGGACGCCGGCTATTACTGTGTGGATAATTTGCCGGTGCCTCTGATACAAAAATTTTCCGAACTTGTTTCGATGCCGAACAGTGAAATCGAAAAAGTTGCTCTCGGCGTCGATGTCAGGACCGGGCAGGCGTTCGAGGAACTTGACCAGATTCTTGACAGAATGCAGCGGAGTGGTTTTCCTTATGAGGTGCTTTTTTTTGAAGCCAATGATGAAATCCTGATTAAGCGATATAAAGAAACCCGGCGGATTCATCCTCTTGCCGGCTCGGATCGGGTCAATCAAGGGATCCAGCGTGAACGTCAGAGGCTGACGGCAATTAAAAAGCGGGCGAATTATATTCTGGATACGAGTCAGATGCTGACGCGGGAGCTGAAGGCGGAGCTGGATAAAATATTTGTCAATAATGAAAATTATAAAAATCTGTTTATCACAATCGTATCATTTGGATTTAAATATGGCATTCCAACCGATGCAGATCTCGTATTTGATGTACGTTTTCTTCCAAATCCGTTTTATTTCGAAGAACTGAAGCATAAGAATGGAAATGACAGGGAAGTGCAGGACTATGTCCTGGGCTTCTCTGAAGCAGGCATTTTTTTGGACAAATTGGAGGACATGCTGCATTTCCTTCTTCCGAATTACATTTTAGAGGGTAAGAGCCAGCTTGTCGTGACGATCGGGTGTACGGGGGGAAAGCACAGAAGTGTAACGCTAGCCAATGCACTCTATAAGCGGATGTTGAAATATTCGGAATATGGTTTTAAAATAGAGCACAGAGATATTGAAAAGGATTACCTGAGAAAAAAATAAAGGGGTGCTGCCATGTCTTTTTCGGGAAAAGTGAAGGAGGAGCTTGAAAAACACACAAACGCCTCACGACATTGTCAGATAGCAGAACTGGCTGCCATTTATTCCTTTTGTGGTTCGGGAATGAAAAAAAACGGGAAAACGGAAACACTTTTGTTTGAAACCGAAAATGAGCTTGCGGCCAGAAAGTGCTTTACATTACTAAAAAAAACATTTAATATATATACGAATGTGTGCGTGCAGGAGCAACATTTGCAGAAGCAAGGCAACGCATACCGGATACTGATTTCAGAGCCGGAGGCTGCCGAGAGGATCTTGCAGGCGGTAAACAGTCCGTCTGTGCTGCAAAAGGCGTGTTGCAGGCGTGCTTATATCAGAGGGGCATTTTTATCAGCCGGTTCCATCAGCAACCCGGAGAGATCGTATCATTTTGAAATTGTCTGCCAGTCGGAGAATCAGGCGGCATTGCTTCAAAAGGTCTTTCATACATTTGAAATAGAAGCGAAGCGAATCATTCGCAAAAAATATGAGGTCGTCTACATCAAGGAGGGTTCTCAGATTGTCGAAGCCCTGAATGTGATGGAAGCACATATCGCTTTGATGGAATTTGAAAATCTGCGAATTCTAAAGGAAATGCGGAATTCGGTCAACCGCAGGGTCAACTGCGAAACAGCAAATATCGGAAAGACTGTTTCCGCCGCAGTGAAGCAGATTGCAGATATTCAGGCAGTCATGGGAACAAAGGAGTATCAGGAGTTGCCTGGGGGTATTCGGGAGATGGCAGAGCTTCGGATCCAGTATCCAAATGCCACACTGAAAGAACTGGGAGAGCTTAGCAGTCCGCCGATCGGCAAATCAGGGGTAAATCACAGGTTAAGAAAACTGAGTGAATTAGCGGATAGAAAGCAGCGATAAAAGGAGGAGCAAAGCATTATGACAAAAAAGGAAGTGCGGATTCAGTTGGAAAATGGCCTTGAGGCAAGGCCGGTAGCATTACTGGTGCAAGTGGCGAGTCAATATGAGAGTTCTATTTATATTGAAGCCGGTGAGAAAAAAGTAAATGCAAAAAGTATCATGGGGATGATGACACTGATATTATCCGCAGGTGATACGGTTACGGTAGTGGCAGACGGAAAAGATGAGACAGCAGCGGTTGACGGAATAGAAAGTTATTTGGGCGGTAAATAAAAATGTACGCAGGGTAACACTTGCGTCAATAAGTAAGTTTTCAATTTAAGATTTGCCGTAGGATTTTAATATCCTACGGCAAATCTTTTCTTTGATAAAGCTGTTTCCTGTTCCCGAAAAATAAAATATCATAACAGAATATGCTCCTTTGTGTTTATCGTTGTTCGCATGACGGCAATTGCGAAGAGCAGAACAGCCAGGCCGATCGTGGCTCCTATGTAAGGAAGTGCAGGAATCATGCTGTCTTGCCGCTGGATCATTTCAATGCTCTGTGTGATCCAGCGCTGGGGAAAAACAGCGCCGACACGCTGCATCCATGCAGGCATATTTTCATAAGGAAATAATGCACCTGAAAATAACGCCATAGGGAAAAAGAGGAAGGTAGAGATACTCCATAAAGCACTTTCCTGTTTTAGCAGCGTCGATAAAAAGGTGAAGACTCCTAAAGAAAACAGATTTGTGATAAGAACCATAACAAAAAAGTAAACAGGATGCCGCATACCAAAGTCAAACCGGAAAATGACACAGAATAAATAATAGATCAGGGCAGTCGCAGCCATAACTCCAAAGTGAACAAATGCGCGGCCCGCAAGATAGGAGGATGCTTTGATGCCGCTCATAAATATTCTGGCCTTCATGCCCTTATTGCGATCCAGAATCAGCAGTGCTGCGAGTGAGCTTCCCGCCGTTATGAATTTAAACAGCATCAGTCCGAGAGAGTAGGACATCGTTAATCCCTTTTTTCCAACTTCATTAACCTGCGCGTGAATGCCGCTGCTCTCTGTTGCCAGAGAAGCATGAATGATTGCTTTTACCGCATTTTCAACTTCTGAACCATCTGATAAGCGGATGATATCTGCGGTTCCTTTATCGTGGAGCACAATGCCCAATTCAATGTTGCCTGCCAGTATTTTTTGAGTGAGTTCGCTGTGCTTGACATTGATCAATTCTAAACCCTCTGTTGAAGCAAGATTGTTTTGAATCACTGTTCCCGAGCCATCCGCGGAAAGATCAACAACAGCAATTTTATGGCTTTTAGAATAGGCCAGTGTAATGGTGAGCAGCAGAAGCATGATAATCGGCCATACGGTAATGGAAGAAATAAATCCTTTTGTATTTTTTAAAATCAGCCATGAATTTCTTATGATTACTTTCATATCTTCTTTTCCTTTCGATCAATTAATTGCTATATTATGAAATCGTTAATGTTACTTTTTTTATCTGAAGTTTGTAAAGAAGCAAAAAAAGTAAGGTCAATCCCAGTGAGACTCCAATGCTCGCATAGGTATTGACGTCAATGATATTCACATATAAGTTTGTAAGTGAACGTCCGGTCCAATAGAGCGGGCTGATTTTTATAATTTGATTTAAAATATTGGAATTTTCCAGCAGATAAATCGGAGATAACGCTCCGCCCACATATCCGCACATCATGACGGTCATAAGAATGGTATTATCCGCAATTGCCTTATTTGCACTGACCATACCGATGACAACTCCAAAAACAGACATCATAACGGTTAAGCAGAAAAGCACGAGAAACATGACCGGCAGATAAGGCCCCCAGTTTACGTTTAAGATAAAAGCAGAGAAAGCCCATACGGTAGCTATTTGCAATATTCCGATAAAAACGCCCAGTATTATTTTGCTGAGCAGCAGTACAGAAAGTCCGGCTTTTGAAATTTTGATCCGCTCAATCGTTCCGTAAAGCCGTTCGTCATTGATGCTGTGCCCGGTCATTAAAGCAATGAACATAATGACAAAAGAGAGATAGGTAAAGGTGGCATAGGAGGTGGAATCTACGGGAGGAGTTTCCAGCTCCACGATGTTGATAGAAGCCGTTCGCGCATTCAGGTTCTTTCCGATGGATTGCTCGAACAGGCTGTGAACGATTTTTCCTCCTTCAGTTTCGTTATAAGGAGAGCGGTAATAGTTCATGCTGTTATTGGAAACTTTGATAATTCCAAGGGCTTCGCTGCGATTGACGCTTTTTACACCGGCTTCATAATCGGGCACCTCCTGCATGATAACACCTGCCGCTTCCCGCAATACGGTTTCAAATTCACTGAGCTGCCGGGTATTGCTGTCGGTTTGTTTTTCATAATAGTAGTATACTTTTCCATCCCGGAAGGTATGGAAATGGGTACTCATATAGCCGTCAAGAGCTGAACTCATTAAAAGAATCAGCAGGATCGGCAATGCAAAAACAAAAATCCAGTTACCGGCATTTCGAAAATAATTTTTTATCTCTTTCTTTAATATAATTCCAAACATGAAAGGCCTCCTTTTCAATCTCTTAATTCTTTGCCTGTCAGAGTAAGGAATATTTCTTCGAGGTCAGGTTCACTGTGTGCAATATTTTTTACAATTAATCCGGCCTGTGTGGCTGCCGTAATAATTGCATTGATCACACCCGATTCCGAGCATCTGATCAGGCAGGAGCATTGATTGATACTAAATTCTTTATCCTCCTGCTCCTGTATCTGTACTTGCGATACTTGCTCAAGCGCTTCCAGGGATTCTAAAAATTTGTTCCATGTTCCTCCGGCAGTATCAACAGTTACCAGATATACCGTGCCCTGCCCCATCATTCCCATTATTTCTTCTTTGGTTCCGCTTGCAATGACACTGCCTTTATCGACAACTGTGATTGTATTGCAAATTGCTTCTGCCTCCGCCATGTAGTGCGTCGTATAAATGACCGTAACTCCCTGTTTGTTTAATTGACGGACATTTTCAAGAATACGGTTTCTTGACTGCGGGTCAATTCCGACGGTGGGTTCATCCATAATAATCAGCTTTGGCGAATGAGTAATCGCACAAGCCAGATTCAAACGCCGCTTCATACCACCGGAAAACTCTGAAGATTTTTTATCTTTTACCTCTGTCAGGCCGACAAAATCCAAGGACTGCCGTACTTTCTTTTCCAGCTCGCCGCCTTTTATCCCGTAAAGTGATGCAAAGAATTTGATGTTTTCATAAGCACTTAATTCAGGATAAATGGCTAATTCCTGGGGGACATAACCAATATTCCGGCTCCACTTTCTGATGGAGGAGCTTCCTTCGTATAGAATCTCTCCGCTGTCAGCCGTATGTAAGCCGGTAATACAGCTTATGAGAGTGCTTTTGCCGGCACCGTTCGGACCCAGGATACCATGGACATCCCCTGCATAAATTGTTAAACTTAGGGAATTTACGGCTACCAAATCACGGTAGCGTTTTGTCAGATTTTTGATTTGAATAATTTTCATCGCTATTTTGCAGAACAATGTTAGTTCTGCATGCCTCCTTTTATGATTTGAAATAAAATACTTAAAATAATAAATTAGTATGTTTATATTTCATAAAATACACTCGACTGTAAGAAAAGTCAAGAAAAAGTTAGAAAGGACTAACTTGAATTATGAATTGATGTATGCTATTTTTATTACATAAAACAGTATGGAAAATACCATTTAGTATGTAATTTTTAGCCATAGAGATATTAAAATAAAGAAAAAGGAGGAGAAGTTATGCCGGCAATTTTTAATGAAAAAAATAGAGACTTTTATGAACGACATCTTTTAGAAACAGGATTGGAGCTGATTAAGCAAAATGGTCTGGGAGGTTTGAAAATAGATATGATTGCCCGTAAAGCGGGTTTTGCGAAAAGTACCTTTTATACATTCTTTTCTTCTAAAGAAGATTTTATGAATAAAATAGTGATTTATGAGCGGAAAAGGACGCAGGAAGCGTTACAACAGGCATTAAATGAAAATGGGAAAATGGATAGAAAGGCCGCAAAACATTTTTTTACACTGCAGTTTTTAAGCGATGCAAATATTTATCCATATTTGAGCGCCGAAGAATATGAATACCTAAAGGCCAGGTGTCCCGAACTGTTCCGGCTGAATCCGGAATCAGACGAAGAGAATACAAAATGGCTGTTGAAAAAAATGGATACGCCAAAGAAATGTGACTGGAAATTATTTTCAAACTATGTGAAAGCGATTGTCACTGTTACAATCAATGCCAAAAATTTGTACAGAGACAAATATAAAGAGACCATTGAGCTGATGATTGACGGTCTGGTCAATTATTTATTTTTATAGTAAAAAATGGCAAGTTGTGTGCGGTCACGCAATTGGAGCTTTTCGAGAATCGTGCTGATATAGTTGCGGACAGTACCTTCACTTAAAAAGCTGTTGCCGGCTATTTCTTTATTGCTCAGTCCTTCTGCGATCAGCGTAATCATTTCGATTTCCTTTTCAGTCAAATCATACTGCTCAAATGAGGCAGCGGAGGTATTCCTCATCATGTGCGGAATTTTGCTGACAATCTCATCACCGAAGACGCGCTGCCCGATATGGACGGCATGGATAGCAGGAACGATCGATTCAAAGTTCTGCTTCAGCAGATATCCCTTTGCGCCAAGTTTCAAGGCATCCACGATGTATTCATTATCTTCAAACGTAGTCAGATAGAGGATCTTTGCAAGAGGATCTCTTGCGATGATCTGCCTGCCCGCTTCGATTCCGGTCATTGCGATCATGCGGATATCCATTAAAAGAATATCCGGCTTCTGTTTGAAATACAGGTCGATTGCTTCCGTGCCGTCATTTCCGATATCGACGACATGGATGTCCTCCTGTGCCTCCAATATGGTTTTTAATGCCTGACAGACGAGCTTATCGTCATCTACGATTAATATATTCATCCTTCTCTCTCCTTCGGTAACGATATGAGTATGCGGTATCCCATGTCCCTGTCGAGGTGCATCGTGCCGTTCAGGGAAGCAATGCGTTCCTGCATACTGTTGATGCCCATGGAGCCGGAGGAGCCGCTCTCTGATTTTTTAGTGCCGTTATCGGAAATCACAAGCTGATACAGATTTTGATGCTCATTGATGGAAATGGACACTTTTGTCGCATTGGAATGCTTGATCACATTATTCAGTGCTTCCTTCACAATATATAGAATAGAATATTTTGCTTTTATTGTAAAGTCATTTGTCACCTGATAGCTAAAGCTGATGTCACAGAACGTGAATTCGTGTACGATGGCTTCAAGCTTCGTTTTTAAGTCGATCGAATCCTCATGAATGTTATGGATGCTGCTGCGGATACTGTCCATGCCGGAGGTAAGCGCAGACTTGACGTCTTGAAGAGCTGACTGGGTCATCTCGTCTTTTGTGATTGCCAGAAGCGCACCGACCTGCAAAATGGAGCGGGAGAGCATGTGACCAATATTGTCATGGATTTCACGTGCGATCCGGTTACGCTCGTTCAACGTGGCAAGGTTGACTTCATAATCCTGCTTTTCGAGCAGCTCCTTGTTTTTTTTGCTGAGTGAATCGGCCATTTCAGCCGTTTCGTCACGCAATTTGATATAATTATTTTGAAACTGCTTTAAATTATAATAATTATGCTTTAAAATATAAGATAATGTACAGAGCACGAGGATCGCTCCAAGATTCAGTCCGCGCAGGTAATGATACTGAACGAGGAACGGGATGAAGGACAAACCGAACACAAATTGCAGCTTTTCCAGAAAAATATCGTAGCAGATGACCGGAAGGAAAAACAGATACAGCGGGAAAAAGCAGCAGAGAATCAAGTAAAGCACAAACAGGACCGTGCTCAGAATGCCGTTTGAAAAATAGCCGGTCAGCGAACCGATTATGATAACAAGCAGCAGAGGAAACACGATGTCATAGCTGTCGTTAAGCGCAATCGAAAAGCAGGAGCAGCATAATATCAGGATGGTTTTATGAAAGAGATTGTTCATGGGTAACCTCGTGGGGTGGCTGAGTACCGGGGCAAGTGCGGGCGCGGAAACTGTCTATCCGCCTGCTTGACTCTGCCCTTTACGAATAGTGTATCATATTATGGAGGCCGCATGGGAGTTAAAGTTGTAAATCTTGTAAAAAGATATGGGAAGCTGATCGTACTTGATCACTTAAGCCTGGAAGCGCAGGAGGGGGAGATGTTCGGCCTTTTCGGAACGAACGGTTCCGGAAAAACAACACTCTTAAGCTGTCTGCTCGGGATACTGAAATATGATAAGGGTGAAATTACGATTGACGGCGAGCGGCTGCTTTCCGGCAGTGTGGATCTGAAGCGGAGGATCGGTTATGTTCCGCAGGAAATCGCCGTGCTGAATGAGCTGACCGTATACGAAAATATCGAATATTTCTGCGGACTTTATACAAAGGACCGGAATCAGAGAAGGGTGCTTGCGCAGACAGCCGCCGGGCTTTGCGGTCTTGAAAATGCAGGCGAGGCTTATCCAGCAAAACTGAATCATTCATTTTTACGCCGTCTGAATATGGCATGCGGGATTGTGCACAGGCCGAGGCTGCTTGTTGTGGACGAGCCTGTGCTTGGAGTGGACAGTCTGACAAAGGAGATTCTGCTGAATGTGATGCGGACGCTGAACAGGCAGGGGACGATGGTGCTGTACGCCTCCAACGACATCGAGGAGCTTGCTCATTTTTGCAGCCGGATGGCGATCCTGTTCAAAGGAAAGGTGGTTTTGACGGCCTCCGAGGAGGAATTGAAGGCGCTTGCAGGCGAGGAGGAGAAGGTTGTCATCCAGGTATTCAGAATCACGGCGGAAATAATTGAAGAGATCGAAAAAATGCCCGGCGTCGGTTATGTGAACTGTTTTAATAATGAAATCACCATTAAGTCGGAAAAGGGCAGGAATAACCTTGCCCGAATTCTGCATTTTTTTGAAGAAAAGGAGCTGCCGTTCGGTAAGATTTATGCGGAGGTGCCAACGCTCAAGGATGCATATTTGAAAATCACAGGGGAGGAAATTTGAATGAAATTCCGGATGCTGTGGTATGAAATCAAATATGTCTGCCGCATGCGGGGCCTGCTGTTTTGGAGCCTTTTGCTGCCGGTTCTGCTGTCGACATTGTTTTCGCTGACCCTGCAGGCGGTATATGAGCGTCCTGAAACGGATAAGATAAAGGCAGGCATTGTTTACCGGAAAGGCTATGAGGTCCGATCAGATTTTACCGCAGATCACGCTGCGGTCGAAACAGATATTATGGGCGCGGAGCAGGCGGAGGAATATTTGCGCAACGGAACGATTGACGGATATTTTATCATCGGTGAGGAATGCAGGCTCGTCGTTTTGGATAACGGCTATGAACAGCGGCTGTTAAAGAGCTGTCTTGATGAATATGTACGCCTGCAGAAAGCAGATGCAGCTCTGGGAAGCCGTTATCTTTATTTGGGACGTTCCTCGTCGGGAACGCAGATCGGGGAGAAAAATAATGCTGAAATTTTTTCGGTAGTCAGTCATTATGATGCAATCCTTGCGACGGCATGTATTTGTGCGGCGTTTTCGGGACTGCTGATCGTTTCGGATGTATGCCATCCGGCGCAGTCCGCCGTTGCCCTGCGTTATCTGACGGCACCGGTTCACCGCTTCAGTCCGCTGATACGCCATTTTTTGGTTGCATGGCCTTTACAGTCCCTGTTTGTTACGGCAGCCTACTTTTATATGCAGTGGATTTTGGGTATTCCGTTTCATATGAAGCTGGGCTATGTGTTATTAATTCATCTGACGGGTGTTTTGGTCGGTATGCTGTTCGGTGTTTTTGCGGGACTTGTCAGCAGGCTGCCGCTGTCGGCGAAGCTTGGGATTGCCGCCGCGGTCATAATTGTCTTTGCTTATTTTTCGGGACTGATGGATATTCATGTGCGTGCTTCCGTGCAGGAAAATATCCCGTTTCTGCATTTTATCAATCCGTGTGTGCTGCTTACGGATGCCTATTATGCGGTCCATCAATGGGATCCGGCAGCTCTTTTTAGGAGCCTTTCGGCGCTGCTTTCGATCGGGCTGCTTTGTGTGCTGCTGATGATTCTTTACGAGGGAGAGAGGGAACATGAAACTGCTTAACGCCTATGCAAAGGTGATCAAAAAACATATGCCCACGATCCTGCTTTATATGCTCGTTCTTTACAGCATTATCATGGTGACGATTTTTCAGGTAAAGGACAATCATACCTATGAGGATGACAAAATCACGGCGGCTTTGATTAATGAGGACACGGACAATGCGTTTACCAGGGGCCTGAAGGAATATCTCGGAGAACGGGTTAAGCTTGTGGACGAAGAGCTCCCGGAAGGGCAGATCCGCAGTGTACTGTTTTACCGGACGGTGGATTATGTAGTGGAAATACCGGAGGGCTTTTATGAGAAGCTGAATTCGGAGGAACGTAACGCGGTGCTTAATAAATATACGGCATCCGATTCCTATGCGGAGGCAGTTGTAGATCTGACGCTTAAAGAGTATTGCAATTGGTGGCTCGCATATCGGGAATCTTATCCGGAAATGACGGAGCAGGAGATCTATACAAAGGTTGTTACTACACTGAAAACGGAGAGCGGACTTACTTTTTATAACCAGCTTAAAATCAGCGAGAAGCAGCGGACAATGCATTATTTTTTTGATTATGCCTCCTACTCAATTATGGGCATTATCGGAATGGGTGTCGTGACCGCTCTCTTATCTGTGAGCCGATCCGGCGTTTATAACCGGATCCTTGTTTCACCGGTTACAAAGGCACAGGCCGAAATTGAGCTGTTAATTTTGAATATCGGATACGCAGTGCTGATCTGGGCGCTGCATATTCTGGCGGCGATGAGCTTGTTTGAGGAAAGCTTTTATACATCGAACGGCATTTTTCTGTGCATCAATGCTTTTGCTCTGGCAATGGCCTCGGTCGGTCTTTCTTATCTGCTGCGGTGCTTTGTGAACAGCCGGAATACGGCAGGCGTATTTATCAATTTGGTTGTGATCGGCATGTGCTTTATCAGCGGAACGTTTATTCCGCAGTATCTGCTGGCTCAGACGATTCGGTCTGCGGCGGTTTTTACGCCGGTTTACTGGTATATTCAGGCAAATGATTTGATCAACGAGACGGGAATGCTTTCTGCCTCTTCGGTTTCCGGACTAATTCGGGCATTTGGAACACAGTTTGTTTTTGCGGTCATGTTCTTCTGCGCCGCCTTGTTTATTACAAAGCAGCGGGAGGAAGTGAGGATAGGAGGATGACAGAATGAAAAAGAAAAAAATGCTGTTTATCTGTAATGCACATGCGGGAAAAGGATTAGTAAAAAATAAGCTGCTTACAATTTTAAACACATTCACACAGGCAGGGTATGAAATTACGATCCATCTGACTCAGAAGCAGGGCGATGCGGTCTGTGCCGTAAAGGAAATGGCAGAAGGCTATTCGCTTGTCGTATGCAGCGGCGGCGACGGAACGCTGGATGAGGTCGTGACCGGGATGATGCTGAGCCGGGAAAAGAAATCGATCGGCTATATTCCGGCAGGCAGCACGAATGACTTTGCGAAGAGTCTGAAGCTTCCGCGGAATATGGAAAAGGCGGCGAAAACGGCCGTGGACGGCGTTTATTATGCCTGCGATGTCGGCTCATTCAACGATGACTATTTTGTTTATATCGCGGCTTTCGGCATTTTTACCGAGGTTTCCTATGAAACAAGTCAGGAAGTGAAAAATATCCTCGGCCATATGGCATATCTGCTGAACGGAATGAGGAAGCTTTCTGTGATCAAATCATATCACCTGAAGGTGACGGCCGGAGACTTGGTATATGAGGATGATTATATTTTCGGAATGATTACAAACTCCTTTTCGGTAGGCGGCTTTAAAAGCATTACGGGAAAGAAAGTGAAACTGGATGACGGCTTGTTTGAGGTGACGCTGATTAAGAGGCCGAGGAATGCTCTGGAGCTGCAGGCGATTTTGACTTCGTTTGTCATGGAGGAGGCCGATGAAAGGTATATGCATACGTTTAAGACTCCCATGCTGCAAATCACTTCCGAGGAAATAATTCCGTGGACGCTTGATGGGGAATTCGGCGGAAACTGGCAGAAGGTTTCGATTATGAACAACAGGCGGGCAATTGAAATTGCGGTGCCGGAATTGAAAAAAACACCCACAGAATAAGATAGGAGCTCATTATGCTTGTTGTTTTGTTGAATTGGATCTATATCTTCGTGACCATGTTTGCGGTCGGTTATTTTCTGCTGAAAAGAGGTGCGGTGCTCGTCGGATTCCGGAAGCCGGTTTCTGAAATTTCCTGTATTATTTTTGGTATGAGTGTTATAACAGCCTACGCGGGTTATTTCAGCATTTTTTATCGGGTCGGGCTGCTTGCAAATATTCTGCTGCTCCTTGCCTGCGCAGCATTTGTCTGGCTTGACAGGACAGACTATGCGTCTTTGTTCAAAAGGCTCAAGGAAAAGTTCAGACTGTGGCAATGGATTATTTTTGTTCTGATTGTACTCATTAGTCTGCTGTTTACCGCCTATGGAAAATTTGCTTATGATACGGGGCTCTACCATGCGCAAAGCATTCGTTGGATTGAGGAATATGGCGTGGTGAAGGGGCTTGCCTACATGCAGACACGGCTCGCCTTCAACAGTGCTTATTTCTGTCTTTGTGCGCTGTACAGCTTTCATGACCTCGGACAGTCGCTGCATACGCTGTCGGGTTTTGCGGCGGCAGGCACGATGGTTTATGCGGCTGCAGGCTTTTTTTCGTGCCTGAACAATAAAAGAAAACTTATCACAGCCGGTAATTTTGTCAGGCTGGCTCCGTTTATTTATTTTGTTGTAATCTGCGAGGAGCTGATTTCTCCGACGACGGATTTTATCACCATTTATTTGATTATCTGGCTTTCGATTCGGTGGATAGAATTGCTTGACAATCAGGAAACGGAAACAGCACCGTACGCTTTTTTGTGTGTGATTGCGGTTTTCCTCGTCTCTATTAAGCTGTCGGTCGGTGTGCTGGCACTGCTCGTTATAAAACCGGCTTTTAAATTAATCAGAGAAAAGCGTGTCAAAGAGATTTTTTGTTATCTTATTTTGGGTATCGTATTAATTTTGCCTTACTTTATCAGAAATGTGCTGATTTCCGGCTGGCTTGTCTATCCTTTTGCAGGCATTGACTTGTTCTCGGTGGACTGGCGGGTGCCGGCCTCGGACGTTCGTTATGAGGCGGATGAGATCACAGTCTGGGCCAGATATACGAAGGACGCCAAGCTGATTAACCAAACTATTTTTGAATGGGTTCCTGTCTGGTGGCAGGAGCAGGGGCGGGAAAACCGCTATCTGTCGCTGGCGGCGTTTTTTGCATGCGGGCTGGAAATGGTGCGGCTGTTAAAAGCATTGATTTCTCTTATGAGAAAAAAAACTGTGGAAGGGCCGGAGTATCTCTATTTTGAAGTTATTTTCCTGATCAGCTTCCTGTTCTGGCTGCTGTCGGCTCCATCCAATCGTTTCGGCTATTCTTACTTGATTGTGCTGCCGCTTCTCGTCATCGGCGGGATGCTTTCGCGGCAGGAGAAAGTCACGATTCTGATTATTAAATTTGCGGCCTCTGCAGCAGTGGCCGGCTCGATGGCAATGGGGCTTTTTCTGTTTTTGCGGGAGGATCTTTATTATTTAAAGGATCATGCAAACACCGAGTTTCTTGTGAAGCAAAAGGATTATCCGACAGTCGAAACGGGAAGCGGAGATTTTGAGGGACTGACTGTTTATTATCCGCTTGAGGAGGGAGCACAGGTCTGGTATCATGCGTTCCCGGCGATTCTTTATGAGGGAAACCTGGAAAGCATCGAACGGAGGGGAGACAGCGTGCGTGACGGTTTCCGGCTGAAGGAGCACCGCGACTGATCTGCACCGGACTGCTTTTACAGGGACTCCCCGTCAATCGTTTCCTCCCCGTTATTTACGCGGGTGAGATAGTCCTTCGTTATTTGCACGACCTGTCCGGAGAGCAGCGTGACGGCGATCAGATTCGGGACGGCCATGAAGCCGTTTAAGGTGTCCGCAATGCTCCACACAAGATTTAATTCGCCGGTACAGCCAAATAGGATCATGAGGATATAGACGATTTTGTAAGGGAATACCGCGCCGAGTCCGAAGAGATATTCGACGGCCCGCTCGCCGTAGTAGGACCAGCCGATCAGTGTGGCGAAGGCAAACAGCAAAATACAAACGGCGACAAATGCTCCGCCGGACGGAATAACGGAGCGGAAGGCAGCGCTTGTGAGTGCGACGCCGCTGACGTTTGTGATGCCTTCTTCAATATTTTTCAGATAGGTCTGCATATCATAAACACCGGATGTCAGAATGGCAAGTGCGGTGACGGTACAAACGACGAGTGTATCCGCGAATACTTCAAAAATCCCCCACATTCCCTGTACGGCAGGCTCTTTCACATCAGAAGAGGAATGCACCATTACGGAGGAGCCGAGTCCTGCTTCGTTGGAAAAGACACCTCTGGAAATTCCGGTTCGTGCGGCAAGTGCAATGCCGTATCCGAGAAAGCCGCCCGCGGCCGCCCGGAAGCGAAACGCTTCCCGGAGGATCACACCAAATGCATCGGGAATGGCGGAAGCGTTGTTTAATATGACGATCAGTCCGCCGGCCATATAGAAGACGGCCATAAACGGTACGATTTTTTCCGCAACGCCGGCAATCCTTTTGATCCCCCCTATAATAACAAGAGAAACAAGGATCATCAATACGGATGCCGTCAGGATCGGCGGGATATGAAAGGAATTTTGCAGTCCGTGAGCGATCGAATTTGCCTGCGTCATGTTTCCGATGCCGAATGAGGCGAGCGCGCAGAAGGCGGAAAAGAGGACAGCGAGCCATTTGCAGCCGAGGCCTCTTTCGATATAAACCATGGCACCGCCCATCCACGCCCCCTGTGCATTTCTGTAGCGGTATTTGATACCGAGTGCTTTTTCGGCATAATTTGTCATCATACCAAGGAAGGCGGAAAGCCACATCCAGAAAATAGAGCCGGGGCCGCCCGCTGCAATTGCCGTCGCAACGCCGGTAATGTTCCCCGTACCGATCGTGGCGGCCAGCGCCGTACAAAGCGATTGGAATTGGGAAATGGCATGTGAGTCTTCCGTATGCAGCGCTCTTTTTCCTTTAAAGAGCTGCAAAAAGGTGACGTCAATCCAGTAACGGAACCGGGTGACCTGAAAAAATCCCGTACGCACAGTAATCAGAAGTCCGATCATCAAAAATGCCGCCAGCATGACCGGCCCCCAGATAAAGCCGTTTAACCGCTCGTTGATATGAGTGATTCCATGAACCAAATTCTCCGACATATCATTTTCTCCTCTAATAAAATCTATTCGGGAGTAACCGGGTTATTCATAAAAAGGTATCGGGAATCAGATACAATTCAAACAACTCTTTACGAAAAAGCAGATATCCGTTAAAATAGAGATTCAGCAGTACCATGATTATGGAAGGACAAGGTGAATAGAATGGCAAATCCAATCATTACGATTACGATGGAAAACGGGGATGTGATGAAGGCTCAGCTGTATCCCGAAGCTGCGCCCAATACGGTTAATAACTTTATCAGCCTCGTGAAAAGGAATTATTATGACGGTCTGATTTTCCACAGGGTGATCAAGGGCTTCATGATTCAGGGCGGATGCCCTGACGGGACGGGTATGGGAGGCCCGGGCTACAGTATTAAGGGTGAATTTTCGCAGAATGGCGTGAAAAACGAGTTGATCCATACGGAGGGTGTCCTTTCCATGGCAAGAGCGATGCATCCGGACTCGGCCGGTTCTCAGTTTTTCATCATGCATAAAAATTCACCGCATCTGGACGGCGCTTATGCGGCATTCGGAAAGGTGATTGAGGGAATGGAAATTGTGAACAAGATTGCGGAAACGGATACGGATTTTTCTGACGGGCCAAGAACACCGCAGAAGATTCAGTCAATTACAGTCGAAACTTTTGGTGAAGAATATCCGGAACCCGAAAAAACAGCAGATTGACAACAAAATAGGTTCTTTTTTAAATTAATTTATAAAAGATGCCGAAACAAGGGAGAATATGGGGAAAAATAGGGTTTTGCGTTCATGGAATGTTCATATTTAATTTAAAAAAGTTTCATTTACATAACATTGTTTAGACATTTGTCTGGGCTATACTAAGACCATAAGATAAAGCAAAGCAAATAAAACTTAAAAACGCCAAACTCATAGTAACATTACTATTAAAATACTTTTTCATAATAAATGCCAAGTGACCCGGTCACTTGGCATCCTCCCTTTTTAGGGTTTTTTTTGATTAAATTCGGAAACATTCTTAATGAGGAGGCAGCAGATGTGCCTGCAAACAATTGTAATAGAGATCGGACAATTACATACAGAGGATGAACGCGCACAGTGGGAAAAGCAGCTGCATAGGGAACGACCGGAATGGAGGGTGACGGATGCTGCCGACTTGATGCAGAGTGGCGGCGCTTTCTTGATTACGGATAACAGAAAGACCGCAGATTGGGCTTTACGGCAGGGGATTGGTTTTGCGGTTTATTTAAGTGAAGCGGGCAGGGGGCAGAACTTCCCCGAGGCACTCTATTGTATTGAGGAGCTGTCTGCGTTGGATGCGAGGCAGCTTGAGCGGATGTATCGGCGTTTTCACGATCTTCCATGGACCATTCTTGAGACGAAGCGCTGCATTGTACGGGAAATTACGCCGGAGGATGTGGATGCACTGTATGAGATCTATGCCGATAAAGAGATTACCCGGTATACAGAAGATTTATTTGAATCCCGCGCAAGGGAGCTTGCTTATACAAAGGATTATATAAAACAGCAGTATCGTTTTTATGAATACGGCATGTGGGTTGTTATCCGCAAGGGGGACGGGCGTCTGATCGGGCGCGCCGGGCTTTCCGTTCGTGCGGGTTATGAGGAAGCGGAGCTTGGCTATGTAATTGCCATGGATTGTCAGGGGCAGGGCTATGCGAAGGAAGTATGTACGGCCATTCTTTCTTATGCGGTGCAGGAGCTTGCAATGACAAGGCTCAATGCCTTTACAAGAAGAGAGAATAAAGCGTCGGTATCGCTGCTCAGAGGTCTGGGGTTTTTTAAGGCGGGGCAGGACGATATTGACGGCATTCCGCATGAGCGATATGTGTTTTCTGCAAATGCAGATAAATGATGCATTTCTTTAAAATATTGTTTGACGTTCAGGGCAATCAATGATAGATTAATAGTAGCGGTTTTTTGCATAAAGATACATCATGATAATGACAGTAATATAGCAGATTATCAGCATTCTGGCTCTTCTTGAAATGACAAGGCTTATATTTCTCGGTCCGGGGAGGCATAAGTCTATTTTTCTGCAGAGGGACAGGCTTGCTGCAGCAGTATTGTCCGGTATGTATCTAAAGAATAAATGATTAACGCAAAACAGGAGGGAGAAATAATGGATTTTCTAGTTTCAGGACTGCTGTCGGTTACCTGGCAGCAATGCGTAATGTATGTGGTGGGCGCCGTATTGATTTATCTGGCGCTGGCGAAGGACTTTGAGCCGTCGCTGCTTATGCCGATGGGTTTTGGTGCGATCCTTGTAAACCTGCCGGCATCCGGTGCTATCAATCAGGTGATGGAAGGGATCGGAGAAACAACCGGTATTGTTGAATGGCTTTTTGATGTGGGAATCGAGGCTTCCGAGGCACTTCCGCTTCTGTTATTTATCGGTATCGGTGCGATGATGGATTTTGGCCCGTTGCTTTCACAGCCG
>JASGGU010000027.1:0-41088 GCA_047602645.1 Lachnospiraceae bacterium | reverse complement strand
TCAATCCTTTCCGCTGCAACCGTTTCGTCATGACGGATTGCTTCAACGATTTCTCCGCTGCGCAGCTTGTAAACCACATTCGCCATATCGCCAATGGCGGTGTTATGGGTGATCATCAAGATACTCGTTCCGAATTCACAGTTGACTTTTTGTAAAAGGGAAAGCACATCGCGAGATGTTTCATAATCCAACGCACCGGTCGGCTCATCACATAACAGAATCTTTGGATTTTTGGCGACAGCACGTGCAATCGATGTCCGCTGCTGCTCCCCCCCCGACATCTGGGAGGGGAACTGATGCATATGGTCCTCAAGACCGACAGCCGCAAGTGCCTCCTTCGGATCGAGCGTATTCTTTTCAATATCGCGCATCAAAGCCACATTTTCATAGGCAGTCAAAGTTGGAATCAGATTATAAAACTGGAATACGACACCAACATTTCCCGCCCGGTATTGTGTTAATTGGTTGTCATTAAACGACGTTAAATCCTTGCCGTTAAACCGGATTTCCCCTCCGCTCGCAGAATCCATTCCACCGAGTAAATTGAGGAGCGTGCTTTTGCCGGCTCCTGAAGGACCCAAAATCACAACAAACTCGCCTTCATAAATAGTGAGATTCACATCCTTCAATGCATAAAAAATTCGGTCACCGCGCTTATATTCTTTTGAAACATTTTTAAACTCAATTAAAATGCCGCTTCCTGCGTTCTCTTGCGGCAGCTCCTCCAAAGAGACAATTTCGCTCATATCATGAATATCCTTGAGCGGCATTTCTCTTTCCGGTCCTTTATGAAATATCATTTTGACACTGCCTTCCTGCCGATATGCTCATCGGTAACGGCATCTGTAATGACGGTTTCCCCGTCTTTGATTCCATCCAAAACCTCGACCGTCTCATCGGAACTGATGCCTGCCGTAAAATATTGCTTTGCTACGATCCCATCCCTGATGACATAGCAATAATCACCGTCATCATCCACGTAACGGCCTTCCGCCGGAATTGTCAGCACCTGATCCTTCTCCTGTGTATAAATTGTCACATCCGCCTCCAACCCCAAATATACATTTTCATCCGGATGATCAATGTGAACGACAACGGTAACCTTTGCCTTGTCAGATGTTACCCCCTGTGCAAAACGCTTGATTTCACTGACGCTTCCGTCGTATTCACTTCCGGCAATCGTAATTAACGCACGCTGCCCTTCTTTTATTTTCCCGATATCGTATTTAGATACCTGTGTATCCACCTTCAGCGCTTCACTGCTTTCGATCGTAAGAAGAGGCGTCCCCTTTGTGACAATGGCCCCCTGCTTTACTGGCAACGTTGTTACGATACCGGCAAACTCAGCGTTCACTCCGGTTTGAGCCTTGAGCAGATTTCCCTGTGCCGTATTCGCGCCAAGCTCCGTCAGTTCATGTGCCGTTTCCAGCTGGTTCTTTTGATGGCCGTTTAAGATCTGATTTTCATACGTATTCTTTTCGGTCGTCGCCTGTGTCCAGTTCCTTGTAATATCCTCCATCAAGTTTGAATCCGCCGTATAATGTGCATATTCCTCCGGAGTCATCTCACCGCTTGGCAGATTCGCAAGATCTTTTTGAAGTGATGCGATTTCTATATTCAGATCCCCAACCTGCGAAGCGAGATCTTTATACTGCTGGGAAGTCTTATCCTCCACTCCATTCATTTCCTTGGTCTTTTCTGCGGCAGAATTCTGTTTTCCCGCAATCCGCTGATTAATACCATCTGCAATGCAGTTAATATCCCAGCCTTCCTGATACTGATCTTGAGAAAGCCCATTGGAGTCAGCTCTCGCTGCCGCATATAAATACTGGTAAATCATCTCATCGATGGCTGCCTGATCATATTTGGCTTGATTTTCATTGCTTTGCTGCACCTGTCCCTTGACGCTGCTCTCGCTCGACTCGGCAGTCAGCACTGCTTCCTCCACCGCATCCTCCAGATCAGCGGTATCATAAGCAAGTAATTGATCTCCGCTGTTTACACTGTCTCCCACAGACAGCGTCAGACTGCTGATCGGTGCCGTAACTTCTGCATAATAGGTCGTTTCCTGCTCCCCATGCACATCACCGGTCACCTCCACCTCTTCCGCTACGGAAGTATAGGCGGCCTTTGCAGCCATATAGGATGTCGGCTTTCCCGCAAATGCTGTAAAAAATACGGCTCCTCCGACTAAAACGACTCCGGCTCCTATTCCGGTCACTGCCATCTTCATTCTCATCATTTCCCTCCGTCATAACTCGTTTTCTCTATTTTTGATTTCATTACTCGCTCGTTTGAATATGAAACCCCTTTCATATTTCACTTTTTTATTTTAGCATTCCCAATCTATTTGTCAATATGAAATATGAAATTTTATTCATGTTTTGATTGACTTTTGAAGCCGGCAAGATTAAACTGAAAGGGTCAACTGTTAACCAGCATACCTTCTCAGTATATCCGATCATATTTTTACAGGCATGTGCAATCTGTCATTATTTTCATTTTTATCGAATTACATTTGTCATTGATTTATTATCAACATTGTATTTATTTTATGGAGCGAAACGTGATGGAAGAAAAGCAGATCCGCACACCGCAGCAGCAGCGTGCGATAGAAAAAAAAGAAAGAATTGTGGACGCCGGATTAAAATTGTTCTGTGAAAAAGGCTATTATAATACAAATACGGCAGAAATCGCCAAACGAGCCGGCGTATCAACCGGCATCGTCTACAGCTATTTCAAAAATAAAAATGATATCTTGACGGCAGTCATTGACGTATTTTCAAAAAAACTCCAGCTTTCCATCCGTTCGGCTCTGGAAGGCTTTGATTTCAACAGTTTGACAAAACCCGAGATTTCTGATGAAACTCTGAGACTCCTCATTAAAAAAATAATTGAATATTCAGTTCAGACACATTTGCAGCTCAAACATATGCACCAAGAGTTAAGCGTCTTGGAGAATGATCCGCACGTGGCAAAATTTCTGATGGAATTTGAATTGGAAACCTCCAATTTAATTAAAAATATTTTTGAAAAAGCCGGTGTACTGCTCAAAAATCCAGACGAAAAAATACATTTAATTTTTCATATCATTGAAGACTACTGCCATGAAGCCGTTTTCCACCAACATACCTTCATTGACTATGACGTCTATCTGGAGGAATCGATTTGTACAATTATTTTTCTGATCAAGGCATAAAGAGCATCTTTATAGCAGATACATCGGCAGGTCACATTTAATTTTAGAAATCGCTTCAAATTTCTTCTCGTGAATGTCATCGCTGCCGGAGATGACGGATACTGCCGCCACAAAATTTTCAGAGACTTCTTGTGTTTCTTCCCCTTCCGTTGCTTTTGCCGCCCTTGTCAGACTTCCTTTTCCTACTGGCATGTTTTTTCTACCTCCTTTACCAAACTCTCATATTCTTTTGCGCTTCGTGCGCTTTTTTTATATTCCACAACCGGCTTGCTGTTATCCTGCGCCCATTCCACACTGCTGTCCACATGAATCACACTCCGGAATACATGGATATCCGGCAGATCCTTTAATGTATCCATCGTCTGTCTGTAATAGTTCTTGCGCTCGTCAACCTTCGTAATCAAAACTCCCAGCAGAGACAGCTGGGGTGCCAGCTCCTTTGTCATATTCACAAAATCAAACATGTTGGCAAGACCGAACAAGCCCCATGGGCTTGCCTCCACCGGAATGATAAGATAATCGGACGCGCAAAGAAGATTCATGACCCATCCGCCGAGCGTCGGCGGCGCATCCAGCAGAATATAGTCATAGACTCCGGATTCCCTGACACCCTGCAGCATTTTTTTCAAAATAAATTCTCTCTGCCATTTGGTAAACAGCTCATATTCAATTGAACTCATCAGCGTCGAGGACGGTATCAGATCCAGATTTTCATAATTGGTAGGTATGATATAATCCTTTAAATCCTTCTGCTCCTTCACGGCCGCATACAGGTTCCGGTCGCTCTTTGCAAACTCCAAAACCTTGTCTTCATCAAAAAAGGACAGGGAAAGGTTCAATTGCATATCTCCGTCGATCAAAAGCACCCTTTTCCCATCTCTTGCAAACCCCGCCCCCACATTGGAGCAGGAAGTAGATTTCCCGCTGCCGCCTTTATTATTCGCAAAACAGATAATCTTTGTCCTCTTCTTCCCTTGCCTCATCGCATATCTCCTTTATCCTGTTTCCTCATTCTTACTTGTTATCCGTTTATTTCTCATCCGTGATCGTCCTTTACTTTTCATTATATGAAATAACGCCGCAAAATTCAAGAGATGCTTTCTGTTTGACGGAGTGAGTGTTCAGTTCTCACCCGCTTGGCCGCCTCAACTAAATTCTTAAGGCTTGCCGTAGTTTCGGCGACCCCTCTAGTCTTTAAGCCGCAGTCAGGATTGATCCACAACTTTTCAGAATCAATTTTTTCAAGTATTTCATCAAGCGCCGCTTTTATTTCCTCTACTGACGGCACTCTCGGCGAATGAATATCATATACACCCGGGCCAACCTCGGTTTTAAAATGATTTTCTTTCAGCGAGTCAAGTATCAGCAAATCAGAGCGTGATGCTTCAAAGGTTATGACGTCGGCATCCATACTGTCGATAGCAGGTATAATATCGGTAAACTCACTATAGCACATATGTGTATGAATTTGGGTTTCAGCTTTCACTCCGCTGTGGACAAGACGAAAGGCTGGGATGGCCCAGTCAAGATATTCCCCGTACCAATCGGATTTGCGCAGAGGCAGCTTTTCACGAAGCGCCGCCTCATCTACCTGAATCACTTTGATTCCATTTGCTTCCAGATCAAGTACTTCATCACGGATTGCAAGGGCAATCTGATAAGCGCTCTCCTTCAAAGAAATATCTTCACGCGGAAAAGACCAGTTAAGGATCGTTACCGGACCGGTCAGCATCCCCTTCACGAGCTTTTTCGTAAGACTCTGCGCATAGACTGACCACTCTACCGTCATAGGCTTATTACGGGAAATATCCCCCCAGATAATCGGCGGTTTTACACAACGTGTGCCATAGGATTGAACCCACGCCTTTTCTGTGAACAAGTACCCGTTCAATTGCTCTCCGAAATATTCGACCATATCATTTCTTTCAAACTCACCGTGAACAAGCACATCTAAACCGATATCCTCCTGCAGTGCAATACATTCGGCAATTTTTCCCCGATTGAATTCCACATACTGCTCCTTGCCAATTTCTCCTTTTTTAAACGCAGTGCGGTTTGATTTTACATCTGCCGTCTGCGGAAATGATCCGATCGTTGTCGTCGGAAACAAAGGCAGGCCGAATTCTTCTTTCTGAATGACTTCTCTTTCTGCAAACACGGGCAGTCTTGTGAAATCACTGCCATCAATTTCTGAAGTTCTGACCCGAACGGCTTTGTCATAACAATCAGTTCTGTTCTCGAAAAGTTGGGTGTTTTCTTTCAGAACTTCTGTAACAGAATCCTCAGCAGTATTTGCAAGTGTTTTCAATTCGAAAAGCTCTCCCAGTTTCTCTTCCGCAAAAGCAAACTGTTTTTTTTGATTATTTGAAAGTTTTGTTTCATTCTTCAGCGTATACGGAACGTGAAGCAGGGAACAGGAGGAACTGATCACGGTGTGAATTCCTTTTTGTTTCAACCCTTTTAAAAGCGATAGGGTCCGTTGGTAGTTGTTTCTCCAGATATTTTTACCATTTACCACACCCGCAAACATCAGCTTATCATCAGGGAAGCCCCACGCATTTATTAATTCCAGCGTTTTTTTGCCCTCGATAAAGTCGAGACCGATTCCGTCAAAGCCAAGAGACACAATTGTTTTATAGCCATCGCGAACATCTCCGAAATAGGTTTGAAGGAGCACCTTCCCACCGCATTTTTTCGAAAGAATATTATGATAAAGCTTCTCAAATAACGCGATATCCTCTTCCGTCAGATCCCGAACGAGATACGGCTCATCAAACTGTATCCATTCTGCGCCTATTTCATGAAATCCGGAAAGTAATTCAGCGTATGCCCGGGAAATCGCATCTATGTAATCGTTCGCTGTTTTTGTGCCCGTATAGCGCAGGAGCTTTAAAAGCGTAAAGGCACCTGTTACAACAGGCTTCGTCCGTATCGAGAGCTTTCCGGCTTCTTTATATTCGTCGAAGGGCTTTGTGCCAACCAGTCTGACATCGGTATTGTCATCAATTTCAGGAACCATATAATGATAGTTTGTATGAAACCATTTTTTCATTGCCAAAGCCTTTACATCACCCGCAGGGCCTTGATAACCTCTTGCCATAGCAAAATAGGTATCGAGCTGCTGCAGGTTCAAATCAGAATATCGTTTCGGAATGAGGTTAAGCAGGACGGCAGTATCGAGTATATTGTCGTAAAATGAAAAATCATTTGACGGAATGAAGTCAAGGCCACTTTTCTTTTGAGTCATCCATTGAGATTTCCTGATCCTTTTTGCCGTGTTTTGTAATTCATCAGCAGAAATTTCTTTTTTAAAATATTGTTCCGTTGCAAATTTTAATTCTCTTAGTGAACCTACTCTTGGATAGCCGATAATTGATGTTTGCATAGATGAATCTCCCTGTGATTTGTAATCCGATCTTAGTTCGGTATGTTTTATTATACGGTTATAAAAAAGTATTGTAAAATATATAAAAACATCGCTTTGCTATAGTTTTAAACTATAGCAAAGCGATGCCGTATTTCAAAATCTGTTATAACAATTTTGATCACTGCTTTGTAATTGTCCCGTCCAGATCCCAGAGCGAGGTCCAGTCCTTGGCTCCGGGCCATAAAAATACCTGTCCTTTTACAAGACGACAGTTTCGCTCTGCTTTTTTGAGCAGCTCCATTTCCGCGTCTGTCAACAAATCTTCCGTACAGCATTTCAAATTAGAAACATACTGCGATTCCTTGACGGAGAACGGAATCGGCACCTGTCCGCGCTGCACGGCCCATTTTAAGCATACCACTGCCGGATGAATGCTGTGTGCTTTTGCTACCTCTGCCACCTCCGGCAGCTCCGTATCGGCCACATCCTCTTCTGTCCGGTCTCTCTCCGGTCTGGATGGAGAACCGATCGGACAATAGCCAATCGGCACAATGTGATGAGCGAGCGCATAATCAAACAGCTCCTGCTGCTGGAAGCTTGGATGCAGTTCCATTTCAAGTGCCGCAGGCCGAATATGGCAAAGTGGCAAAACCTCTTCCAGTTTCGGGATTGTCATGTTGGACATCCCGATATGCTTAACCAGTCCCATTTCGATAAGCTGCTCACACTGTCTCCATGTCCCCATGAAGTCCTCTATGTCAAACGGTCTGGAAGCCGGATTTCTCGAATCCCCGTCACAGCCTGGCGCATGGTAATTCGGAAACGGCCAATGTACAAAATATAAATCAATTTGATCCAGCTTCAAATCAGCCAGACTCTTTTTACAGGAGGCAATCACTTCCCCGTCCCCATGCATATCGTTCCAGACCTTGGAGGTAATAAACAGCTCTTCTCTTTTCACAACACCGTCATCAAACAGCTTTTTAAGCACATTACCGATCTGATCCTCATTCTGATAAACAGCCGCACAGTCAATCAAACGGTAACCCGCTTTGACGGCACCGTATACCGCTTCTGAAATTTGTGCCGGAGAATATTTATCGGAACCAAATGTACCCAATCCTACCGCCGGCATCTTTACACCGGTATAAAGCGTTCGCAGCGGAACCTTATTTAAATTAATCACTTCACTCATAAATATCCCTCCGCCTTTATTCATTCGCTGTCTGGTCACCAAAAACAACTGCAACCTTTCCACACTGTCCGCCAGCCATCAGTCGATACGCCTCGTCAGCCTGCTCAAGCGAAAATTCGTCTGTAATCAAATCCTCCGGATGAATCCCCCAACGTACAAGACGCTCCACAAGCTCCTCCATTCTCCACAGCGATGTTACCCAAGAACCGTAAATTGTCTTCTGCCCGTGAATGATATCCGGACTCGGATTGAAATGCACCGTGCCGCCTTCACCAACGAAAGCAATTTTGCCCCACTGTCTCGTTGCACGAATTGCAAGCGCTCTCCCGGGATCGCTGGCGCTCGCATCGATTGCACGCTCCACACCATGTCCGCCCGTTACCTTCAGAATCTCATCCAGGGCATCATCACCCGGCTTGAATACGTGATCAACAAGACCCAGTTTCTTTGCCAAATCGATTCTGTAATCATTCATTTCCACCCCGATCAATTGATTTGCCCCCATCGACTTGCACACCATCAGCGCTGCCAGTCCCACAGGGCCAAGACCTGTTACAAGCACTGCATCATTGCCGCAAACCCCAATTTTTTCAATTGCCTCATAAACCGTACCGAAACCGCATGCCACTTGGGCACCGTCCTTATAGGTTAATTCGTCCGGCAAAGCAATTAAATCTTTTTCATCGGCAAGAATGTACGGTGCCATACCGCCGTTTCTCTGCCAGCCATAGGCCTGTCTGTGAGGACTGCTGCAGGAAATATAATATCCGCGGCGGCAGTCATTGCATACTCCGCAGCCGGATATATGATAAATAATGACTCTGTCACCCTTCTTGAATCGCTTTAAGCCTTCACCCTCTTCTACGATGACACCGCAAGGTTCATGACCTGCGATCATACCCGGAATATATCCCTCCGGTCCTTTTCCTACATGCTCTCTGTAAATACATCGAATATCGCTTCCGCAAATTGTCGTCGCTTTTGTGCGGACAAGCACCTGTCCGTGTCCCGGTGTCGGGATATCAAACTCCTTTAACTCTACCGTACTGTCCCCGGGTAAAACCGCACCCATCATTTTTGCCATTTTCATAACCCCTTTCTTGGCCGGAAGTTCTTGTACTTCCGTGTAATTATGCCGCTTTCACAGCTTGTTTTCATGTTAAATTTATTATATCTGCAATGTCGGAAAATTATAACAGAAGCAACTGACATACTTAACATTTTCATGTCGCATTATCGCATGTTCTTGTTGTACTTGTTCTCCGACAGGTATATACTATCTTTAGGTTTTGCTCCAAAATGCAGGGATGTCAGTGAAAGGAAACTAATTATGAACGCAACCGAATTTAAAAAGGCCTACAACGACCGCAGCATCTCCTTCACGCTTGAAAATTATTCGATATCCGCATTAAATATTGTATTTGAACGATTTTTGCGTTCAATTCCAATGCACAGCCACAGCAGCAACAGCTATGAGATCCATTATATCGCCTATGGGAAAGGGCTTGTTACAATCGACGGTGTTGATTACGAGGTCGGACAGAATACACTGTATATCACGGGTCCTCATATCGAGCATGCACAGATACCGGCGCCGGAGGACCCGATGGCGGAATATTGTGTTTACCTGCGTCTTGAGGAACGGGTCCCGTCAAGAAAAAAAGACCGCAGGAAACAGCTTGTACGCACATTTATGGACATGCCGTTCTGGTTTGGACAGGACAGCCATCATATCCATACGATCATGCAATCGCTTTTTCTGGAGCTGGAAAACGAATATCCCGGCTATCACATTCAAATCGAAACACTGCTTCAGCAGCTACTCGTCGCCATTGTCCGCAACTATTCTTCTGCCCAAGACACAGTTTCTATTTATGAAACACAGGCACTAAACGATAACCAGTATCTGACAATCGAGGAATGCTTTCTCTACGAATACAACACCCTCACACTGATCGAGCTTTCCAATCGGCTCGGCTTAAGTCCAAGACAAACGGAACGGCTATTGCAGAAGCATTACGGAAAAACCTTTTTAAGCAAAAAGACAGAAGCAAAAATGTCTGCCGCTGTCTTATTGTTGAGAAATCCATTAAAAAGTATTACAGAAATATCTGAAGAGCTCGGATATTCCTCCGTTGAGCATTTTTCAAGTTCCTTTAAACGCTACTACCATATCAGCGCAAGAGAATACCGAAAAACCAAGCTGCCGGGCTAGTCAGTCTGCGGATAATCCAAACCGAGATCTGCTTCCGTCACCGGCTTCATTTCCTGCTGCTCCAAACGGAATCCCGATACCGCCTCCTGCAGCTCCTTCGCAAGCGTTTTCAAGGCACTCGCCGTTCCCGCGACCTCCTGCAGGCTGTCAGTCTCTGCTTCCACGGTTTTGGCAATTTCGACTGTCGTGGATGTATTCTGTTCAATGGCATCCGTAATACTACGTACGCTCGCCGTCACATATCCCACCATCCGGCTCATTTCCTCAATGTAGGTTACGATATCCTGCACATCCTTGTTGACAACAAGCGTTCCCTCCCTGATATCCTCAAAGCTGCCCTGTGTCACCTTCGCAATTTCATTACTCCTGTTTAGCCTGGTAAGTCCTGTCCGCATTTTATCCGTCATTTCAGTCACATGATCCTGCACCTGGTTGATGATGGCGCCGATCCTGCCGGCCGCTTCCTTCGTATCGTCTGCCAGCTTTTTAATCTCCGTTGCAACTACTGCAAAGCCCCTTCCGGCCTGTCCGGCTCTTGCCGCCTCGATCGAAGCATTTAAAGACAACAATGTCGTCATCGACGAGATATTCGCGATCGATTCGATGATGATATTCATTTCCTGCGTACTTGTATGCAGCTGCGATGCGACACCCGATATCTGGTTCATAATTTCATTGATCTCGGAAAGCTGTTCTGTATATTGTTTAATGTCATTGCTTCCCTTTTGGGCACGTTCCATGGAAATATCCGCATTTTCACTGATACGCCTGATACCGGCGGAAATTTTACCGGAAGCGGATTCCATATCCGCAACCTGCTTTAAAGTGCTTTCCGTCATCTCATTCTGCTTCTCCATTAATTTGGACATCTGCTCGATGGAGTCGGATACTTCCTGACTCCCCTTCGAATTAACCTCCACGCTTTTACTGACAATCCGTGTGGAATGATCCATTTCCTCTGTCACACGGACCATCTTTCCAATAATTTTTCTGAGACTGCCACTCATGTGATTAAAGGCTATCGCAAGGGCCTTGATTTCATCATTCGTACTGATGATGATATCCTGCCGTGACAAGTCTCCTTCTGCCACAACGGAAATTTCATTTTCCAGTGTATGGATCCGCTTTGTAATATTGCGTACAACGGCCGTAAAGCATGCCGCACCCACAACAAGCAGCAGTACAAAAATCACCCCTACAGCCACTACTGTTTGTTTAAAATTCCGGTTAACCTCCTGCTGCACAATCTCACTGCGCTCGATTTCCATTGTAATCAAACTGCCGCAATAATTAGCGATGGCAGCATTCTGGCTGTACAGCTCACTTTTTAACATCGCAGTAATCTCTGCATCAAGCGCCGGATAACAGCCATCCTTTCCGAGTGCAATGATTTTATTAAGGCCTGCCTGATAGGAGGTAAGCGGTGTTCGAATCGAGACGATCATCCCCTGATTTCCCTGAAAGGCCGCATCTGTTCCAATACTGTCAGATATCTCATCCAGATCCTTAAGCATCGTTTCCACAACTGCGGTTTCCCCGGATTCCTCCACATGATTCTGCATCATGCAAAGGCTCATAAGACGGTTTGGCTGCGCGCTGATTTCTGTCTTGATATAGTTGATCTTGTTGACGTTTTCAAGCACCGTCTGGTATTCCTGGTTATAGCCGAGTGCCTTTACAATAAAAATAACGATCAATATGAGCATGGACAGCATTGTAATGCCAAATACACCCAATAATTTCGTGGAGATACTGTTTAAAAGCCCGCGTTTTTTTAAGCTTGCAGTCCGATCCTTCGACCCTTTCAGCTTTGGCAGCTTCTCTTTCAAAGACTTTTCTTTTTGTTTTTTTCTTTTTAATTTATCCCCCATACCTTCTCCTATGTAAGCTACTCTGTGACAACGCCCTTCTGCAGCATCACGTTCGCATAAAGAGCGGATTCTCCTGTTGCAATAATGGCATAAGCCTTCTGTGCTTCCTCATAAAAAGCAAACCGCTCGATATTTCCGACTGCCTGTTCGCCGCGGGCATCATATTTTCTAACGATGTTCTTATACTCATCCCAAATTGGCGTCTCAACAGGATCGCCCTTCATAACCTCCATTAAATTCACGGGATGTTCCACATAGCTGTCCAGCGGAAACAGCTGAAGAATCGCATCCAAAAGCTCCGGTACGCCATGCCCGTCACAGCGGATTACAACTGCATTTTTTCCCATGGACTCCGCCGGAAAATTTCCGTCAGAAATCACAAGTCTGTCACTGTGCCCCATCTCGCATAATACTTTTAATAATTCCGGTGATAAAATTTTAGGAACTCCTTTTAACATTTGTTTTGCCTCCATTAAATTGATTTTTAATCCTATTCAGTTATTAAAATGACCATTAGGGCATACCATATTTCCTATGATATGCCCTTACGGCTTTTATACGCTTCGTCTAATTATACTTTACTTTACATTAGTCGTAAAGGTTCGGAGCAATTTCCTCACTGTCCATGTTTTCTGATGTATACCACTGGCATCCCGTATCAACATCTGAAACAGTCTGTCCGTTTGCCGCATCATAAAGTGCCTGAACAAGAGCCTCACCCATAGCTACCGGTGCCTGTGTAACCGCACCCAAGAAGGTACCATCCTTTACGGCAGCTTTGATTACCGCACCGGAGTCAAATGCGACACCGATCACCTGATCATCGCCTGTACCAAACTTATTCAAATTTTCATTACCTGTAACCATTGCTTCACCGGAATGCTGGTTGGAACCGTAAACAGCAATCGTGTCGGCCTTGTTGAGCAGTGTCTGACAATCGATAGAAGAAAGTTCGGACGTAACCTGCGCCGGTACCAATACTTCAATCACAACATCCGCATCCGCTGTCTTTTCAACCTTGCAGCCGTTGACAAACTTATCATTTCCTTCTACATTGACAGTTTTGCCATCCCCGATAATCAACGCGCCAATCTTGTCGATAAAGCCTAAACCACGGCTTCCAACCGATTCGGAAGTAGCATCCTGAGAAAGGACACCAATTCTAACAGGTGCGGAAGCATCAGCGATTCTGCTCTGGATTGCTTCAAACATTTTCTCTGCTGCAAGCTCGCCTGCCGCATAGTTGTCTGTTGCGCAGTTAGCAAGTACAGAACCTGTCGGAGCATCAGGAACACCTGAATCAAAACCAATAATCGGAATGCCTGCATCCATCGCAGTCTGAATCGCATCCAAGCAAGCGCTTGTATCCAGAGCGGCAAGACCGATTGCACTCGGCTGTGCATTAATTGCATTGTTAAGCATCTGAACCTGATCCGCAATATCTGACTCGGAGTTCGGTCCTACAAAGTTGATCGTAACACCGAGCTTTGCCGCCTGATTGTTGGCTCCAAGTAAAACTGCCTGCCAATATTGATGCTGGAAACCCTTAGATACGATCTCAAACTTCATATCGCTTGCTGCGGGAGCTGCTGCTTCCTCCGCTGCGGGAGCTTCTTCCGCCGGAGCCGCTTCCTCCGTTGCCGCCGGAGCTGCTTCCGCTGCCGGAGCTGCTGCGGAGCCGCAACCTGCCAACAATGTTGCTGCCATTGCTACTGAAAGTAACGCTGCCAATACTTTCTTCTTCATTATTTTTTCCTCCTACTAAAATAGTTTGTTTATATGTAAACCACCCTATTGTGGTACATATCGTAATTAGCTAACCTAAGCCATTTTCTTATTTTTGATAACATCCACCATCACTGCCCCGATTAATACAAGCCCGGTAATAATCTGCTGCCAGTTTGCCTGTAAGCCGATAAACGGAAGTCCTGTTTTAAGCATTGACATAATGAATACGCCAAGAAGTGTCCCGACAATAGAACCCGAACCGCCTGTCATGGATGTACCGCCGATAATTGCTCCTCCAATCGCATCCAACTCAAGTCCCGCTCCGGTTCCCGGAGCAATTGCCTGAAATGTGGCCGCATAAGCAATCGCCGCAAACCCTGTAAACAAGCCGGAAATTACATAAGCTGAAATCTGGTACTTCACGACATTCACACCGGAAAGCCTTGTCGCTTCCTTATTGCTTCCGATTGCAATGATATAGCGTCCAATCTTGCTCTTATTCAAAATGACTGTCATCAAAATCACAAGCAGAAGCACCCATAAAAATCCGAGCGGAAGCTTTGTTGAACCGATATCAATTTTAAATATGTTTCTAAACCAACCAAGATCTGTCCCTGCCGGAGGCCACGTGATACTGACACCTCCCGTAAAAATAGAACCGAGTCCACGTACAACCATCATCGTACCAAGCGTTGCGATAAACGGAGGCAAATTTAAAACCGCCACTAAAATTCCATTAACCAATCCAAAAATCATAGCCGTAATGATTGCTACCAAAATTCCTACAAATACCGGAGCCCCCTTATGGGTAATCAAATACCCACCCAGCAAACCATAACAAATCATGCCGGTACCAATGGATAGATCTACACCACCCGTAATCAGCGCAAATGTAACACCGATTGCCATAAATGTAATGTAATACGAATAGTCAAAGATACTTAAAATTGTCGCATAAGTCCTGAAAGCCGGACTCATGATGCAGAAGAATAAAAACAGCGCAAGCAGTACAAGCACTACAACCACCTTCTGCACACCGATTGCTTTGACAATCGGATTGTTTGTAAATGCATTTCCCTGTTTCTTTGTCATCACTCTCTCCTCCTACTTTCTCAGCGTTGCCGCATGCATAATGTTTTCCTGCGTCGCCTCGGAGATATCAATTTCCCCTGTCTTGCGGCCTTCACACATAACAATGACACGGTCACTCATTCTTAATATTTCAGTCATTTCAGAAGAAATCATGATGATGGACTTTCCTTCTGCCACCAATTCATTCATCAGATGATAAATCTCACTCTTGGCACCTACGTCGATTCCTCTTGTCGGTTCATCGAAAATTAAAATATCACAGTTCTTCACAAGCCACTTCGCAATAACGACCTTCTGCTGATTTCCGCCCGACAGATTCACAATAAGCTGATCAACGCTTGGTGTCTTTGTCTTTAAAGACTCTACATATTGCTGTGCAACTTTTCTTTCCTTTTTCTTATCGATAAAAATACCATTCATGTAATCGGTCAAACATGCCATCGTGGAATTTTCTGCAATTGTCTTCCCTACGACAAGACCAAACCGCTTTCTATCCTCCGACAAATAACCAATCCCATATTTTACAGCATCCTGAGGATCACGAATCTCCACTTTTTCACCATTGATATAAATCTCGCCGCTTTCTTTCGGATCGGCTCCAAACAACGCCCTGGCCGTTTCCGTCCTGCCCGCACCCATTAAGCCGGAGAAACCTAAGATCTCACCTTTATGCAACTCAAAGCTGATCCCTCTTACCATCTTGCCGGCATTTAAATTGCTAACCTTTAAAACAACCGGTGCATCCTCCGCAACAGCGCTTTTTGTCTTGGGATCCTCATATATGACGCGGCCTACCATCATGTTAATAATGTCGTCCTTTGTACAGTCCTCCGTAATCAATGTGCCGACATAACAGCCGTCACGCATAACCGTAACACGGTCCGTAATGACCTTGATTTCATCCATCCTATGAGAAATGTAGACAATTCCAAGTCCCTTATCCCGCAGATCGCGTATGATTTTAAACAGCTCCTCGATCTCGGCCTCAGTCAGTGCCGCAGAGGGCTCGTCAAACACAATCACTTTTGCTTCGTGTGAAATCGCCTTGGCAATTTCGCACATCTGCTGCTTGCCTACCGTCAAGCGGCTCATTGTCTCAGACGGATCAATGTCAATATTGAGCTTTTCGAAAAGCTTTCTTGCTTCCTCATTCATCTTTGCATCATCGATCATGCCGCCCTTCATAATTTCACGTCCGATGAAAATATTCTGTGCAACCGTAAGATGTCCCATCATATTCAGTTCCTGATGCACGATCACAATGCCTGCAGCCTGTGCTTCTCTTGGGTTGGTAAACTCCACCTCGTTTCCTTCATAAATAATACTTCCGCTATCCTTGGAATAAATACCGGTCAGCACCTTCATTAACGTGGATTTTCCCGCGCCGTTCTCACCCATCAGTGCATGGACCTCACCTTTTTTCACATCCAGATTTACATGGTCAAGTGCATGCACTCCGGGAAATGTCTTATCTATTTCTTTCATTTCTAATATAACTTCACCCATATTCTCACCTTCCATCCTCTCTGAATACGATCAATTTTTCCTCTTCTTGCTGCGGATATCCGCATAAACGGCAATTAGCACGATAATCCCTGTCAGCACATACTGATAATCTTTCTGGAACCCCATAGCGAGAATGCCTTCCTGCAAAAGCGAAATAATCATGACTCCGATGAACGTTCCACCAATGGAGGCAATGCCGCCCGCCATGGAGGTGCCGCCCATAACGCAGCTTGCAATTGCTTCGTTATTAAAGGTATCGCCAAGTCCCGGCTGTACGGTCGTATAGGCACCCACATAGAAAATGGCTGCGACTCCTGCAAGCATTCCGCAGATGACGTAAGCAATCATTTCCCATTTCTTCACATTGACACCGGATAGTCTGACAGCCTCCCGATTGTCGCCGATGCATAATATGTATCTTCCTACTCTTGTCTTGTTTAATACGATTGCACAAATCACTGCTGCAATGACTAAAACAAGGAGTCCTGTCGGAAGCTGTGTCGTACCAAGTCTGATCTTAACAAGATTTTTATACCATCCGCCCGGCTGAGAAGACTGAGGCCAGCTCACAGACTGAATTTTCGTAAATACGGAACCGATGCCCTTTGCCAGCATCATGATTGCCATTGATGTGATAAAGGAAGGCAATCCCCGATAGGCAACAAGCCATCCGTTTATGACGCCGAATAAAAGACCTACCATAATACTGACTAATAAACAAATGGGAAGAGGCACACCTGACTTTGTCAACATCTGTCCTGATATCAAAGCGGCACAAAACATGACCGGGCCGATAGAAAAGTCAATACCTCCCGTACCAATTACAAAAGTAACGCCAAGAGCCAAAAAGCCTAAAAAGTACGCGTAGTTTAAAGCGCTGAGAATTCTGGAATAGCTTAAAAACGTAGGACTTAAGATTGCAAACAAAATGTACATTAAAATCAAAACACCACAAAGCACGATTCTATTAAATCCTACCTTTTTAACCATCGGGTTGTTCTTAATCTTCTCCACTTTTTCTTCCTCCTATATAACTTCCATTATTTCCAAGATGAATATGTGAATATTATATGACAATAAAATGAATAATTTAATAGAATATCTTCCATGGAATGGTGAATATTTTACACTGATTCTAAAAAACATTTTAAAAAGAATAATTCGAAAAGAAATTTTCCACATAAAACAATATTATTTTCTCTGTTTTATGTGGAAAATCACCTTCATTTCTTTTTATGCACTTTTTTTTATTGTTTATATTTAAATAATGATGAGTTTTAATAAAATGGAAACAGAAGCTCCTGATTTTCCTCCATATACATATTTTCTTTCGTGATCAATACGGAGCCGGAATCGATATAAGCTTCCACCTCTTCGCCTCTCGCAAGCTTTGCCGCGTTTTCAATTCCCAGATATCCCATACTGAAGGCCTTCTGCACAACGATTGCAGAAAACACCCCTTCCTCAAGCCTGATAATCTCTTCTGTTGAATTGTCAAAGCCAACGATGCAAATCTGCCTCTCCATTCCAAGCTCCTTGACTGCTCTTGCCGCTCCGACTGCAGAATCCTCATTTAAGCAGGCCAGATAAGTAATATCGGGCTCTCTTATCAGAAGCTCTTTTGTCACCTCAGCGCCGACCTCTTTCATCGAATTGCTGAAGACAACCTCCACCACCTGCGACGCATAATCTCCCAGCCCTTCTCTGAACCCGCGTTCACGCTCCTCCGCCGTGGAGGAGTTCCTAACGTGGGATACGATGGCAATCTTTGATTCTTTGTTCAGCGTTGGGAGCATCGGTTCGGCCATCTTCCGGCCGGCCGCAACATTATCCGTAGAAATGCAGACATCCTGTATTTCTTCATCCGTTTTTGAATCAATAAAGATCAGCTTAATCCCCGCCTCCTTCACCGCAGACAGTGCCTTAATATTCTCACTTCTTGACGAGGGGGAAACAGCAATTACATCGGGATGCTTTTCGATCGCTTCCAAAATCAACTCGTTTTGCTCATCTACATGCAACTCATCCGTCGGAGACGTAATTTCCAAATTCACATTATTCTCCTTTGCGGCCATTTCTGCTCCCGCCAGTACTGACGTCCAGAAATCGTTACTGGATATTTCGGTCTTGGGAATATAGACCACATAGATCGGTGCATCCGTATCCTGCGTGAACAAAAAAATACTGATAATCCCTGCCGCAACAAGAGCTGCGGCCAACAGAAGCAGCTTCCATTTACTCCTTACCATCTTCTTCATGTCCGCCTCCCGTCTGCCGCACCTCGTATGGCACCGTAACCGTTACATACGTGCCATGCCCGACACTGCTGTTATATCTCAATCCGTAGCCTTCCCCATAATACAGCTTTAGGCGGCTGTTTACATTACGAACACCGACCTTGCTGATACTGTCTCCTTTATTTCCGTCAAAGATATGCGACAGCGTATTGGCATCCATGCCGATGCCATTGTCGTGAATCCGCAGAACAGCTTCTTCTCCTTCTATTGATCCGGTAATTGTAATGCGTCCTTTTCCTTCCTTAGATTTTATTCCGTGGTAAATCGCATTCTCCACAAGCGGCTGCAGCACAAGCTTCGCTATGGAGCAATGCATGACCTCGTCCTCGACGTTGATTTCATATTCAAGCTTATCATGATAACGCATTTGCTGAATTTTCAAATATTCGCTCACATATTCGATTTCTTCGGCTACGATTACGATTTCCTTTTGGTTGCTGATACTTTTTCGAAGCAGCTTGGACAATGCCGATGTCATAGAAATGACTTCTTTATTTTTTGCACTTTCCGCCATCCAAATAATAGAATCCAGCGTGTTATATAAAAAGTGCGGATTAATCTGCGCCTGCAGCGCCTTAAATTCACTCTTGCGCTTCTCATCCTGCTCCTCTTTGTTTTTTTGAATCAGTTCCTTAATCTGCCCCACCATGACATTGAAGGATGCAATCAGATCACGGATCTCATTTCCTGCCCTCGGAAACTGCATCTGAGTTTCCAGATTCCCCTGTTCAACCTGCTTCATCGTCCTTCGCAGCTTCGTAATCGGTTTTGTGATAGCCGCTGATAAAATCATCGAAATCACGGTGGCTGCTGCAATCAGACAGACCGCAAGCACAATGTAGAGCTTTTGGATCTCCTTGCTTCTGGAAAGCAGTTCGTCCAAATAGGTGACGCCTACGACCGACCAGCCGGTTTTTTCAGATTTTGTAACCGTATAAAGGCGCTTTCCGTCTTCGGATAAAAAGTTGCCGTTTCCACCCTTCGGTGTGCTTAATATTTTGTCAATCCTCTCATCGAGCAAGCCGTTATATAAAAGCTGTTGTTTGGGATGAAAAATAACGCTGCCGTTTTCATCGAGAATAAATACATAGCCTTTCGCGCCAAGGCTGATCGTTTCGCACAGACTGCTGATTGAAGAATAGTTCAGGTCGATGAAAAGCACACCTTCCGGTCTTTCTGTTTTCGGATTGAGGATGCCGCGACTTAAAGTTACTACCCATTTATATTCGTTCAATACGATATTCTGCACATGGGAGGAGGTGATTTCTCCTTTCCCTGAAATAGCTTTTGTATACCAATCCATTCCTTCAAACTTTGCATACGGATTGATTGCGACATGTTCTCTGTTGATAAAATACCGGCCGTTTTTTCCCACAATGCCGATATTATAAATATCATCCCGGGTATCCCGTAATAATTCAAACTGTTCGCCAATTGCCGCAGCATTTTCATCCCGCACATGCCTGCCGTTCTCTCCATACAGATAACTGCCGACATTTGAATTATTCAAAACAAGCTCTGCCAGATTTTCCATATTGGATATATAGGAATCGATGTCGGAATTGACCATTGTGACAAGCTGCATCGTATAATCTGTAGATGTTTCGAACAGCGCCTTTTCGATCTGCTGCACGGAAATAAACGCAAAAACGAGCACGGCTGCCGCAATCAGCGCCGCGAAGGACACGAGCATCGTCATTTTAATACTTTTAAAACCAAGATGTAGCTGTCTTCTCTTTTCCTTCATAATTATTTTCTCACGTTCTTTGCATATTCTCCCGGCGTTTTTCCAGTCTGTCTTTTAAAAATGCTGCTGAAATAATGCGGATCACTGTATCCGACCTCTAAAGCAACCTCATAATTTTTATAACTGGTTGTCTCCAACAGCTTTTTCGCTTTTTCTATACGGACACGAGTCAGTGTCTCAATAAATGTCTCTCCTGTATAGGCTTTAAAAATCGTGCTGAAATAGCTTGTCGATACACTTAAATATTCACATACCGTATTGAGCGACATGCTCGCATTCATATAGTTCTTTTCTATATAATCGAGTGCAAGGACAGCCTGCTTCTGATTGACACTTTCCCGCTTTCCAACAATTCCCTTTGCAAGCGCAAGGCAATAAATTAAAAATTCCTCTTTGATTTCTCTCAAATGCTCATATTCAGTCAGTCTGCTGATAAATGCACTTTCCTTTTCGAAACTGCCTCCAAGATCCATCTCACTCTCCTCAAGCGTAATCAAAACGGTGAGCACGATATTCTGGATATGAATAAAAATCACCTTTCGCTCAAAGATTTTCTCCCGAAACTCCTGAAACAATTCATCAACAGCCTCTTTCAGTTCTTCAGACTGGTTTGTCTTAATTAAAAGCACGAGCCGTTCATTCCAAACAGAAGTTTTTATGCCCGTATGCTCAGCCTTCATCACAAAATCCCTACCATAGACAAATGCAGAATCCTCCAGCAAAAAGCGGAATTCCTCCGCCTGCTTCGCATTCTCATAAGAATGCTGCCATGCATATGGTTCCTTTACTGTATCTCCCACAAGAATGCTGACCTTTGTTTTCATGCATTTTTTCATTTCCCGAATGATACTGCTGCCGATTTCCTTAATCAGCTCCTGCAGGCTCTTCTCACTATCTGCCGTACAAAGGAATATCGTATGGTCATTCATGTTTCGAAAACAATTTGCCGCTGCATATCCCTCTATAATTTCATTAGCAATATTGTAAATGGCAAACTCGATGATATCTTTGTTCATATCCCTGTATTTCTCAAAGAATTCCGAGGAATCCTCCTTGACGGCCATACATACCGCCTGAAAGCTGCCATACAGCTTCACATTAAAGTGAGCGAGCTGATCTGCCAGGTCATTTCGAGCACCGTTTCCCTCAATTACCCGGTTTAAAAACAAATCCCGCAGCATCGGCAGGTTTTCATGATAGGCGCGCTGAATCCTTTGCACATTTTCCCTTTCACTGTTTAAGGAATCCAGCTTTCCCTTGATCTTTAACAGTTCCTCACACAGCTCCTGCGCCGTGATCGGCTTTAAAATATATTCCGAAACTCCGTATTTGAGTGCACGTTTCGCATATTCGAATTCGTCATGACCACTGATAATCATGACCTTCGTATCGGGGAAATGCTCCTGTACATAAGCCGACAGCTCCAGCCCGTCCATGATTGGCATACGGATATCCGTCAATAAAAGGTCAGGATGCTTTTCTTCAAGCAGCTTGATCGCCTCTTTGCCGTTCTCCGCCGTACCTACCAGTACAAAACCGGTCTCACTCCACGGTGTATTCTCTGAAACCGCTTCCCTGATCAGTATTTCATCATCAACAAAAATCACCTTGTACATTGATTTGCATCTCCATCCGCACATACTCCTGCTTATTGCTATAGTAATCGAAAACAGAGTGCCAGTCAAACTGCTTTTCCCGACACTCTGCAATTTTATAGGAAATTATTCCAAATTACCCATAAAGTCTAATCAATCCAATTTATGAATGAGTCACCGCCAAATACCGCCTATATGCCTCTTCCCATTTCATGGCACCCTGCGGCTCATAAACAGAAATATCCGGAGATTTGGCAATCATCCGCCTTGCCTCTTTGATATTCCCGATTGCCCCTGCGGCGATAAGCTGCAGCACGACATTACCGTAGACAGTCGCCTCCACAGGTCCTGCCGACACCTTTTTGTGACAGGCATCTGCTGTCATCTGACACAGAAGGGCGCTCTGACAGCCACCGCCGACAAGATATATTGTATCATATTCTTTTTTTGTACATTCCTTAATTTCCTGCAATGTATCCCGATATTTAAACGCGAGACTTTCATTAATACAGCGAACAATTTCCGCTTCCGTCTCCGGAATTTCCTGACCGGTCCTCTTGCAGTACTCTTTGATTCTGCGCGGGATATTTCCGCTCGGCACGAATTCCGGTGCATCCGGATCAATGAAGCATTTGAAAGGCGTTACCTGCTTTGCCATCGTCTCCAGTTCCCCGAAGCCGTATTCCTTTCCTTCTCTTGCCCATTGCCTGCGGCTCTCCTGAATAAGCCATAAGCCGATGATATTTTTTAAGAAGGAAATCCTTCCGCCATAGCCGCCCTCATTTGTGATGTTTAAACGGGCGGAAGCTTCGTTGATCAGCGGCTCACTAAGTTCCGTACCAAACAAAGACCATGTGCCGCAGCTGATGAAGATAAAATCATCCTCCTCCGCCGGGATGCTGACTAATGCGCTCTGCGTATCATGTCCTGCAATTGCGACAACCTCGGGCGCTGTTTTCAGCCCAAGCTCTTCACAGATATCCGCCGATACTCTGCCAAGTGCGGTTCCGCTCGGAATAATTTCCGGAAAAATGCGGCTCGGAATACCGAGTGCATCCATAACCTTATATGACCATTTACGGTTTTTCGCATCCAAAAGCTGTGTTGTAGATGCGATAGAATACTCTGCTTTCTTGACTCCCGTCAGAAAATAATTGAATAAATCCGGCATCAGCAAAAGCTTGTCGGCACGCTTTAATATTTCAGGCCGCTTTTCCAAAAGCGCCACGAGCTGAAAGGCCGTGTTGATCTCCATAAACTGATTTCCCGTGATCTCATAAAACTCGTCTTTAGGAAACTTTGCAAATGCTTTTTCAAACATGCCGTCCGTCCGTGTGTCCCTATAATGCACCGGATTTTCAAGCAGATTTCCATTCTCGTCGATCAAACCGAAATCCACACCCCAGGTGTCGACGGCAATACTGTCAAAACCACCGTTCAGCTTCGCCCTGACGATTCCCTGCTTCATCTCATGAAACAGACGCAGCACATCCCAATACATCGTCTGATGAATGGTCACCGGTTCATTTAAGAACCGGTGTACCTCTTCCAATATAATTTTTTCGCCGTCATATTTTCCGATAATTGCACGGCCCGAGCTTGCGCCGTAGTCGATGGCCAATACTCTCATTTCGTTTTCCATAAGCGCTCTCCTGACTATCTGATGCTCTTATACAGAGGTCCGTAAGCCTGACAAGCCCTGTAATCCTGTCCTTCCTTGTCCATGCCGAATGCATTCCATGCCGCCGGCCTGAAAATCTTATCTTCCGGCACGTTATGCATACATACCGGTATTCTTAAGATTGAGCAGAACGTCATCAAATCCGCACCGATATGGCCGTAGCTGATCGCGCCGTGGTTTGCGCCCCAATTGTTCATCACGTCATAAGCGGTCTTAAATGCACCTTCTCCCGTACATCTCGGTGCAAACCATGTGCAGGGCCATGTATAGTCTGTTCTCTTCCAGATCTTATCGGAAATATCATCCGGCAGGTTGATCGTCCAGCCTTCGGCGATCTGCAATACGGGACCCTGACCTTTGACAAGGTTTAAGCGGATCATCGTCACCGGCATCTCCGCTCTTGTCAGAAAACGAGAGGAATATCCGCCGCCGCGGAAATAACCGTTATCGGCCTCACACCACTGTGTCGCATCCATCACCGCATCCTGATCTGCCTGTGTCATCTCATACCATGGCTTTATCACGCCGTTTCCGTCGGCATCCTTCACCTCACCGCACGCATCGAGACAGCATGCGCCGGAATTGATCAAATGGATAAAACCGTCGGCAGCCTTTGCCTTGCCTTCAATTTCATAACCGGTCGCCTTCTTTACCGCATCGCCGCTCCAGTATGTACGCACATCGGCAAACATCTGAGCACTGTTTGTCAAAAGTTTCATGAACAACATACCCAAGCCGTTTAACGTATCGTTCTCTGTCGCGAGCACATATGGCTCTCTTGCGCCTGTCCAGTCAAAAGAAGTATTTAAAAGTGCTTCTGCAAGATCGCAATTCGGATAGAAGTCTGTCCACTGTCTCTGTCCCTGGAAGCCTGCGCAGATCGCATTATGGCCTACCATTTCTTCCTCACGGCCTTCCGGCAGATTCGGGTTGCCGTTCATCAGATCTTTGATGATTACCATCATCTTTACGACAAACTCCCAATCCTTTTCCTTCTGCTCATCGCTCTTCTGCAGTTCGGGAGGATTCTTGTCAAAGCCTTTTTTGCATTTTTCCTTGGACCATGCAAGCGCTTTCTGGAACTCAGCCTCATCATAGATGCCTTCCGACATGCGGCGGATGATTTCCACTTCATCGACAGATTCCACTCTCATTCCGAGATATTCTTCAATAAATTCCGGGTTGATGATTGATCCTGCAATACCCATGCAGATCGAACCGATCTGTAAGTAGGATTTACCTCTCATCGTAGCGGCTGCAACTGCAGCGCGTCCAAATCTCAGCAGCTTCTCCGTTACATCCGCCGGAATACCTGTGTCATCCGCTTCACAGACATCATGTCCATATATTCCAAATGCCGGAAGTCCCTTCTGTGCATGGCCTGCGAGTACCGATGCCAGATAAACAGCCCCCGGTCTCTCTGTTCCGTTAAAGCCCCATACACCTTTGATCGTATTCTTATCCATATCCATCGTCTCAGCGCCGTAGCACCAGCATGGCGTCACAGTCAGCGTGATATCCACACCCTCTTTTCTGAATTTCGCCTCACATGCCGCCGCTTCCGCAACACGGCCGATCGTCGTATCCGCGATAACGACTTTTACCGGTTCTCCGTTAGAGTATTTTAAATTTTCCTCGAACAGCTTTGCTGCCGATTTCGCCATATTCATCGTCTGATCTTCCAAAGACTCTCTTACCTTTAAAGCACCTCTTCTGCCGTCAATCGTCGGTCTGATCCCAATTACCGGGTAATCCCCGATCAATCTGCTTTTTGCCATTGCAATTTCCTCCTTTTCCTTCCTGTGCGCCGGTCATCTCCGGCAATGTTGTTATTATTTTCTGTCAATCCGCTGCTTTCGTTTTTTGTCCATATGCAAAACACTTCAAAAGACAGCTCAAAAATAAATTTGGATTGATATTTTCATTATATCCCTGTAAAAGTAGAAATTCATGTGTTATAATAGATGAAAACTATAACGATATTCACATTTTGCTCGTGGGAGCAAAATGTGTGATGAGGCACACTCGCGCATAAGGTATTTGGCAGCTCTGCTGCCTGCGCTCGGCGCACAAAGCATGCAACCCTTGTATAGGGTGTGATTTTTAAACTTTTTATATAGGATTGCCTGCTTTGATCTTTCTATGTTTTGATTTTGAGAAAAATACTGGGTTTGGATATGCACTCGCGCATAAGGTATCTGGCAGCTCTGCTGCCTGCGCTCGGCGCACAAAGCATGCAATCCTTATCTATGCCATGTTCTTTTAGCTTTTATATAGGATTGCCTGCTTTGATCTTTCTATGTTTTGATTTTGAGGAAAAGAATGGGTTAAGATATTCACTCGCGCATAAGGTATTTGGCAGCTCTGCTGCCTGCGCTCGGCGCACAAAGCATGCAATCCTTATCTATGCCATGTTCTTTTAGCTTTTATATAGGATTGCCTGCTTTGATCTTTCTATGTTTTGATTTTGAGGAAAAGAATGGGTTAAGATATGCACTCGCGCATAAGGTATTTGGCAGCTCTGCTGCCTGCGCTCGGCGCGCAAAGCATGAGGAGGTTACGATGAAATATTTAGAATACCGTGAAAAAAGACAGCAGGGGACGTTTGATTTTCCGATTGCATTTTATCATATTGAACCAAGTCATCCCCGCTACATGATGCCCTACCACTGGCATACCGAATTTGAGCTGATCCGTATATTGGAGGGGCACTTCCGCCTGATTATCGACGGGACACCGCTCACTGCCCAAAAGGGAGATATTCTGTTTATCAGGGACGGCATCCTGCACGGAGGCACTCCCCTCTCCTGCAGCTATGAATGCGTTGTATTTGATTTAAAGCTCCTGCTGCAGGATAACCACATCTGCGCAAAGCAGATTCGCAGTATCATCAATCACACAATTTCCATTCACACCAGACTTACAGACGGCGGAAAAGCACTTTCACAGACCATTGACAATATTTTTAATTCACTGCATGAAAAAAGAATCGGCTATGAATTTATTACACAGGGGGCGCTGTACCAGCTTTTTGGGATCATTCTGGGAGAGCATCTGTACGAGGAGGCGTCTCATCCTTCCGCATCCGCCCAACATCATATCCGCAACTTCAAAATCATATTAAATTACATTGAGACGCACTACACGGAAAGTGTCTCCTTAGATGAGCTTGCGAAGGAGGCCGGCATGTCACCGAAATATTTCTGCCGGTTTTTCCGGGATATGACAAACCGCACGCCGATCGACTATCTGAACTATTACCGCATCGAATGCGCCTGCGAGCAACTTTCCACAACCCAGACGAGTGTCACCGAGGTCGCCTTAAACTGCGGTTTTAATGATATGAGCTACTTCAGCAAGCTGTTCCGGCGTTACAAAGGCATTACACCGCGGCAATATTTGAACCGGCAATTTCATTAAAAAAGAGGATTCCAAGCGAATCAGCGAGATTGACCGCCAGAATTACGACCGCTATTTTTTTCTCGAGCAGCTTTTCCATCAGCTTCATGATATGAATACGAAGGGATACCTCCGCGCCCTTAAACGGGGAAATGCAGAATACAACCTTCGGGTTCTGCAAAAGAATCTCAAACGCACCTAAATTTTCACATATTCCTCTGCCCGAATCTCCAGACCAATATCCTTCAAGAACGGCTGAATCTGCCGTTTCAGTACCCTGAGCTAAATGACATGCTTACGAAAACCCGGACACAGCACAAAATATTGTCCGCTACAGTCAGCTTCGCCGCAAAGCAGCTTTTATTCCGTATCACACTGATGCGGTTGACCCGTAGACAGGGTAACGCCAGTGGTTGACTAGCTTCTCCTCCTTCTTCCGACTGACAACGCCGCACTTGTTGCAAAGCAAGTTAAGGTTAGGAGGTGCAATGTTGTGCCGGACACTCAGCTTTGTACAGAGTCCATCAGTCCGGCAATATCTACGATTTCGCCCTCATCCTTCGTGTAGACACCGCTTAAGACTTTCATCAACGTGCTTTTTCCGGCTCTGTTTTCTCCGAGAAGCGCCTTCACTTCGGCGGCACGCAGTTCAAAACGAACGTCATTCAGTACTTTCACACCCGGAAAGAATTTACTGATGTGTTCCATCAAAGCAATCATTTCACTCATTCTCTATCGGTAAAGCCCCTGAATAATTGCGTTTATCAATCAAACAAAAAGTGAATTTTCATATGGACTTTTCTTTATCTCTTCTTTATTAATTAAGCTGTTCCAGTATGCCGCTAATCCCCTGTTCCTTGAAAAGTTCCTTATAGTAACCGACTTCGTTCTCAATTATGCCGTCAATGACCTGCATTCCCAACAGTTCCACCGGTGCTTTGTCATCCGTCAAAAGCAGGCTGCCGCCTTCATACGGCTGTATGCTCGGCTCAATCTTTTGCAAAAATGCCCGCAGACTTTCATTCTCAGTTTGTAAAAGCTGCTTGGAAAACACCTCCATGACCTGTGCATTATCAGTCGCAAACAGTTCGCGGTTTGTGTTGTTCGCCACATCAACCGTATAGACCGTGCCAAATTCTCCCGCAATCGTATCAGCAAGATAATCCGTGATGCTGCCCGGCTCCTCAGTCTGCATGTTCATGTTGACCACCATGACACCATTTTCCTTTAAATGCGCCTTCACAAGACGGAAAAACTCCGCTGTAGACATCTGGAATGGGATTGTAATATCCTGATAAGCATCTACCATAATGACGTCATATTTCTGATCTGCCGCCTGCAGGTAGGCTCTTCCGTCATAGGTTACCGTTTCGATGTCGTCCGGCAGTTCAAAGTACTCCCGCGACAGGTCCGAGATTTTCTGGTCAATCTCAACACCCTTGATTTGAATATCCCCAAAGTAATTCCGGCATTGCTTCGCATAGGTGCCGGTTCCCATTCCGAGTATGAGCATATTTTTGTCAGTTCCGTCCAAAATATCGGCCATCAGCGGCGCCGCAAGCGCATAATCATAATACATGCCCGTAAGAGAATCCTCCTTCATCATGATGGATTGCACGCCGAACAGCACATTCGTCGAAAGAATGATACTTTGCTCATCTTCCTTCACCTGCAGATAATTATAGACGGACTCTCCTTCATACAGCAGGGAATCCTCCCAGAATGCAAAGCTGTCCTTCGCACTGAGCAAGCTGCATAAAGCAGTCAGAAGCACTGCCGCCGTACATTTGACGGCCATTTTTTTCACGCTGATAAAATAAAGAAGACCCAACAGAAGTAAAATCCCCGCAAACAGCAAAAAAGTGACGGAGGTACCAACTGCCGGTATTGTCACAAATGTAGGCAGAAACGTGCCGATGATGCTTCCGATCGTATTATATGCGCCCAGCGTGCCAACCACCTTTCCGCTGTCATCAAGGCTGTCCACCGTATATTTAACGAGCGAAGGGGTCACCGTACCTAAAAGAAAGAGCGGAAACACAAAAATAATCATACAGGCAAGAAATGCCGCGAGGATCAAAAAAGAGTTGCTGATTGTAACAATAAGCAAACCTGATATTGCGATGATGATATATTTTCCGACAACCGGAATGGCAGCAATCCACACTGCGGCTACAATCAGACGCAGATAGAGTCGGTCCGGATTGGGATCTCTGTCTGCTCTTCTGCCGCCCCAGATATTGCCCAGTGCCATCGCAATCATGATCGTTCCGATAATGATTGTCCACACAATCTGCGAGGAACTGAAATACGGGGCCAGGAGCCTGCTCGCCCCAAGCTCTACCGCCATCACCGACATTCCCGCAAAAAATTCAGTCGCATATAAATAGTATTTATTGGATAAGATCCGGGGTTTTTTCATAATTTATGAGTTCCTTTCATGATGCTGCCTGCATGATTTCTAAATTGTCTTCTCAAAATAATCATAGGTGTCGTCTTTTCCGGTATGCTTCATACAGGAGGAGAGCATTTTGTACGAGGCTTCATTTTCATGAAAGCATTTTGCAACTACCTTGTACAAATGCAAACTGTATAACCCCCAGTCCGCCGCCGCTAAAAAGGCTTCCGTTCCATACCCGCAGCCTGCATAACCGGCTGCGATCCTGCATCCCAGCTCCGCCGCCCCTTTGTAGTCAAAATGGTAGAAAACCGCTTCACCAATCAACTTTCCGTCAAGACGGATCGCAAAATTAAATGCCGTCCCATTTTTCAAATCCCGCTGCGCAACTTGATAAAAGCTGTCCTCCTTCATCGGCTCCGCAAGACCTTCCAAGTCATCATAGCCCCAGTAGTGATTGCGCTCCGTATCCAGAATCAGCGCGTTGTAATCGGGAATATCCGCTTCCGTCAGTTCAGACAGTACGAGGCGCTCTGTCCTGAGAACCGGAATTTCTTTCAGGTGCATCAAAAATTCATTCTGCGGCTTTACCTGATACTTGGACGCGAGTGCAACCGGCACATACTGCATCTTCGAATTCCTAAGACCTTTATTGGCCGCATCGTCCTCCCGATTAACAAATGTGACATCCTGGGCAAACTCCCGGCAAAACTCCTGCACCAGGGCCGGATAAACACCCTCATAAGAATATAACGCTTTTTCAATATGGATGATCAGAATGTCTTTACATTTTTCCGCCAGCTCGAGTGCGATCAGCTTCTCTCCTATAAATATGCCACCCGTCAGCAACCAATCCGCATCCGGGGTTTTAAACAGGCCTCGGGCAAGCGTCAGCTCATGCATCGCCTCCGCACTGTTATTCTTCGGAAATTCCAAAAGATAATTCTCCCAAAATTGTTCAATTGCCTGTGTATCGGCGCCTGTCAGCGGCCTAAAGACCGCCTCCGGATACAGGGTATGAAATTTTTTGGCATGATTGCGCCGTTTTGCGTAGCTTTTGCCGGCGAATTCCCGCAGATCTACCGCACGATAAATATAATCCTTCCATGTGCGGATATTGCTGATATTACAGTATGGATATCTGCTAATCAGAAAGGAAAGCTTTTTCTCCGGAACAATTGAAATGATAAGCGGAATTCCCTTCTCCATACAGTCCTTTTCGATTTCCGAAAGAGCGGCTTCCTCGTCCCCATCCTTACCCGCGACAGGATAATCAAATGTCACACTGCCTCTGATCGTATTGCGCACAATCAGACAGCCGGCTGCCTCAGTCCATGCCGGATTTAAAAAGTCCCTCCACATCAGCTTTGTCCCGAAGGAATATTCACAAAGCACATAATCGCAGTTCTTATAATAGGATCGTAACAAAACACTGTCTTCTTCCGCAATGTTTTTAAACTCCATAATCGTACACCTCATTCCCGGCTCTGCCGCTCTGCTAAAGAAGCAGCTCTGCCTTTTGTTCACAAGTAATTCCATGCGTCCGCATCAGAAGTTCTAAATCGGCACCGGCCTTAATCGGTGCCATAAAAGCAAGCCCGCATCCCGCTGTGATTTGTGGCGGAATGGGGATAAGACGTCCCGAAATCCCGGCTTCTTTCGCTTTTTCCTCCATCCGCATGGCATCTACCGTATTTTTAAATGTGACAACCAGTCTTAATTCTTTTTTTAACATCGTTCTTATTCCTCAGCCAAGATCCGCACAGCCTCAGCCGCCGCCCTGATTTCCTTCTCCGTATTGAAATGGGAAAAACTGAACCGGACCGCACCCTGCTCGACTGTCCCAAGTGCCTCATGCATCAACGGCGCACAATGCCCGCCCGGACGCGTCGCAATTTGAAAGCGCTGCATGAGCTCATCGCTGACATTCGAGGAAGCATAACCGGACAAATTCATCGCTACGATCGGGCTGCGAAGAGCTGCTGAAAAATCGCCGTACAGTTTCACACCGTTCACAGATTTGATCAGTTCATAAAAAAGACGGGCATGGGAATCTTCGATATTAAAAATAGTGTCCGTCTTTTTTTCGAGGATATAGCGCACACCCGCCTGCAGTCCGGCAATGCCGTGTAGATTCAGGGTCCCTGCCTCCAACGCCGTCGGCATTTCATCAGGATGCCCTTTCTCAAATGTGCGGATCCCCGAGCCTCCAACTCGCAGCGGCGCTATCCTGATGCCTTCCCTCACGCAGATACCTCCCGTCCCCTGCGGTCCGAGCAAGCCCTTATGTCCCGAAAAGCATAATACATCTATCTGCATTTTTTCCATATCGATCGAAAGAATCCCGGCGGTCTGGGCCGCGTCTACAATAAACAGCAGTCCGTATTTTTTACAGATCGCTCCGATTTGTTCCAGATCGTTCACATTTCCCGTCAAATTCGAAGCATGCGTGCAAACGACAGCCCTTGTATCGGCTCGGACTGCCTGTTCAAACGCCGCCGCACTGATGTTTCCCGCTTCGTCACACGGTAAAATCGTAAGAGTGACCCCTTCCGCTTCTTTTCTGTAGAGCGGCCGCAGCACAGAATTATGCTCCATCTGCGTCGTAATAATATGGTCACCCGCACGAAACAGTCCATTGATCGCGATATTCAGACTGTCCGTATCATTCAGTGTAAATACAATTTGCGAGGGGTGTGCATAATGAAACAGCTCCCCTAACAATTCACGGGTCTTTACGGCAATGCGCATGGCTTTCAGTGACGCATCATTGACGCCGCGCGAAGCATTTCCGATACTGCCTGAATGAATCGCCTCATATACTGCGTCCGCAACCTCGGGCGGCTTTAAAAGCGAGGTCGCCGCATTGTCCAGATAAATCATACCTTCCTCAAACTACCTCCCACGGGTTATCTTCTGCATTTACAAAGCACTTGCAGCTCATCAGTGAATTCTTTACCATTGTCTCGATCGCATTGTCCGTATAAAAAGCCATATGCGGCGTCACAATGACATTCGGAAACGACCTCAGGATCGCAAGGTCACGATTTAAAAGTACCTTCGCATTCAAATTATTGTAATAGAGCCCAAATTCCTGTTCAACCACATCCAATCCGGCGGCGGCTATTTTCCCGCTTTCGATGCCTTCAATCAGCGCCGCAGAATCAATCAGTCCGCCGCGTGCCGTATTCACGATGACGGCATGGTTTTTCATGCGCTTGATGCTTTCTTTATTGATCAAGTGAAAATTTTCCTCTGTCAGAGGGGTATGGAGTGTCAGAATGTCACTTGTGCACAGCAGTTCTTCAAGCCCGACATAATCAGCATACTTCTTTACCTCTTCGTTCTCATATAGGTCATATGCCTGAATCCTGCATCCAAATCCGGATAAATGTTCAATAACCGTTCTGCCGATCCGCCCCGTACCAATCACACCCACTGTGAAGTCATGCAGCTCTCTTCCCTGGATGCCCTGCAGAGAGAAATCCTGTATCTCGGCGCGCTGCATGATCCGCTTCATCTTGCGGATGCACATCAGCATCAGCATGATCGCGTAATCGGCAACGCCCTCCGGACCGTAAACCGCATTGCCTATTTTAATGCCGAGCTCTCTCGCTTTTTGCAGATCAATATGATCATACCCAATTGTTCTGGTAGAAATGTAGCGAATGCCGCAGTCATAAAAAGCCTGCACCATTTCAGGCGGTATACGAGAGGTAATGATGCTGATACAATCACAGTCCTCCGCCAGCGCAATGTTCCCGTCCATGATCGGTGGCTCCCTGCATATTTTCAGTTCAATATCCAACTCTTTACTATATTTGTCAAACCATACCTTCTCGTCAAAATCCCGATAATTATATGCCAACACCTTCATATGCGGCCTCCCTGATGAATTTTATTTTTTATTGTCGCTGCGATGCAGAATGCCGCTGGCATCAATGCCCCGGATCATCTCTTTGATCTGCTCAACCGGCAGTACAAGTGCAAATCGGACATAGCCTTCGCCCATACTTCCGAACGCGTCGCCCGGCGTGCAGATAACGCCCGTCTTTTCTATCAGCTCCATACAAAATTCCTGTGAAGAGGCAAAGCCATTCGGTATCCTTGCCCATGCAAACATCGTGCCTTTACTATCCGGAACATCCCAGCCAATTTCACGCAATCCGCCGCAAAGCGCATCCCGCCGCTCCTGATATTGTTTGCACTGTGCAAGCACACCGTCGCGCGGGCCTCGCAGCGCTGCAACAGCCGCATGCTGGATCGGCAGAAACATACCGAAATCATACTGGGAACGCAGCAGCTTCACCGCATCGATAATTTTTTTATTGCCAACAATAAATGATACACGCGCTCCCGTCATATTAAAGGACTTCGACAGTGAAAAAAATTCCACGCCAATCTCCTTTGCACCCGCAAACTCTAAAAACGAACCGCCGCGCACACCGTCGTAGATGATATCTGAATAAGCATTGTCATGAATCACAATGATATGATACTTTTTTGCAAATGCGATCAGCTCTTCGTAAAATTCCTTCGGAGCGATTGCACAGACCGGATTATACGGATAGGAAACAAGGATAAATTTCGTCCGGCGTGCGACATCTTCAGGAATCTCATCAAATCGCGGCAGAAAATTATTTTCCTCTTTCAAATCATAAAAACACAGCTCCGCCCCGCCTAAAAAACCGCCGACCTCAAAAACCGGATAACCCGGGTTTGGCAAAAGCACGGACTCGCCCGGGTTACACAGCGCCAAACCGATATGTGCGATTCCTTCCTGTGAGCCGTTCACTGATGCAATTTCGTCCGTCCCGATTTCCACGCCAAATCTGTCCCTATAATAATCCTTGACTGCGCTCAAAAGCTCCGGAATATCTTTTAAGGAATAATAAAAATTTTCAGGAGCCTTTGCTGCCTCTATCAATGCCTGCTGCACATGCGGCGCCACCGGAAAATCAGGTGTGCCGACAAACAGGTTGTACACTTTTTTACCGCTTGCGAGCAGCTCCTCCTTCTTTTCGTTCAGCGCCGTAAAAATGCCCGTCTGAAAATGCGTCAGACGTTCTGCCGTAAGAATATCCATTTAAAAGCCTTCTTTCTGATTATTATCATATTTTATTAGTTTATCACAATTATGTTTTAAATCATAGCCTCATTTCTTGAACGCATGCAGTGCAAAACGACGGCGTTGAGCAGACGTCTGAAACCGTGATAAAATTAAAAATGAACCGGCAACGTTTAAGCGACGATATACAGGTATACAATATTAAAAAGGAGGTCATCATTGGAAACCTTAAATACATTCAACTTTATCCGTCAGGCACAGCATCCCGAAAGTGTTCTGGTGGATGAATACGGCAGCTCCCTTTACAGATTCTGCCGAAGCCTTACCTATTCAAAAGAGGATGCCGAGGATTTGTTTCAGGAAACCTTTCTGCGGGCACTGGAACAACCGGAAAAGCTAAATACTTCAGACAATCCAAAAAGCCTTCTCTTTTCCACCGCATTTTTTCTTTGGAAAAGTTGGAAGCGCAAATATGCCCGCCGCAAACGCCTTGCCCCTCTGGAACCGTTTGATGATTCTGTGGAAAGCGATATCAATCTGGAAAACAGTTATCTGATACAGGAGGAAAACAAACTGGTACGAAAGCTTGCAGACGCTCTGCCTGATAAATTCAGAATTCCTGTTTTCCTGTATTACACTATGGAAATGAAGGTTTCCGATATTGCCGACGTCTTAAATCTGCCTGCGGGAACTGTAAAAAGCAGACTTTCCAAAGCCAGAAGACTTATCCGAGATGGATTGGAGGAAATGGATTATGAAAAATGAACAACAGGATATTGATCAGCTGATTCGACGGGCTTTGCGCAGCACGGAGGAACCAGAAGAAGTCTTGGTGACGAAAGTGAAATATCAATTAAGCAGGAGGCAGATAACGATGAAAAGTAGGCGAAACACAAAACGGGTATTTGAAACCATTGCAGCAGCTGCTGTTATATTTATACTTACGGGCACTACCGTCTTTGCGGCATGGCACTTTTTAAAGCCCGGAGAAATCGCCGACCAGTTGGGAAACAGTACGCTAAGCAACGCCTTTGAAAAAGAAATGCCCGAACAGGAATCGGTGCACCCTTCCATATCCTCCGGCGGATACACCTTCACACTGCTGGGCATTTTGTCCGGTGAAGATATTACGGATTTGCCCTATTACAGTGAAAATGTACAAAAGCAGCGCACCTACGCAGTACTCGCCATTCAAAACTCTGATGGCACGCCGATGCCCGATACGACAGATGCAGCCTACGGCAAATTATCATTTTTTGTGTCTCCGCTTGTAAAAGGTCTCACGCCCTGGCAAGTGAATATTCTGACAATGAACGGAGCATATGCCGAAACTGTAATGGATGGTATCCTGTATCGTATGGTGGAATGTGATGACATTTCCGTTTTCGCAGATCGAGGGCTGTATTTGGCGATATCCACTGGCACCTTCTATGATACAAATGCCTTTGTTTATAACGAGCAGACCGGAGAGGTAGACGCAAACAAAAGCTTTGACGGTGCCAGCGCGGTCTTTAACCTGGAAATGGATCCTTCATTGGCAGATCCCGAAAAAGCGGCAGATTATCTCGCACAAATTTCAGATTCTTCTGAGACTAATTCTTCTGAGGAAGAAACAAACTGGGAGACCATCGCAAACTGGGAAGAGGCAACCACTGTAGAGGGTACTAAAAAGGAGCTTTCCATCGCAACAGACGGAACAATTACCTATACGTACGAGACCGAAGACTACGGCAGCGGAACAATTACTTATCTGTCTACCGATTGCTTTACCGACGACCCTGCCGCCCAGTCCAAAATTGTCAATTATATGATGGCTGATGAAACCGCATATGCAGTTCGTCTTTCCAAGGATGAAAACGGCATGATTACCGGCGAAATTGTCATTCCGAAATGACGCAGAAATACCCTCGTTCTATCACATAACGAGGGTATTTTCTTTACTGCATTTTTACTTTTCATCTGAAACGAGACGTTTTTCTCCCCGGATTGCCTGAATGGGACGGATGTCCTGTGTCACCTCTAAAACGCCGATATACTCTCCCGCTTCATTCTTTACGGCAAAATACCGGATCAGAACATATTTTTCTCCCATGTTGATCCAGAAATCCTCATGGTCCTTGCGGCCCGCCTTAAAATCCTCCACAAGTGTTTCCACGATATGAACGCTTGCAGGCGGATGACAGTTAGACACCTTTCTTCCGATAATCGCTTTTGTCCGCGGAAAAACACGCTCCGCACTTTGGGAAAAATATTTGACCGTGTCGTCCCGTCCGACAAAGGTTATATCGATCGGAAGTGTATCGAGCATCCTGATCAGCTCTTCTGTTTTCAGCAGACCGGTCGGCAGCGTAATCACACCCGGTGCCGCCTGCTCTTGCTTCACGGCTTCCATTCCTTCGCTTTTCCCCGCCGCCGGATTCCAAACAGGCACATCCTCAATGAGACAATAGCCGAGTTCTGCACTCTCATCCGCAATTGTCATCCATTCGTCCTGCGTCAGGTTTTCCAGCAGCATCGGAAGGAGGATATTTTCCTCCTTAAAAATCATTTCTCCTATCTTCTCCAAAATGACTTTGATTTCCCCGATGATCTGCGACGGATCTTCTTCATTAAGCGCTTTTACAATCTCCTTTAGCTGTGCGCGTATTTCATCATCTACGCCCCACATCACCTTTGGCGGAGCCGTAATTCCATACTGCTCCATATAAGGAAAGAACAGATTTTCCTTTCTTAGATAATGACGATCAATGGCAAGCAGCTTTGTCAGCTCGTCCTTCAGCGTTTTCTGAGCATCCGGGTTCGGAAGAATGGCAAGCTGCGCACGAATGATTGCAATTGATTTTTCAATCGCGCGATTTTCCCTCTTCAGTGTATCCGCCGGATGTCCCGGGCTCTCCGCATCTGCCGCCGGTTTGTAGCTTTCCTCAATAGAGCCTTTAAATATCGATGCATGGACATCGCAAAGCCGTTGTACCTCTTCAACCGGAAGTCCGTTCGTAATCAACGCCTGCTCTGCCTGCGCAATTTCCTCAGCTGATACATTACCGAATACCTCTGCAAATCTCCCTTTCACCTCATCAACACTTTTTCCATCGTGAAGCTGAGAAATCAGCTCCTTCAGCACCTGCTGCCGAAATTCCCTGTTATTGATTTCCGCACTCATTTCATGTCCTCCTTTGCCGTGCATCCATGTGATAAAAACTCCTGTTTCATTTGTTCTGATTCACCTGCCGTCACTTTGCCTTTCCCTGATTTGCAACGGCATTCATCTTTGCCTGAATCTCAGCATCATCTCCTAAGTATTTTTTCCCGATAAATTCACCCCTATTCGTAAGCTCATAGACAAGCGGTACTCCGGTAGGGATATTGACCTTTAAAATCTCCTCCTTTGAAAGCTTCTCCATATATTGTACAAGTGCCCGGATTGAATTTCCGTGTGCCACAATTATAACGCGCTTTCCCTCCTCCATATCTTTTAAAACATACTCGTTGTAATATGGCATGACTCTTTCTATCGTATCCTTCAGACTCTCGCCCAGCGGAAGTTCTTTTTCCTTTTCATTCCTGTATTGCTCCTGCAGCTTTGGATTCCTTTCATCCGTTGTCTCAAGCAGCGGCGGCGCGACATCAAAGGAACGTCTCCATATTTTCACCTGCTCCTCACCATATTTTTCGGCCGTCTCAGCCTTATTTAACCCCTGAAGCGCGCCATAATGGCGTTCATTCAGTTTCCATGTTTTGATAACCGGCAGCCATGCCCTGTCCATTTCATCCAACGCATAATTAAGCGTGTGAATCGCTCTTTTTAAACAGGAAGTATAGCACACATCAAAGTCATAGCCCTGCTCCTTCATAATGCGCCCGGCAGACTTTGCTTCCTCTGCGCCCTTGTCAGACAATTCCACATCTGTCCAGCCCGTAAACAGGTTTTCTTTATTCCATACACTTTCTCCGTGTCTCAATAAAACAAGCTTCATACTGCTTCCTCCATTTCTCTTCTCTCACATTGCGATAAAATAGTTTTCCCAGATTATCGCAGCTTTTGCATGTTAAAGACTTCTATTTTATTAAAGCACATTCTCTCTGTTTTGCAAATCACATTTTTTTTAATACCTAAAATAAAAAATAATTTTTCCTTTGAGCAGCAGAACCGGATGGAATACAGAAACAACGGGTTTGGTTCCACTATTGATATAGATTAATATAATAATAGTAACATTGATGTATTTTCAGGAGAATTCAAATGGACATTTTTAATCAGAAAGACTTTATAGATGCGCAACGCGGCCGACCGCAAAGAACTCCCCCTACTCCGCCTCCATTTCCGGGAATGAACAGGCCCGGATTCGGACCTGGGCCGGGACCGGGACCGGTTCCTGAAAGCCCCTCCTTCAGGGAGCCCCGGTCAGCTCCTCCAAGCTTTACTCCTTCCAGGCAGATCACTCCACTCCGGGTAGATTCTTCCTCCATCCGAAACTGTTTGGGGCGATTCACCTATGTCTGGATGAGTAATGGAGAGGAGTTTTGGATGTTTCCTATTCAGGTAAGCCGGAATACCGTGACCGGGTTCCGCTGGAATCGATTTTTACGATGGACTTATTTTGGAGTTTCTTTGAATAGAATTGATGCATTTACCTGTGTATAGGCTTTATTGGAATTTACAGTATTTAAAGAGGCGCAAAAAGAGCCGGAAATTAATATTTTCCGACTCTTTTGATTTACTTTTAACAGAAAGTTACTGCCCCATCTGCTTTGCAACTTCAGCGGCAAAATCTTCGCTTTTCTTCTCGAGGCCTTCACCGGTTTCATAGCGGACAAATTTCTTGATTTTGATCGCTGCGTTGTTTACCTTTGCTACTTCCGCAACATATTTTTCAACGGTCTGCTTACCGTCTTCAGCTTTTACATATACCTGATCAAGCAGAACGATTTCCTTTAATTCCTTGTTAATACGGCCTGCTACCATGCCTTCAATTACTTTATCCGGCTTAGCGGCCTCCTTTGGATCATTCTTGATCTGGGCAAGGAGTATTTCCTTTTCCTTTGCGATATAGTCGGCGTCTACCTCGTCCTTACTTGTGAAGGTCGGCTTTAAGGCTGCTGCCTGCATTGCAATATTCTTGCCCATTTCCTTTATCTCTTCGTTGATGACATTTGTCTCAACGTCAATGAGTACACCAATCCTGCCGCCGGCATGAATATAGGAAACGATAAAGCCGTTGGCTTCTTCAAGCTGCTCGAATCTTCTGATGTTCATATTTTCGCCAATGACAGCGATCTGAGAGGAAAGTGCTTCCTTTACTGTCAGAGCAGAATCCTTTTCCCACTTTTCGGCCATAAAAGCTTCCATATCCTTTGCTGCCGAATGAACTGCCTGAGCCGCAACATCTGCAACATAGGTCTGGAACTTTTCATTCTTTGCAACGAAGTCTGTCTCTGCATTTACTTCCACAATAACAGCCTTCTTATCATCATCGATCAGACAGGTGGCCACGATACCTTCCGCCGCAATTCTTCCTGCCTTCTTTTCTGCTCCGGCAAGACCTTTCTTTCTCAGGTACTCAACTGCTGCTTCCATATCGCCGTCGGTTTCGCCGAGGGCCTTCTTGCAGTCCATCATACCTGCGCCTGTCATTTCTCTCAGTTCTTTTACCATTCCTGCTGTAATTGCCGCCATTATTCTGCCCCCTCCGCTACTTCTTCTATATCCTGCGGTGCCGCCTGTGCAAAATTCTCTGCGAATTCTTCCGCTGTCTGGCCCTGATTTGCTTCGATTACCGCATCTGCCATCTTTGCAACAATCAATTTAACGGCTCTGATCGCATCATCGTTGCCCGGAATTACATAATTTAATTCTTCGGGGTCACAGTTTGTATCGGCAATACCAATCAAAGGAATGCCAAGTGTGTGTGCTTCCTGCACGCAGATTCTTTCTTTCTTGGGATCTACAATAAAGATTGCATCAGGAATTCTCTTCATATCCTTGATACCGCCAAGGTTTTTCTCAAGCTTTTCCCATTCCTTCTTCAGTTCAATTACTTCTTTTTTCGGAAGAACATCAAATGTTCCGTCCTCAGACATTCTTTCAATATCCTTCAATCTCTTAACTCTGCTCTGTATGGTCTTGAAATTGGTAAGCATACCGCCAAGCCATCTTTCATTTACATAAAACATACCGCAACGCTCTGCCTCTGTCTTAACGGCATCCTGAGCCTGCTTCTTCGTTCCTACGAAAAGAATCGTGCCGCCTGCTGCAGCAATGTCAGAAATTGCATTATACGCACTGTCAACCATCCCTACCGACTTCTGCAGATCGATAATGTAAATACCGTTTCTTTCCGTGTAAATATACGGAGCCATTTTAGGGTTCCATCTTCTTGTCTGATGTCCAAAGTGAACACCCGCCTCAAGCAACTGCTTCATTGAAATAACGCTCATGTTTCTACCTCCATTTGGTTAGATACCTCCGCATACTTCTACTTTACAGGCAATTCCGACCGTCAAGGGGACTTTTCTCTGTCCTTCTGCTAACGGTTTCCTAATAGACGGAACACCATCCCGCAAATCTGCATGCGTGATTAATTTTAGGCTTTTCTAACTTACAAGCCCAGTCAACTTTTGCATTATATCATAAGAAAACGCGATAATCAAGCCTTTTTCTTCTATTGTTTTTCTTCCAGAATTAAAAAAGTAAATTCCACTCCTTCTCAAGTCGGTAGCATTTACCTCT
>JASGGU010000026.1:0-43237 GCA_047602645.1 Lachnospiraceae bacterium | reverse complement strand
TACACAAAAGCACTCCGTGCAGGATGCGCACTCGCGCGTAAGGCATAATGTTGACTTTGTCAACCACGCTCGGCGCGAGAAAATTTTATAACAAGAGGAAAAGGAGAGATATTATGAGAAAAAAAATGAAGAAATTGGTGGTTCTTCTTTGTGTGATCGTTGCTTTAGGGGCGGTCATGCTCACAGGCTGCGGCAGTAAGGGGGCAAAGGGTCCGGGCGAAGTAAATATTATTTGCTGGACCGAATATATTCCGCAGGAATTGTTTGACAATTTTGAGACGGAAACAGGAATTAAGGTCAATGTAACGTATTACTCTTCCATGGATGAAATGCTTGCAAAGGTGACTTCCTCCTCCAAGGATACGTTTGATGTCATTATGGATGGGACGAGTTATTACAATGCGTTTCTTGAGGACGGCATTATTGAGGAGATGGATTTAAGCAAATTAAGCAATTTAGATAACATCAGTGAGGAATTTCGGGTCAATGAATATGATCCGGAAGGAAAGTATGGAATCCCGTATATGGGTGCCAATGCGGTCATAGCAGTGAATACCGATGTGATTCAGGATGAAATTACGGGCTATAAAGATCTGTTAAATCCGGAGTATGCGGATTCTATTGTTATAATAGATGATGCAAGAGCGGTTGTCGGTATGGCCAGTATGGCGGCAGGCTATGATATTAATGATATGAGTGAGGAAGCGCTTGCGGGAGCCTCAGAATATCTGGATGAATTAAAACCGAATATTCATGCGTTTAACGGTGATTCACCTAAGACTCTGATGATTAACGGAGAGTGCCCGATCGGTCTGATTTACGGTGCAGAGTGTGCACTGGCAATGGATGAAAATCCTGCAATTGTAGGAATTTATCCGGAGGAAGGTGTCTATTTTGGTTTTGACATGCTGTCCATTGCAAAAGAGGGAAAGAACAAGGAAAACGGATATCAGCTGATTGACTATATTTTGGATGCAGAGAACAGCGCATTAATTTCTACTGTTTTCCCGTATTTCAATCCGAATACTGCCGCATTGGATTATCTGGATGAGGCATATAAGAGCAACCCGATCAAGAATATGCCTGAAGAGGAAAGAGGCAAAATCGTGTATTTGAAAGATATTGGAGACGATATGACGAAGGTTGTGGATGTTTGGAATAACCTGAAGAACTAGAGTTTCGGTTTTCAAAGGATGAAAGGACAAGAATAAAAGGAAAGCATTCTTGTCCTTTCCTTATAAACGGAAAAGGAAAGCGGGGAACAGTCATGAAAAAGGCAATGATCAGAATAGAAAACGTATGCAAAGATTATGGAGAGAACAGGGTCGTCAAATCCCTGAGTATGGATATTTTTGAAGGAGAATTTCTTACGATGCTCGGACCCTCCGGCTGCGGCAAGACAACGACGCTGCGCATGATAGCCGGGTTTGAGAGGCCGACATCCGGTGATATTTATATTGAAGATAAGGAAATTCAGGAAGTTGAGCCTTATCACAGAGAGGTCAATACGGTGTTTCAAAATTATGCATTGTTTCCGCATATGACGATCTATGAAAATATTGCTTTCGGACTCAGTATTAAAAAAATACCAAAAGAAGAAATCCATAAAAGAGTCGGGGAGATGCTGGAGCTTGTGCAGCTGATCGGATATGAGAACCGAAAGCCGAACCAGCTTTCGGGCGGACAGAAGCAGCGTGTAGCAATTGCAAGAGCGCTGATTAACCAACCGAAGGTGCTTTTGCTGGACGAACCTCTGGGCGCACTGGATTTAAAGTTGCGTAAGCAGATGCAGTTTGAATTAAAGAGACTGCAGAAAAAACTGGGAATCACCTTCATTTATGTGACACATGACCAGGAGGAGGCTCTGGCAATGAGCGACCGGATTGCGATTCTTTCTGAAGGCGTATTGGAGCAGCTTGATCGGCCGAAGGATATTTACAACAGGCCGAATTCCAAATTCGTTGCTGACTTTATCGGGGAATCCAATCTGTTTTACGGCACGGTAAAATGCAGAAACGAAAACGAGATCGAGGTAACGCTGGAGACGGGAAGCGTCACAGCAGTCGATGAGACGGCTCAGATCGGTGAAATTGTCGATATTTCGGTTCGACCGGAAAATCTGAAGCTTTCGCTTCAGCCGGTGGAGGGCTTCCGTTGTCCCGGCGTAATCAAGGAGTATGTATTCATCGGAAATGTACATAAGGTGATTGTGCTGCTTGCAAACGGCAAAGAGCTTCGGATTAATCAGTCTCCGAAGCTTGAGGAATTTCCGGCAGGCACGTCCGTCCATCTTTATTGGGAAAAAGAGGACGCGGTAGTCCTTCCCTCGGTGGCCAATCAGGTCTATCAGGCAGTCGAGAATCCGCAATAAAGAGAAGGGAGGAGAAGATATGAAAGAGAAGAGTATAAAAAGAAAGAAAATAAATCCTGCATTTTTGGTCACGGTAGGACCGGTGTCTGCCTGGATGCTGTTGTTTGTACTGATCCCATTCCTTTATATTTTTATTATCAGCTTTATGAAAAGAAGTACTTATGGAGGAGTAGAGCTCGGGTTTACTTTTGAAAATCTGCTGCAGGTATTTGAACTGTCTAATTTGAAGGTTTTCGGACAATCTGTTCTGATGGCTTTTATTACGACGCTGCTCTGTATCCTGATCGGCTATCCGTTTGCCTATTTCGTCGCAAAGAAGTCCGCGGTGACAAAGACGCTGTTAATGGCTCTGGTTATGGTGCCTTTTATGATCAGTTCTCTGATCCGTCTGTTTGCCTGGATTAATCTTCTGCGCCGGGAAGGAATGGTCAATCGCATTCTGATGGCGCTCGGCCTGATCAAGGATCCGCTGCAGCTTGTTTACAACAACACCGGAGCGATTATCGGACTTGTATATACGCTGATTCCATTCATGATCATGCCTTTGTACAGTTCTATTGAAAAGCTGGATAAATCCTTGCTGGAGGCATGCAGTGATCTGGGCGCAAAGCCGGTTACCGCATTTTGGAAAGTGACACTGCCGCTGACGATGCCGGGTATTTTTGCAGGAACGATTATGACCTTTATTCCGACACTCGGCTTGTTTTTCGTAATAGATCTGATGGGCGGAAGCAAGATTCTTGTGATGGGAAGCCTGATCAGAAATCAATTTATTACAGCCAAAAACTGGCCGCTCGGAGCGTCCCTGTCTCTGTTCCTGATTATCATTACCCTGCTTTTGGTCAAGGCATATCAACGCAACGGCGGAAATATGGACGAGCTGGGAGGTGTATGAGATGTCAAAGAAAATAGTTCAAAATCTGTTTATTATTTTGGTGTTCCTATTTTTATATATCCCTATTTTCATGGTAATTTTGTTTTCCTTTAATACATCCAAGATGAATATCGTATGGGAGGGCTTTACTCTGAACTGGTACGGAAGCTTTTTTCAGAACAGAACCTTAATGGAATCTCTCTGGATCAGCTTTCTGATTGCGGTGCTGAGTACGGTGATTTCCACGGTTGTCGGAACGCTCGGGGCAATCGGTCTCGGTAAATATCAGTTTAAAGGAAAAAATCTGATCGACCAGCTTTTGTATATTCCGGTTGTCATACCGGAGGTTGTATTAGGTGTGGCACTTCTGTGTATTTATTCCTCCCTGCACATGGAGCTTGGAATCGGAACGATTACGCTTTCCCATGTCACGTTTTGCATTCCGTTTGTAGTCATTAACGTGCGTGCCAGACTTGCCGGATTTGACAAATGTCTTGAGGAGGCGGCAATGGATCTGGGAGCCAATCGCATCGTCACCTTTTTTAAGGTCACGCTGCCCCTGATTATGCCGGGTGTGGCAGCAGGCGCCCTGTTATCCTTTTCCCTGTCTCTGGACGATGTCATCATCAGTTTTTTTGTAACGGGGCCGGGCAGTACAACATTGCCTCTGAAAATTCTCTCCATGGTGAAAACGGGAGTGACACCCGAGGTAAATGCATTGTCGACAATCATCATGTTTACTGTGATGATTATCATCAGTATCAATACCGGTTTTAAGGTGAAACAATTGAGAAAGGGTGCGGTGGGCTAGCTTATGTTTGAAATTGTGATCAGGGATGGGACCTTAGTGGATCCGTGCAGCAAAAGAAGTACCGTCGCAAATATCGGAATTAGCGGAGGAAAGATTGTTAAAATAACAAGAGAACAGATCGAAGGAAAAACAACTATTTCTGCAAAAGGGAAAATTGTCTGCCCGGGATTTATTGATCCTCATGCACATGTGGAAGGGAATGCCGATTGCGCCAAAGTGATGGCTGCAATGGGAGTCACTTCGGTGATCAACGGAAACTGCGGAAATTCGCCGGAGCAGTTGGAGGAATTTTTAGTACAGCAGGAGCGGCAGGGATTTCTGATTAACCAGTTTGAGCAGGTGGGACATACGACACTGCGTGTCCTTGCGGGAAATACCGATCGCTATGCCGCTTCGACAAAGGAGCAGATTGCCCGTATGAAGGAGCTTGCCGCAGAGGCTATGCAAAGCGGAGTATACGGCTTGTCCTTCGGACTCGAATATGTGCCGGGAAGCTCCTTTGAAGAGGTGCTGGAGCTTGCACGGGTGGCGGCGGCCTATGATAAAATTGTTTCCATCCATACAAGAAAAGACTGTTATGCCGGCCTGGCTTCTCTGCAGGAGGCGATCGATATCAGCAGACAGACGGGAGCGGCGGTGAATATCTCCCATCTGACTTATATGTTTGGATTAGGGATGGCCGCGGAGGCAATTCACATGATAGAAGCAGCCATGAGAGAAGGGCTTGATATTTCTGTGGACAGCGGTCTTTACAGTGCATTTGCAACTGAAATAGGAAGCGCCGTATTTGATGAGGACTGTTTTGAAAAATGGAACAGGGATTACAGCTGTATTGTGGCGGGGACAGGGAAGTATCGCGGACAGCGGCTGAATAAGGAAATGTTTTATGAACTCAGAAATCATTACCCGCATGAGAGCGGAATCGGTATGGTCGGAAAGGAATATGAGGTGTATGAAATACTGGAGCGTCCTTATGTCATGGTGGGAACAGACGCTGGAACACAATATGATAAGGGGCATCCGGGCCATCCTCAGGATGCAGGCACCTATCCGAAATTTTTTAAGCAGATGCTGCGTGAGCAGAATCGGATCTCCCTGATGGATGCCATAGACCGCTGTACATGGCAGGTGGCGAAGCGCTTTCATATTCCTGATAAAGGTATGCTCGCCGAGGGTGCGGACGCCGATTTGGTAATTTTTGATCCGGAGGAAATCGAGGATAAAGCGCAATATCCCTGCTTTGGAAATACCGATACAAGGCCGGAGGGAATCACGGCAGTCATTATCGGGGGTGTTTTGGCCGTGGAGGGTAAAACCGTAAAAGAAGTGAATCCCGGAAGAATGTATCGGGAACCGTTAAAAGTCTGGGAATGGTAACTAATTAAAAAGGATCACACATAACTCAAAAGAAGTAGATAAATGGTGTCCCAATAGTATTGTTTTTCCTGCGGCCTAAGCGTAAAGTAGTATTAGAAAGCAACGGAGCAGTCGACAGACCGCTTCGTCCTTTTCTTATATAGGAAATTGCTTCGAATTTCCTATATAAGAAAATATTATGCGCACTCGCACACAAGGTAGATGGCAGCTTTGCTGCCTGTGCTCGGCGCTTAAAAGTGCCTTCTCCCTCAAGATTGAGGGGCAGGGGAGCTGAGAGTGTCGAAGACACTTTTGTTTTTTCATAGGCAAGTCAAAGATGAGCAAGAAATAGGAGGAAGTTGTATGAGTTTTGAACAGGTAAGCAAAGATTTGGAAAAGGTAATCGGATATATTCACAGCGAAGAGCTGACTGAGGAAGAAAAGGAGACGATGACGAAGGAAACCGTCGAGTACTTTGACACGTATGTCAGTCCGGGATGGCTGAAGTACAGAAAGTCCGTATCCACAAATTCGGCGGTACTGGAATGGAGAGATCATGACGGTGTGTGTGAAGGACTGTACGGAGAAGAATTTATTGATTGTTTAGGCGGCTTCGGCATTTATACATGCGGTCATCGAAATACATACATTTTGGATACGGTCAAGGCACAGCTTGAGCATCAGGCACTGCATTCCCAGGAGCTGCTGGATCCCCTGAGAGGATATCTGGCAAAGGCGGTAGCCGATATTACGCCGGGAGATCTGGAAAAGTGTTTCTTTACAAACGGCGGCGCGGAGGCAGTGGAAATGGCACTGAAGCTTGCGAGAATTGCTACCGGCGGAAGATGGTATATTTCCATGGTAGGGGCATTTCACGGAAAAACAATGGGGGCGATTTCCATGGGAGGAAAGAGTACCTACAGAGTTCCTTATACGCCGATGATCCAGCAGGTTCAGCATGTGGAATTCGGCAATGCCGAGGATGCCAGAAAGGCGATCCGAAATTTGACTGCTGTCGGAGAAAAGGTTGCGGCAATTATTGTGGAACCGATTCAGGGAGAAGCAGGGATCGTGATTCCGCCGGCAGGATATTTAAAAGAACTGCGCAGTATTTGCGATGAATATGGAGTAGCATTGATTTTTGATGAAATCCAATGCGGGATGGGCCGTACAGGTACGATGTGGAGATGTGAGGCCGAGGATGTTGTTCCGGACATCCTGACCTTCGGAAAAGCTTTTGGCGGAGGAATCATGCCGATCACAGGCATTATCTGCCGGCCTCATATGTGGACGCAGGAGCTGATTGATAATCCATGGCTGCTCGGTTCCCCTACCTTCGGCGGAAATCCGGTCTGCTGTTCGGCGGCTCTGGCAACGATCAAATACATGATTGATCATGATATACCGGGTCAATGCAAGGAAAAAGGGGAATATCTGATCGCGGGCTTAAAGGCACTCAAAGAAAAATATCCTGAGCTGGTGATGGACGTAAGAGGAACCGGTTTAATGCTTGCGGTGGAATTTGTGAGCTGTGAGGCAGGATATGAGGTGGCAAAGGGCTTGTTTGCGAGAGGCGTTATGACGGCGGGGACGTTGGTCAACGCGAAGTGCATCCGGTTTGAGCCGGCGGCCATCATTACAAAGGAGCAGATGGATGCGGTGCTGCAAAGAATGGAAGAAGCGCTGAAGGATACGAAAAAGGAATTCAAATTGTAAAAAGGAGATGTTAAAATGTTAGGAGAGGCATTACCTGAAATTATTACGGAAAGTATTCCGGGACCAAAATCATCGGAACTGTTGAAAAGAAGGCGTGAAGCGCTTCCCAAAGCCCTGGGAAGCTCTGCCTATCCGATTTGTATCGCCAGAGGCGAGGGAGCCATGGTAGAAGACCTTGACGGGAATCGTTTTCTGGATTGGATCGGCGGCGTAGGGGTTCTCAATATCGGCTATTCCAGGACGGAGGTCGTAGAAGCCGTTAAGGAGCAGGCGGAGCATTATTTCCATACAATTATTAATATTATTACTCATGAAGGATATATTGCATTAGCGGAAAAGCTGAACCAGATTGTTCCGGTCATAGGAGAGGTAAAAAAGACTTATTTTGCAAATTCAGGAGCCGAAGCCGATGAAAATGCAATCAAAATTGCGAAGGCCTATACAAAGCGAAGCAGTGTTATTTGTTTTTCCGGTGCTTTTCACGGAAGGACGAATCTGACAATGGCATTGACAGCAAAAAGAGCCTATTCGACAGACATGGGCCCCTTTCCTTCTGGCATTTACCGGGCGGAGTATCCTTATCTTTATCGCGCGCCGAAAGGATATTCGGAGGAGGAAGCCATTCAGTATTACCTTGACAAATTATACCGGTTATTTGATGAATCCGCACTGGCAAAGGATGTGGCCTGCATCATCATAGAACCGCTTCAGGGAGAGGGCGGATTTGTTCCGGCTCCGATCAATTATGTGAAAGCACTTCGAAAGATTTGCGATGAGCATGGGATATTGCTGATAGCGGATGAGGTGCAGAGCGGATTTTGCAGAACCGGCAAACTATTTGCGTCGGAATACTGGCTTGAAGCAGGCGTGCTTCCGGATATCATCACAATGGCAAAATCTTTGGGCGGCGGTATGCCGATCAGTGCCATTACGGCTCGTGAGGAGATTATGGATGCCGCACTTCCTGGAACGATCGGCGGTACCTATTGCGGCAATCCGCTGGCATGTGCCTCTGCATTGCAGGTAATTGATATTTATGAAAAAGAACATCTGGCCGATAAATCTATGGAAATTGGTAATCAAGTGAAGGCGGCTTATGAGGAATTCCGGAAAAAATATTCTGTGATCGGAGATATCAGAGGACTTGGCGGTATGCTTGGATTAGAGTTTGTAAAAGACAGAGAAACAAAAGAACCCTATCCGGAGTTTGTGACGGCAATGGTTAAAAATGCAATCGAGCAGGGACTTCTGATCGAAAACGCAGGAACCTATGGAAATGTCATTCGTTTTCTGGCACCGCTTGTAATGACGGAGGCGCAATTAAACGCAGGTTTGGAAATTTTCGAGAAATGCCTTAAAATAACAACAGAACAGCTTGTGAAATAAAGAGGAGGAGAATAGATGGAATTTTCCTATCATCTGCCGGTCAATCTCATTTTCGGCGTAGGGAAGGTCAGCGAAGCAGGAAAAGTAACGGCCGGGTTTGGTAAAAAGGTACTGCTTGTAACCGGGAAAAACAGCACAAAAAAATCAGGACTTCTGGATAGGGTCGCGTCGGCCCTGCAAGCAGAGGGTCTTTCTTATGAAATATTTGATCAGGTCATGCAGAATCCGCTTACAACAACAGCCATTGCGGGAGCAGCCCTTGCAAGGGAGAAGAACTGCGATGCTGTGTTGGGACTGGGCGGAGGATCTATCATGGATTGTGCGAAAGCAATCGCTTTTCTCGCGGTTAATGAGGGAGATATTAGTGACTATATCTTCAACAAAAAAACGAGCAATATGGCGTTGCCGATTATTCTGATTCCGACAACCTGCGGAACAGGAAGCGAAGGAAACGGCTTTGCGGTACTTACCAATCCCGAAAACGGAGATAAAAAGTCCCTTCGCTGTAATGCGATTATCGCGAAGGCCTCCATTATTGATCCGGCATGTATGCTTACGATGCCAAAGAGCATTCTGGCATCCGTAGGATTTGATGCCTTTTGCCACTGCATGGAAGCATATCTGTCCAAGATCACACAGCCAATTGTCGAAACAATGTGTGTGAGCGGGATGGAGCTGATTGCAAAGTATCTGCTTCGCGCTTATGAAGACAATCAGGATATGGAGGCATTTGAGGCGCTGAGTCTTGCCAGTACCTACGGCGGAATGGTCATCCATTCCGCGGGAGTCGTGCTGCCGCATGGAATGGAGCATCCGGCCAGCGGCCTGAAGGATATTGTGCACGGCAAGGGGCTTGCGGCACTGACGCCGGTGATCTGTGATGCATCCTATGAAGCTGCGCCCGAAAAATATACACGGATCAGCCGAATATTAGGCGGCAGGGATGGAGCGGACTGCGGTGATCAGATCAGAAGATTCCTGGGGTGGCTGAATATGCAGACCGGTCTTAAGCAGCTTGGGATTAAAGAGTCGGACGTTCCGTGGATGGCACAAAACTGTATGAAGGTATCCGCAGCCGGCATCGCCAATCATCCCCGCACCTTCAGCCGGGAGGAAATCGAAGAATTGTACAGAAAGGCATTGTAAAGTTGTGACCGTTCACGGCTTGGCATCAGAAAGGACTATATTTTTTCATAAAAATATGGTAAATTGGTAAAAGTGAATGATGCGAGAGGGAGTGCGGAAACTATGAAAACATTACTTGCCCAAATTTCAGAAGAAATGGAGCATGCCTTTGAACAGGCGGGCTATGATAAAAAATACGGAAAGGTCACGCTGTCGAACAGGCCGGATTTGTGTGAATTCCAGTGTAACGGCGCAATGGCTGCCGCAAAGGAATACAAGCAGGCGCCGATTGCGATCGCGAATGCGGCTGCCGGGATATTAAAGGAGCAGAAGGTATTTTCCGAGGTTAGTGCGGTGCCTCCGGGATTTTTGAATTTAAAGCTCGACGAGGGATTTTTGAAGGAATATTTGAAAGGAATGCAGACGAGTAAAAAGTATGGTCTTCAGGAGAATGAAAAGCCGCTTACGATTCTCGTCGATTACGGCGGACCGAATGTGGCAAAGCCGCTTCATGTCGGGCATCTGCGTTCTGCGATTATCGGAGAGAGTGTCAAGCGGATCTGCCGTTATATGGGCAATCGTGTAACGGGCGATATTCATTTGGGAGACTGGGGTCTGCAGATGGGCCTGATTATTACGGAGCTGAAGCGGCGTGCGCCTCAGCTGCCGTATTTTGACGAGACCTTTACGGGTGAGTATCCGAAGGAGGCGCCTTTTACGATTTCTGAACTGGAGGAGATATATCCGACAGCCAGTGCAAAATCAAAGGAGGACGAGCAGTACCGTGAGGAGGCAATGAACGCGACATTCCTGCTGCAGAACGGCAACAGGGCTTACCGCTCTGTTTGGAATCATATTATGGCTGTTTCTGTAGAGGATTTAAAGAAAAATTATGCAAATCTGAATGTTTCTTTCGAACTGTGGAAGGGAGAATCGGATGTGCAGGACGAAATTCCGGAAATGGTGGAACGGCTGAAGGCAGAGGGATATGCCTATGAGAGTAACGGTGCGCTCGTTGTGGATGTCGGGGAAGAAACGGATACGAAGGAGCTGCCGCCCTGCATGATCTTAAAGTCGGACGGCGCAGCCCTTTATACGACGACCGATTTGGCGACACTTGTAGAGCGCCGCAGGGAGCTTGATCCTGATCAGGTAATTTATGTCGTGGATAAGCGTCAGGATATGCATTTTGTACAGGTGTTCCGATGCGCAAAAAAGACGGGAATTATAGGCGATCAGATACGGCTTGATTTCCTGGGATTTGGCACGATGAACGGCAGGGACGGCAAGCCCTTTAAGACGAGAGAGGGCGGCGTCATGCGTTTGGAAACGCTGATTTCCGATATCAACGAGGAGATGTATAAGAAGATTACGGAAAACCATGCTGTTGAAGAGAGCGAAGCGCGCAGGACCGCAAAGATCGTTGCACTTGCGGCTGTCAAATACGGAGACCTGTCCAATCAGGCGACAAAGGACTATGTATTTGATATTGATAAATTTACTTCCTTTGAAGGAAATACCGGGCCTTACATCCTCTATACGATCGTCCGCATGAAGTCGATCCTAAGTAAATACCGGGAATCCGGCAATTCACCGGAGACAGCGGCGATCAGGGAGGCACAGAATGAGTCGGAAAAAATGCTGATGTTAGAGCTGGCACAGTTTAACAGCGTGATCATGACGGCCTATGAAGAAATTGCACCGCATAAAATTTGTGCCTATGTCTATGATGCTGCAAACGCCTTTAACAGATTCTATCATGAAAACAAGATACTTTCAGAGGAGAATCAGGAAAAAAAGGCAGGCTGGATCGCATTACTGAAGCTGACAAAAGAAATACTGGAAACCTGTATTGACTTGCTTGGTTTTTCCGCACCCGATAGGATGTAATACAGATAAAATACATTATAAAATAGTAAGGGGATCGATTTGGAATGTGAATCGATCCCCTTCTTCCCGTATTAGAGTATTTGTACGTGGAAGGCTGTTGACTGCGGCGGAATACTGGCCGTTTGGAAGTTGGCATGAGTAACCCTGACCAACTGCCCCGGCCGCAGGAAGCGCAGACCGGTAGGATTTCCGTGACTGTCGGTGATTGTGGCAGTACGGGGGAGAACAAATCTCATTTGACTGTTACTATTATTAGGATTTCCTGTATAAATAAAACGATTGTTCACATCTACCGAAATAATCCGGTCTGTGGTGACGCTCGCAGATGAGTGCAGATCATTTCTCGCAATTATTAAAAATGCATTTGACTGAGGAGGGATGCTCCTTGTCATGATCGGAGAGAAAAGAGCATCTATCCACATGCCTTTGCGTATATTGCATAAACACATCGTTTGCCCGAGTGAATTAAGAAGCACCGTATTTTTGCCGACAGCCAGTCTTAAAAGCTTGACGGAGATCATGGAATTTGATTCGCAGACGGCATAGGAGACTGTTAAGTATCCGTTGCATCCGCTTTGAACGTAGATCTCTTCTGCAAGGGCGTTTTTTACAGACATCACGCCGCCCTGCTGGGAAATGGTTCCTCTGTTGTCATTACTCATAATGAACCCCTGCAATTATATTCTTTTGCTTTTATTATATGACGGACGAGGGGATTGTTTCATGACGGGTATTCCGGTGCCGGTAGGAATGAAAAGTTGCCTAATTTTTCTCTGCAATCAATTCTCCGGATTCCCATTTTCTCTTATATTGTCTGGGGGTCATCAAAGTTTCTTTTTTAAATACCTTTGTGAAATAGTTTGCATCGCGAAATCCGGTTTCTTTTGCAATCTGGATAAATGACAGATTGGTTGTCCGTATTAAAAGGCATGCAGTGCTGATTCTTTGTTGCTGGATATGGGCTGACAGATTCCTGCCTGTAATGTCCTTATAAATATGACTGAGATAAGAAGGATTTAGATATACATGATCTGCAATTTCCTCCAGAGTCAGGGGATGATGGATATTCATCTGAATATAACTTTCTATTTTTTTGATAATCTCATGCTCATTAAGCGTAAATACACCGGAATCTATCAGATGTCTGACACAAAGAGATTCAAGCAGTTTCAGCCCCTCAATCGTATCCATGCTTAAAATTGAATGAGAACGGTATTTCTGAATTAACAAATCATAATTAATGTTACATGCCGAGGCTAGTTTTTGTATATAATCCTTGTCATACGACTTTTCTCTGGTTCTGAATTGTCCTATTACCAAAAATCCAATATAAATAGTTTCATAATAAACGGGACATACAATTTCCAACAATCCTGCGTGACAGTAATAGGAAAAAGGATTCTGTGTTTTTGTACAGAATTCATGCGCCTTGTCATCGCAGATGCAGCAGTATTTATTTGTAAGAGGATTGCGTTCCAATATATGACAGAATGGACGGTTCCGTTTTGATGCACAGATCCACTGTTTTGTCTCAAAGCCATAAAACAAGATCGGATACCCGATTGCTTTTGAAAGCAAATTCAATATATCCATCATTTTCGCCTCATGAATGTTTACTTTATAAGGGATCATGCTGAATCACTCCATACTTTGTTTCTATAATTATAAGACAAGATTATAAAAAATGCCACTATGTATTTTGGGAAAACAGAATAGTAAAATATTTATTGTTTTAAAAAAGTGAAATATAGAAAATGACTATAAGACTGATTGTTTAATGAAAAAATATAGTAAAATATTTAGAAAAATTTATGAAATAATTTATTGATTTATAATTAAATATACAAAATATTAATTTTAAAAGAACAAAAATATACAAAATAACTAAAAATATTACTAGTTACAAGTAATACTATCAAATATCGGCAATCGATTTTTGAAACACGCAAAACCGACTGATATAATGCAGTTAACGGCCGGTTATGATTTGAAGTCACTACAGAAGGGAGCAAAAAAGAACCGCCTAAAGGCGGCTGTATGGAGGTTACTATGAGAAATGGAATATCAATCAATTTAAACTGGAAATTTAAGAAGGCATTCATTCCGGAATACTTAACGGCGGAGGAATATGATGATTTTGAGAATATCAATATTCCCCACACAGTCAAGGAGATCCCCTATGACTGCTTTGATCAGACACTTACCTGCGGTTTGTCTACCTATGTCCGTTTTGTGGAACTGGAAGAAACGGAAAATAAGCGTATTCTGCTGCTTTTTGAAGGGGTCTCCGCAAGCTATGAGCTATATGTAAATGCACATCTGGCAGGGCACCATAAAGGCGCCTATTCAGGAGAACTGTTTGATATAAGCAACTATGTACATGGAGGTAAAAATAAGATCACACTGGTTGTGGACTCAAACGAGCGCGGGGATATTCCTCCGAACGGTTCGACGGTTGATTATTTGATATACGGGGGAATCTACCGCGATGTCACGCTCTTTGTTCAGGAGAAAACCTATATTGAGCAGGTCTTATTCAGATATGACTTGGCAAAAGATGAAGCTATTGTATATCCGGAAATTAAATGCAGCAATCATGGACCGGCATTTGTCGGAAGAGTTGAGGTGAGCATCTTTGATTCTGATCAGCTGCGTTACCATTATGGAAGGGCGGTTGAAATAGGAACCGGATACAAAACAATACAGTTAGAAAAGGAAGCAATTTCACAGGTCCGTCTGTGGGAGACTGGTTCACCGAATCTATACAGGATTGAAATCAGTCTTTGGGAGGAGGGCCGGCTGTTGGACGAAAGCAGTGTCAGAATCGGATTCCGAACGCTGGATGTAACTCCGAACGGTTTTTTTCTGAATGGGGAAAAGACAAAGCTGATCGGTTTGAATAGACATCAGTCCTATCCTTATATCGGGTATGCAATGGGAAAACGTGCGCAGCAAAAGGATGCTGAAATATTGAAGGATCTGGGCATTAACATGGTCAGGTGCTCACACTATATGCAGTCGCGTCATTTTCTTGATCGGTGCGATGAGCTTGGATTACTTGTTTTTGAGGAAATACCGGGTTGGGGTCACATCGGAGGAGAGAAATTTAAGGAAGTGGTGATGGCGGATTTGGATAACATGGTATTGACCCATTATAATCATCCGAGCATTGTGATTTGGGGGACGCGTTTGAATGAGAGTGCGGATGATGATGAATTATATGAAAAAACAAGCCAAAGATGCAAAGAGCTGGATCCGGGCAGGCCAACGACCGGAGTCAGATGGCAGAAGGAAAGCAGACTTTTTGAAGATATTTACAGCTATAATGATTATACGCCTGAGGAGAACGGAAAGTTCCTGCTGCAGGAGCCGGAAGAGGTGACAAAGGCTCTATCCCCTGTTCCATATCTTCTCAGCGAACATGTAGGCGCTTTGCTCCCAACCAAGCCTGATGACAATGAAGAACGGCAGGAAAAGTTTGCTTTGTACCATGCGGAGGTGCTGAATAAGGTAAGGATGGATGACCGATATCTGGGTGCCTTGGGTTGGTGTATGTTTGATTATAATACGCATAATGACCATAATTCGGAAGAAAAAATATGTTTTCACGGGGTGTTGGACATGTTCCGTGTACCCAAATGGGCGGCTTACTTTTACAAGAGTCAAAAGGATCCGGCGGAAGAAGTGGTACTGGAGCCCTGCTCTATGGTTGGCAGGGGTGAGCGTACGGAGCCGGTACCGTTTTATGTGCTGACAAACTGCGACTACATTGATGTTACTCTCTCGGCAGACATTACAAGAAGGTATTATCCCAGTAAAACTCTGAGACAGCTCGCTCATCCTCCGATCGAAGTTGACAAAAATGGAGAATTTTGGCAAAACAGATGGAAGGGTGCCTCCATAGTTGGATACATAGATGGAAGGGAAGCGGTGAGACGTACTTACTCAGATAATCCGAGACTGGATAGTATGCTTGTCAAGGCTGATGATACAGTGCTATACAACGATCGCGTGGATGAAACCAGGATTGTGTGTACTTTTGTTGATGAAAATAAAAACAGACTGTATTTTCATAAGGGCGTAGTTATGGTTGAGACGCAGGGAGAGATTAAATTAATCGGACCAAACCTGATACCTACAATGGGCGGAACGGCGGCTTTCTGGATAAAAACCAGAGCAAATGGTGTAAAAGAAAAAGCAAGGATTATTCTTAAGACAGGCAGAGATGAAATTGAAACAAAGATAATCGAAATAGAGTTAATATAATCCGGCTTATAATGTAAAACTACTAAATTGAAAGGGGATTCTATTTATGGGAAATGAAACTCACGAACTAAAAAGAAAACTGGGACTTTGGGCAACAATTGGAGTGTCTGTGGGGACTACAATCGGAGCCGGTATCTTTTCGTCCATCAGTGAAGTCGCAAAGGCATCCGGTTCCGCACTTTTTACTGTTCTGGCATTTTTAATAGGAGGGATTATCATGATTCCTCAGAATTTGATTTATGCGGAGCTTGCAACTGCTTATCCGGAAGATGGAGGGCATTATACATATATCAAATATGCAGGCTGGAAGAAACTTGCGTTTTTATGCGGATGGGCAACCTTTTGGGCAAATGATCCTTCGGGGATTGCTGTAGTTGCCTTGGCTGCCGCGCAGTATATCGCTTTTTTATTTCCGATGGGAAGCATTGCTATTAAATTTATTTCTGTTGCAATTATTTTATTTTTTATGGTGATGCATGTACGTTCGGTAGAGGACGGAAGCAAAATGAATGCGATTCTGACTTCTGTAAAAATCATACCGTTTATTATTATCATTGGTTATGGTATTTTTTTCATTAAGAATGAGTTGCTTTTCGCGCCTGCGGTACAGGAAGCGCCGGTTGGCATTCTTGCTTTACTGGCAGGGATATCCGCAACTACCTGGTCCTATGACGGAATGAGCTCCTGCTGCGCCATGGCGGGAGAAATTAAGGATCCTAAGAAAACGATGCCGCGGGCATTGATCGGTTCTGTTCTTGTTATTATCCTGCTGTATGTCTTTCTGACAACTGTGGTGACCGGTGTGCTGCCTTTTGATCAGTTATGCAGCTCTTCGGCACCGCTTGCGGATGCCGGTGCCAAACTTCCGGTTATTTCGAATATCGCAAGCAAATTTATTGCGGTTGCCGGAATTATTGTTGTAATGGGGGCTACGTCTTCGGTTATTATGTTTCAGCCGAGACAGGAATATGCGATGGCAAGAGACGGACTATTTTTCCGCAGCTTTGGTAAAATTCATCCCAAATATCAGACTCCTTATTTTTCTATTATAGCGCAGAGTTGTATTGCGATTATAATGGTATTTATTTCTGATATTTCAGCGTTACTGGGATATTTTACGGTTGTTCTTTTGCTGAAGAATACATTGGTATTCCTCACCATTTTTGTTCATCGTAAAAAAGAAGATTACAATCCGCTCTGGAGAGCGCCATTATGGAAATTTACCGCTGTTTTATCCATATTATCGAGTCTTATTTTGGTAGTTTCTACATTTATGTGGTCGGCTCTCGGAAGTATTATTGCGGCTGTAGTAGTTGTTGTTACAGGTATGCCGGCATATTATCTGTGGACAAAATCTAAAGGGCGGCAAGATACTGATTAAATTTCTTTTCAATCAAGACAGAAGAAATCTCCCTCTCAAAAGTACAGTGATAAGCAGTGCATGGGGGGGAGATTTCTATTTATTAGTATAAAATCAAAATGCCAATGATGGGCTTCTTTATTTTGCCGTTGACAACACCTGTAAGGAATGCTATGATGCTAATAACAATTTTATAGTAAAGGGATAGAGGTTGCGCTTTTTATCAGTACATTTTCGGACATTGCTCATGTGGGAGAGGAAGATGGAAAGGAAACGGCGCCGAAGGAACAGAGTGGAGCAGCCTGTTCCTGGGCATACATCAAAGAGGTGTATGACTGTCATCTTTCAACAGAAGTGTTGCAGGATGGGGAGCTATCTAAAGGAACAATGATTATGATTGTATTTTTAGAGCCAACCTGTCCGTTGGCTTATTTTTTGTTATATAGGAAATTCCTACGGATTTCCTATATAACAAAATATTATGCGCACTCGCACACAAGGTAGATGGCAGCTTTGCTGCCTGTGCTCGGCGCTTAAAAGTGCCTTCTCCCTCGAGATTGAGGGGCAGGGGAGCTGAGAGTGTCGAAGACACTTTTGTTCTATCACAGGAAATCCGGAGGAGTTTCCTGCGTGAAAAAGTTGAAATCAAATAAGGAGGAAGAAGTTATGGCAGTTTTTACAGGTGCGGGTGTTGCAATTGTGACCCCGTTCAAGGAAAATGGAGATGTGGATTATGAAAGATTTGCGGAGCAAATCGAATACCAGATCGCAAATAAGACGGATGCGATCATCATCTGCGGGACAACAGGAGAGGCATCCTGCTTAAGCCATGAGGAGCATCTGGATTGTATTAAGTTTTGTGTGAACACGGTGAATAAGCGGGTTCCGGTCATTGCGGGGACCGGCTCGAACTGTACGGAGACGGCGGTTTATCTTTCCAAGGAGGCGGAGCAGCTCGGCGCGGATGCAATTCTTGTCGTGACCCCGTATTACAATAAGGCGACGCAGAAGGGGCTGATCGCGCATTTTACACAGATCGCCGAGAGTGTTTCCATACCGATGATTTTATATAATGTGCCGAGCAGAACGGGATTAAATATTCAGCCGGAAACGGCGGTGGCTCTTTGCAAAAACGTAGAGAATATCGTCGGCATCAAAGAGGCATCCGGCAATATCAGTCAGGTCGCAAAGCTGATGAGCATGGCAGACGGCTGTGTGGATTTGTATTCCGGCAATGACGATCAGATTGTTCCCATTATGGCGCTTGGGGGAATCGGCGTAATTTCCGTACTTTCCAACGTTGCACCAAAGCAGACGCATGAGATCGTACAGACCTATCTGGATGGAGAGGTCAAGACGAGCTGTGACATGCAGTTAAAGGCCATTCCGGTCTGCGATGCGCTGTTCTGTGAGGTCAATCCGATTCCGGTCAAGACAGCGATGAATCTGCAGGGAAGAGGCGCGGGCATTATGCGCAGTCCGCTCACTGAGATGGAGCCGCAGAATGCCGGGAAGCTTGAGACAGCGATGAAGGAATACGGCATTTTATAATAAGAAAAGAGGAAAGCATGGTAACTATCATTATGCATGGCTGCAACGGCCGGATGGGACAGATCATTTCCGGCATTGTAGCCGAGGATAAAGAGGCTCGCATCGTAGCCGGTGTGGATATTAACGATGTACAGAAAAATGACTATCCCGTATTCAAATCGATTGAGGACTGTACGGTCAAGGCGGACGCTGTTGTCGATTTCGGCGCGGTATCCGCGATCGGTGGTCTATTGAATTGGTGCGTGGAAAAACAAGTTCCGGTCGTTGTCTGCACAACAGGACTTGGCGAAACAGAAATAGATCAATTGAATGCGGCAAGTGAACAAGTGGCAATCCTGCGCTCGGCCAATATGTCGCTCGGCATCAATATGCTGATGAAGCTTGTGAAGGAAGCGGCAAACGTGCTGGCTCCGGCTGGTTTTGACATTGAAATTGTGGAAAAGCATCATAAAATGAAGGTGGATGCACCCAGCGGAACGGCACTTGCACTTGCGGATTCAATTAACGAGGCGCGCGGCAACGAATATAGCTATGTCTATGACAGGAGTCAGGCAAGCAATGTACGCGGTGAGAAGGAGCTTGGTATTTCTGCGGTACGCGGCGGCAGCATCGTCGGCGAGCATGATATTATTTTTGCGGGACAGGATGAGGTCATTACCTTTTCCCATTCGGCCTATTCCCGCGCCATATTCGGCAAAGGAGCGGTACAAGCTGCGAAATTTTTAAAGGGAAGGCCCGCGGGGCTTTATACAATGAACGATGTGATCGGCTGATTGCCGTCGGAGGATAAAACGGAATGGAAAAATCAGAACGAAGCTATTTAAAGATACTTGCGAAGCAGTATCCGACGATTGCGTCGGCTTCTACGGAAATCATTAATCTGCAGTCGATTTTAAACCTGCCCAAGAGTACCGAGCATTTTATGACGGATATTCACGGGGAATATGAGCAGTTTTTGCATGTGCTGAAAAACGGCTCAGGCTCCGTAAGGCGTAAGATTGATGAGGAATTTGGCAATACACTGAGCGTCAGGGATAAAAAAAGCCTTGCGACCCTGATCTATTATCCGGAGGAAAAGCTGGATATCATCATGCGCGAGGAAGAAAATATCGCGGACTGGTATAAAATCACACTGCACCGCCTTGTACAGATCACGAAGCGCGTAGCCTCCAAGTATACGCGTTCCAAGGTTCGCAAGGCGCTTCCAAAGGATTTTGCTTATGTGATTGAGGAACTGATTACCGAAAAAGTTGAGGTGCAGGACAAGGAAGCTTATTATAATGAAATTATTCATACGATTATCCGGGTCGGGCGCGCACCGGAATTTATTACGGCGCTGAGCAACCTGATCCAGCGTCTCGTCATCGACCATCTGCATATCGTAGGGGATGTGTTTGACAGAGGACCGGGTGCGCATATTGTGATGGAAACGCTGCGCCATTATCATTCGGTTGATGTCCAGTGGGGCAATCATGACATTGTGTGGATGGGAGCGGCGGCAGGGCATTTGGCCTGTATCGCGAACGTTCTGCGTATGTCGGCCAAATACGGCAATCTGGACACGCTGGAGGACGGTTACGGAATCAATCTGATCCCTCTTGCCACATTTGCGATGGATATTTACGGGCATACCGACTGTGACGCGTTTTGTATTTCCTGTCATACCGGCTATGACACCAAGGATCTGGAGCTGGATACGCGGATGCACAAGGCGATATCGGTCATCCAGTTCAAACTGGAGGGACAGCTTATTCGGCGCCGACCGGAGTTCGGTATGGAAGACAGGCTGCTGCTGGATCAGATTAACTATGAGAAAAAGACGGTCGTCGTGGATGGAAAAGAGTATGCACTGAAGGATACGGACTTTCCTACCGTGGATCCGCACAATCCCTATGAGCTGACACAACAGGAAGCACAGTTAATGGAACGTATCCGGCATGCGTTTGTCAGGTGCGAAAAGCTGCAGAAGCATATCCGCTTCTTATTTGCGAAGGGCGGCCTTTATCAGGTATACAATTCCAATCTGCTGTATCACGGATGTGTGCCGCTTGAAGAGAACGGCGAGTTCCGGCGGGTAAATGTTTTTGGAAAAGAGTACGCCGGCAAGGCATTGTATGATGTATTGGAGCACTATGCGCGCAAGGGCTATTATTCGACCGACGACGCGGAGGAGCGCTCTAAGGGACAGGATATCCTTTGGTATATTTGGGCCGGTCCGAATTCTCCGGTTTTCGGTAAGGATAAGATGACGACATTTGAACGTTATTTGATTGCGGACAAGGAATGCCATAAGGAAAAGAAAAATAAATATTACGAGCTTTTGGACGACGATGCGACGATTGTAAAGATCATGCGGGAATTTGGGCTGGACGAACGCTTTTCCCATATTATCAACGGTCATGTACCGGTTGAGCAGAAGAAAGGCGAGAGCCCGATTAAATGCGGCGGCAAGCTGATGATCATTGACGGCGGCTTTTCTAAGGCCTATCAGAGCAAGACCGGGATTGCGGGCTATACGCTTATTTATAATTCCCATGGAATGCGGCTTGTGGCTCATGAACCATTTGAGTCGGCGGAGGCTGCGATCAAAAAGGAAACGGATATTTATTCGGATTCCGTTATCGTGGAAACTGCTTCCCTGCGTCTGCGCGTGGCGGATACGGATACCGGCTGTGAAATCAGGGAATCCATCGCGCAGCTCAAGGCGCTTTTGCGTGCTTACCGTGAGGGAAAGCTTGTCGAGCATGGATTTGACTGATTCACAGATAAATTGCAGAGGAGCGGCTATGGAACTTCGACCGTGTATTGATTTACACAATGGAAAAGTGAAGCAGATCGTCGGCGGGACGCTGAAGGATCTGGACGATCAGGCAGAAACAAACTTTGTGTCCGAAGCAGATGCGGCTTACTATGCGCGGCTTTACCGCTCGCATGGCTTGCGGGGCGGCCATGTAATTTTGCTGAACGGAGCGGATTCACCATATTATGAAGCGACAAAACAGGAGGCTTTTGCGGCGCTTAGAGCCTATCCGGGCGGCCTGCAGGCCGGCGGCGGAATTCATGAGCAAAACGCAGAGCTGTTTCTTGAAGCGGGTGCTTCCCATGTGATTGTTACCTCCTATGTGTTTTACGGCGGGGAAATCTGCTATGATCGGTTGGAAAAGCTGCGTTCCGCAGTCGGGAAAGAGCACATTGTGCTGGACGTGAGCTGCAGGAAGCGCGAGGGCCGCTACGATATCGTGACGGACCGGTGGCAGAAATTCACGCAGACGCCGCTTTCCGTGGAATTGTTGCGGGAACTTTCTGCGTATTGCGACGAATTTCTCGTGCATGCCGTAGACGTGGAGGGAAGGACTTCCGGTATTGAGGAGCCGGTTGTCCGTTTGCTTGCAAAAGCAGCAGACCCTGTCACCTATGCCGGAGGCATCTCTTCCTATGACGATATTGCTAAAATAAAAGAAATCGGAAACAACCGCGTAAATATTACGATCGGAAGCGCGCTCAGTCTGTTCGGAGGACAGCTTGATTTTGAAGAGATCATCCGGTGCGTACAATCCTGATTGCGGACGAAAATCCGTTCTCATCGCGAATGAAAAGGGAAGTTATATAACATGATTATCGATTTTCACACACATACATTTCCGGAAAATATTGCGGCTTCGGCTTTAAAAAAACTGGCGGAGACGAGCGGCACAATGCCGCATTCAGACGGAACAGAGACGGCGCTGAAAAAATCCATGGAGAAATACGGTATCACTTATTCGGTCATGCTGCCGGTGGCCACAAAACCGCAGCAGGTGCCGGTGATCAACGGTCATGCAATTGAGGTCAACGCACAGGCGCTTTCCGAAGGCTGTGGGCTGCTGTCCTTCGGTGCGATGCACTGTGCTTACGAAGGATACCGGGAAGAGCTAAAGCGATTAAAGGAAGCCGGCGTCAAGGGGATTAAGCTGCATCATGATTATATGAAGCTTTATTTTGATGACGAGCGGTCGCTGCGAGTCATAGAGGAAGCATTCCTGAACGGCTTGATCGTCATGCTGCACGCGGGAGATGATCCTGTTTCAAGGGATATTCATTATTGTACGCCTGAGCGGATTTCCCGATCACTGAACCGTCTGAAGGGCGGTGCTCTCATAGCCTCCCATTTCGGCGGCCTGATGAATGTCGAGGAAGCGAAGGAGTTTCTTGCGGGTAAGGATATTTACATTGATACGAGCATGGGTCATCACTATTTCGGATTGGAAACGCTGCGGGAAATGCTTCTGCTGCACAATTCTGACAAAATCCTGTTTGGTACCGACAGTCCGTGGGAAAACCAGGGAACAGGGCTGGCGCTGTTAAGAAGTATGTCGCTTTCCGAAGAAATGATAGAAAAGATCACAGGGGAAAATCCGCGGAGGGTGCTTGGACTGTGAAAGACTGCTTTTTGTTCTGCGCGCGTAGCTGCCCCGAAATTTTGTATATAGGAAATTCTTCCGAATTTCCTATATAACAAAAAAGAGACGTGGTCAACACATCTCTTTGTTTGTAATCTGTTGTTAATACTATTGCTTATTTCCCTAACATAAATACTAGTATATAGTAGAAAAGGCACATGTAAAACTACTAGATTATAATTTGATTACGTTTGTAGCCTGAGGTCCTTTTTCTCCGTTTACTACGTCGAATTCAACAGAAGCGCCTTCTTCTAATGACTTGAAACCGTCCATGCTGAGTCCTGAATAGTGTACGAATACATCGTTTCCAGCCTCATCAGAGATAAAACCGTAACCCTTTTGGTTGTTGAACCACTTTACTGTACCTTTCATTGTAGATACCTCCGAAAATAATATATTAGCGATATAGTTATTTATATCACTGTAATCATAGCATAACTGTTTTAAAAAGTAAACATAAATGTGAAAAAATATGAGAAATTTGCAAAAAAGAATTCAGTATCAGGTTGCATTTCTGTACATAATCATGTAAAATTTCTATTTACAGGGGAATATGAGGAAGCAAACGAGAGGAGAATTGTGGAAAAGGCTAAGAAGTTCTTAAACTATATACTGATCGACGGGCTCAGCGGGATGACGCTTGGGTTGTTCGCCACTTTGATCATCGGTACGATCATTAAGCAAATCGGTTCCTATGTACCCGGTGTACTTGGAAACTATCTTGTCATCATAGGCCAGGTTGCTTCAAGCGTAACGGGTGCGGGCGTAGGCTGCGGTGTTGCTTACAAATTTAAGGAATCCCCGCTCGTGACATTTTCGGCTGCGGTATGCGGTATGGTAGGTGCGTTTGCGAGCAAGCTGATCGCCGGAACGGTGTTTGTTGAAGGTGTAATCCAATATGCAGGGCCGGGTGAGCCGCTTGGCGCTTATATTGCGGCGCTTGCCGGTATTACGGTCGGCCGCCTTGTGGCCGGAAAGACGAAGGTGGATATTCTTGTAACTCCGCTTGTGACGATTACTGCCGGTTCCGCGCTGGGAATTCTGTTCGGTCCCCCGATTGCGGGCTTTATGACTTGGCTCGGCGGAATCGTAAATTGGAGCACACAGCGGCAGCCGTTTTTAATGGGTATTTTTGTGTCTGTCATTATGGGGATTGTATTGACTCTTCCGATCAGTTCTGCGGCTCTTGGCCTCATCCTGAACCTTTCCGGAATTGCGGCGGGTGCGGCGACAGTCGGTTGCTGTGCAAACATGATTGGTTTTGCGGTCGCAAGCTTTCGCGAGAACGGCTGGGGAGGTTTTTTTGCACAGGGCATCGGGACGAGCATGCTGCAAATGCCAAACATCATAAAGAAGCCGGCCATCTGGCTGCCTGCGATCATTACGAGTGCAGTACTGGGCCCGGTATCAACGGTCGTATTGCGAATGGAAAATAATGCCACAGGTTCCGGCATGGGAACGTCGGGACTCGTCGGCCAGCTGATGACCTATGAGGTGATGACGCAGACGCAGGCTCCGGCCATTGTTTTGGGAAAGATAGTGCTGCTGCACATCCTTCTGCCGGGTGTGATTGCCCTCGGTGTTTCAGAACTGATGAGAAGGAGGGGCCTCATTCAGGAGGGCGATATGAAGCTGGAGGTATAGCGGGATTACGCTCCCTTGCATCATTACATAATAATAAGGGAAAAACACAGGAGAGAAATATGATTAATCGAAAAAAGGAGGGTCTGTCGGAACATTTGACAGGTCATAAAAAGCGGGCGGAAAAAAGGCTGACTCGTTTTACAGTCATGCTCATACCGGATTCGGCGGATATGACGCGCTCGTTTGAACTTACGTTTGATCAGCTTGCAAAATGGCTGGTCAGTGCAGTGGCGGTGATACTGATCATTGTAAGTCTGCTTATTTCTTCCGCGGTGAAGAATTATAAGCTTGCATATGGTGACGGCGGCGTGAAAGTGCAGCTCAAACAATTGGAAGACGAGAATGCAAAGCTTGCGGCGGAAAAAGAGGAGCTGAGCGAGCAGATTGCGTCCCTGAGCAGCGTACTGGAAGAAAAGCAGAGCGCAGAGCAGCAGGCGGCTCAGGCGGCGGAAGCGGAGGCGGTGCCGACGGGACTTCCGCTTGACGGAACGGCGGTGCTTATTCAGGATCCGAACGCACCGGAGGGCGGCGAGGTCAAGGGACGGGTCGTATTTACGGCCATGGCCGGAACCGCGGTAGTCGCTTCGGGAAGCGGCACGGTTTCCTCTGTCAGTACAGATGTCAATTACGGGAATGTTGTGGTGATTGATCATGGAAACGGCTATATGACGACCTACCGCACATCGGCATCGGTCAGGGTGAAGTCTGGCGATGCCGTCAGGAAAAATGATATGCTTGGTGTGATGTCAGAGGATGACGGGCTGCTGGCCTATGAAATAGAAAAAGACGGCGAGGCAGTTGAACCGCTGGATCTGATGGAAATCGCGGGATAAGCTGCTTACTCACAAAAATATAAGTAAGGAAAGGAACAAAAACATGTTTGGAAGAGAACGGGAAGATAAAATTAATTTGGCGAATTACACGGTGACGACGATTATAGGAAGTGATACGGTAGTGGAAGGGACGATCATCACGAAGTCCTCGGTCAGGATTGACGGCACACTGGTTGGGGGCGTATCGGCAGAGGGAGTCGTCATACTGACGAAGCAGGGAAAGATTCACGGAAATGTGATGGCAGAAAATATTATTGTTGCCGGTGTTGTGGAAGGAAACATGCAAATCCGCGATAAGGTAGATGTAGAGCCGACCGGTGAAATTTACGGCGATATCACAACAAAAAAGCTGTTAATCGACGAGGAATCTATTTTCCAGGGCAACTGCTATATGAACAGAGACAAACAGGCAGAAATTGCCAAGAGAAAAGAGCAGGCTGATCAAATCCGCTTTGGCGAGGAGAACGCCGAGAGCGAGACAGACGAGAAAAAGAACGAAAAAAAGAGCCTGTTTGAAAAAGCGGTCGCCGCAGGGAAAAAAGAAGTCGAAAAGAATATCGCAAAAGCCGCTAAAGTACAGACGGCTGCAACTATAAGTAAGAAAGCGGAACCGTCAGATAACGGAACAGAAGAGAAAAACAGCAGTGCAGATGAGAAAGCCGAAAAAACGGACAGAAAGAACAGCGAAGGCAGTCCTGACCGGACGGACGTCTCCGGTGCAGAACAGACGGAAACAGAGACTGCAGGTGCAGAAGCTGCAAAAGAACCCGGCGGAGAAGAAGACGAGGATATTAATTTTCTTGACGTGAATGCTCAAAAAAACGGAAACAGTACGAATGACAATAAAAGGCGCAAAAGCTAATTTTTGTTTTGCACAGCGATTTTAATACGGAAAGCATGCGTTGCTGTGAATGGAGTGGACAATAAAAATGGAAGCGGAGAAATATGAATTCTGCTTCCATTTTTGTTGAAAAATGTCAGCCGACGGGTTAAAATAAAGGGGTACAATAAGAAGTGCAGGATTAAAAGCAACAATTAAAAACAGAAGAAAGTAGGAAGCGTGATTGGGTAATCGTGTCAGAAAGAGAGGAAGTGCCGTCGTTATTTGTTTGTTGATTTCCGTCTTTTTTTTCGGAGTTGTAAGCGGAATGCTGCTCATCCATTTTACGAAGACGGCGAAGCTGAATGAGGAGCTTGAAGAGGCGGAGGAATTAGAGGATCAGCCGGTAGTTAATGTCTACGTACCTGAGCGCAAGCGCATTTACGGACAGATACCGGTCAATTCCTACCAACCGGAAAATTTTCGGCTGGAGGATGGTTTTATGGCCTATTATGACAAAGAAGGCAATAAAATTTCCCGTCTCGGTGTCGATATGAGCTACCATCAGCAAATGGTTGACTGGGAAGAATTAAAAAATTCCAGGGCCGAATTTGTTATGCTGCGCTGCGGCTACCGCGGTTATACGGAAGGCGGCCTGATTGTGGACGAAAAGTTTAAGGAATACGCGCAGGCAGCAAACGATGCGGGAATACCGCTTGGTGTCTATTTCTTTACGCAGGCGGTTACAGAGGAGGAAGCGGTGGAAGAAGCTGAATTTGTCATCTCCCTCATTGAGGATTATGAAATCAGCTATCCGGTCGCATTCGACACCGAATTTGTATCGGACAGCGAGGCGCGCACGCGTACGGCAGATATTACGGATGAGATGCGTAGCCGGATGTGTATTGCTTTCTGTGAAAGAATAAGAGAAGCGGGCTACTATCCGATCATCTATGCGGGTGAAAATTGGATGCGCCGGGATCTGAATCTGGACATGCTCCAGGAATATGACTTTTGGGCACCGCAATATCTGGAGGAAAACGATTTTATGTACGATTTTACGATCTGGCAGTATACGGAAGCCGGTTTTATACCCGGCATCGACGGTGAAGTTGATTTAAATATCAGCATGGTTGATTATGCGTCATTCGTGCCTGCGCTCAGACAAGCGGTGATTTCGGGCGGAGAGATTATGGCGGTAGAGCCTTCGACGGATTCCGTGACAGAGATCGCATCGGACAGCACCACGGGAGAGGACCTGACGGGCGCCGGTGAGGATGGCCAAAATGTTGAACCGGCACAGGGGGATTCTGAAGAATAATTGAAAAACAAAGAGAATTATTGTGCAAAATGACGAATAGTAAAAATTGACAAAGGAGAAGACTGTGATATAATTATCATTAGCGTAAAAGTTTTTATTGTAAAATCCATGTAAAATATACAATATGTACAACAAGCGTTTTTCTTAGTGGGGGAAAGATGGAGCAACGATTCGATGGAAGCAGGCGCAAACTGCGTCTGGGTGATATATTACTAAACCAACAGGTCATTACCGAAGAACAGCTCGCCAAGGCACTGAAGCGCCAAGCAGGCTCCGGGCGCAAGCTCGGAGAGGTCATGGTGGACGAAGGCATCACGACAGAGGAAGCCATTGCGCATGCGTTGAGCAGTCAGCTCGGAATGGATTATGTCAACCTGAACGGTGTCAAAATACCGGATGAAATTATTAGTCTGATCAACTCTGCCGTTGTCAAAAAATATACGGCAATCCCCTACATGTTTGATGAAAAAAATGCCAATGTGCTCAAGGTAGCAATGTCCGATCCGATGGACATGGCTGCGGTTGATGACTTTGCGATTATAACGAATCTGCAGATCGAGCCGGTCGTTGCGACGACCAGGCAGATTCTGCTTTTTATTGACCGCTATTACAGCACGGCGGATGTCAAGAATGCCGCCGACCTGTATGCCAGAGAGCGCGAGGAGCAGTTCCGGGAGGAGAATGAGGAGCTGTACAGCGAGGATGTCAGCAATTCTCCGATCGTACAGCTCGTTAAGACGATGATCGAGCAGGCCGTGCGCCAGCGTGCAAGTGATATCCATATCGAACCGATGGAAAATCAGGTTCGAATCCGATACCGCATTGACGGTGCGCTTTATGAAAAAATGGCTTACAGTCCGAGATTGCTGCCGGCCATTACCGCACGTATTAAGATTATCGGGGGAATGGATATTTCCGAAAAGAGAAAGCCGCAGGACGGCCGTATTACACAGGTCGTGGACAGGCAGGAGTTTGATATCCGTGTTTCCGTATTACCGACCGTATATGGTGAAAAGACTGTTATGCGTCTGACCTCCAAGAGCGGGCTGACGCGGGAGAAAAGCCAGCTGGGCTTCAGACCGGAGGAGCTCAGGCAATTTGATCATATCTTAAAAAATCCGCATGGCATCATTCTTGTCACGGGACCGACCGGAAGCGGGAAATCTACGACGCTGTACACGGCACTCAGCGAGCTGAATACCGAGGATGTCAATATTATTACGGTGGAGGATCCGGTTGAGGCAAATATCGACGGAATCAATCAGGTTCATGTCAATCCGAAGGCCGACTTGACTTTTGCGACGGCACTGCGTTCCATTCTGCGTCAGGATCCGGATATCATCATGATCGGTGAAATCCGGGACGGTGAAACAGCGGGTATTGCGGTGCAGGCTTCTATCACGGGACACCTTGTGGTCAGTACATTACATACGAATTCGACGGCAGGTTCCGTCGGGCGTCTGATTGATATGGGTGTGGAGTCCTATTTACTTGCGGATGCGGTTGTCGGTATCATTGCACAGCGTCTTGTCAGGCGTCTTTGTCCGAACTGCAAACGCGCGGTTGAGGCCGATGCCGATCAGAAGGAGCTGCTGCTTGCCGATTGGGACAAGCCTCTTACAATCTATGAGCCGTGCGGCTGTACGCAATGTGACAATACGGGCTATAAGGGGCGGATCGGTGTGTATGAAATTATGGAGATCACACAGGAATTAAAACCGCTGATTTCACACAAGGCTTCCGCGGAGGAGATTAAGAAGATAGCGCTCTCACAGGGTATGAATACGCTGCGTATGAGTGCGACAAAGTATGTATTGGACGGAACGACCTCTATTTCTGAGATGACAAAGGTATCATTTGACGTATAGGTAAAGCTGACGGTTTTCTAAAGTGGGAGGAAATAGCCGTGTTGAAACTGGAATCTGCGTTAGAAATGGCGATGAAACGAGGTGCATCAGACGTGCATTTTTCGGTCGGAAGGCCGATCATGATCCGTGTGGACGGCACGCTTCTTCAGTTAAATGAAGAGGTGCTCAAGCCGCAGGATGTCAAGGAAATGCTTCTGCCGATCCTGACGGAAAAGCAAAGCGCAACAATCGAAGAACATGGCGAACTGGATTTCGCGTATTCCCTTACGGGAGTCGGACGGTTTCGCCTGAACATTTTTAAGCAGCGCGGGACCTATGCTGCCGCGCTGCGTCTTTTACCATTTGAGATTCCGACTCCGGAACAACTTCATATCCCAAAGGCAGTGCTTGAAATGACGACAAAAAAGAGGGGGCTTGTGCTCGTTACGGGACCGACCGGAAGCGGGAAGTCCACGACACTTGCGTCGCTCATTCATGTAATCAATCAAAGCTATGCCGGACATATCATTACATTGGAAGACCCAATCGAATATTTACATAAAAGCCGGAAGGCAATCGTCAATCAGAGAGAAATCGGCTTGGATACAATGGGCTATGCGCCCGCACTGCGTGCGGCACTCAGACAGGACCCCGATATCATTCTGCTCGGAGAAATGCGTGACCTGGATACGATTGCGACTGCGGTGACGGCCGCGGAGACGGGACACCTTGTATTTTCCACGCTGCACACAATCGGTGCTGCGAGTACAATTGATCGTATTGTTGATGTATTTCCGCCTCACCAGCAGGAGCAGATCCGCATTCAGCTTGCGACCGTGCTCGAATGTGTCGTTTCCCAGACGCTGCTTCCGACACAGGAGGGCGGCAGGTGTGCGGCCTTTGAGGTCATGGTAACGAATCCGGCGATCCGGAATCTGATCCGGGAGGGAAAGACGTTCCAGATTCCTTCCATGATGCAGACAAACCGCAAGGCGGGAATGATTACGCTGGATGATGCGTTGTATGAGTTGTATGTGATGCAGAAAATCAATGCGCAGACGGCGCTGACCTTCGCGCAGGATTATGCTTATCTGAGCAGGAAAATCATGTAGGAGGGATGAAAATTGCCCAGTTTTTCATATGAAGCAATCGACAGAGCAGGAAAAACACAAAAAGGAAGTATAGAGGCAGATTCAAAGGAAAAGGCGCTTTCCGCACTGAAAACAGAGGGCCGCATTCCCCTGAATGTGACGGAACAGAATATGCTGACAAAGGATATTTCGTTCGATATCGGCGGCAAACCGAAGGCGAGAGACTACAGTGTATTCTGCCGGCAGTTTGTCAGTATGACACAGGCGGGTGTTACGCTTATTGAAGCACTGAATATGCTGGGTGAGCAGACCGAAAATAAGAAGCTTGCAAAGGCAGTCAAGGAAATACAGATCGGTGTGGAAAAGGGAGAGTCCCTGACAAATTCCATGAAGGCGCAGAAATTTCTGCCTTCTCTGCTGTGCAGCATGGTGGAGGCCGGAGAGGCGTCGGGAAGTCTGGATACAGCGCTTGACAGGATGGCAACGCATTTTGAAAAGGATGCCAAGGTCAAAGCGCTTGTCAAAAAGGCGGCGATCTATCCGGTCATTGTCTGTATTGTCGCGGTTATTGTTGTGATCGTCATGCTGACAACAGTTATCCCAAGCTACACGTCGATGTTTGAGGACATGGATATGGAGCTGCCGGCGATTACGCAGGCAGTTGTGGTGCTGAGCGACTTTATGATGACGCGGTGGTATGTTGTGATTGCCGTAATTGCCGTGATCGTTCTGCTGTTTCAATGGTTCAAGTCAACGAGGACGGGTGAATATTTATTTGCAAAGCTTGGTATCAGGCTGCCGCTGTTTGGCGCACTGACAATTAAGACGGCATCGGCCAGATTTGCGCGTACAACCAGTACGCTGCTTGCGGCGGGACTGTCGCTTGTCGATGCGATTGAGATCACCGCAAATATTATGGACAATAAGCTCATAAGAGATGCGCTGCACGGCTGCCGGGAGGAAATCATCCAGGGTGTGCCGCTGTCCGTTCCGCTGCAGCGATGCGGTATTTTTCCGCCGATGGTCTACCATATGACGCGTATCGGAGAGGAATCCGGCGATCTGGAGGGCCTGCTTCAGAAGCTAGCCGACTATTACGAGGAAGAGGTCGAGATGGCGACGCAGTCGCTGATGGCTGCAATGGAGCCGATGATTATCATTGTGCTGGCCGGTATTGTCGGTGTTCTGGTCGGTGCGGTCATGGCGCCGATGGCGTCCATGTACACGGGACTTGACAATTTATAATCGAATTAAGCGGCATTGTAATAGGGGCGGAGCCGTTTAAGAATAAAGCAAGTAACATCATATGCCAAGAAGGAGAGAGAACAATGAAAGAAAAAATGGAAGTCAGAATGAAAGAAAAAATGAATAACAAAGGTTTTTCCCTGGTGGAGCTGATCATCGTCATCGCCATCATGGCAGTGTTGATTGCAGTGCTTGCACCGCAGTTTTTGAGGTATGTGGAAAAATCAAGATATCAGAAAGATATAACAGCGGTTGCTGAATTGGAAAATGCAGTAGAAATTGCAATGGCAAATGAATTATATGCTAATGCAATGAGTAGTTATCTAGGAACAACAACTCCATATGTAGTAGCAATTACGAAGGCAACCGGCGCTTTTACAGCACCAGCATTACCGGCATTACCAGGTGGATCGGTTACTTTACAGCAGGAGTTGGAAAGGACAATAGGCGGAAGTACTTTAAGCTTTACATCTAATTCGATCGCTAATTCTGCTGCAGAGTTGCAGATTAATGTAGTGACAAATGCTACTACAGGCGCTCTGCAGGTAACGGTAGTAAATGGGGTAACAGCTCCATAAAGCCCGTAGGATATTCTAAAGTACATACAGAAAGGACCTCACCGCTATGCTACCTGAAACCATATTATTATACATCATCATTTTCCTATTCGGCATCGTAATCGGCAGCTTTTTAAATGTCTGCATTTACCGGATTCCGAAGCAGGAAAGCATAGTGACGGAGCGTTCCCATTGCATGAATTGCGGATATACGCTGAAGTGGTACGATCTCGTACCGCTTCTCAGCTATCTCCGTCTGAGGGGGAGATGCCGTGCGTGCCGGGAGAAGATTTCCATACAATACCCTATCATTGAAGCCGCAAACGGGCTGCTTTACTGCCTTGTGTTTGCCGTGTGTGGATTTCAAATTGAAAGTGTTCTCTATTGTCTGGCATTTTCCGCGCTTCTTGTACTCAGTATCATTGATATTCGCACATTGGAAATCCCGCTTGGGTGCAATGTGTTATTGCTGGCCGTGGGGCTGATGCATCTGGCAATTGATTACACGAACTGGTTACAGTATGTAATCGGCCTCCTTTCGGTTAGTTTGTTTTTGCTATTGATTTATTATGCAACAAAGGGGCGCGGAATCGGCGGCGGAGACGTCAAGCTGATGGCTGCGTGTGGGTTGCTGCTCGGCTGGAAGCTGATCCTATTGGCGTTTGTGCTCGGTTGTGTGCTCGGAACGGTAATTCATCTCATCCGCATGCGTGTATCGGGCGCGGCGCATATGCTGGCGATGGGGCCTTATCTGTCGCTTGGAATTGCGCTGGCGATTCTTTGGGGTGAGCCGGTATTGAGCTGGTATGTCGGCAGTATTAAGTAAGAGAGGACAACAAACATGGCAAAGGTTCTGAGCATAGAGGTTGGATATTCCCTTGTCAGAATATGTGAACTGGACTATAAAATCAAGCATCCGAGAATTTACAGCAGTCTGGAGGCGACGACACCGGAGGGAGCTTTGGAGGACGGCTATATTCGGCAGCCGGAGCAGTTGGGAAAGGTGATCAGAGAGGCGCTCGATCAAAACGGAATTCGGACAAAGCAGGCCGTCTATTCGATTTCGTCCGCAAAAATTGCGAGCAGGGAGGCGTTTTTACCGTTTGTCAAGGAAGCAAAGCTGCCGGAACTCGTAGAGGCGAGCGTCGGCGACTACTTTCCCGTGGACATTTCGGATTGCAAGGTAACCTACCAGATTATCGATACGCCGGAGTATCCGGACGGCACAAAGCAGTACAGGCTATCTCTCATGACGGCGCCGAACGAGCTGCTGGAGTCCTATTATGAGCTTTCAAAGCTCGCAGGGCTGACAGTTACCGCACTTGATTACAGCGGCAACAGTCTTGCTGTGGCGGCAAGGGAAGTGTTAAACAGCGGTACGTATATGGCAATCAAAATAGATGAACGGTCTTCCCTGCTGACCGTATTTACAGACGGTGTGCTTGTGCTGCAGAGGACGGTTCCTTACGGCGGAGATTCCGCTATCGAAACGATGATTGATTTAGAGGAGCAGGAGAGCGGGGAGCGGGTTTCCTACGAAAGAGCTCTGGAGCTGCTCAGAAGACGATCCTGTATCCGCACCTCCCTTGACCGGGAGGCTGTGGAAAGCGACGATGAAAATGATGAGGAGATCAAACAATTTCGCTTCAGTATAGCAGAATCGCTGAGCATGCTTGCAAACTCGGTTCTGCGCGTAATTGATTACTATAATTCGAGAAATGCCGGAAAGCAGATGGAGGGCATCTATCTGACCGGTTATGCGGAAAATTTTATAGGTTTAACCGCCTTTATGGGTCATGAACTGGGAACGGAGGTCGCATGTCTTTCGGATGCGGGGGGCGAGACCTCGATTGGCGGAATAAAAAACAGCGGTGCGTTTATCGGTTGTATCGGCGCCGCCCTTGCACCGATGGATTTTATTCCGGATGCATATAACGAAAAGAAAAAAAGAAAAGCAAAAGCAGGTACCGCAAAGGGCGTTCAGGCAGGGGGAGCTGACTATACGCGGATTGCCGCCGTTGTATTCGTCGGCTGTGTGTTGCTTTCTGTCGTACTGGCGGTAGTGTCTCTCGTGCCTTATTTGGAAGCAAAGGCCAAGTACAGGGAGCTTGCCGGCAGGGAGTCGGAGCTTGCCCCGGTCGAAAAGGTCTATCGGGAAAGTGTATATGCAAAGCAGTACCTGAATGAGGTGAAGACGATGTATGAGGTGACACGGACGCAGAACGACCGGCTTCCGGAGTTTTTCAAGGAGCTTGAGCGCGTGCTGCCGGCCTCGGTAAATACGCTCTCCTTTTCCGTGGAAGCAGAAAAAGTGTCACTCAACATGAATGTCGAGAGCAAGGAAGCGGCTGCCAAGACGATTCAGGAGCTGCGTACGTTTCAAAGCCTTGATACGGTGACGGTGACGGCGTTGAATGAGTCTGTAGATGAGCTGGGCTCCGCAACCGTCAATTTTACGGTGGATTGTACTTATGCATCGATTTTAAAGGATGGAGAAACGACAGAACAGGACAGTGCCGCGCAGTGACGGGAGGGGTTGTTACTGTTCACACAGCAGCTAAAAGGGAGGCTTATCTATGGATATGACAATTTCAAAAAAAGACAGAGCACTTCTGATCGCATTGGCCGGTATTTTGACTGCGGCGGCAACCTATTGGTTTGTCTATACGGGCTTTACGGATATGACGGCTGCCCTGGAAAGCAAAAATGCGGCGCTTAAGACGCGGGTCGATACGCTGCAGGAGCTTGTAAATCAGCAGGAGGAGCTCGCAGAGAGTACGCTTGCCGACACGCAGGAGGCGCAGCTGATCATGGGGCGGTTTCCGGCAGAGGTGCGGGAAGAGGATTTGATTATGCTTGCGGTCAATTTACAGAATTATGCGCCGTTTGAGGCGGTGGATTCCGTGACGATGGATGCCGCGGAGCAGAAGTATCAGTTTGCGGATGTGATTGCAGGGACAGAGAGTGTTGTGCAGGAACGGCTGCCGTCGGCAGATGCGAATCAGGCAGCCGCAGCCGGAGATTCAGACGGTGCGGCTGATCAAGAGGCAGAGGGGACAGCAGCGGCGACTGTGGAAAGTGCGGAGGGACAGACCGCCGAAGCAAGTATGCAAACGGTAACCCATACCCCTGTACTGTATGAGAAGGACGTGACAATTCTGTGCGCGACGACCTATGAAGGCCTGAAACGGGCGGTTTCTTATGTGCTGGACAGAAATGACCGCACCGGTGTTGCCGCGACGGCAAGCTATGATATTACAACGGGAATTTTGACGGCAGGAATCAAGGCAGGTACATTTTATGTGACCGGAACGGATAAGCAGTATCTTGCGCCGGATATTCCCTATGTACAGCAGGGAACGGACAATATTTTCGGAACGATTTCGATTGAGGAGTCATCAAATGAAACAGAGGAGACGGAAGAAACGAATTGATGACCGCGGCATGACGCTTGTGGAGCTGCTTGTTGCGATTGTCATCCTTGCCATTATTGTCGTTCCTCTATTGCATACCTTTCTTTCCTCGGCACGCGCAAATCAGCAGGCGAGGAGGCTTTTGCGGGTGACGACCGCGGCACAGGACATTATGGAGGGGCTGAAGGCCGATTCGATTGAAGAGCTTGCCTATCAGTTCAATTATCCGGCAGGAAACGCGGCAAATGGGCTTGACGGTTTTCATCTCATCAGTGAAAGCCTGATCAACCGCGGAGGAGCAATGGCGGACGGTGTTCATGAGGTACGTGCGCAGATTACTGCCTCGGACCGGTCGGTCAGCGGGTTTGTGACGACGGCGGGACAGGAAGAAAAATTTGGAAGTTTGGATCCCGCGGAGGCCGATCAGGCGCCGAGCGTTGTTTCTAAGGACGGGGGTGCGACCTATTCTTTTCTCCCTAAAAATGACGGCAAGTATTATTTTGCGCTGCAGAATATGAATATTGAGAATACCGGTGATCCGAATTTTGTCGTGGATGCGCTGATTGCAGTCGATGCAACAGCATACCGTGCACCGGATGAGGCATCGGCCACGGCGGCGACGCATAATACAAATGAAATTGTAGATATTTCCGATATGAACAATCAAAGTGATGCGTTTTATGTGCAGGAGGAGGTGCTGCTCAAGGAGGCGGTTCAGAGCATCAATGCGCTTCACAACCCGGCACCGGCCGTAACCCAAAAGGATCTGCAGCAGATGATTGAGCTCACGACTACTGAAATACCGGGCGGTGCGCTCGGCGATGCAGGTCGTATTCAGGTGAAGATCACGGTCACCTATCGGACATTGGGAACGCCTTCTTATGAATATAAGAAAACAGAGGATATTTTCGACAATATTGCGACGGGACAGGCGCTTAAAAATGTGTTTTTGTTTTATCAGCCGCTTTATCATGAAGCGGGCGAGGCAGCGGCGAAAAGAGATATCATCATCTATAATAATGAGGATTCTGTGCCGGCAACGCTGCAGGTGGCCAGACAGGAGCTGTCAGACAATACGTATCTGGCCTCCTATGAGAGCGGCTACCGCTGCGATCTGAAAATCAACGAACCGGAGATATCGGATCGTGCCGATTCGGTGACGAAGCTCCGCACAAATCTGGACACGAACCTGTACGCTGTTTATGATCCTTCCTTTTCTGCGCCGAATCAGGCGACCTATTATTACAACGCCTATTCAACGACCGACAGGGAGTCATTTTTAGCGGCGCCGATTTATGGCGAAAAGGATGAGGACCGGGTATTCGATGTGACGATTGACCTTTATGAGGAGGGAACCCTTGCGAAGGCGTTTGCTTCCGGCACGATCTCGCCGGAAGACCGGCTTATTTCGATTTCGGGAAGCAAGAATTAAGGTGGGAGGCGGCATTTGAGAGAATGGCTTGGCCGGCTTGACCGGTTTTTAAGAAAAGAGAATAGCGGTTCTTCTATTGTCATTGTCATTGTGGCACTTGCGTTTGTCGGTATTCTCGGTGCGACGATCATGTGGATGTCACTCAACAATTATCTGATGAAGGCGACCGACCGCAGGACGAAGGAAAGCTTTTATTCGGCGGAAGCGGTGCTCGAACAGATTGTGGCGGGACTGCAGAAGGACGCGTCTGATGCGACGGAGCATTCGTACAGCTATGTGATGCAGAACTATGCAAACTGGAACGAGCAGAAGCGAAACAGTAAATTTGCCGCGGAATATTTAAATCAGCTACAAAAAATTCTTTCCGGAGGTACGGGTGCGGATGTGACTCGTTATCAGCTCAGCCGTCTTGCTTCCTATGTGGACGGCAGCATCGGACTGAGTATCGATGCCGCTGTGCCCGGTGATCCGAAGCGGCTTCTGCAGACGGTAAATGTGAATGCGGATGGCAGCATTGACTATTCACAGCCGACCGGTGAGATCGTGCGTCCGGCGGATGAGGATTATTTGCTGCTAAAGGGCTTTCGTCTTGAGTTTGTAGACGCGCGGGGTTTTTTGTCGGTCATTGATACGGATATCATGATCAGTGCACCGCCGATTGCATTCACACAGTCCTCGGTGATGCCCGATGTGTTTGAATTCTGTATCATTGCAGACAGACGGTTTGAAAATACCGCAAGCTCCGGACGTGTTACCGTAAACGGAAATCTGTATGCGGGCGAAGAGGGAATTGCTGTCTATCATGAAATGCGCCTGCAAAATTCAGAACGCATTATATCAAAGGGGCCGGTGACATTGCTAAACAGCAATGCAAGGCTGCTTGCAGGCGGCGCCGAGACGGATGATATCCCGCAGTTTTGGGCGGAAAATATCGATCTGAAGGCGGGAGAGGCAGTGCTTCACGCAAAGACCTATGTGGCAGATGATTTAACGATGAACGGCGTCGGGACCAAGGTCAGTCTGGAGGAAGAATATTACGGCTACGGCAGTTCGACATCAGATTCTGCGAAGAGCAGCGCAATCATGATTAACGGCATCGACAATACGCTGGATATGACAAAGCTGAATAAGCTGCTGATCGCGGGACATTCTTATATCGGAACATCCAAAGCGGCGTCTGCTGACGGCAAGCCGCTTGTCAGTCCCGTCGATCAGGAAGTATCCGATGCAAATGCGGCATCCAATACGGATATCCTTATGGGCGAGTCAATTGCGGTGAAGGGGAATCAAATTGCGTACCTCATACCGGAGGAGTGCATCGGCGTTGTGGACGGAAATACCGTCATCGGGAAAAACCCGCTCTCCGGCGCCGAATATACGGCGATGATGACGCAGTACGGCGGCGATGCCGCTTTCAATGAGGTCTCATTTTCAAAGACCGTGTCCCAATATGGGGGCGGGACGTCTCTGAGTGCCTATGCTTCTGATTTCAGAAAAATTTTTGCACCGAGCAACGGCGAGACAATGGTGTATTATTATATGGTGCTGAGCGAGGAAAATGCAAATCGTTTTTTCAAGGATTTCTACGGTCTGCAGAAAAGCGCGTTTGATCGTTATTTCAATATTTATTCGTCCGGCGGTATTTTGGCCGGTACGTTTGCGCGGATTCATATGCAGGGTAATTATATGACGTCGGAGGCAACTGGTCTGCCCGGTATGCCCCAGGCGGTGACATTGCACGATGCCATGCCGCAGGATGAGCAGGAGCTGTCCGAGGAAACGGGACGCTATACGGAAATTAATACGGCGCTGACAAGAAAGCTGATCGAAAATTATTACGGCCTGACCGAATCTGAAATGGGAAAAACCGTTTTTGAAAATATTATTAAGAAGGCGGAAGCAGAGCTGTTTGCCGGAAACGGCACAAAACGCTTTACACTGGAAGATGGCATGAATGCGGTAATTACCGGTGCGGCTACATATGAATATGGTGCTTCGGGAGATTCTAAGACCCGTTTGATCGTTGCGCTGCACGATGTGACGGTATCCAGGGATTTTACCGGAATGATTATTGCCGGCGGCGTGATCAAGGTCGAGGCGGGTGTGACGCTGAACAGCGCCGAAAGCAAGGATGCGAAATCGGAGCTTGTTCGTGTGCTGCAATGTGAGTCGAGTGATACGGATCCGCGCCGGCCCATTGACTTTTTTGTGAACGGCGGCGAATATGTGCTTGACGGAACCCCCGTTTCTCCGTCTGAGGACGGAATCGTTGCAAAGGCCATCGACGTAACACAGCTGGTCAGATACCAGAATTGGATCAAGAAATAGGAACGGACTATGAAGAATGAGAATCGTGGATTTTCTTTAGTGGAGATCATAATAGTACTGGCGATCCTTGGTATACTCGCCGGATTTTTTATCACGGGAATCGGCTATATTTTTGGAACGGCCGCGAGAAGCTGCGCGAATGAAATTAAGACTGCGGTCGGTTCGGCGCGCATTACGACGATGGGCAAGGAGGAGACGGTGCTGCGTATTTATAAGGAATCCGCAGACGGCGCTTATCTGAAGCAGCTTTGGATTGACGATGCGGACGGAAGCGGGCCTTATGGAGATGCTCCCGCGCAGATAGGAAAAGCCTATCTGGAAGTTGTTTATTGGCAGGAGGGGGAAGACGAGAGTCAGACAGGGCATCTTTTGGACGGTACGACGGAGCTGCGGATCGGATTTGACCGCGCATCGGGTGCCGAGACGAAAGTTAAAATGAACATAGACGGTTCCGCCGAAGAAAGACCGCTCGTCAAAAAAATAGAGGTCAGGGGCGGCGGGCGTACCTATACGGTGAGGATCGCTCCGGCTACGGGGAAGGTGTATCTGGAATAGATCAGAAAGGGCGGAAGCGATGCGGACAGGGATAAAGACAGACCAAAAAGGCTTTACATTGGTAGAATTGGTCGCAGCGGTTGCAATTGCCGCAATTGTCGGCGGAGCCGTGCTGGGATTTATGGTGGTCGGCGCGCATTCGTTTACATCTGCGAGTACGGAAGTCAATTTGCAGCATGAGGCGCAGCTTGCATTCAATCAGCTGCAGGACCTGATCATTGATACTGCGGTCGGCATTGACTATCTGTACGGAGCGACCGAAACAGAGGAAAACCTTGTGAGCAGCGAAAGCGGTATTCCCGCGGGCGCCGCTTTTAAAAAGCTGCGCATGTACAATACGGATGTGATCTATGAGGTTGTCTTTAACCGTGCGGAATCCCGACTTTACTATTATGAGTTTTATGCGGCGGCTTCGACAGATGCCGACGGAAATAAAATCATAATAAAGGACGGCGTGCGTGCGGAAAAGGAACGTATGGCAGATGATATCACCGATTTTTCCGTCGATTTGACGCGCATGGAAAGTAAGCGGATTGTCCGTGTCGATATGGAGTTTTCGAGGAGCTTAAAGACCTATCGGTCGAGTCATAACATCACGCTGAGAAACAAGCTCGTGTCGGGCAACGCGATTCCATCCTATGTGGATCCGCCCAAATCCGATCTGCCCGCGCTGATAGAAGCACCCGACAATATTTATCTGGAGCCGGGAGAGAGCTTTACATTTACGGGAATTACGGTCAAGGGCACCGACGATTTAAAAAAGCCAAATCAGGAGGTGCGCTGGTACATGGTGGATGCACCGGGATTTGGGTATGAAGCGGATACCGGCATCAGTACTTCCGGAAAACTGACGGTTTCTAAGAGCCAGGCAAATGATTTTAAAGTAAAGGTCATGACGGCAGACGGGGCGGTTTCCAAGACGGTCAATATCGGTGTGATTCTTGTGACTGACATTAATATCAGTTTTACGCCGTCCGCCGCCGCGAAAAATGAAATCGGTGATACCGATCATCCGATCTATTCGGACGATCTGGCGGGCGGAGAGGAATTCACGCTGCAGGCATCTGTGTCGGGAAGATACCTTGATAAGGCAAAAGATCCGGAAGCAATCAAGGCGGTGGAATGGACGATTACCGACGGGGAAGAATATTTTGATATGACAGCAAGTACGCAGACCTCCTGTGTGTGCCGGATGAAATCGCCGCTTGCCTTTGGCAGCAAAATAGCAAGCGAGCCGATTGAGGTGACTGCAGCAAGCACGCGTTCTGTGGCAATCCCTTACGGAAACGGGCCGGTATCCGGCGTATGGGGCGGCCAGGCCTATAAGAAACCGTCTGATTTTAATATTATCGGAAACGGTGTGGAGATGCAGAGAGGGCAGCACAATCCGTTCTATGTGACGCCAAAGGATGCGAATATTGATTTTACCAAATATATCTGTCTGTATAATGTCCGCCGCATCGAAACAATTTATCATCAGGACGGGACGGCGACTGTAACTGTTACAGAGCCTTATAAGGATTCCGATTACGCTCGGATTGAAGGCAATCATATCGGCATTGTCTGTCCGAAGGAGCTGAATCCGAATGCGGAGTATACCTATGAAATTACGCTGTATGTGTTTGCTCCCAAAAGCGGCGACAGGAATAAATGGGAGGTATTTCCTTATAACGGCTACAAGCTGGAGGATTATGAGTACAGCAGCAATACGGTCGTGACAACGCTCAGAAGAGTGCATTTATATTTTGATAATTACTCCCGCAATTGGGATTCCGAAACAAACAGCTATGTGGAATCCGGAGATATGACGGCAGTTTATATCCCACGCAGGTTTCAGTGGAGCAAAACCGGAAATTACGATGAAATCCGTCAGGAAATTCCATTGTATCTATCAAGTACAATCGTAGAAGAGGTAAAGAGCAACAATATCAAATTTGCCTTTTACAGGGAAACGGACGGTACGTGGATTCCATATGAGGACAAGCAGTATCCATTGCCGAACCCGAAGATGATCGGAATTGAAGTCAGCGGAAAGCTTGTGCTGCGCTACCATGACAACAAGTGGAATCCCGACACGGCACAGCATTTGCGGCTGGTCCCGACGATGACCTTCGGCAGCAGCAGCTATGTGCTGTTTGACAATTATATTGAAGTATATCCATGGAATATTGAGGTACCGACGGATACCGTCAATTCACTGCTTGGACTTTACCAGAAGTGTTATTTCCCTTCTCCTTCCGATTCGGATTTTCCGGGGCAGACCGCGCAGCGAATGACATGGTATTATCCGTTTGCAACCAATATATCGGGCAGGGAGTCTGCGATTAACAATATTCAGCTGCAGTATGAGCTGACCGCTCAGGATAATGCGGATGGTACAAAACGCTGGAACTTAAAGCTTTACTATCGGAACAATATTACAAATAAGTGGGTTTTGTTAAAAGAATATTATTGTAATTCTAATGATCGGGTATGGACGATTGTAAAATAAGCGGCGAAAAAACGGAGGAATCAGGTTAACATGCGGGAAGGCGGAAGCAGACGCAATTACATAAAACGAAGGATCAGCGCACTGATGGCGGGTGCGCTCCTTGTGACGGCGGTCGGTGCGCTGACGCATATGCAGGCACAGGATGCAACGGCGAAGGAAACACTCGAGAGCATCACGAAGGTGGTTGCGGAGACGACCGCACAAAATCCTTATACGATTTTGGAAATCGTGCCGGATACGGTGACTTCTGCTCTGTCCCTGACCGATATCGAAGGCAGTCCGGTAAGCGTATCGGTAAACCAAAGCATGGGTATGATGGGCTATTATGTCGGCGGAGAGGAGCCGGTCACAAAGGATTTGCGGATAGTGCTGTCCGATCAGCAAAAAACAGATGGTTCTGCGGAATGGACCGCATCTGTGCTGAAGGATGCTTCCCTGCGAAAGGAGTATGCCGGAAAGCTGCTTGAGTCGGTGGTCAGTCCCGCCCATTTGATTGTCGATACGGTATCGGACAA
>JASGGU010000025.1:0-44668 GCA_047602645.1 Lachnospiraceae bacterium | reverse complement strand
TGAAGAAATTGCTTATATCGGAATCCGTGCGAAACGGATTGTTCCCGCCTATGAAGTAAAGGCTCCGGAGGAAGCGTTGTTTTTGAGGTATGAAATTACAAGCGTTACTGAGGGGGTATTCAGTATGATTCTCATGGTGCGTGTTGAGGATGGGGAAGCTCAGATTTGCTGGGAGATCCTTAAGGATAGATATGAAGCTATGGCGGCGCAGCCAAAGGTCCTGGCAATTTTTTATAAAGATATTTACATGTTGAAAAGGGGAGAAAATGAAAATAACATTATTGAAAGCCCGGCCAGAGGACTGTGAAGAAATCTATAGGATACAGATTTGCGCATTTTCAGAGCTGCTTGAAAAGTATAAAGATGATGCAACAAATCCGGGTGCCGAAACAGTTCAAAAGATTAATTACAGAATGAATCAGGATTTCACGGACTATTATTTTATTAAATTAAATGACAGGAATATAGGAGTTATTCGAATAGTCAGGCTTAAGGGTAATCTATGCAGAATCTCTCCTCTGTTTATTCTGCCTGAATTTCAAGGGAAGGGCTATGCGCAGGATACAATAAAAGCTGTTGAAAGCTTATATCCCCAAGCAAAGAGATGGGAACTTGACACAATAAAGCAGGAAAAGAAACTATGTTATCTTTATGAAAAAATGGGGTATCAAGCTACCGGGAAAGAAGAAACACTGCAGGCTGATATGACGATTGTTCATTATGACAAATATAAGTGAAAAGGAAGCGGGATTGAAACAAATGAAAATAAATATTTATCAGGTAAATTCATTTGCAAAAATAGAGGAAGGCGGGAACCCGGCAGGAGTTGTTTTGAACGCGGACTCTTTATCAGAGAAGGAAATGAGAAGGATTGCCGCCGAATTGGGACTTAGCGAGACCGCCTTCGTAATGAAATCTAAGAAAGCAGATTATAAGCTGAGATTCTTTACGCCCAATGCCGAGGTTGATTTGTGCGGTCATGCTACGATTGGTGCTTTCTATGCAATGGCAAGCCTTGGAGCCATGAAACCGGGGATATACACACAGGAAACAAAAGCAGGGGTATTGGGGATTGAGGTTTATGAAGATCATTCTGTTATGATGGACCAGAAAACTCCGATATTTTCTGATATGATACAGAAACAAGAACTGAGCGATTCATTGCATATAAGAATAGAGGATATGTCAGAAAATTTACCGGCTCAGGTGGTATCGACCGGATTACGTGATATTCTTATCCCGGTTAAGAATACTGCTATTTTAAATGCAATCAGACCTGATTTTGAAAAAGTTAAAAAAATCAGTCAAAAATACAATGCGGTTGGATATCATGTTTTTACTCCGGAGACTTTGCAGGGGGCAACTGCCAGCTGCAGGAATTTTGCTCCGTTGTATGATATTGATGAGGAAGCGGCTACCGGAACTTCCAGCGGCGCACTTGGATGCTATTTATATCGTTACGGCAAGGTTGATAAAATGCAGGCTTCAGAGATGATTATGGAACAGGGCTCTGCCATGGGGAGGTTATCTGAAATACGTGTTGTATTAATAATTGAAAAAGAGGAAATTACCGGAGTTAAGGTTGGAGGAAGTGCAAGGAACTTAGCTTTATATCGATAAATCAATGAGAATAGAAATGGTAAAAATTACATAAGGAGTCATCGGTGAGTATCATGAAAAAATCAATTTTTTTAGGCATTGCCGCCTCGTTCTTTTTTGCTTTCACCTTTATACTAAATCGGAGTATGCATTTGTCGGGAGGAAATTGGATTTGGAGCGCAAGTCTCCGTTATCTGTTTACGCTTCCGATTTTAGCTTTGATAGTAGGAAAAAAGTATGGGTTTCAGCACATTCATCAGGTAATGAAAAAAGACCTTTTGCAATGGTTGATTTGGAGCACAGTTGGGTTTGGTCTTTTTTACGCACCGATGACCTATGCGAGTGATTATGGCGAATCGTGGCTGATTGCGGCATCCTGGCAGCTGACCATCGTAATGGGAGTACTAATGTCTCCGCTGTTTCACAAGCGGATCTCAATAAAGAACTTAGTTGCCGCCGGTATTATTTTAGCGGGCGTCTTTCTTCTGCAGATATCTCATACGGCAGGCCTTAATATTCATCAGGTTCTGGTGACGCTGTTTCCGATACTGATCGGTGCGGTCTCCTATCCCTTGGGAAATCGGAAGGTGATGGAGATCAGCACAGATCAGGTGTCTACGGTCGAGAGAACATATGGCATGACATTATGCAGTCTTCCTTTTTGGATTCTTCTTTCCTTTTTGGGGCTGGCAAAGGCAGGTGTTCCTTCCGGAAATCAAATATTACAGGCATTTCTTGTCGCAATACTTTCCGGTGTGGCCGCCACACTGCTGTTCTTCAAGGCCACGGATTTAGTAAAGGCAGACCAAAGACAGCTTGCGGTTGCGGAGTCCACACAGGCGGGAGAGGTTTTGTTTACATTGCTGGGAGGCATTCTGTTTCTTGGAGATGCGCTGCCGGACCGGCTGGGAGCAATCGGTATTCTTCTTATTCTTTTCGGAATGGTTCTCAACAGTCTGCTTTCAGCTTCTAATCAGAAAAGGAAGATGAAATAATAAGGTGATTTGAAAAAGGGGGATGCGGGTGCTCAGAATAGGCGAATTTGCGGAATTGTCATCAATCAGTATCCATATGCTTAGAAATTATGATAAGATCGGGCTTTTGATACCGGATCACATTGACGAGTCAAGCGGCTACCGGTACTATGATAAAAAACAGCTCGTACAGGCCAATCAACTCCTCGCATTAAAAAATATGGGCTTCGGGCTCGATGAAATTAAGAAAATAATGGTGCGCCGGCAAACTGATGTCAATGATTTTCTGTGGGAAAAATTGAAGAGTAAATATATGGAGCTGGAAAGGATCAAAAAGCAAATAGGCCAGATGAAAGCGGTTCTGAATGCTAAGGAGAAGGCAGAGGACTACACGCTTAAAATAGTACGTAAGCAAATGCGTTCCATGTGGGTGGCAAGCTTGTCCGGTCAGATTGACACTTATCCGCAGGAAGGAATTATGTGGGAAAAGCTAAATGCGGCTTGTAAAAAGAATCATATTACAGTTTTGCAGGAAGCAGCGGCGATTGCTATTTACAAAGGAACTGATGAAAAAACGGGAAGCATGCAAATAGAGGTGCGATTCCCGCTTGATCGGGAATATAAAGCAGCAGAACCGCTCAAAGTATTTCAAACAGAGGAATGCGAAGTGGCATCCATTGTATTTGGCGGCAACTATTCGCAAATCTATGAAATTAATACGGCAGTTGCCGGGTGGCTTGAAAATAATAAGCTCGAGATTAGTGGTCGGGTATTTACAATTTATCATAAATCTCCGGGCAATTGTGGAGAGGAGAGCGCCTTTATTACAGAAATGTGCTTTCCCGTGAAAGAAAAGTAATTAATTTAAACGTCCTCAGTTTTTATTCCGTGCCGCCGCCCCATTTATAGCCCAAACCGTGAACGGTTCTGATAAAATCTACGCCGATTTTCTTGCGCAGATTTTTGACATGTGTATCAATTACACGGTCATATCCGTCAAACTCATCGTCAAATGCTACGCTGATCAGTTCGTTTCGGGTAAAGATCCGGCTGGGACGACGTGAAAGAGCATTTACGATTTTACGTTCGGTGGAAGTCAGTTGTTTGTCCGCGAACAGCTCCGGCGGCTCGCTTTCGGGCAGACGGCGAAGCACAGCCTCGATTCTCGCTGCGAGCAGCTTTAGGCTGAATGGTTTTGTCATATAATCATCCGCACCGATTTTAAGTCCCTCAAGCTGACTGCTTTCGGCTGCCTTGGCGGTAAGCATAATGATGGGCAGGCGTGATGTCTCACGAATTTTGCGGCAGATGTCCTCACCGGAAATATCCGGAAGCATTAAATCAAGCAGCATAATGTCTATGCCCCCGCGTCCTGCTAACGCCAAGGCATCCTGACCGCATACGGCGGTCAGGACAGAGTATCCTTGATTTTCGAGATATGCCTTGACAGGCTCTATAATGTTTTGTTCGTCATCTACGACGAGCACTGTTTTATTCAGCTTCATAACCGGCTTCCCGAATTGCCTCCTTAATATTCTCAAGACTGATTTTACTCTCATCATACTTCACTGTGGCGGTCTGTTTCTTCAGCCTGACGTCGGCATTTCCGATACCGGGCAGCGCTTTGATGGCGTTGGTGACGGACTTTACACAGTGTTCACAGGACATACCCTGCACAGGGATTATTGATTTAATCATTGTCATCATACTCCTTTTATATATATTTTTCTACTGCTAATCAACGAAGGTCAAATGGTTTCAAAAATTTATCTACCTCAGTGGGTTTGCCATTCAAATCTACCGTTACCTTGGCAAATGCCCAGCCTTCGACTTTGTCAGGGTCTGCTCCGGCCTCGATAAACGGAGCCGGATCAAGCACAAACACGATATCCTTGTCCTGACTGCTTTTGTCATTGGTGTTTGCCGACATATCCTTTGCCCATTCGAACATGTTTCCGTTTCCGAGATCCACATTATAGTGATCAAGAGAGGTATGGTAGCCGACCGATTTCCTGTATTTATTCACAATCTGCTCATAGGAGGCAATCGGCGTGGCTTCATTGGCATACGTCAGTTCGTCGCTGCCGAGTTTTGTTCCGACCATCAGCTTATCTTCATAGTACGTGATTGTATCAGGGAGCAGGGCAGTATCAAGCCCGGCATCAAGGAACGGCTTGGCATCAAATTCAAGCATCACATCGTGGAGCGGGCTTTTGCTGTAGTCCCTGCTCCAGATGAACCGTGCCGTGCCGTCCGGTGCTTCGAGAGACCAGCCGCCGTTCATTTCATCCGGTGTTATTTTATCGCCCATTGTCGTAAGTACGGCGTCAAATGCCTTTACGGAGTCCTTGCCGACGACATCAAGCTGTCCGCAGCCGGCAAGCACAAAGGTGAGTGAAAGAGTGACTGCAGTAAAGAGTGTTTTTTTCATAATTGATTATCCTCCTATGCCTGAAAGGTTTTTAGTCTCAATGCGTTTGTCAGTACCGATACGCTCGAGAGGCTCATCGCCGCCGCGGCAAATATCGGGTTCAGCAGGGGACCGCCGAAAATGTACAGCAGGCCTGCCGCAATTGGAATACCGATTACATTGTATCCAAATGCCCAGAATAAATTTTGTTTGATATTTCGGATGGTTGCCTTCGAGAGTTTGATTGCCGTTGGTACGTCATTCAGATCGGAGCGCATCAATACGATGTCCGCACTCTCCATTGCAACATCGGTGCCGCTGCCGATTGCGATGCCGATGTCCGCCTGAGCAAGCGCAGGCGCATCATTGATCCCGTCGCCGACCATAGCTACCCGCTTGCCTTCTGCCTGGAGCTTTTTGACTTCGTCGGCCTTATCCTGCGGAAGAACCTCCGCAAGTACTTGATCAATGCCCACCTGTTTTGCGATGGCAACGGCAGTTTTTGTGTTATCTCCTGTAATCATTGCGACTGTGATGCCGAGCTTGTGCAGCTTCTCAATCGCCGATCTGCTTGACGGCTTTACCGTATCGGCCACGGCGATGACTCCGGCATATTTATCATCAATTGATACAAAAAGAGGGGTTTTACCTTCTTCAGCAAGCTGATCTCCGACAGACTTGTCAGCATTGGTGTAAGCAGCCCGCCCGACTTTAACCAATCTGCCGTTTACAATTGCCTGAACGCCCATTCCCGTAACCGACTGAAATGCTGTCGCTTCATAAATGTTTCCTGCTGCCTCGACTACGGCAAGACCGAGAGGATGTTCGGACAGCTTCTCTACACTTGCGGCAATGCAAAGCAGCTCCTCATTGCCGGTATCCCCGCCTATTACATCGGTGACTTTCGGTTTGCCCTCGGTAATCGTTCCGGTTTTATCAAATACGATGGTTTCTACCTTGTGAGCGGTTTCAAGAGCCTCCCCGTCTTTGATTAAAATACCGTTTTCCGCACCTTTTCCCGTTCCGACCATAATAGCCGTGGGCGTGGCGAGTCCTAAGGCACACGGGCAGGCAATCACGAGTATGGATACGAATATCGTCAGCGAATGCTCTATGTCACGGGTAGCAATGAACCATGCCGCTCCGGCGATAAGAGCGATTGTAATTACAACCGGCACGAAGATGCCCGATACTTTGTCGGCAAGAGCGGCTATCGGAGCTTTGCTGCCCTGCGCATCCTCTACCAGCTTGATAATCTGTGCGAGAGCGGTTTCACTGCCGACCTTTTCCGCTCTGAACTTCAGTGCGCCGTTTGCATTGATGGTTGCGGTGTAGAGCTGATCGCCTTCTTTTTTGTCCACAGGAAGACTTTCGCCCGTCAGCATACTTTCATCGACGGCGCTGTGTCCTTCGACTACTACGCCGTCTACGGGAATTTTTGAACCGGGTTTGACAAGCAGAATATCGTTAATCTCCACATCGTCAATCAGGATCTCGCGTTCCGAACCGTCTGCGCCGATCACAATGGCTGTTTTCGGCTGAAGTCCCATCAGTCGTTTGATAGCCTCGCTTGTGCGGCCCTTGGCTTTCGCTTCGAGCGACTTGCCGAGCAGAATCAGTGTAATAATCACACCTGCTGTCTCAAAATACAAATGATCTACCGCACCGAAATTTCCGTTGGCAATCTGGACGGTGTTCCATACGCTGTATAGGACTGCAGCCGTTGTTCCTACGGCTATCAGACTGTCCATGTTCGGACTCCGCATAAACAGAGCCTTGAAGCCCACCGTATAGAATTTGTATCCCACCGCGATACAAGGAATAACAAGAATAATTTCTACGATCGCATACAACAGAGGAAATGTCATTGGGTCAAGCCCCCACGGGAACGGAAGGCGGATAAATTTGATCATCGGCACCATTGCGATGTACAAAAGCGGCAGAGCAAATACGGCGGATATAAGGAACTTTATCCGCAGCACCCGGATTGCTTTTTCCCTGCGTGCCCGGTCCTCATCCGCGCTGATCGGGTCGAGAATTTTATAGCCGGCCTTGACAACTGCTTCCTTGACTGCTGCCAGCCGCAGCTTGTCGGGATCATAGGAAAACGATGCTTTCTCGGTAGCGAAGTTTACTACCACGTTGTCCGTACCATCCAGCTTTGATATCGCTTTCTGCACACGCGCCGCACAGGCTGCGCAGGTCATACCGCCGATTGGTAATGTCTGTGTTTGCATATGGTTCACTCCTTATCTTTAATGATCATAGTATACAGTTGAGATTTGTGGTTTATATGTGAAAGGAGCAAATATTACGGTACTTATTATAATCAAATTTATAATAATCATTTATTTTTATGACAAATATCAAGAAAAGCCCGGTGAATCCGGAGATCTTCATTCAGTTCCGGGTGAAAGGCAAAGGCCATCTGATGATGGTATTTTACCGCAACGATATGATCCTCTACTGCGGCGATCACCTCCGTGCCATGAAATACCTCACAGACATACGGTGCACGAATAAAGGTCATCGGAACGGTTCCTATGTGAGCGACAGGGGCAGCGGTATAAAAGCTGCCGAGCTGTCGGCCATAGGCATTTCTTCTTACGCTTATCGGAAGCGTACCCAAATGAGCAGAGCACTCCCCTTCCACCTTAGAGGCGAGCAGGATCATGCCCGCACAAGTTGCCAATACAGGCATTCCGTGATTAATTTGTTCTTTCAGATTATCGTACATATGAAGCTCACGCAAAAGCTTTCCCTGTACGGTGCTTTCGCCGCCGGGAAGAATAATTCCGTCATAGCTTTGCTCCAAATCGTGTGAGTTTCTAAGCTCGAAAGAAGAGATGTTTAGTTTTTCAAGCATTTTTTCATGCTCGATAAATGCACCTTGTACAGCTAATACCGCGATTCTCATCAGCTGCCTCTTTCTGCCATCAATAATGCGATTTCCTGCTCATTGATTCCCACCATAGCCTCACCCAAATCGGCGGATAATTCTGCAATGATTCCGGCATCTGTATAGTTGGCCACTGCTTTCACGATAGAATTTGCTCTTTTTTCCGGATTCCCAGATTTGAAAATACCGGAACCCACAAAGACGCCTTCTGCTCCAAGCTGCATCATCAGAGCGGCATCTGCCGGAGTGGCGATTCCTCCCGCCGCAAAATTAACGACAGGAAGTGTTCCGCTTGTATGAACAGCTTCAATCAATTCAAACGGAACTAAAAGCTGCTTTGCGGCTTCATATAGCTCATCGGTGCGCATGCTTTTGATCTTTGCAATTTCCTGATTCATGATACGCATATGTCTGACAGCCTGAATAATATCTCCGGTACCGGGCTCTCCTTTTGTACGAATCATAGAAGCACCTTCATTAATTCTGCGGAGTGCCTCACCTAAATCTTTTGCGCCGCAAACAAAAGGAACATGAAACTCTCTTTTATTGATATGGTAAACATCGTCTGCGGGAGACAGCACTTCACTTTCGTCAATATAATCGATTTCGATCGCTTCCAGTATCTGTGCTTCCGCAAAATGTCCGATACGGCACTTTGCCATAACCGGTATGGATACGGCATTTTGGATACTTTGAATCATTTTGGGATCACTCATTCTGGATACGCCGCCGGCTGCCCGTATGTCTGCGGGAATCCGTTCCAGGGCCATTACGGAGCATGCCCCCGCTGCTTCTGCAATTTTAGCCTGTTCGGGAGTGGTGACATCCATAATTACACCGCCTTTTAGCATCTGTGCCAATTCTTTGTTTAATTGATATCGTTCATTCATATAGAACCTCCATTCTGATTTTACGTGATAAATGCTTTACATTTTCATGCAGGAAAATTATAATGCAAATGTGGGTATGTTAAAATTGTCAAAATAAACATATTCAGTAAGGCCAGATCGGATGGTGAATAGAGGATGCTTACCTATAGCTTTACAAATACAGGGTCAGATTCGTTATATGAATATCTTTATAAATGCGTTAAAAATGACATTGTGCAGGGAACGATCGGAGTCGGCGAAAAACTTCCGTCTAAGAGATCCTTTGCAAAAAATCTGGGTATCAGTGTAATTACAGTAGAAAATGCATATGAGCAGCTGATAGCGGAAGGGTATATTTATTCCATACCCAAACGAGGGTTTTATGTGACTGATTTTAAGAATGTACTGATAAAGGAAAGCGGTCCGGTAAAAGAGGAGCTCATATCCCTGACAGACGGAAAGAACTCGTACCTGGCTGATTTTACCAGTAATCAGACTGCTTCTGAAATCTTTCCGTTTACGATTTGGACGAAAACAGTAAGAGAAGTACTGAATGACAGCAGAATCCAACTAATGACAAATCCTCCATGCGGAGGAATTATGCCGTTGCGTGAGGCCATTTCAGATTATTTGAAGGAATTCAGGGGAATGAGAGTAAGTCCGGAACAAATCGTCATCGGTGCAGGGACAGAATATTTATATGGCCTGTTGATTCAACTATTCGGCAGTCAATTGGTATATGCAGTTGAAAATCCCGGGTATCGTAAAATTGCAAAAATCTATGAAAGCATGAAGGTATCCTGCAAATATATCGATATTGATGAGATGGGAGTCTGTGTTCCGCAATTGGCGGAAAAAGGTGTGGATATTGTGCATATCTCACCGTCGCATCATTTTCCGACAGGGATTGTGATGCCAATCAGCAGAAGATACGAATTACTTGGATGGGCAGCGGCAGAAAAAGACAGATACATTATAGAAGATGACTATGACAGTGAACTCAGACTAAGCGGAAAACCAATTCCGACGCTGCAAAGTATTGATGTCTCCGGTAAGGTAATCTATATGAATACATTTACAAAAACGCTGGCATCTACTGTAAGAATCAGTTATATGATTTTACCCCGGCTGTTAATTTCGGAATTTTACCGCAGGCTGTCATTTTATTCCTGCACGGTATCTAATTTTGAGCAGTATACTTTGGCACGGTTTCTGAAGAACGGAAGCTTTGAAAAGCATATTAACCGGCTCAGAAACTATTATCAATGTAAAAGAGATGCTATTTTTGAAGCATTTGGCCAAAGCAAAATTAAAAAGTATATTTCCATTCAGGGAGAAGAGGCAGGGGTTCATTTTTTAATGCATGTTAACACCGAAAAAACAGAAAACGAATTTATGGCCCAGGTCAGGGCAAAGGGAGTCAAGCTTGCATCGCTGTCAGAATATTATCATCATAACAGCTTTGCGGACCATAGGAATCATTATGTGATGAATTATTCATCGATTGATGTTGGCAATGTTGGGAAGGCTGTTGACATATTGTACAGTGCGGTAGATAATAATGGGGTTCGCCATGCAGAAGAAGTCCCCATATAACAAAATGAGAGATCTATAAGGAGAATGAAAAGATTATGTTGACGCAATTTTCAAGAACAGAGCTGCTTTTGGGAAAAGAAGCAATGAACCGATTGGAAAAGTCCAGAGTGGCCGTATTCGGAGTCGGCGGAGTGGGCGGATATGTATGTGAGGCGCTTGTAAGAAGCGGAATCGGTGCTTTTGACTTAATAGATGATGACAAGGTTTGTCTTACAAATTTGAACAGACAAATCATAGCAACTAAAAAGACGGTCGGAAAGTATAAGGCAGAGGTTATGAGAGACAGAATTTTAGAGATTAACCCCAATGCTGAGGTACGGATTCATAAATGCTTTTTCCTTCCGGAAAATGCGGAGGAATTTCCCTTTGCCGAATATAACTATATCGTTGATGCGGTAGATACGGTAACGGCCAAGATTGAACTTGTCATGCGGGCACAGGAGATGAGAATCCCTATTATCAGCAGCATGGGAGCGGGAAATAAGCTGGATGCCAGCCGATTTAGAGTTGCGGACATCTATCAGACGAAGGTCTGTCCTTTGGCAAAGGTTATGAGGCGGGAACTGAAAAAGCGTGGGGTAGGGGAACTGAAGGTAGTATATTCGGAAGAAAAGCCTACCAGACCGATCGAGGATCTGTCCATCAGCTGCAGGAATAACTGTATCTGTCCTCCGGGAGCAAAGCATAAGTGTACGGAACGAAGAGATATTCCGGGAAGTGTTGCATTTGTTCCGTCTGTGGCAGGATTGATTATTGCAGGCGAGGTGGTGAAGGATCTGATATGACTATTTCAATACAGGAGCTAAAGCAATTAGACGCAACTACCTATCAGCTCATTGATATCCGTGACCATACGGAAGCGGCACATGGGGCGATTCCAAATGCAGTTCATACATCGGCGGATCACATAAGGGATAACGGTAATATAGATTTTACAAAAAAATTAATTATTTGCTGCAGCAGAGGAAAATACAGTGTTGATGTGGCAGATGCGCTGGCGGAGGAAGGCTTTGATGCCGTAAGTCTGGAAGGCGGATATATTGCGTGGCTGCTCGAAACAATTAAGGAAGAGGAGCGGCAGGATCAAGTGAAGGATGTGGAGCAAAGCATCCGTAAAAAATTTAGAAAAAAAATCTGGTGCAAATTTACAAAGGCTGTCAAGGAATATGAACTGGTAAAGGAAGGGGATTGTATCGCGGTCTGTCTTTCCGGAGGAAAAGATTCGATGCTGATGGCAAAGCTTTTTCAGGAATTAAAGCTGCACAATAAGTATGAATTCACTGTAAAATTTCTTGTAATGGACCCGGGGTATAGTCCGGAAAATCGGAAGGTGATTGAAGAAAATGCCAGAAAGCTGAACATACCGATTACGATATTTGAATCGGATATATTTGATTCTGTATACAATGTAGAGAAATCGCCCTGTTATCTGTGTGCCAGAATGAGAAGAGGATATTTGTACAGCTATGCCAAAGAGCTCGGATGCAATAAAATTGCACTGGGACATCATTATGATGATGTAATTGAGACAATATTAATGGGAATGATGTACGGGGCGCAGGTGCAAACTATGATGCCAAAGCTGCACAGCACGAATTTTGAAGGCATGGAGCTGATCCGCCCGCTTTATCTGATCAGGGAGGATACGATTAAAGCGTGGCGTGATCATAATGCGCTTCATTTTATCCAATGTGCCTGTAAATTTACAGATACCTGCACTACGTGCAGCAATGAGGAGAACCAATCAAAACGTATGGAAATAAAGGCGCTGATAAAATCCTTAAAGGCAGTCAATCCCTATGTGGAAAGCAATATTTTTAAAAGTGTCGAAAATGTAAATCTGGATACGATTGTGGCGTATAAGAAAAACGGAGAGCGGCACCATTTTCTTACTACGTATGAATCTTGAATCAGAGCTTGATCTGATAGAAATTCATGAAATAGGAAAGTGTGAGTTTGTCACGGAATAATAATGAAGAGTATAGTATTCTTTCAATATAAACATAGACAGGAGGGCGTCAATATGTCTGTTATGACAATAACGAAGGAAAATTTTCAAAAGGAAGTTGTAGAAAGCGAGAAAACGGTGCTGCTTGATTTCTGGGCGAGCTGGTGCGGTCCCTGCCGTATGGTGTCTCCGGTGGTAGATGAGATTGCTGCTGAGAATTCCGTGGTAAAGGTCGGGAAGGTGAACGTAGATGAGCAGCAGGAACTGGCCGAGGCATTTGAGGTCATGAGTATTCCGACATTGGTAGTCATGAAAAAAGGGAAGGTTGTTAAACAATCCGTTGGTGCACAGCCAAAGCAGCAAATTTTATCTATGCTAAGCTGAAAAACAAAAGGTGAATCGGGTAAAAACCCCCTTGTTGGGGCGGACAGTTTTGGTTGTCCGCCCTGTTTTTGTTATATTAGGAAACTCCTCATTGCTTTCTGACATTTGTTGTGTTACTGTCGTGTTAGATATATATGGAAAGAAGCTTACCTGCTCCCGATGTACTGAATAAAAATATAGAATATGGAGGGGACATGGAAATTAAATTTAAGGAACAATTATCATTAGGGGTTGCATCGGCAGCAACTCAAATTGAAGGCGGAAACTGTGAACATAACTGGAATGACTGGTATACAAGAGGGAATATTAAAGATCATTCCAGCCCGGCCCGTGCAACGGATCATTATCACCGATGGAAAGAGGATGCGGATCTTATGGCTTTGATGAAGATTGAGCATTATCGGATGGGGATTGAATGGGCCAGGATCTGCCCGAATGAAGGAGAAGTGGATGAGACGGCAATTGCACATTATAGAGAGGAGCTGCAATATTTAAAAGAACGGGGAATTACGGTTCTGCTTACACTGCATCATTTTACCAACCCGATGTGGTTTGAGCGGAAAGGTGCTTTCACAAAGAAAGAAAATATTAGATATTTTCTTGATTTTGTGAAACTTGTGATAAACGAATTCGGAGATCTTGCTGCTGAGTACATAACAATTAACGAACCAAATGTATATGCAACCAATTCCTATTACTTCGGCGAGTGGCCTCCCGGAGAACGATCACTTTCACGAGCGGTTTCAGTGATGTCAAACATGGCAGTCTGTCATATCAAAGCCTACCGGATGATCCATCGTATGCGTGAATCAATGGGATACCAAGACACAAAGGTAAGCTTTGCCAATCACGTTCGGGTCTTTGATCCGAAAAATCCGGGGAATCCATGGCATCGCATTTGTGCAAGGCTGTTAGATTGGTTCTTTCAAGGGGCTGTCACCAGTGCCGTATCCACGGGTGATTTTAAATGGCCGTTAAAAAGATCAAACGATATCTCAAAGGGAGAATATCTGGATTTTATTGCAATTAATTATTATACACGGAGTACTGTATCGGGGTTTGGCGATGGGACCAGGCAGGATGCACCAAAGAACGACCTGGGATGGGAAATCTATCCGGAAGGGCTTATTCGTTGTGCCGATCACATTTATCAGCTTTTGAAGCGCCCCATTTATATTACTGAAAATGGCACCTGCGATAATCAGGATACATTTCGGCCGAAATATATCTGCGACCATATAAAAGTAATCAGCGAGTCCGACCTTCCGATAACCAGGTACTATCATTGGTGTTATTGTGATAACTTTGAATGGGCGGAAGGAGAAAGCGCACGCTTTGGATTGGTACATGTCAATTATGAAACCCAGGAAAGAACAATCAAAGCTTCAGGCAGATTTTACACCGAGATGATTGAGGAAAGAGGGATATCTGAAATCCTTTACAAAGAATATGTGGAACCGCTGAAATATCATTATTAATTGCTGACAAACTCTTTGTTTTAAAGAGAGAAGAAGGGAGAATGCACGCTGATTACAATTAAGGAAGGAAGCTTTCGATTAGATACAGATTGTACTACCTATCTGATCGGCAAAACGAAGTACGGGCATTTGGAGCATATCTATTATGGAAACCTGTTAAGTAAAGAGGACGGAGCAAATGTGATGGCTCAAAAACGGTCCATCGTGGTTGGCGGCAGCGTTCTTTACAGCAGGGAAGATGATGGATATGGCCTGGATAGTATGTGTCTGGAATGGTCGGACAATGGAAGGGGAGATTATCGCCATAGCCCAACCGAATTCAAAATGCCCGACGGCAGCTTTGTCACTGATTTTACATATGAAAGCCATGAGGTGATGGAGGGCACGGTCACCATGGAGACTTTGCCTGGAGCCTATGGGGGCAATCAGACTTTAAAAATAATATTAAAGGATCGGGCATATCCGGTTTTTATTGACCTGTATTATACCGTATTTGAACAAACGAATGTGATCAGCAGAAGAGCGGTTGTGAGAAATGAAGGAAATATGCCTGTCACAATCCGCCGTATTATGAGTATTTGTATGGATCTGCCGGATGAGTGCTTTCAGATGTATACCTTAGACGGAGGCTGGATTAAAGAAGCGAACCTGCATAAGCGGCCGGTTTCCTATGGAATTACGCTCAATTCTTCCACAACAGGGGCAAGCAGTAATCGTCATAATCCTGCATTTTTATTGGCGGAGGCGGATGCGAATGAGGACTATGGAAGCGTATATGCCTTTAATATGATTTACAGCGGTAATCATTATAGCATTGTGGAAAAGAATGAAAGGGATTGTGTTCGTGTATGCATGGGAATCAATCCCCATTTATTTGAATGGATATTATCTCCCGGCGAGAAGTTTGAAACACCGGAATGTGTGATGAGCTACAGCAGTCAGGGCTTCAATGGCACAAGCTGTCATATGCATGATTTCATTAATGAGCATATTGTAAGAGGCGACTATAAGAAGAAGGAAAGACCGATTCTGCTTAATAATTGGGAGGCCCACTTCTTTGATTTTCATGAAAGCAAACTATTGCGGCTTGCCAAAGATGCAAAAAAACTGGGAATTGAACTGTTTGTACTGGATGACGGCTGGTTTGGCGAACGCAATCATGATAAAGCAGGGCTTGGAGATTATGGGGTAAACCGGAAGAAATTGCCGGGCGGAATGAAGGCTTTTGCAGATAAGATTAAGAACATAGGGTTAGAGTTTGGCCTTTGGTTTGAGCCGGAGATGGTGAATGAAGACAGCGAGTTGTATCGGAGCCATCCGGAATATGCCGTTAAACTGCCGAACCGTCCTCCGGTCCTGGGAAGAAATCAGCTGGTTTTGGATCTATGCAAAAAAGAAGTGCGGGATTATATTACAGAGCAGGTTGGCAGTCTTCTGGATGAGGCCCAAATTTCTTATGTGAAATGGGATATGAACCGTCATATTGCGGAAGCATTTTCTGAAGCTTTGAAAAACCAGGGGGAGTTCTGTCATCGCTACATCCTGGGTCTCTATGAGGTACTGGCCAGGATCTTCGAGCCCAGACCCCATATTTTGCTGGAGAGCTGTTCCAGCGGCGGCAATCGGTTTGACTTGGGAATGCTTTGCTACAGTCCCCAGATTTGGGCTTCCGATGATACGGATCCCATTGAACGGTTAAAAATTCAGGCAGGGTTGTCCTATTTTTATCCGCAATCTACTTTTGGGGCTCATGTTTCTCAGTCCCCTCATCAGCAGACCTTACGTGAGACACCCCTCGCAACCCGTTTCCATGCAGCCTGCTTCGGATGTCTGGGATATGAGCTGGACTTAAAGTATCTGTCGCCGGAGCAGAAAAAAGACATTGCGGAGCAAGTTGCATTTTATAAACAATATCGTAGGATTTTTCAATATGGAAGATTTTATAGAATGAAATCCTATAAATCCAATAAAGTGATATGGGAAACAGTAAGCGAGGACCAGGAAACCGCACTCACCGGCTTTTTTCAAACATTAGCCACTGCAGCGGAAAGCAGTGATAAGCTAAAGGTGACCGGTCTGAAAAAAGGAAGGTTTACTATTCGGACAAGACCGCAAAAGCTTTATATTGAGCGTTTCGGTGGATTGATCAAACACGTTGCACCTGTGGAGTTAAATCCCGATGGGATCATTGTGAGGACAGCCAACCGGCATTATAGCCTGAAGGATTGCGTGGAAATCAATACCTGTTCGTCAGAGGCACTTGCGGCAGGAATTCCATTATGCGAGCAGTTTATCGGGACCGGTTATCATGACAGGGTACGAATGCTCGGTGATTTTGGTTCCAATCTATATATTACAGAAAAGGAACAGCAACAGTAACGTTTCTATTCAACCAATATGCATGGGAAAGAGGGTAACTATGGCAGCAAATACTGAAAAAAATCATAATCGCTATCTATTTGGTCTTGGAACGATCGGCAGAGATATGCTTTACACGATGGTAAGTATGTATCTTTTATTTTTCCTGACAGATATTTTGGATTTGCCGGATTCCACGATGTGGTGGATGACAGGAGCAATGACCATACTTCGTATTTTTGATGCTGTCAATGATCCGATCATGGGATTTTTAGTAGATAATACCCGCTCACGATTTGGTAAATTTAAGCCATGGATTGTGATAGGCGGGATTCTTGGAGGTATTCTGACTGTTTTATTATTCATGGATTTTGGACTGAACGCGGCGGAATATGTAATCCTGTTTGTAGTGATTTATCTTCTCTGGGATTTAACCTACGGGGCCAATGATATCGCTTATTGGTCCATGCTTCCTTCCCTGACACTTGACCAAAAGGAACGTGAGAAAACCGGTTCCTTTGCCAGGATATGTGCAAATATCGGATTATTTACAACTGTAGTCGGTATACTGCCCGTTACGAATGCCCTGGGCGGAGATAAGAAAGCCTGGCAGCTTACAGTCATCGCGATCGTATTGCTTACATGGGCATTTCTGATGTTTACGGTATTTGGAGTAAAAGAGGATAAAATGATTCATGTGAAGCAAGAGTCCACTTCTTTAAAAGAGATGTTCCGGATTTTATTTCAAAATGATCAGCTGTTATTCACAGCGATATCAATGGCATTATTTATGATTGGTTATTCTACTACCGCTGCTTTCGGGGTATATTTCTTTAAATATGCTTTTAAAGATGAAGGAATGTACTCTGTGTTTGCTGCGATTTTAGGAGTCTCACAGCTGGCAGCTTTATGCGTATTTCCTTTATTTTCAAAAAAACACAGCAGAAAAACGTTATATGCTTTGGCAACGATATTGGTAGTAGCCGGGTATCTCATATTCTTTCTTTCTCCAATGAATATGCTGTTTATCGGCGCGGCAGGTATTCTTATTTTTACCGGTCAGGCCTTTATACAGCTGCTGATGCTGATGTTCTTGACTGACACGGTAGAGTACGGACAGTGGAAACTGGGCCGCCGCAACGAAAGCATCACCTTCTCGGTACAGCCTTTTATCAATAAGATCGGGGGAGCCCTTGCAAATGGAATTGTTGGTGTGACCTTGATTGTTTCCGGTATTAATGCTGCTGCGACCCCGGAAGAGGTTACTGATTCCGGGTTATTGATTATGAAGCTGGCAATGTTAATTTTACCGCTGATCTTTATTGTGATCGGTTACATTATTTATGATAAGAAGTTCAAGATTGATAAGCAGATGTATGATCATATCCTGGCAGAACTGGCTGCCCGCGGTGAAATAAACAGAGAATAGGAGTAAGGACCGATGCTGACAAAAAACAGTCGTATCAAAGAGGTGTATGCAAATCCGGTTGGGCGGGATATCATTGATCGGATACTCCTGCAAATGAATAGAAACAAAAAGGCAGTTACTAATCCAATTGTAGGGAACCTAAAGCTAAAGGCTTTGCTTAGACTACCGAAAAGCCCGGTGGATGAAGGGTTTCTGGAGACGCTGCTGACCCTTTTAAACACGGAACAGGAACCGGCAAAGGCCGATGATGAGCCGATTCAAGAAGCTTGGTGGAAGGAAGCCGTATTTTATCAGATTTATCCCAGAAGCTTTAAAGACAGCAATGGTGACGGCATCGGTGATCTGCAGGGTATCATCAGTAAATTGGATTACCTAAAAGAGCTGGGTATTGATGCCATCTGGCTATCACCCATTTATGATTCTCCTAACGATGATAATGGGTACGACATACGGGATTATCATAAGATCATGACTGAGTTTGGAACCATGGAGGATCTTGACCGGTTATTAACGGAGGTTCATAGCCGTGATATGAGACTGATTATGGACCTTGTGGTGAACCACACCTCGGATGAACATGAATGGTATCAGAAAGCCATCCATGAACCGGATTCCCAATATGGAGATTATTATATTTTTAAGGATCAGCCTAACAACTGGACTTCATTTTTCAGCGGCAGTGCATGGAACTATGCAGAAGAACGCGGACAATATGCCCTGCATTTATTTTCAAAGAAGCAGATGGATTTAAACTGGGAAGATGAAAACCTGCGTCAAGAGATTCATGCTATGGTAACATGGTGGCTGAAAAAGGGAGTGGATGGATTTCGCCTGGATGTCATTAATTATATTTCCAAGCGTGGCGGCTTGCCGGATGGAAATGAAAGTATCGGCAAGCTGATGGGGTATTGCGGGGTAGAACATTATTTCTATGGCCCCCGTCTTCACGAATATCTGCATGAGTTGAAAGAGAAGGTGTTCCTTCCCTATCATGCTTTTTCGGTTGGTGAAACGCCCGGAACAGGAATGGAAATGAGTAAACTGTTGACTGCCGATTATCGAAATGAGCTGGATATGGTATTTTCCTTTGATCATTTGGAAACGCCGGGACATACGCGTTTTGATGAGTATCAATATGACCTTAATTATCTGAAAAGCTATATGATGAATTGGATGGAAAATTATGGGAATCATTGTCAGCCATCTCTGTTTTATGAAAACCACGATAATCCGCGTATGATTTCTAAAATAAATCCGAACCCGCAGTATCGGAATGTCCTGGGTAAGCTTTTAGCCGTCATACAGCTTACACTGCGCGGGACACCGTTTATTTACCAGGGACAGGAGCTCGGAATGATCAATCAAAGCTTCAGGTCCGTTACAGAGCTTCGTGATGTGGAGTCGTTGAATCTTTATGAGGAGTTATGCAATACCAGGAAAAAAGAAGAGGCATTTGCAAAGATATTAGCCGGTTCCAGAGATCATGCCAGAACACCGATGCAATGGGATGATCAGCAATATGCAGGATTTTCCACTGTAGAGCCATGGATTATGATGGATGAGGATTATAAGAACTGCAATGTGAAGGCGCAGCTTCAAGATGAGAACTCGATCCTTCGCTTTTTTCAGAAATTGATTGCTTTGCGCAAGGAGCACAGGGTCATCTATTATGGAGAGGTACTATTTACCGATCGAAAAGAAAAAGATCTATTTACCTACTATCGCAAGGATGAAACGGAAACACTGTATATGGAGATCAATTTGAGTTCATTCAATAAAAAACGAAAGAAATATCCGGAGGGAACTTGTTTGCTGTCAAATTATGCGGAGAACTCATCTTCATTCCTAAGACCCTATGAGGCAAATATATGGAAACCTCATCAGTGAAGCGCCCAATATCAATCAATGAGCATTTGAAGACGTTTTTGATCAATCAATTTTATGGAGCCTCGAGACAGAGAAACCAGTCCTTCTGATTGAAAGTAGCGGAGCATGCGGGTCACAACCTCCCGCGCGGTACCCAGATGAGCAGCTATTTTATCATGAGTGATGTGCAGAGCATCAGTGTCGTCCAGTGCGCTTTCCTCCAGCAGAAATGCCGCGAGACGCTTATCAAAGCTTTTCCACATGATCTGCTCCATCAGCCACATCACTTCCGAGAAACGGGAAGCCATGATCTGATTCGTATATCCGGAAACTGCGATAGACTCCTCCATCAGCCTTTTATAGATATCCGTTGGAATAATCCAAAGTTCGGAATCCTTTTCTGCTTCAATTGTAATGTCAAATTGGATATTCTGCATCATGCAGGAAGCCGAAAACAGGCAGATATCTCTCTCAAAAAGACGGTAAAGTGTAATTTCCTTTCCCTCTTCCGAAAGTGCAAAGGCTCTGAGCTGTCCTGAACGGATCACAAAGAGTCCCACACAGTCCGCACTTCCGTTGTGCAGCAGGGTTCCCTTGGGAGCAGTCCGCTTTGAGGCAGAGCTGAGCAGCAGCTTCTGTTCATCGGCAGTCAGTTTGCTCCAAATGGGGAAATATTGTTCGATGCCCATGATATCACCGCCTTTTCCATTCATACTATGATTATACTTTATTTGGGGCAGATGTCAATTATGGATATGCTGCTGTTCACTTCGCTCACAGTAGCGGGTATACTGACTCATTCGTAATGATAAAAAAATAGTTATATTAAAATTTTAAAAATAGTGATAAAATAACGGGGAAATAGATTACTCTTATTTAAGAAAGAAGGTGCGTATTATGAGTCAGGCAAACGTAGTGAAGTTATGTTTTGCAGACGATCAGATTCAGGCGGAAATTATGATGGATATTTTAAGACAGAATGGGATCAAAGCTTATAAACAGGGAATCGGAAGTGCAGAGCTGATGGATATTTATGCCGGAAATTCTACGTATGGAGAGTATATTTTTATTAATGAAAATGACGAAAAAAGAGCAAAGGAGTTGTTAAGCAATTTGCTATCTGAGGTGGAAACAGAAGATGACGGCAGTCAGGACGGGATGAACAATGGTTGAGCAGGATTATATTACACGCAAAATACGGGAACTGGTGAGGGTGCTGCTGAGAATGTTGTTTAATATTAATACAGAGACACCGGTTCCCGAGCTGCTGCAGGAGGAAACCTCCAGAGAGATTCTGAATGATTTGCTGAAGAAGGTCAGTGCCGGAAATATAGATGAGGCCGAAAATATATTATACGGAATATTAGAGAAAAACAACTATCAGAATTTACAAATAGCACTTCTTTTTTATTCGCATTTAAATGAATTGAGCGAGGAATATCTTTTTGAGCATGATTTCAGTCATGAGGAGATCAAGGATGGTCTGACGGATCTCGTATCCCGGTATGGGCTGAATGATATGGTAGAGGTTTTTTTATAAATGATTCCATAGGAAGCTGCTGCGTAATTCCCGAAAAAGGTATCTGCTACATATAGTATAATAAGAACCTTGTGAAAAGGAAATAAAATGGCATATAATCGGGATAAGGCGGTGGCCTATGCGCATAAATGGGCATTTGGCAGGAACCCGGCGTTTTATGATTTTTCTAAAATAGGCGGAGATTGTACAAATTTTATATCGCAGTGCCTTTATGCCGGCGGCGCGCCGATGAATTATAAAAAATATCTGGGCTGGTATTACAATTCCTCATACAGCCGGGCGCCGGCATGGAGCAGTGCACATTATTTATATCATTTTCTCATTTCCAACAAGGGGATCGGTCCCAGAGGAACGCCGATTACCCTGAGTCAGCTCCGGGTTGCGGACATCATACAGCTTTCCTTTGACGCAAACACCTATACCCATTCTTTATTAGTGGTAGAGGTGGGAGCTCCCGTAAATGAAGATACTGTTTTGATCGCAACTCACACGGATGACAGCGATTTTCGTCCGTTGTCCTCCTATAAGAAAAAAATGGAGTACCGCTGTATTGAAATAACGGTTCCATAAACTGAAAAATTCCTGTTTACCCGGTATGAAAAATGAAGTATGATGAAACTATAAGAACAATTGCTTTTTGCAGGGTATATTTGAGAGATAGAGAAGGAGGCAGGAAAGATGAAGAAGGACTTCTTAGAAGCGATTGCGGACAGGCGTTCCTATTACGGAATCAGTAAAGAAACGGTTGCCGGTGATGAGAGGATCGAGGAGATTGTCAGGCATGTGGTAAAGCATACGCCGTCAGCGTTTAATTCGCAGAGTACAAGAGTGATTTTGCTGCTGAACGAGCAGCATGACCGGTTATGGGATATTACAATGGATGCATTGAGAAAGATCATGCCGCCGGAGCAGTTCGGGGCCACGGAGAGTAAAATCAATTCGTTTAAGAGCGGATATGGTACGATTTTATTTTTTGATGATACCGATGTGACAAAGGCGCTGCAGGCGCAGTTTGCACTCTATAAAGATAATTTTCCGGTCTGGGCGCAGCAGTCGAACGGCATGAACCAGTTTGCGCTTTGGACAGCTCTGGAAATAGAGGGCTTTGGTGTTTCCCTGCAGCATTATAATGAGTTGATTGAGGCAGCCGTGAAAGAGGAATGGAGTATTCCGGATGCATGGCAGCTGATTGCACAGATGCCGTTTGGAAAGCCCTCGGAGCAGCCGGGTGAGAAGGAATTCCAGCCGCTGGAAGGGCGTATCAGAGTATTAAAATAGGAAAATGATTATAAAATAAACAAGGGCGTCCCAGTTGCGGAGACGCCCTTGTTATAATTTTATTTTTCCTGACAGCAATCGGCAGGGCAGGCGGTGTCCTCAAAAAGCTCCAGCTTGCTTTGCAGAACGATTTCCAGTTGTGTAACGGAACCGATCATATCATGGACCGAGCGGTTGATTTTAATCATTTCTTTGCTGGAAAAATTTAATTTATTGGCTCTTTGAATTTTCGCTCCCTCTGCATTGAGAATGGCAGAAATAGCGGTCTGCTCCAGCGCGATCGAATCAAAGAGGCCGGTAATTGCCTGCTGTCGCGGAGTATTGCCGCACACTTTTACCGTAATTTGCTTTTGGGAGGTCAAGCATCTTTCATCCGAAACCTCATAGGTGACGGTATATAATCCGGGAAGTTCTGTATTGACGGTATTTTCAATGATGATGATATCTGCGGTGATAGGATTGCCCAGGCAATCCGTTGCAGTGACTCCTTGCATCGGATTAAACTGTGAGCCTGTATGAATACATCTGTCGGACGCGTTGATGACAGGAGGATTGCATTTTGCCGCAATGATGCCCGCGTCGATGTCAGGAATTTGCCGTCCGCACGTAATTGTGATCAGCTCCGTAAAGCCTGTGACGGGGTTTGGCTTACTGCCATTTGGCTGATCCGCACGCTGAATCGTCAGGCTGTAATTGCCGAAAGGACTGAATTTCACTTGATAGACACCGTCCGCAAGATCGGTAAACATATAATAGCCGGGCTCACCGAAGGCACTGTTAGATGTAAACGTAGTAGCCAGCAGTGTTCCGCTTTCGGAGTAAAGTGCAACCGCTACCCCGTTCACACCGGGCTCCGATGGATCATATAACCCGTTATGATTCAAATCCTCCCAGACAAAATTTCCGATGGAACCAAGGCACTGTGCGGCAATTGTAACGCCTGCCCGGTGGGGCTCTGTCGGAAGCAGCGGCTCACAGATGCCGCCGTTGATTTTATTGGCACGTACGGCATAGGAATTATAGGCGGTTCGTCCGGCGCTGACACTGACAGGTGCTTTTGCACTGAAATCAACAAGAAGCCTGTCATAGGATTTTAAGATGACCTTTGGTCCGGTGGTTACGCGGATAGAACGCAATGTTGTAATATCTGGCGGCGGAGCAAGGCGCCATTCGCCGGAGCCGATGGGGTTGCCAAGCTGGTCAAACCGTTCGGGATCGTTGCTTGTGGAATATTCAATGGTGATATCGGGATCCGGATCAACCGTCTCTCCGAGGATATTTATTATGCTGGCTGTTACGGCTGAGGTTGCATACACATCGAACTGAGAGCCTCTCGGTTGATTGGTCGATATGACACCGGTGTCGCCGACATAAGGAAGAATATCGACAATTTCTATATCCTTTAAATCAAGAAACTGATTATTCGTTATCTGCAGGCGGTAATCAATATTGCCTCCCTGTACAGTTATGCCGCTGGATGTGTATTCCAGATCCCGTTCTCCCTTTACACGTTTGACCAGTGAAAATTCGGAAGTCGTTGAAACGACACCGCTCAGCTCAGATGATGAAAGCAAGTCAGTGAGAGTATATTTCTCGTCACCCATATCCGGCGGATCATTGACCTCCCTTTTCACAAAGAGCGCATCGATACCATGCAGTCCTTCGCAGGTCTTATTTGTTAAAGCATTTTGAGCATCAATTTCTAAAAAAGCTTTAAAAATGACTTCGATACTATTATCGACAGGAAGGATAAGCGAGAAAGACCAACGCAGCAAAATTTGTCCCGTGCCTGCAAAATCAGGAAGGATTGTTGTAGCGGGAATATCAATCGGAAATCCGGGCTGTCTGGAGTCATAGGTCAATTCCGTCATGCAGTCATAATAACGAAAATATACGCTGTCCGGAAGATAGCGGAGACCATTTGGAATAAGATCTATAATAATCGGATCTTTCGCAATCGTGTTGTGAGCGGCTGCCCTCAACTGAATGTCAAATTCCTCGGTCGGATGGTAAGCGGCAAGAGACGGGCTAAAGCTTTTTACAATTGCCAGGTCCGATACCTCGTTTACGGTCGTATCCCAGGACGCTGTCCGGGAAATGCCGTTTGATGTGGCAGTTACTCTGTTTGTGAAATGTTCGCCCCAAACAGCAGATTCGTTTGTAAAACCGAAAATCAACAGCACATGGGAGGAAGAAGCAGGATTCAGGTTTTCTGCCTCCAGCCTTATCTTATCAATTCTATCACCGGCAGGAATGTAGGGAACTAAGTCTGTCAGGGGATACGGTCCGCTCGGAACGTTTTGTACAATATAAATATAGTCTGAGGGATTAGAAGCCAGAGTAATGGAAATGCTGTAATTTTCAAGTCCGGCACCGGCGGTCAAACGGAAATGGTCGATGTCTGCCTGAGAGGGGAGTGTGTCTTCCAAGACATAATTATTCAGTACGAGCTCTTCTGTCGCATTGGAATTATAGATGTCATAGTTAATCGGTCCGCCGGCAACGGTGGTGCGCGTCCCCAATTTGTATAGTCCGAATGCATCAACAGCCGGATCATAAATATTAAGTGTCAGCGGGGCATCCGGCCGTATGCTGCCTGCTGCTGTCCACGTTGCGGTGTTGACGAACCGTTCCCCCGGCGTGACATCCTCCGATACAATCGCTTTAAAGGTGATATGATAACGGGCACCGCTGTACCTGGGAATCTGGAAGATCAGCGTATTTCCAGACCAGCTGCCGGTCAATCCATTGACTGACGGATCGGAAAAACCGCCCGTAGCGATGTCGTTTCCGATCGGCGTATAGCTCAATACGGGAATCAGCTGTGCGGGAAGCGTGTCAATGATGACGATGTCTGTGATTTCAGCGCCGGGATCTTCGCTATTGCTAAGCGGCAGAGTAAAGGTCAGTTCATCTCCCGGCCTGACAAGACTGGAGGGCAGAACGGTTTTTGTTAAAATAAAATTTTCATCCAGCTGAAGCATGACGGGCGGGGCCGATGCTTGTGCAACAATCAAATCGTCCGCAATCAGGTCGGCATCATTGACATAAATATTGCCATGCGCTCTGCCGGGTCCAAACCAGCAGGCGATTGTAAAGGACAGGGATGTGCCCGCATTGACAGAGCCTAAATGAAAGGTTACCTGTGTGCCGCCCGGGACAGGTGTCTGGGTGATATTCTTTATTTGCCCTTCAGCCGGAGGAAGTGAGAATCTTATTACACTGGGGAAAATGTCCACGATTTTTCCCTCCCGCGCCGGCTGTCTCAAACCGCTGTAGGCGGCATTAAATGTATAAATGAATACTTCCGAGCCGTTAACCGTTGTCCGGTCCACGGTCTTCGTAATCTGAGCCATATAAATCCTCCTTATTTTATTCAGCTCGGTCATTCACATGGTTCGCAATCGATGATAGCAGTCAGCTTTGCATGAAGCACATGCTCCAAATGAGTGATCTGTACGATGGTTTTACCGACCTCTTGATTGACGCACAATATTTTTTCAATATCATCTGTTTCCCGAAGGATTTTCTGAAGCTTTTCTCCTTCGGCATTTAATATATGAGCAAGCGCAGCTTCGATCAGCGCGATAGATTCCATGATGTCGGCGCAGGAATCATGTTCCGGTTGCACTTCCTTGCCGCAGTCGCATTTTTTACATTGATAATTGCAGTCGTGCGGAATAAAACATAAATCTTTATAGGAAAGTTCCCAATTACATAGAAAAGGAGAGCACTCCATTTTTGTTACGATCAACGCTTTTATCGGTGGATAAGGGCACTCGGATTCACAGGGATTAAACAGCAGGTTTCTCACCAGATGAGGGTCTTCGATGCAAAAGTTTCCGATATTTTTTCCCTGAGAATCCAGTATTTCAATAAGTTGGCGCTGATCTTTTAAGATAGTGATAAGCATGCCGGGACAAAGTCCGAGCACGCCCGTTATTGCAGCCTGCTTTGCCGAATAGAAGACAACCGCTTTTCCGCTGCCTTTTTCCACCTTGACGACATTACAGGAATAAGAGACGAGCAGCACATTGCTGCAGCAATCAAAGGAAATCCCCGTAATTGCACCCGATAAATCTATTTGACAGATGCTTAAGCACTCCACTTCATTCATGTCACAATCGAGTTTGAACAGTTTGTGCAGACACTCCTTTGACGAGGCCCAAAAACAATGTTCGACATTGTCATAGCAGATGCAGTCGTACTCTCTGCATACATAATGCCTGGACATCGGTTCCAGACAGGCATTCAGCTTTATGATTTCGCATTTGCAGTCTATCGTGCAATAATAAGCACATCCGTCAAACGCCATATGATTGATTGTATCTCCGCCGGTTGTGATCGGCAAACAAGAATGAAGCTGATTCATAAGATAACCTCCGTTATAACGTGTGATAAAAAGCCTACTCTATTTCGCATTCCTCACATAAACATTCCCTGAACAGCTCAAGCTTTGCCTGAAGCACCATCTCCAGTCTTGTAACAGCGTTCACTGTTGCCTGAACCGATTTATTGACTGCAAGCATTTTCTCTGAAGTATATTCCTGTGCAACAACCTTTTGTATTTTCTCGCCCTCAGCATTTAAAATGTGAGAAAGTGCGGCTTGCTCTAAAGCGACGGATGATATAATGTCAGTAATGGCTTGGTATCTTGTTCCGCCACAGGGTTCGATAATAGGCATACCCATTTAAAATTCCTCCTAAAATATAAACTCATAAAATCTGCATTTGTTATATCTTATGATTTGAGAGAGGCATTGTTACAGGCGAAAAAATAAAAGTGACTCCCACGGCTAAACACTTTGGCAGCACAGCTTTTGTACCGCGCGCGCAGCTGCGCATAAAAATACGGCCCAGCCTGAGGCTGAACCGTATGGTATGCGTACTTTATTTCACCTGATAATTTAATCTTACTGTGATTGTTGCGGTTTTGCTGCGGGAGGAAGTGTTGAATGTGCCCCCATAGCTGTAATCCTCGGCGACAGAATTCCTCGCCGTGATTTGGAATACGCCAAGACTCGCTTCTGATAAATCGCCCTCTTTACTTCCTGCTCCTGCCGCAATCAGTCCGATTCGTTCCTTTGCATTCTTGGTCGCGTCTTCAATAAGCTGCAGTTTTAATTCATCGAGCTTGGTATAATAATATTCGGGGGAATCAGAGGTGAATTCGATTCCTGATTCAATCAGACCGGTAATATCCCGCGAAATTTTCTCCACTTTATCCACATCCCTGGACGAGACGGAGACATCCTGATACAGGTCATAGCCGACAAGCTCATCACCGACATAATTACCCTCATCGTTATAAATGGAATTATAGTGTTTGCTGATGTTGACAGAACTGAAAACCATCTCACTTTCCTGAATGCCGTTTTCCTCAAGGTATTCTTTTACCATCTGGGCGTCATGCTTGACCGTTTTGTAAGCACTGTCTGTTGTTTCCGCAAAGGCAGAAAAGCTGCCGCGCCATACGATCAGATCCGATTCGAAATCACAGCTTGCCGAACCGGTCGCAGTGATTCCGGCATCCCCGCTTTTTCCTTTATAGGTCAGAAAACTCTGCGTCAAAATGATGACACACACAATCGAACTGATACCGAGAATCAGAGCAATCATAATACCTCTGATGTCGGCAGAGCCCTTTTCTTTTTTTGCGGGCACCGTTTCTGTACTTTTTATCTGATCTTTGTCCTGCTCCATCACTTACCCTCCCTCATGTATTTAACATATAAAATCTAAAAAGTGTTTCATCAAATATATATTCTATCTTATCCATTTTATACACATATGTCAATCGTCGGATGTTTTTTAATTGGCCCCCCTATGTGCAGGAGTCCGGCTCCAGCCCCGGCTGTTCTCCCGGGCGGTGACAAACTGTTTGTAGATGCCCTCCTGTTCCATCAGCACATCATGAGAACCTTGTTGCGCAATGCCGCCGTCTGCAATGACCAGGATTTTGTCGGCATGCCGTATGGTGTTCAGGCGGTGGGCGATGACCAACAGGGTTTTTCCTTTACACAGCTCGCTGATGGCTTCTTGGATATAGCTCTCGTTGTCCGCGTCAACGCTGGCGGTTGCTTCATCTAAAATAATGATGGGAGCATCCTTTAAAATGCAGCGGGCGATGGAAATACGCTGCTGCTCGCCGCCGGACAAGCTTGCTCCGCCCTCGCCGACCACGGTATCAAACCCCTCGGGCAGCGCCATAATAAAGTCGTAACATCTGGCTTTTTTTGCCGCTTCCATGACATCTTCGCGTCCGGAATCCGGCCGCCCCATGATGATGTTGTTGTAGATGGTGTCTTGGAAAAGATAGACACGCTGAAATACCATGCTGATATGGTCCATGAGTTCGCTGAGCGGAACAGTCCGAATATCCTGTCCCCACACCAGAATGTTCCCTGATTTCACATCCCAAAAACGGGCCAGAAGGCTTGCAATGGTGGATTTTCCGCCGCCGGACGGACCAACGAGCGCCAACATCTGATTTTTGTGCAGATCAAAGGAGACGTTTCTCAGCACATCCTGCTTACCATAAGCGAAGCTGACATTCTCAAATTGCACCTCGGAAGCGGTACTGTGTGTGGGAAGGTGCTTTATGCCCGTGTCAGGCAGTTCCTGTTCCCGAAACACTTCCTCAATGCGATCCATGCAGCTATTCATGACGGTGAGCCGTGCGCTTTGGCCATACAGCGCCTTGAGAGGGCCGAACAGGTCGAACACAAAGAGCATAATTCCCACAAGATAGGTCACATCCAACATGCCTTTAAAATACAGGAATGCGGAAAGCCCGATTACAAGAGTGGTACCGAGGCCATAAAGAAGATTTAAGCCCCGCTGCCACGGAGTGTGGTTTTCCTCAAATGCCAGACTGGTGCGGCAGGTTTCTTTGAAGCTGTCAGTGAGCGTCTTGGATTTTTCTCCAAGCAGATTGTAGGTTTTGATGATACCGATGCCCTCGGTAAAGTCCAAAACAGATTCTGTCAGATTTTCAAGCTGGGCCTGTCGGACATGGGAGTCTTCGATCGCCTCTTTTTTAAGGCCTCGGCCCAAAAGCGCAATCATTAGAATCACGCTAAGCCCCGCTAATCCAATCCATACATTAAAGAAAAAGAGAAATATGATTAAAATGCCTTGAGCGAATAGATAGCTCATGAGATCGGCCAGCACGGCCATGCAATTTTCCTCAATAAACACCATATCGTTAGAGAGTACCGAGCTGATTTTACCGATGTTACCCTCCGTAAAGTAACCCATAGGCATTTTGCGCAGGTGTGCGCCAAGTTCCATACGCTTGTCGGCAAAGAGAAGAAACCCCGCGGCCGACTGCAGCCGATCGGCAATATGATGGAACAGCATTTGAACAAGAAGGACGGCCACGAGAGTAATTCCGATCTGCAAGCAGAATACAGGTGTCGCAGTTTTGTGATAAAAAGCGGAAAGAGCGAAAAAACCAAGCCCTATGGGAGCGTTTTTGAGAATTCCCTTCAAAAAAGAAAATACAAAGGCCCAAGCAATCCTGCCCCGATATTTCCCGGAGGCGTTAAATATGCGGCTTATTAAAATAATCATAGCGTTTCTCCCTCCTTTGCGGCACTGACTTTCCATCGGGCACTGCCTTCAGCAGCCTGCCAAAGCTTTTGATAAGCAGGGCAGCTTGCCAGTAATTGTTCGTGCGTTCCGGCAGCGGCAAGATTACCGTCCTCCAGCACGCAGATTTGGTCGGCATCTACGATGGATTGCAGCCGATGGGCGATGACAATCACCGTTTTGCCTTGAATCACCTCGACAATTGCCGCGTTCATTTTTTCCTCATTTTCCGGATCCATAAAGGCGGTAGCCTCATCCAGAACGACAATGGGAGCATTTTTCAGAATGGCCCGGGCAAGAGAGATGCGCTGGCGTTCCCCTCCTGAAAGCTGCTTGCCTCCATCACCCGCCAAGGTGTGAATACCCCGCTCCAGCCTATTTAAAAATTCACTGCACTGGGCCTTTTCTGCGGCTGCCAATACCTCTGCATCGGTGGCGTTTGGCCTGCCGAGACGAATATTTTCCAAGAGGCTCATGTTGAAGAGAAACTGTTCCTGGGACACATAGGAGATTTGGTCGTTGAGCGCTTCAAGACTCATGTCCCGTACATCCTGCCCTCCGATTTTGACTGCGCCTCCGGTTACGTCGTAAAAATGTACCAAGAGCTTTGCAAGAGTTGATTTACCGCTGCCCGATTCGCCTACAAGGGCGAGCAGACTGCCCTCCGGAATTTCAAGGGTGATGCCGTGAAGTACCTCGGATTCCTTGTATGTAAAGTGCACATTCTCAAACGTCACACCGTGATGTTCACCGATAAAGGACTTTGCTGCCTGCTTAAGAGGTTCTTCCGACATCATCTGCTCTAAGTTGGACACCACGAAATTGATCCGTGCCACGTTGGGGAAGAAACCCATTACCCGCAGCAGCGGTGCGCCGATGCCGAAGGACATGCAGAGGGCCAGCGCCAAATTAGGCAGTGTGGATACCCCCTGTAAAACCAAGTAGGAACCTACCGGAAGCACAAACAGTGCCACACAGGGTACAAGACATTCATAAATGGCCATCCACGGCCAACAAACCTTATACCAGGCCAGAGTGAAATCCCGGTAGCTTTTAATATCACTTTCGTAGCGATGGTAGGATTCACCGTCCCGGTTGAATACTTTGACCACCTCCATGCCATTGATGTATTCGATGATGGTGCGATTCATCTTATGAGCCGAAGCGTAGTAGTCTCCCATCTTTCCGGTTCCGCTTTTGTACATCACCATCATGGCAAGCATTCCGAGGGGCAGAGCAGCCAGCGCCAGCAGAGCCATTTTCCAGTCAGCCAGCAACAGGCCTGCAAATACAAGCACCGGGATTGCTATGTTGGCAATTCCCTCGGGGATGGCGTGAGCGAGGGGCAGCTCAATGGTTTCAATGTCGTCGATAAACATTTTTTTGATGGAACCCACGCCCTTTTCCTGAATAACGCCAAGCGGCAGATTCTCCAGCTTATTTTGCAGAGAGATGCGCAGGTTTTTCAGCGTGTTATAGGCCGCATAGTGGGAGAGGGAAAGCCCCCAGATGTAAAATACCGCATATAGCACCGTACAAAGGGCGATAGCGATTATGCGCCAGATGACATACTCCGCCGAGATGGATTCCCGCAGGAGCAGCGGCCGGATAATTTGATAGATGAACCAAAAAGGCAGCACCTGCATGACCATGCCGATCAGCATCGCGGCAATGGCTTTATAGGTAGTCTTACGGTGCGTACCGGTATATCCGAGTATCTTTTTGAACAAAATAAAACCCTCCTTATTATAAATGAATAAAAGTTAGATAGAACTAACCCATGGATGAATAAAAATCCCTTTTACAAGGGATAAATTCTCTTAAAATCTTATTTGACCGCATTGAACCCCAAAACATGGTACCAGTTGAACAGCCTGCACATCAACTCACAATGTGACTCAATTTGCTCCAAAGTATAGTTGTGAATAAAGGGCTCATAGACTGTCGTCCAAAAGGCCGAGAGCAAAATGTGCATTTCTTCGATGGAGATATCAGCCGTGGTCAGGTTCCGATTTTTAGCCTCCAGAAAATATTCGTAAGTCTTAACCGCCATTTTTTCAGCAAAATCGTGCTGAAAATTGGAATACCGGGTTCCTGCCGCACCTGAAATAAGCAGGATAAAGCCGTCGTGATACTGGTAAAGGAAGCGAAACCACCCCAACATGCTTTCCCCCATCTCCCAGGCCTTGATCAACAGGTCATCGGGCAATGTACTGGCCGGAACGGCGCTTTTCTGATTTACAAAATCATCCAGCGCCTCCACTGTATCCGCCACGACGGCACAAAATAAATCCTCTTTGCCTTTATATCGCTTATACAGTGCGCCGGTGGTGACTCCGGCGTCTTCACAGATTGCTTTGAGGGAAGCCTTTTCAAATCCATGGACCAGAAATTCTCTTTTGGCACTATCCAGGATACGAGGGTCAATGGAATGATCCGGTGTAGCCATTTGTGTAATTCACCTCCTAAATAAATTGATAATGTAATTATCGATAATTCGATTATTAGATTATCAAACAACTTAACATATGTCAAGTAGTTTCAATTTCTCAAAAGCCGGACCGGGCTTGAGAGAGAAAAAGAGTTGTGATAAAATACGAAAAGGGAATGATACTATATTCAAAAGAAAAGAGGGACTTTTTATGAATCCAATGGCACTGCTGCAGCTTCAGGAGGCATGGAACAAATTTAAATCAAATCATCCGAAATTTCCGCTTTTTATGGATGCGGTTGCAAAGGAAGGCATTTGTGAAAATACAGTGATTGAGGTCAATGTTACAACTGCCGAAGGAAAGAGCTACAGTACAAATGTGAAGCTGACGCCTTCCGATATGGAACTGATCGGACTGCTGAAGAGTATTAGGAATTGACAGCATTATACAAAGCAGATATGATAAATGCAAAGATCAATGACGGAAGCCTGTTACGGAAAGCTGAACAATAAAATAAATGAAACATGAAAAGTACGCGGGAAAGATAAAATATCCATTAAAATATAAAATGTTCACACTGGTGCTGGTGGCGATGGTCCCGCTGCTGTCGGTAACGGTGTATTTGATTTTTTCTCTCCTGAATTACAGTCATTCCTATGATTCGATTGTAAGCAACATGACGATCGCGAATAATTATAATCTGAATTTTAAGGAAGAGATGGATGAGAGTATCTACAAGCTGGCGGTAGGGTATGTCACATTTGACATGATCGATGAAGACCCTACTTTACAGAATCCTTATACATTGTTAGATGAGCTTCGCAGTGAATTCAGCAATTTGATGAAAATCACGACGGACAAAGAAAGCAGGGGCTGGCTGCAAAGCCTTCTTCGAAATATCGATACACTGGAAGACCGGATCGATGATATCAGGGAGAATATTGAACGGGGCGGACAGTACGAAGAAAACATAGAAATGCTGGATAACAATATTTATATTCTGACGGAGCTGATTCAGGATGATATTCAGTATTATATTTATTATCAGACGGAGAGTATCGATCAGCTAAAAACCCAGCTGAACAGTCAGGTGGATTCTTTTATTGTATTCTGGACGGCCATGATTGCCGTAATTGTGCTTATGGCTGTCGTCATTACCTCCCTGATTCTAAACAGTATTATAAAACCGGTGGAGGAGCTGTGCCGGGTGACGGAGAAAATTGCCGACGGTGACTTTGAGAGCCGTGCCGGCGTGCGTACAAAGGATGAGATGTCTGTTCTGGCGCAAAGTGTCAATGATATGTCGGAGCATCTGCAAATCATGGTGGATAAGATCAAGGAAGATGAGCGCAAGATGCGCCATGCCGAACTGCGCCTTTTGCAGGAGCAGATTAATCCGCATTTTTTGTACAATACACTGGACACCATTGTGTGGCTGATCGAGTGTAATGATGCGGAAAGTGCAGTCAATATGGTAGTGGCGCTGTCCGATTTTTTCCGTCTTGTGTTAAGCAAGGGAAATGAATATATTACGATTCGTGAAGAGGAGCAGCATATCAGAAGCTATTTGGAAATTCAGCAGGTGCGTTACCGAGATATTCTGGAATATGAGATTACTGTCGATCCGGACATTTATGAAGATAAGATATTGAAACTGACATTGCAGCCCATTGTAGAGAATTCCCTGTATCATGGGATCAAGTACAAGCGGGCGAAGGGATTGATCAGGGTAACCGGTGTGCGCCGGCAAGGGCATATTGTTTTGACGGTACAGGATACCGGTGTCGGTATGGAGCCTGAGGAGCTGGAAAGTCTGCGCAGAGAAATTGTCAGACCTTCCAAGGAAAGCAGAACGGGATTCGGTCTTGCCAATGTCAATGAGCGCATTCGTATGAACTTTGGGCAGGAATACGGGATGACGATTGAATCCGAAAAAGGGAAGGGCACATCGATTAAAATCATCATTCCGGAGGGATATTCCGACAGTGTAAAGGGTTAGGTGCAGGTGATGAGTCAAATGAAAGGAAAGTATAACGGTGTTCTTGGTCTGGTTCTGATTGTCATGATACTGTTAAGCGGCTGCGGAATGGCGCCGTTTTATAGCCCTATCATGGAAGAGAGCGGAATTGACGAGGAGGAAAATCTGATTGTAGTAGGAATTTCACAGCTTGGAAGTGAGTCTGTATGGCGTTCGGCAAATACACTTTCCATCCAGAATGCGATTTCAAAAGAAAACGGCTACTTTCCGATATTTAATAACGCAAGGCAGAAACAGGAAAACCAAATTAAGGCAATCCGCGGTTTTATTTCACAACGGGTGGATTATATTGTGTTTGCACCGCTGGTTGAGGATGGTTGGGATACAATTCTGCAGGAGGCAAAGGATGCGGAAATTCCTGTAATTCTGATGGACCGCACGATTTCTGCAAAGGATGATTCGCTGTATGTGACAAGAGTGGGAACCGATGCCAGAAAAGAAGGAGAGAATGCAGGATACGGGCTGGAGGCCGAGCTTGAGAAAACACATCGGGACAATGATGATATCAACATTGTTGTACTGCAGGGGACGCTGGGTTCCTCTGTACAGCGGGGCCGTACTGCGGGGTTTGAAGCCGTTGCCAGGAAGCATGAAAACTGGCGGATTTTAGAGTCGGTAGACGCTGATTTTACAACTTCAAAGGGAAAAGAGATTATGGAGCAGATGCTGAAAAAGTATCAGGAAATTGATGTGGTAGTTTCCCAGAATGATGATATGACCTTTGGTGCAATTGAAGCGATCAATGCTGCCGGCCTCACGACGGGAATCGGAGGAGATATCATTATCATTTCTACCGATGCGGCATATGATGCGCTGCAGATGGTGAAGGATGGTATTATCAATGTGGATGTTGAGTGTAATCCGGAACAGGGAGAGGCTGTTCTTGAGGTAATTCAAAAGCTGGAACGGGGAGAGGTTGTAAAGAAAGAGTATATTGTCGAGGAAAAGGTGTTTACAATAGACAATGTGGAGCAGTATCTGGATACGAGAACTTATTAGAATGGGAGAATGCGATGCTAAAGGTCTTTTTAGTGGAAGATGAAAGTATTATGAGGAAAGGCTTGAGAGATAATATTCCCTGGCAGCAGTGCGGCTACGAATTCGTCGGTGAGGCAGGCGATGGAGAAGTGGCGCTGCCGTTGATCAGAAAGACGGTACCGGATGTTTTGATTACGGATATCAAAATGCCCTTTATGAACGGAATTGCTTTGAGTCAGGTAGTGACGCGTGAGTTTCCCAATATGAAAATTATAATCATCAGCGGATATGATGAATTTGAGTTTGCCCGTCAGGCCATTCAGATAGGCGTGGAGCAATATTTGCTGAAGCCGATTACGAGAAGTACCATGCAGAAGGTGTTGTTAGAGGTACGTGAAAAAATTGAAAATGAGCGGGAACGGAAGAGCTATGTGGAAAAATTTCAGGAAGAACGTCATGAATATGAGCAGTTTTCCAGAAGATATTTTTTTGAGCAGATTTTTGAAGGAAAACTATCCGTACAGCAGATATATGAAGAAGCGCAGAAGCTTTCTCTGGAAATAGATGCCTCCTGTTATAACATTGTTCTTGTCAGTATGCAGGAGAAAAGAACCAATATGGAGGACAGAGGTCCTGATTCGGAAATCTGCGAACGGCAGCAGGAGGAGTTGCTGCGATTCTTTCTTCGTTTTTCCGAATATATGGTGTTTCGCTGGAATATTAATACATACGGGATCCTCATAAAGGGTGACCCCATACAGATGAAGGAGTATACGGAACGCTGTATACTGGGAATCAAGCGGATCTGTGAAGCCGCGGATCACTATCTGGAGTGGTATGTGGCAGAGGGAACTCCGGTTGAGAGGCTAAGTATGCTTTCGGAATGCTATAGAAAGGTAAACCATATTTTTTCTTATCGTTTTCTTATTCCCTTAAGGCATATTTTATCACAGAGTGTGATTTCCGAAGTGCTGCCGGGTAGTGAGGAGGGTAATTACGAAAGTCTGGAGCTTGCAAAGATAGATCCGGAGATTATCAGGGGCTTTTTAGCGAAGGGAAACAAGGATGAAATAGAGGGGTTTGTGGACAGCTATTTTCTGAGCCTTCAGGATGCGCTGAAATCAAGGCTGTTTCGAGATTATCTTGTTTTGAATATTCGATTTATTACATTGGCCTATATTGAATCTTTGGGCTTTTCACAGGAGGAATTTCTAAAGCAGGCAAATGTGGATAAGGAGCAGGAGCATTCTGCCGGTACGGATGAAATGAAAAGCTATGTGCTGAATTTGATGAGTAATGCACTGCGGTTTCGTGACAGACAGAAAAATAACCAGGGCAAGTATATTTTAAAAAAGGCATTGGATTATATTGAACGGAATTATACACAGGAGACACTTTCTTTAAATGAAGTAGCAAGCGTCATCAATGTGAGTGCAAATTATTTCAGTGCGGTTTTCAGTAATGAGATGAAGACGACATTTGTGGAATATGTGACTCAGAAACGCATGGAGAGAGCAAAGAAGCTGCTTAGGCAGACGGATAAACATTCCGGGGAAATAGCGACTGAGGTGGGCTATAAGGATTCCCACTATTTCAGCTTTGTATTTAAAAAGACACAGGGGCTTACGCCCCGCGAATATCGCAACGGAAAAGAAGATTTTTAAATCAGTCTTCGCGGATTGCATCACTGTTTCGGTTTATCAAATGCCAGGACAGGTTTACGGAGGCAAAGGGCTCTCCCCGCATGAGGCTGATCAGGCCCGATGCCGCAGTTCTGCCGAGCTCATGTGAATTGTGGGAGAGGGAGGTAATTCTTTGGGAACCGAAATTGCTCAAATAGCTGTTATCAAAAGAGACTATACTGACATCTGCCGGTACTAAAATACCGGCATTGTTTAATTCCTTTATCAGCCAGTAGGCAATTTCATCGTTATAGCATACGACAGCGGAACAGGATTTCAGCTTTTTGCGGATAAATTCAGCGAGAAAGCCGGTATCCTGATTTTTTTGCAAATCAGTCAGGTCATCTGTGGAAAACCAGCCGATGCTCTCATCCTGAAAAGCTGCGGAGGAATCGGTCAGAGCAGTGATCAGGCCGTGATACCGCTGCAGTCCTTTTTGGTCATCAGACCTGAATATACCGGTGATTACCCGATGGTTTTTTTGCAGCAGATATTTTCCGAGCACATATCCCCCATAAAAATCATCACTTTTTACAAAAGAAAATGCCGGAAAGTTTGGATAAAATCCGGATAGGAACAGAATGACAGTACCCCGCTCTCTAAGCATTTCATATAAATCCAGATTTGGATTAGGCAAAGCCGAAAGAACCGGCTCCACAATGATTCCGTGGACAGGATGCTTCAGGAGATGCCTTAAAAACTCCCTTTCTTTTATGACTTTATTTTCGGTCAGATAAAGAGTTGAGGAATAGTTTTCTCTATTGAATACGGCCAGAAGATCGCCAAAGATATTCGGATAGGTATATTCATTATCATAAGCCAATAAAACAGCGACCTGTCTTTTAACGGAATTTGGAGAACTGTCCTTAATATAGGTACCGCTTCCCTGCCGGCGTTCGATCAAATCCTCCTCAATTAAAATTTCCAGGGCATGACGCACGGTCTGCCTGCTGACGCCGTATTTTTTGCATAGCTTTTCTTCTGTCGGAAGCGTATCGTTTCCCTTCCGTATATTGGATACTATTTGTTCCTTCAGTAAATTTGAAAGGCGAATGTATTTTGGTGTCATGAAATATCTTACCTCATTAAATAAAAGTAACCTTTTGTTCTTACTAACAACATACAATAGAAAGGGGCGGTCTGCAAGTTTTCATTTTTTAATAGAAAGGGATTATTTTCAGATTTACGAAATATCCGTTGAGAGGATTTTTTATAAAAAACGTAAAAAATCCTCTTTCCATAGGAAAAAAACCACTATTTTTCAAAGCCGCTGATGAAAATTACTATAAAAATTTTGATCGTAGTTGAAAGAAAAATTAAAAAAATAGAATTATTTTTTTAATCAAATCGGAAAAAATCAAACAAAAAAATTTTAATTTATTTATTTGTATTTAAATATCGAGGTTGTCCCAATAATTTGTATTGTGCAAGGCTACAAAACTGGTTAATTTGCATAAAAAACATAAAAAATGCATTGACTTAATAGATTATAATAGGTAAATTTGACATGTAGAGACCAATTGCGGTTTCGAAAATAAAATGGTTCAAAGAAAGGGAGGAAACAAGAAATGAAGAAGAAACTCTTAAGTGTACTTTTAAGCACTGCAATGGTGGCAGCATTACTGGCCGGATGCGGCAGCGCCGCTTCTACAGAAGCAGCACCTGCGGCTGCGGAGGAGGCAGCACCTGCGGAAGCAGAGACCGCAGAGGAAGAAGCAGCACCTGCAGAGGAAGAAGCGGCACCTGCAGAGGCTTCGGGCGAACTGATTAAGGTTGGTATTATCAACAATGATCCCAATGAATCAGGATACCGTACTGCAAATGACAAGGATATGAAGGAAATGTTTACAGAAGCTAACGGATATGAGGCATCCTTTGCATACAGCCTTAAGAATGATGAGCAGATTACGGCAGCTCAGAAATTTATTCAGGATGGCGTTGACTATTTGCTTCTTTCCGCAGCTGATACCGCAGGATGGGATTCAGTTTTGCAGGATGCACAGGATGCAGGGATCAGAGTAATCCTGTTTGACCGCACAATCGATGCTGACGAAAGCCTCTATGAAGCTTCTATCGTTTCCGATATGGCTAAAGAAGGTGAAACAGCAGTTGAATGGTTAAAGGGTCAGGCGCTTGAAGAATACAATGTAATCCATCTTCAGGGTGTTATGGGTTCCTCAGCGCAGAAAGGACGTACAGGCGCTCTTGATGAAGCATCCAAATCCGACGGATGGAAGCTTGTTACGCAGCAGACGGCAGAGTGGAATGCTGAAAAGGCTCAGCAGATCGTTCAGTCGGTAATCGATTCGGGAGAATCCTTTAATGTTATCTATGCAGAGAATGACGATATGGCTAAGGGTGCTGTAGCAGCTCTTGATAAGGCTAACATCTCTCACGGTGTCGGCAAAGATGTTGTTGTCATGGGCTTTGACTGCAATAAGTGGGCATTAGAAGAGCTTCTTGCGCAGAACTGGAATTATGATGGTCAGTGCAATCCTTTCCAGGCTTCCTACATAGATGAAATCATCAAGACGATTGAAGGCGGCGGAACAGTTGCGGAAAAGACGATTATCATGGACGAGAAGGGCTTTGATGCTACGACTATCACACAGGAAGACGTTGATAACTATGGCATTTAAGTAAGTCATGTAGTATAGGATGAACTTTCCTATACAATAAGAAAGACGCGGCGCAGCGTAAATGAAGAACCGTACGCATGCACCGCGTCTCTTTTCTAAAAATACATAGAAGGAGTGAATACACTGGTGAAAGATAGATCCGTATTGGAAATGAAAAATATACACAAAAGCTTTCCCGGAGTACACGCCCTGCAGAGCGTGGATTTTACGTTGTGTGAGGGTGAGATCCATGCACTGATGGGTGAGAACGGTGCCGGAAAATCAACTTTGATCAAGGTCTTAACCGGGGTATACGGAAAAGACGAAGGACAGATTTTCCTCAAGGGAAATGAAAAGGAAGCAGCAATTCATTCACCGCAGGATGCACAGAAACTCGGAATCAGTACCGTATATCAGGAAATTACGCTTTGCCCCAATTTGTCGGTTGCTGAAAACCTGTTTATAGGCCGGAGCAGCGGCCCGATTCAGAATTGGAAAAAAATGAATACGGATGCCGATAAGATTCTGAAGTCCATGGATATTCCGGCAAAATCAACACAGCAGTTGGCAAGCTGTTCTCTTGCGGTTCAGCAGATGATTGCCATTGCACGTGCAGTTGATATGGAGTGTAAGATCCTGATTTTAGATGAACCGACCTCTTCTCTGGATGAGCAGGAGGTTGAAAAGCTGTTCGGACTGATGCGCGATCTGAAAAAGAGTGGCGTGGGAATCATTTTTGTTACGCACTTTTTAGATCAGGTCTATGAGGTCTGCGATAAGATTACGGTTCTGCGTGACGGCAGGCTTGTAGGTGAATATCAAATTAAGGATCTTCCGCGGGTCCAGCTTGTGTCAAAGATGCTCGGCAAGGAATTGGATGACTTGTCAGATATAAAAGAAGAAAGCCAGATATATGATAAGGAAGATGCAGGAACCCCTGTATTTGATGCAAAAGGGCTTCAAAGCGATGCGGGAATCAAGCCGTTTGATTTTTATATTAAAAAGGGTGAAGTGAACGGTTTTACGGGTCTGCTCGGTTCCGGCAGAAGTGAATGTGTCCGTACAATTTTCGGTGCGGACAAAGTCATTGGCGGAACTGTGAGAAAGAACGGAAAGGTAATCAAAATTTCCAAGCCGATTGATGCTATGAGAAACGGTATCGCATATCTTCCGGAAGACCGTAAGGTTGACGGTATTGTCGGAGATCTGTCGGTTCGTGAGAATATCATCCTTGCCCTGCAGGTAATGAAAGGATTTTTCAAACCGTTTACAAAGGCAGAGGCTAATAAATTTGCGGATGAATATATCAAACTTCTGGGAATCAAGACAGCATCCGCAGATACGCCGATTAAATCGTTATCGGGAGGAAATCAGCAAAAGGTCATTCTTGCCCGCTGGCTGCTTGCTCATCCTGAGTACCTGATTTTAGACGAACCGACACGCGGAATTGATGTCGGTACTAAGATTGATATACAGAAATTAGTGCTGAAACTTGCTTCGGAAGGCATGAGCATTACGTTTATTTCCTCTGAAACGGATGAAATGCTTCGCACCTGCTCACGCCTGATCGTTATGCGGGACCGCAGGGTGGTAGGCGAACTTTCAGACAACGAACTGACTCCGAATATGATTATGAGTACAATTGCTGGAGGTGACAAAGAATAATGCAGACGAATGATAGAAAAAAAATCAATGTATCCGCTTTTTTTACAAAGTTATTCAGGCAGCAGATATTTATTCCGATAGCGGCTTTGCTGCTGCTTGCCATATTCAATTTAATTACCGACCCTTCTTTCTATAAGATTACATTAGGTTATAACAGCGGAGGAGATCCGGTTCTGTCGGGATATTTGATGACAATTCTGGATTACGGCTCGGAGCTTGCGATTCTTGCAATCGGCATGACACTCGTGACGGCTGCTACCGGCGGTCAGGATATCAGCGTCGGCGCGGCAATCGCAATCAGCGGAAGTGTCATGCTTCGTGTGCTGTGCGGTACAAATTCCAGACCGGAAACGCTGCAGGCGCCGATTATTGTCGCATTTCTTATAAGCTGTGTGGTTGCGATGCTGTTTGGCGCATTCAACGGAACACTAGTTGCGTATTTTAAAATTCAACCCATGGTTGCGACACTGATTTTATTTACGGCAGGACGTTCGATTGCGGCATGGATCAATAATAATGAACTTCCGATCATCAGCGAGCCGTCTTTCAGTTATTTCGGCGGATTTATTCCGGGGATTCCGATTCCGACTCCGTTTTTCATTGCGGTGGCGTGTATGATCGTGACGGCTCTCGTACTCAGATTTACGAATCTGGGATTATATACACAGGCAGTCGGCATTAATGAAAGCTCCTCCAGACTCAATGGACTGAATCCCGTATTCATTAAATTCCTGACCTTTGTCATTCTTGGCTTATGTGTTGCGGTATGCGGCTTGATTAAGGTAAGCCGCCTTTCTTCCATCAATTATTCGGTGATTGCAAAAGATATCGAAATGGATGCAATTCTTGCGGTTGCACTCGGAGGAAATCCTCTGGGAGGAGGAAAATTTAATATGATGGCGTCCATTCTGGGAGCCTATGTGATACAGTTCCTTACGACGACGCTCTATAAGTTCAATGTACAATCGGATGCACTTTCGGCATATAAGGCTGTTGTCGTAATTCTTCTGGTGGTTTTAAGCACACCGGTCGTAAGAGAAGGCCTTTCTGCCTTCTGGAAGAAACTGATAGGTAAGCTGCATGCAAAGGAGGTTGTCTAGAATGTCATTGTTTCATCAATCATCTGCGGCCGGTAATCGAACAGACAGTAAATTTAAAAATATGACCGACACCAATCTATTGCTGACGATCACAATCGTGGTTTTCTTTGCTATGTATATCGGAGCAGTCCTGTTTCAGGGAAAAGGCTTTTTAAAGCCCCAGACCTTTTTTAATATTTTAAATGCAAATGCCGCGCTGATCATTACCTCCTGCGGAATGAGCCTTGTCATGATTACCGGAGGGATTGACATTTCGGTCGGCGGTGTCGTGGCACTTGTCAGTATGTGCAGTGCGGTTTATCTGGATTTCCACGAAGGCAATGTTGCGGGGGCGATCCTCATCTCATTGGCAATCGGTCTTGCGTTTGGACTTGTACAGGGATACCTCGTTGCCTATTTGGATATTCAGCCGTTCATTGTAAGCTTGGCAGGAATGTTCTTTGCCCGCGGCATGACGACGATTGTCCACACAAATCCGTTTAATGTAGAGAATGAGGCATTCGTTGCCTTGAAAGATACACGTATTCTTGTGCCTGGCCTCGGTTCTGTCAATAAGCTTGGAAAATATGTCCCCGCTTATGTTGAAATCGGAGTGATCATTGCCCTTTTCATTGTTCTGCTTCTTTTTTGTGTACTCAGATGGACAAAGCTGGGACGGGGCCTTTATGCGGTCGGCGGAAACAGTCAAAGCGCATTAATGCTTGGTATCAACGTAAAAAGAACAAAATTCTTGTCCCATCTGATTTGCGGACTTTTGGCAGGTATCGGAGGATTTGTTTATTTTATGCATGTAGGCTCCGGCTCTGCGTCACATGCGAGCGGTATGGAGATGAATGCCATTGCTTCTTCCATTATAGGCGGTACCATGCTGACAGGAGGCGTCGGAAACATCATAGGCACCTTCTTCGGCGTGCTCTCCCTCAGTACAATTCAGAATATCGTTTCTTCCGCAGGACTTGATCAGGCTTGGTGGACAGGAATTACGATCGCCGCCATGCTTTGCCTGTTTCTGGTTGTGCAGAGTGTTGTCATGGCACGTAAAAAGAAGACCCTCTAAAATAGCTGAACTGTGGCTTGAAATGTACAGACTTTCAGCGTAAACTATATACTGTAGGTAAATAGGTTCATAAGAAATCGGAGGGTTTACAATGAATGAAGCAAAAGAAGGTATCCTAAGCGGAAAAACTGCGCTTGGGATTGAGTTTGGCTCCACTCGGATCAAGGCGATCCTTGTAAATGAAAAGAACGAGCCGATCGCATCGGGAAGCCATGATTGGGAAAACCGGTACGAGGATGGTATCTGGACATACAGTCTTGAGGATATCGGTACGGGATTGCAGGATTGCTACCGAAAAATGGCTGCAGATGTGAAAAACAAATACGGCGTGACACTGGAAACAGTCGGTGCGATCGGCATCAGTGCGATGATGCATGGTTATATGCCGTTTGACAAGGATGATAACCTGCTTGTTCCGTTTCGGACATGGCGCAACAACATCACGGAAAAGGCTTCCGAGGAGCTTTCCTCGCTGTTCCTGTTCCATATTCCGCAGCGCTTTAGTATCGCACATCTGTATCAGGCAATTTTGAATAAAGAGCCGCATGTAAAGGATATTGCTTATATCGCTACGCTCGAGGCCTATGTCCATTACGTGCTCACAGGTGAGAAGGTGCTGGGAATCGGTGATGTTGCAGGTATGTTTCCGGTAGATGCCAATACAAAAGACTATCACGAAAAGATGGTGGAGCAGTTTGACGGGCTTGTCGCTTCGTATGACTTCCCGTGGAAGCTTAAGGAAATCCTTCCGAAAGCGCTGCTTGCCGGACAGAATGCCGGTACCCTGACTGAGGAGGGAGCGAAATTCCTCGATCCGTCGGGCAGCTTAAAAGCCGGAATTCCTCTCTGCCCGCATCACCCTCCGGCGGGCAGAGAG
>JASGGU010000024.1:0-44930 GCA_047602645.1 Lachnospiraceae bacterium | reverse complement strand
CTTTTCGGTTTGGGGGATAAATGCGAGTGTTTAGAGCCGTTACATATCCGTACAGAAATGAAGCGCAGAGTACATGAGATAGCTTCCTTATACGAAAACTAGAACAAGGAGTCTATTCTCATATTCACAATACTTTATGGCTAATATCACATATGCATTCTCCGCCGGACCGCTTCACGCAGGCGGCTGCGGGTAATTATTGTGAGCAGGGCGGTGATGATAACCGTGCAGCATACGAAAACCACGGAGGACCAGGTGAGCTGCAGCTTGGAAGACAGATAATTTCTGATAATAAGCTCCAGACCAATACAAAAGATCGATATCCCGGAAAATAAATAAATGGCGGTTGCCAGAATGGAAGTCTTGAAATTCCGCTGCAAGAAGGTAAAGAGCAGGAGAAGCACTGCAAAAAGGCCCATGATTGGGACGGCCATCCACAGAAACCAGCCGTTTCCTGGAAATTGGTAGGCAATCACAAATAGATAGAAGCTGACCGCAAGCATATCAAAAATGATGGAGAGATAGACGGACAGCTTTGTATAGAGCATGACAGGAATGAAAAACACCCAGATCAAAACGCAGGCTGCGATAATATAAAGCGACCAGTTGGTCGATTTATATACGAACATGTTGAGCATTCCGCAGGAAAAAGCTGTGGAGGCAAGCACGGTGGATATTAGGAGTGCAAGATCGGAATGCTTGACGCGCTCAACCTGGCCGCGCTTTTGAGGAAAAGGCCTCCTGAATTCCTTGTCCGCAGGCTGCCTTGGATTAAGGACCGGCGTATTGCAGAGCGGGCAGGTCTGCGCTGTATTGTCTAATTCTACACCACAATAAACACAATAGGACATCGTTATAGTTCCTCCATATTTCTATTAGATTCGATTTTTACGTGAATACCATCCCGAACCAGCTTCCTGAAAAAAAGCTCCTCCACATCCGTCTCGATGATGCTGCTTGCGAAATTGATCGTGAGAATATCCTTATAACTTGCTATGGCACAATTGGTTCTTGCGGAAAAGGGTTGTCCCATATAAATATCAAATCGATCGACATATGGCTCCATGTCTTTTGGGACAGGAAGGCTACCCATATTTGTCAGTCCGGCGGAGGACTGGCGGTCCTGCACCCGGGTATAAAACTGCTTGATTATAAAATCTTTTAAAAACAGCGGAATGACTCTTCCGATGGGATTTTGCTGTGTTGCGACATTTGTTGTAATATCCCCGTTCAGAAATTTTGGGTTAATATAGTAACGCATATAGTGGTGCACCTGCACGAGAATCTCTTCAAATGTGTAATCACCAAGCCGGGGATCGATCGCCGGATAAACCATTGTGATAAAATTACGCAGCGTTTTTGAAGGGAAAAAACGACGCAGATTGACCGGCATAGCAAGCTTTACAGGGCGCTCCCTGTAAGGCCGCTCCTGTTTTTGTTTTTCAAGCAGCGCATAGAGCAGAACGGAATTCAGATATTCTGTGAGTGAAGCACCGTTCTTTTTTGCCGCGGCGATAACCTGACTGGTTGACATAATACCACAAATGATATTCAGCGTATAAAACTTTTCCCTTGTGCCGTGAACGCGGTAGGCTTTTTCCTGCGACCTTGACCGGCGAACTTTGGAATTGGCATATTTTAGATAGGAATCCTCCAATTCACTCGGATCCGGTTCCTCGCCAATGTCCAATACATACCCCTCATTGGAAATAGTATAACCGCACAGACGCAGATAAACCGCAGTGATCGTTTGCAGCAGGTACATGCCGCCGCTGCCGTCTGCGAGTGAGTGGTGCGCTTCAAGCGCTATGCGGCAGCCGTAATAGTAGATCCGAATCAAATACCGGTTATTTGCCTTGAAATCGATCGGCATACAGGGATTAATAATATCCTCTTCCACAAAGGGGCCGGGTCGGTTATTTGGCTCCAGATAACGCCAGAATACTCCCCTGCGCAGCGCAACCTTAAAAGAAGGGAAGCGAGGAAGAGCCAAATCGACTGCTTTTTGCAAAAGAATCGGATCAATCTCTTCCTTTAACAGGATGGAAAGTCGGTATACGGAAGAAAAATTACGCCGCTGCAGTGTAGGATAGACATTGGCAGACAAATCCAGTTTATACCAGGTGGCGCGGTGAGTGCTGGCTTTAGGCATGGGAAATCCTTTCCGATAGTCACATTATTTATTGTTATAGTATACTACGCAGGCCCGCCGATTATCAAGTGCTGGTTGTATAACAGGCGCATTTTGTGATAAGATAAGTAGGCCATTTCAATAATAGAACGATCAGAAAGATAAAAAAATTACAAAGAAATAAAAAAGGAGATATTAATGGCATTCTTGAACGTGAAATTTGACAGGCTTGGAAACAGAAACGTGCAGCCGGAGGATAAAAATACGGACCGGAGCAATCAGAAGCTGATGGCGACGATCAAGAAGATGCACAGCGTTGTGGAAAATGCGGATTTGAATAAACAGCGCCATTCGCAGGACAATTTTGGTGCGCTGTTTGGTACACATCCGGCGATTGAGTTTGAGCAGGTCAAAATCGATAAACTTGATGCGGAATGGACGAGACACCGTCATCCCGGCAGTACGAGGCGGATGATTTTGTATTGTCACGGAGGCGGCTATGTGACGGGAAGCTGCCGGTATGCGCGCAGCGTTACGGCTAAGCTTGCTGTTGCGACTGGGCTTCCGGTCATTGCATTCAATTACCGTCTTGCGCCGGAACATCCTTATCCCGCGGCGATTGAGGATGCAAAATTAATTTGGGATTATTTTATGCAACAGGGTGTAGGTGCGGAGGATGTGATCGTGATCGGGGATTCGGCGGGAGGCAATCTGGCGCTGGAGCTTGTACTTACCCTTAGAGAACAAAAGCGGCGGCTGCCAAAGGCGCTTGTCCTGTTTTCTCCGTGGACGGATATGACCTCGTCGGGTGCTTCCCACCGGGAAAAGGCAGAAATTGATCCGGTGCTTGAAAAAAATTATATGGAAAAAATGATTGGCTGCTACGCCCGGGGAATGAAACTTGAAGATATTGGGCTGTCACCGCTGTTTGCCGATTTTACAGGCTTTCCTCCAATTTATATTCAAGTCGGTGAAAATGAAATTCTGCTGGATGATTCCAAAAGGCTCTATGAAAAACTGCTTACGGATAAAGTACTCGTAAGGCTGGAGGAATATGACGGAATGTGGCATGTGTTCCAGATGGCGCCGTTTAAGCGTTCCTTTGATGCGATCCGCGATGCTGCGGACTTTATTTATGAAATCTGCCGTTAAGAAAAAGGAATTTCATGCTGTGTGTAGAATATATAAAATAGGCAGCTGTTTGCGGTGAAAGAAACGGCAGCATTTGTTCGTTACAGATGGTAAACAGAAATAAGTATCGGCAGTTAGGCGGTGAAATGAATGACGATTCGGGAAGGGCTTGAAAAACGGGAAAGTGAATATTTGAGTCCTTATGCTTCCCTGAGCATGAATTCCAGAGGCAGGGATGTGGAAGAGGAACAGTGTGATATCCGTCCGGTCTATCAGAGGGACAGGGACCGGATCCTACATAGTAAGTCATTCAGACGCCTGAAGGATAAGACGCAGGTGTTTCTGACACCGGAGGGTGATCATTACCGGACACGCCTGACACATACGCTGGAAGTATCCCAGAATGCCAGAACGATCGCAAAGGCCCTTCGCTTGAATGAGGATTTGGTCGAGGCAATTGCGCTTGGACATGATCTGGGGCATACACCGTTCGGCCATGCGGGGGAACGGGCGTTAAACAGGGTCTGTCCGTTTGGTTTTCGGCATAATGAGCAGAGCATCCGGGTGGTTGAGGTACTGGAAAAGGATGGAAAGGGCCTCAATTTAACAGTCGAGGTTCGTGACGGGATTTTGAATCATCAGACGTCATGCATGCCTGCCACGCTGGAAGGAAAAATTGTGCGTCTTTCGGATAAAATTGCGTATATTCATCACGATATGGACGATGCCATCCGCGGCAGGATCCTATGTGAAGAGGATATTCCAAAGGAACTGAGAGGGACACTGGGATTTACGACTACGCAGCGATTGGATCGTTTTATTCATGATATTATTACGGAAAGCGCAGACAGGGATGATATCTGTATGTCCGGGGAAATCGGACAAGCCATGCAGGAGCTGCGCAAGTTTATGTTTGAAAATGTATACCAGAATCCAAAGGCAAAGGGAGAGGAAGGCAAGGCGGAACGGCTTGTAGAGGCACTCTATCAGTATTATCTGGAGCATTACGAGCGGCTGCCGAAGGAATATCTGAATCTCATGCAGGAGAGCGGAGAGAGCAGGGAACGGGTCACCTGTGACTATGTTTCCGCAATGTCGGATCGGTTTGCCATAGGGGTATTTAACGATATCTATCTTCCCGATTCGTGGAAGGATTAGTAAAAGAGGTTATCAAATGTATTATCCTGACGAGCTTGTTGAGGAAGTGCGCACACGCAGCGATATTGTGGAAGTGATTTCCTCCTATGTGCGGCTTCAAAAAAAGGGCAGTAATTATTTCGGACTTTGTCCCTTTCATAATGAAAAATCCCCGTCCTTTTCCGTAAGCGCCACAAAACAGATGTATTACTGTTTCGGCTGCGGCGCGGGAGGTAATGTTCTGACATTTATTATGGAATATGAAAATTATACATTTGCCGAGGCACTGAAATTTCTTGCGGATCGGGCGGGTATGAGTCTTCCGGAAATCAGCTATTCCGAGGAAGCAAGGAAAAAGGATGACTTGAAGGCCAGGGTTCTTGAGGTAAACCGGGAGGCCGGCAAATATTATTATTACCAATTGAGGACCGAGAGCGGCAGGGCGGCATACTCTTATCTGACCGGCAGAGGGCTTTTAGAAGAAACAATTAAGAAATTTGGGTTAGGTTTTGCAAAAACAGGAAAAGATACGATTTATCAGTACCTGCGCAGCAAGGGCTATCAGGACGAACTGCTGCGCCAGTGCGGCATTTTCAATGTGGATGAACGGCACGGCATGATGGACAAGTTTTGGAACCGTGTTATATTTCCGATTATGGATGTCAATCACCGAATCATCGGCTTCGGCGGCAGGGTAATGGGTACGGGAGAACCGAAATATCTGAATTCACCGGAAACAGCCGTTTTTGATAAGGGGAGGAATCTCTATGGCTTGAACCATGCGCGCACCTCGCGCAAGAAAAATATAATTTTGTGTGAGGGCTATATGGACGTCATTGCACTGCATCAGGCGGGTTTTAATCAGGCGGTTGCCTCTCTGGGGACGGCATTTACGTCTGGACAGGCTAATCTGCTGCGGAGGTATACCGAAGAGGTGCTGCTGACGTATGACAGCGACGGAGCAGGGGTGAAGGCGGCACTGCGGGCAATTCCAATTTTAAAGGAAGCCGGGCTAACCGCCAAAATCATCAATATGCGTCCTTATAAGGATCCGGATGAGTTTATCAAAAATATGGGGGCTGCTGCATTTGAGGAACGGATTGGGGAGGCGGAGAACAGCTTTTATTTTGAAATTCGGATGTTAGAGGCGGATTACAATTTAAACGATCCGGAAAGCAAAACAAAATTCAGCGCGCAGGTGGCTCAGAAGCTGCTGCGCTTTACAGAGGACATTGAACGCGACAATTATATAGAAGGAATTGCCGCTCACTATCATATGAGCTTTGATGGACTGCGGAAGCTCGTTGTAAAATATGCGATGCAGGGCGAGGGAATTAAGCAGTATGAAAGACCGAAATCCGGTATTAACAGCAAGAAAAGTCCGGAGGAAGGAAATTTAAAGGCACAGCGGTTGCTGCTGACCTGGCTGACAGAGGAGCCGCAGGTTTATCCCCTAATCAAAAAGTACATTATCATTTCGGACTTTACGGAAGAGATCTACCAAAGGGTGGCTGATATGCTGTTTGTGCAGCTCGAGGAGCAGATGCTGAATCCGGCAAGAATCGTGAGCTGTTTTACGAACGAGGAGGAACAGAGAGAAGTGGCCTCCCTGTTTAATACGAAGCTGGAGGAAGTAGAGTCTAAAACAGAGCGGGAAAAAGCATTGCGCGAGCTGCTGATCAAGATCAAAACGAACAGCCTCGAGAAGAATGCAAAAGAGGTTTCTGCGGACAGCATGGACGGGCTGACGCGCATGATTGAGAACCGTAAGAGAATTGAAGAATTGAACAAATTGCATATTTCTCTTGATTAAGGTAAAAGATATGCAATGAATCAGCAATAGGAAAACAAATATGGAGGTTTTTACGACAATGGATGAGAACACACAGGCAAGGTTTGAGGAGAAGCTGAAAGAATTGCTAGACATTGCCAAAAAGAGAAAAAATGTTTTGGAAAACCAGGAAATCACGGAATGCTTTTCCGATATGGAATTATCGGAGGAGCATTACGAGCGCATCTTTGAATTTCTGGAGCAAAACGGCATCGATGTACTCAGAATGACAGAGGATGATGATGAGGATGAGGAAATTATCCTGACGGAGGAAGATGAGGTCGATGTGGAGAGTATTGATCTTTCCGTGCCGGACGGTGTCAGTATCGAGGATCCCGTGAGAATGTATTTAAAGGAAATCGGCAAGGTGCCGCTTTTAAATGCTGACGAGGAAATTGAATTGGCAAAGAAAATGGAGATGGGTGACGCAGAGGCAAAGAAGCGCCTTGCGGAAGCGAATCTGCGTCTTGTTGTCAGTATTGCGAAGCGTTATGTCGGACGAGGAATGCTGTTTCTGGACCTTATTCAGGAAGGAAATCTCGGTTTAATCAAGGCCGTAGAAAAATTTGACTACAGAAAAGGTTATAAATTCAGTACCTATGCGACATGGTGGATTCGTCAGGCGATCACGCGAGCGATCGCGGATCAGGCCAGAACGATTCGAATCCCTGTGCATATGGTGGAAACGATCAATAAATTAATTCGTGTCAGCAGGCAATTGCTGCAGGAGCTAGGCAGGGAACCGACCCCGGAGGAAATTGCCGTGGAGATGAACCTTCCGGTAGAGCGTGTTCGCGAAATTTTAAAAATTTCGCAGGAGCCGGTTTCCTTGGAAACGCCGATCGGTGAAGAAGAGGACAGCCACCTCGGTGATTTTATTCAGGACGACAACGTACCGGTACCGGCCGATGCCGCGGCCTTTACACTGCTAAAGGAACAGCTTGTCGAGGTGCTCAGCACATTGACGGAGCGGGAGCAGAAGGTGCTGCGTCTTCGTTTCGGACTGGATGACGGACGCGCACGCACGCTGGAGGAGGTAGGCAAGGAATTCAACGTGACACGTGAGCGAATCCGACAGATTGAAGCAAAGGCGTTAAGAAAGCTGAGACATCCGAGCAGAAGCAGAAAGCTCAAGGATTATCTGGATTAGTATAAGGCCGGTGAAATAAATGACGATACTTTCTGAACGGCTGCAAAATGTGGCGGAGCTTGTGACACCTGGACTTCGTGTGGCGGATATCGGCTGTGATCATGGCTATCTGTCCATGTATTTAACGGAAAAGAAGCTCGCGGCGCATATCATAGCGACGGATATCAATCAGAGTCCTCTTAGGCGGGCAAAGGAACATATCCGGGATGCGGGACTTTCTACATATATCGAGACAAGGCTTTCGGACGGACTGGCACAAATCACACCCGGTGAGGCGGACTGCCTCATCATGGCCGGGATGGGCGGCCGTTTGATGATCCGCATTTTGACGGAAGGAAAAGCAGTCTGCGATCGGGTACGGGAGATCATTTTACAGCCGCAGTCGGAGGTCGCAAAGGTCAGGCATTTTCTCGAGGAAGCACATTATCGAATTGTTTCGGAGTCAATCGTATATGAGGATGAAAAGTATTATCCGATGATGAAGGCTGTCCATGGGGAGATGCATCTGGAAAAAGAAATCTACTACAAATATGGAAAAATTCTTCTTCATGAAGAGAATCCGGTGCTTCATCAGTTACTTCTTCAAGAAAAACAGTATCACGCGAGACTTTATCAGGAACTGGCATGTCAGGATCCGACTGAGCGGGTGCGGATGAGACTTACAGAAGTAGAGGAGGAACTGAGACTTGTGAAGGAAGCGCTTTCGCTGCTGGATGCCGAAAATCTGATGGAACTTGTAAGAGAGCTGAACTAGAAAGGAGAAGCCGAATGAAATGTCATGAAATAATTGCAAAGCTCGAAGAGCTGTCGCCGCCATCCTATGCTGCGGATTGGGATAATGTAGGGCTTCTCGTGGGCAGAAAGGAAAAAGAGGTCAGGAAGGTGTACATTGCACTTGATGCAACTGATGAAGTTGTCCAAAATGCAATCGAGCTGCAGGCAGATTTGCTTTTAACACATCACCCGCTCATTTTTTCTCCGTTAAAAAAGATGAATTCAGAGCATTTCATCGGACGCAGGGTACTGCGCCTTGCGAGGCATGATGTCGCCTATTATGCGATGCATACTAATTTTGACGTGATGGGCATGGCAGATGCGGCGGCAGATGAAATTGGTTTAAGAAAGCGGGAAGTGCTTGACGTCACTTTTTCGGATGACATTGCGAGTGAGGGCTTCGGCAGGGTAGGAAAACTGCCCCATATTATGAATTTGGCGGAATGTGCGGAATATATAAAGAAATGCTTTCATATAGAACAGGTAAAAGTGTTTGGAGATATGGAGACGATGATTGAGACGGCTGCTATTTGTCCGGGTTCCGGAAAGAGTATGATCCAAAATGCGATTGATGCCGGCGCGGATGTTTTCATTACGGGGGATATTGACCATCATGAAGGAATCGATGCAAATGCGCAGGGCTTGCAGGTGATTGATGCCGGACATTTCGGGATTGAAAAGATTTTCGTTCCCTATATGAAGGAATTTTTAAAAAGAGAATTTACGGATCTGACAGTATTTACACATGGTATGAAACCGCCGTTTGTAATCTGCTGATTGAGCAAATGAATCATCTTATCTTAAGTGGGAGGAAACATGGAAAAAAAAACAGTGAAGGTAACGATCGGCGATGTGGTCAGAGAATACAAAACCGGAATCGCATACGAAGAAATCGTAAAGGAATACCAGAGCGATTATGATGCGCAGATCGTGCTTGTTTCCATAAACGGAAAGCTGAATGAACTTCATAAAAGATTGAACAGGGATTGTACGCTTGAGTTCAAGACTGTTAAGGACAGAACGGGCTTTAAGACCTATCGCCGAAGTGTCTGCCTTTTGCTGATAAAAGCGATACATGATGTGATTGGGGAAGAAAGGCTTAATAAAATCAAGGTGGAGTATTCTGTCAGCAAGGGCATTTTCTGTAATGCTTCCGGTGATTTCACGATTGATCAGGCATTTCTTGATTGTGTGAAGCAGAGAATGGACGACATGGTTTTGGAAGATATTCCGATTTGGAAAACATCCTATTCCGTGGATGACGCGATTCAGATTTTCAGGGAGCGCGGGATGACGGACAAAGAGCGCCTGTTTAAATACCGCCGTGCTTCTAAGGTCAATGTTTACAGCATTGGTGATTTTCAGGATTATTATTATGGATATATGGTGCCAAGCACAGGCTATATTAAGCATTATGAGCTGTTTCTCTATGATTCCGGCTTCGTGCTGCAGCTTCCTACGAGGAAAAACCCGGAGGAAATACCGCCGTTCGAACCGCAGCATAAGCTGTATCAGACGATGAAGGAAACAAATGAGTGGGGTGAAAAGATAGGCATTGACACGGTTGGTGCTTTGAATGACCGCATATGTGAAGGGGGCCTGCAGGAGCTGATTCTTGTACAGGAGGCGCTGCAGGAGAGTAAGATTTCCGAAATAGCGGCAGACATTGTGAAAAAAGCCAGTAAAAAGTTTGTTATGATCGCCGGACCGTCTTCCTCGGGGAAAACCACTTTTTCTCATCGACTGTCTATCCAGCTTCTGGCGCACGGACTGAAGCCCCACCCGATTGCGGTAGACGATTATTTTGTGGAGCGCGAAAAAACGCCGAGAGATGAAAATGGAGATTATAATTTTGAATGTCTTGGGGCGATCGATGTTGAGGGCTTTAACAGAGATATGTGTGAGCTGCTTGCGGGAAAGACTGTCGAGCTGCCTTCATTTAATTTTAAGACGGGAAAGAGGGAGTACCGCGGAAATTATAAAACACTCGGAACGGAGGATGTACTCGTTATTGAAGGCATTCATGGTTTGAATGAACAAATGTCCTATTCGCTTCCGGCAGAGAGCAAGTATAAGATTTATATCAGTGCGCTGACCTCACTTAATGTCGATGAGCATAACCGGATTTCGACGACGGACGGAAGGCTGATCCGCAGAATGGTACGGGACTATCGTACGAGAGGCGCGTCCGCACAAAAGACGCTTTCCATGTGGCAGTCGGTCAGGAGGGGGGAGGAGGAAAATATTTTCCCCTATCAGGAATCCTCGGATGCGATGTTTAATTCCGCGTTGGTCTATGAGCTTTCCGTATTGAAGCAGTTTGCGGAGCCGCTGCTTTTTCATATTGATAAAAGTGATCCGGAATATCAGGAAGCGAAACGGCTGCTTAAATTTTTAGATTATTTTCTCGGCGTGACGAGTGAGAACCTTCCGAATAATTCAATTTTGCGGGAATTTGTGGGAGGAAGTATTTTTCACGTATAAGACAGAGATGAGTAGAACAGGAGTGGAACAGACAATCGCGGCTGCAGGTGCCGAAAGGCCGCAGCCGAGGAAAGTCCGGGCTTCATAGGGCAGGGTGCCGGATAACGTCCGGTGGAGGTGACTCCAAGGCCAGTGCAACAGAAATATACCGCCTGCTTTTGGCAGGTAAGGGTGGAAGGGCAGTGTAAGAGACTACCGCCTCTTTGGTAACAAAGAGGGCACATGTAAACCCCATCCGAAGCAAGACCGAATAGAAAGCGATACGGCTGCCCGCCGTGCTTTCAGGTGGGTCGCTTGAGTCTGCCGGCAACGGCAGTACCAGATAGATGATTGTCGGGGACATCTTGATGTCCCAACAGAACCCGGCTTATCGTTCCGCTCCTGTTTTTCTGCTTCATTGATCATTCCATGGAGTGGTCTGTGAAGTAAATACTTAAAGAGAAGTAATTTGTACCGGAGGCAAAAACAATGGAATATTTAAATGAACTTGGAAAGCGGGCAAAAGCCGCTGCACAGGCAATGAATCTGCTGACAGAACAGCAGAAAAATGAAGGGCTTTTAGAGGCGGCAAAAGCGCTGCTTAAGGAAGAAGCGCTGATCATGCAGGAAAATGCGATCGATGTGGAGGGCGCGGTGAAGGCCGGAATATCTGAGGCCATGATTGATCGGCTTAAATTGAGCCACGACAGGCTTTGCGGGATGGCGGAGGGGTTAAGACAGGTCGCAGAGCTTCCCGATCCGATCGGAGAGGTTTTGAGCGAAAATCGGAGGCCGAACGGATTATTAATTAAAAAGGTGCGCGTGCCCATGGGAGTGCTCGGCATTATTTACGAGTCCAGGCCAAATGTGACGGCGGACGCGTTCGGGCTTTGTTTTAAATCGGGTAATGCCGTGATTCTGCGTGGCGGAACCGATGCGATCCATTCGAATATTGCCATTGTACGGGTAATGCGGGAGGCATTATATAATGCCGGACTTCCGCAGGATGCGCTGCTTTTGATAGAAGATACGGACAGGAGAATTGCGACTGAGTTTATGAAGTTGAACGCATACGTCGATTTGCTGATTCCGCGCGGCGGTGCAGGTCTGATCCGTTCCGTGCTTGAAAATGCGACGATTCCCGTGATTGAGACCGGTACGGGCAATTGCCATATCTTTGTGGATGAGACGGCAGATCTTAATATGGCGGTAGAGATTATTGATAACGCGAAGACGCAGCGAATGGGTGTCTGCAATGCATGCGAATCGCTGCTTGTTCATGAAAAAATTTCGGACAGAGCAATTCCGGCAATATATGAGCGCCTGACAGGAAAGCAGATAGAGATCCGCGCGGGTGAAAAGGTATTCTCCATTTGCGGAAAGGACTGCCCCGGCATGAAGCACGCGACAGAAGAGGATTGGGGAACCGAATATTTAGATGCCATCATTTCTTTGCAGATTGTTTCGGATGTAGAAGAGGCTGTCGCGCATATCAACCGGTATTCGACGCACCATTCTGAGGCAATCATTACAAATGACATGGAAAATGCCGAACTGTTTTTAAATAGTGTGGATGCGGCGGCGGTTTATGTAAATGCCTCCACCCGTTATACAGATGGCTTTGAATTCGGCTTCGGTGCCGAAATCGGCATCAGTACACAGAAGATGCACGCGAGAGGACCTATGGGCCTGAAAGAGCTTACCTCGATTAAATATAAGATATATGGTACCGGTCAGGTGCGGCCTTAATTGTAAAAACAAATAAGTACCAGCATTGGCAAAGAATATACAAGGCTAAGAATGCCTTGTATATTCTTTGCTTTCCGATCTTTACAGTCCGTGTCCGTTATACTGCTCCTCACAGTATTTACAGCGGTATATTTCCCTTTCTGCATCAGTCAATACAAAGATGTGCGTCAGTTCCTGCTCAATGGAAGTGATGCAGCGGGGATTTTTACATTTGATGACGCTGCGGATTTCCTTAGGAAGAACCAGATCTTTTTTCTGAACGATCTCGCCGTCCTTGATGACATTGATTGTGATGTTGTGGTCAATGAAGCCGAGGATGTCCAGATCGAGCATGTCGATGTCGCACTCGACCTTTAAAATATCCTTCTTTCCCATTTTACTGCTCTTTGCATTTTTAATAATTGCTACGGTACAATCAAGCTCGTCTAATTTCAGATCATGATAGATAGACAGACTTTTGCCGGCATGGATATGATCCAGCACAAAGCCTTCTTCGATTTTTCCTACATTTAACATGTTATTTCCTCCTTCTATATTATATTAAATGAATCCAGAATTTACGGCGGAGATGACGCTTCAGCCAAGTGGCACCAGATCAAGCAGTGTCAGGATCAGAGCCATTCGAACATAAACCCCGAACTTTACCTGTTTAAAATAAACTGCACGGGGATCATCATCCACCTCCACGGAAATTTCGTTAACGCGCGGAAGCGGGTGAAGAATGAGCATCTCCTTACGTGCCAGCTCCATTTTTTCTTTATCCAGTATGTAAAAATCCTTCAGGCGGACATAATCCTCTTCATTGAAGAAACGTTCCTTTTGTACGCGGGTCATATAAAGAAGATCCAGTTCAGGCATGACATTCTCCAGGCGGATTACCTCTTTAAACGGTATCTGATTTTTTCCCAGCACATCCTCCCGAATATAATCGGGAATACGAAGTTCCTCCGGCGAGATAAAAATGAATGAGACGCCGGGATAACGGATGAGCGCGTTGATCAGTGAATGAACGGTGCGGCCGAATTTGAGGTCGCCGCAAAGCCCGATTGTCAAATGGTCCAGGTGTCCCTTTAAAGAGCGGATAGTGAGCAGATCGGTCAGTGTCTGTGTCGGATGCTGGTGTCCGCCGTCGCCGGCATTGATCACCGGAATGGAGGCTTTTGAAGAGGCAACCATCGGAGCCCCCTCCTTTGGATGGCGCATCGCGCAGATATCCGCATAGCAGGAAATCATGCGGATCGTATCAGAAACACTTTCTCCCTTTGCGGCGGAAGAGGAATCTGCGGAGGCAAAACCTAGAACCTTCCCGCCCAAACGCATCATAGCCGATTCGAAGCTCAGGCGTGTTCTTGTGCTTGGTTCGTAAAAGCACGTTGCAAGTATTTTACCGTCACAGATGTGAGCATACTTTTTCGGATTGTCTTGGATGTCTCCGGCAAGATCGAGAAGTTGATCCAGCTCCTCTACCGTAAAATCCAACGGACTCATTAAATGTCTCATGTTGTTTTCCTCTTTTCTTTTATTTTCATTTCTCGTGCAGAATTGTGAAAGAACAAAAGTGTGTTTCGCCTAGTTTCGCGGCTAAATACTCTGGCAGCACAGCTTTTATTTCATAGGAAATCAACACTTTACAAGTGAAGTGTAACAAGGTCTTTCCTATGAAATAAAAAAACGAAGATAATAGCTATCTCCGTTTAAAATAAAATACTTCATTTTTTGAAAGGTGCAACTTCTCTGATGAAGCAACATCAGAGATATAAAAAAAATCTGCAAAACCTCTAAATCTATGAATTGACATCTGCATAAAAGCACCTCTCATTTTTCACTTTATACAGTATAATATATTCAAGAATGTTTTGCAATAATTACTTAAATGTTTTATACTATCCATATAGGACAAAGGCTGATTATGCCGGAAAGGGAACGGGATGAAATTTATTGAGAGAAAGCGATGGGTCTTTTTAGGTCTTCCGTTTACATTCACGAAGTATACAATTGAAGAGGAAATGCTGACGATTAACAGAGGCTTGCTGAAGACCGTCGAGGATGCCTGCTATATGTACAAAGTTTTGGATGTGAAACTGGAGACGACACTTTTTGAGAGGATTGCAGGACTTGGAACTGTGATCTGCTACACAGGGGACGTGACGGATCAGGTGCTCCGGCTTGAACATATCAAAAATTCTAAGGTAATAAAGAATTTTATCCTGCAGGTTTCCGAGGAAATGCGTAAAAAGAGAAGGACGTTAAATACATTGAACCTGACGGAAGGAATAGCGGAAATTGACGATTCCGATTTGCAGTAGAGAGATTGCAGGCGGCGGAATGCATATTCAATAATGCATCAGACAATCAAGCCTGATGCATTATTTTATTTTTTTCAAAAGCATTTCAAAAAGAAGTCCCGTAATGAACCAACAGGGGGCATAGTCCAGACGAACGATGCCGAGAATATTCAGCTTGGCACGACTGTAATCCCATGGACAGGCACCTCTTTTTTTCAAAAAAAGGCCGCTTAGAAATTCTACGAGATAGATTGCCGCCATATAAATTGCACCTCGCAGCCATACTGTTTTATTTTTTAAAAGTCCGGAGAGCGGCAGGATCAAAATGCCGAGTCCGTAAATCGGAAACATCCAAATTGAAGTGATACCCCGCAGTTTCCACTCACGCCGTCTGAATGAATCAAAGGCTGTGAATATGATTTCGAGGCACCAGCCCAATACCCCGCACAGCAATACGCATTTTAATATTTTTTTCATGTGAATAGTATTTGAAAAAGAAAAAAAAATATACATATCAGTAAAAATGAACATTGCGGTTCATCCTGTAATGAACTGTTAAAAATGCACAATTTCGCAGTCATTCCTTTGTTGTAAATTTTAAGAAGTTGTTATATGATAAACAGAGCACAAGTGATGAGTTAAGAGGAGCAGAGGATGAAATTTGAGGATGCGGTTCAATATATGGAGGACGCACGTAAATTCGGAAGCAGGTTGGGTCTTGAGCGTATGCGGGAATTGATGCGGGTGCTCGGCGATCCTCAGGACGCGCTTCAATTTGTCCATATTGCCGGAACAAACGGCAAAGGCTCCGTGCTCACATATATTGGATCCGTTTTGCGTCAGGCCGGCTATAAAACCGGAAGTTATTCTTCTCCTGCGGTGATGGATCTCAGGGAACCATTTCAAATAGACGGCAGGATGATCAGCAAAAGTCAATATGCAGAGTGTGTTGGGGTGCTTCGGCAGGCCGTCCTGCAAATGCAGGAGGCAGGAAAAGAGCAGCCTACCTTGTATGAATTGGAAACTGCGTTAGCCTTCTGTTACTTTAAAAAAAGCAACTGCGATATTGTTGTACTGGAAACAGGACTTGGCGGAGCACAGGATGCGACGAATATTGTCAGGACAACAATTTTGGCTGTCATCACCTCGATCAGCATGGATCATTGTGCTTTGCTCGGCAGTACGCCGGAAAAAATTGCGGCGCAAAAGGCAGGGATCATTAAGCCGCATATTCCGGTTGTTATGATGGAAAACGGCCGATCGATAACGAGCGTTATTAGAGAGAAATGCAGAGAAGTGAATGCGGAACTGCATATTGCTGAGGCAGAAAAGCTCTATGATGTGAGATATGGGTTTCCCTGTCAACGATTTTCTTACTCTCAATTTGTGGGCATTCAGATTGCTCTTGGCGGAACACATCAGATCATGAATGCGGCGCTGGCGATTGAGGCGTTTTGGTGTTTGAGGAATGTTGGAATTGGAATTTCGGCCGCCTGCATCCGGGCGGGAATGCAAAGTGCGCGATGGCCCTTTCGGATGGAGCAGGTTCTGAACGAACCTCAATTTCTTGTTGACGGCGCGCACAATCCCGATGCGGCGGCAAGACTTGCGGAATCGCTGCGGATTTATTTCGGCGGTCGTCCGCTGATTTTTATTATGGGTATTTTCAAGGATAAAGACTATGAGAGAATATGTAAAATAACAGCTGGTATGGCCCAATATATCATTACCGTGCAGACACCGGACTCGGAACGCGCTTTATCAGCCGCGGCATTGAAGGATACGGTTCTAAGATATAACTCCAGCACAGAAGCTGCGGGAAGTCTGCATGAGGCAGTGGGAATGAGCCTTGCAAAGGCGGAGAACTTAAAAGCGCAGCGTCCGGTCATTGTGGCATTTGGTTCTCTTTCCTACTTATTCTCTTTAGTTAAAATATTAAAACTGGAAAACAGGAGTGACAGCAGGGATGGACAGGACGAAAATTGAACAGGGCGTCAGACTCATTTTGGAGGGAATCGGCGAGGATATATCCCGCGAGGGTTTAAAAGAGACACCGGAGCGCATTGCCAAAATGTATGAGGAAATTTACGGAGGACTAACAGGGGATGCGCAAACACATTTGGAAAAGACGTTCCGGGCGGAAAATAATGAGATGATCCTGGAAAAGGATATCACTTTTTATTCCACATGCGAGCATCATTTAATGCCATTTTACGGGAAGGCCCATGTAGCCTATGTTCCGGACGGAAGAGTTGTGGGCCTGAGTAAGCTGGCGCGAACGGTGGATGTATTTGCCAGACGCCCGCAGATCCAGGAGAAACTGACTGCGCAGATCGCGGATGCGCTGATGGAATATTTACAGCCGAAAGGAGTTATGGTAATGCTGGAGGCCGAGCATATGTGCATGACAATGCGCGGAATCAAAAAACCGGGAAGCCGGACGGTGACTGTCATAACGCGCGGTGTGTTTGAACAGGATAAGGAATTAAAGACGGAATTTTTCCATATGCTTGGTGCTTGAAGCAAACGGCGATAAAACTGTTATTCAAAGGAGCAGGTGAAAAGAGTGGAACGAGTTGATCAGATTGTGAGTGATCAAAAATATCAGGCGTATTTGTCGGAAATTGAAGCGTTGGAACAGGGCAGGATGTTTTGTAAGCATCAGATGGGACATTTCTTAAGTGTTGCGCGGATTGCAATGCTGATTAAGGAAGAGGAAGATATTCCTGTGGAAAAGGAGCTGATTTATGCGGCTGCACTGCTGCATGATATTGGCAGAGGATTACAGTATCAAAGCGGAGTGCCGCATGAGCAGGCGAGTGCCGAAATTGCGGAGGGTATTTTGAAAGAATGTTCTTTTAACAAGCAGGAAATTTCGGAAATTATCCGGGCAATTGCCGGGCACAGGAATCCAGAAAGTGCAAAAAATGCGGATTTAAGCGGCCTGTTGTACCGCGCGGATAAGCTGTCACGTGAATGCTTCTGCTGTGAGGCAAAGGACAAATGTAATAAGCCGCTTAGAACACGAACGCTTCGGATTAACTATTAGAGGATGAGATGATGAAAATAGGCAAAAAAGAATTTGATATAGAAAATGAGACCTATATTGCCGGCATTTTAAATGTGACACCTGATTCATTTTCAGACGGAGGCTGTTATCAGACTGTGGAGGCCGCACTAGCCAGAGCGGAGCAGATGATTGCCGATGGTGCCGACCTCATCGATGTGGGCGGCGAATCTACGAGACCCGGCTACACGCCGATCAGCGACGAGGAAGAAATCAAAAGGGTAACACCTGTAATAGCAAAGATCAAGTCCCGTTTTGACATTCCTGTTTCAATTGATACCTATAAGGGGAATGTGGCTGAAGCGGCGCTTGAATCGGGAGCGGATCTTGTGAATGACATCTGGGGTCTGCGGCATGATGATAAAATAGCGAGAGTTATTAAAAGACATAATGCGGCTTGCTGTCTGATGCATAATCGTAAAAATACAGTCTATGAAGATTTCCTGACGGATGTGTGTGAGGATCTGATGCAGTCAGTGTCGCTTGCGTTGGGTGCCGGAATTGCAAGAGAACGTATGATTCTGGATCCGGGGATCGGCTTTGCGAAATCCTATGAGCAGAACTTATTGGTTCTCAATAACCTGAAGTATTTTCATAAAATGGGGCTGCCTCTGCTGCTTGGCACCTCGCGGAAATCTGTGATCGGACTGGCACTTGACCTGCAAAAGCAGGAGCGCGTGGAAGGGACGCTTGTCACGACGATATTAGCCGTGCAGGCGGGCTATGCGTTTGTCAGAGTACATGATGTGAAGGAAAATAAACGGGTGGTTCGAATGCTCAAAACAATAGAAAAGACAGGAGGCGTATAAGTATGGATTGTATTAGTATTAAAAACTTAGAACTGTTTGGAAAACATGGTGTTTTTGAAGAGGAAAACAAGCTTGGACAGAAGTTTCTGGTATCCCTGCAGCTTTATTTGGATACGAGACAGGCGGGGATGGACGATGATTTGTCTAAGTCGGTGCATTATGGGCAGGTCTGCCGCTTTATTGATGAGTTTATGAAAGAACGCACCTATCAGCTGATCGAAGCCGCCGCAGAGCATTTGGCACAGGAATTGCTGTTGCACTTCAAGCATATCAAAATGTTGGAACTGGAAATGAAAAAGCCATGGGCACCGATCGGACTTCCTTTAGAAGAGGTTTCTGTAAAAATAACGCGTGGATGGCATACGGTTTATGTTTCAATCGGCTCGAATATGGGAGAGCGGGAAGCGCATTTACAAGCGGCGGTGCAGACGTTGGATGCGCGTGTTGAAACACACGTTGAGCGTATCTCGAAATTTATGGAAACAGAACCTTACGGATATCTTGAACAGGACAAATTTTTAAACGGCATGCTTGAATTAAAGACACTTTTAACGCCGGAGGAGCTTTTGGATCTGATTCATGAAATCGAAGAGGCAGCGGGAAGGGAGCATACAGTACGATGGGGCCCTCGAGTGCTGGATCTGGATATTATTATGTACGATGCGCTTGTGCTTGATACGGAGCAGCTTGTCATTCCGCATGTGGACATGCAGAATCGGGACTTTGTATTGATTCCTCTGATGGAAATTGCTCCGGCTCTGCGTCATCCGGTACTGAACAAGACAGTGGGACAGCTTAGGAATGAGCTGGAGAAGACAAGAAAATATTAAAGGGTTTCCATATACGTTGAACGCATCAACTCGGTCATCGGAGAGCTTTTGGATCATTCCCGCAGAACAGGCCGCGGTTATTCAGATTACCGGCACTGTTTCCAATCATGTCGGCTGGATTATCAGGAACTGTCGCAAGCAGCTTAGCACCGACAAAAATGCCGATTAATAAGGAGTGCAGTAGTAATAATGATGGCGGCACTTTTTTTTGCATGGCTCATTTTCGCCCTTTTTCTCAGTATAATAGAATGTGAGAAAGTTTGTAATGCGCAAAGTGTTGCTGAGAACGGAGTGAACAGTAATATGTTATCAGGAGGTTGTGTTTTACTTGCGTTTTACTTGTATTTGCTTTACTGGTTAGGGTATAATTATGACATGGGAAAGAATAAAAGATTGGAGAAAAATGGATATTTCAGAATTGAGAAAACAATTAGACGTGCTTGATGAAGAGCTGGTTGCATTATTTGAAAAACGGATGCGTGTCAGCGAGCAGGTTGCGGAATATAAAATTGACAGCGGAAAGCCTGTGATGGACAGGCAGCGGGAGGAGCAGAAGATAGCGGCGGTCAAGGGACTCGCATCCAATGCTTTTAATGCGAGAGGCGTGGAGGAGCTGTTCGGTCAGATTATGGCGATCAGCCGAAAACTGCAGTATCAGATGCTGCAGGAAAAGGGGATGTTAAAAAAAGCAAATTTTATTCCGGTGAAAACACTTTGTGAGGAACAGCCGCGGATTGTCTTTCAGGGGACAGAGGGTGCTTATTCTCAGGCGGCGATGGATACTTATTTTGGAGAAGATTCGGACAGTTTCCATGTCGATACATTCCGCGAAGCCATGTTTGCGATTGAGGAGGGGCGGGCGGATTTTGCAGTACTTCCGATTGAAAATTCGACGGCAGGTATTGTAGATGAGATTTATGATCTGCTTGTGGAATTTGAAAATTATATCGTTGGAGAACAGATTATCCGGATCAGCCATGCACTGCTCGGTTTGCGGGGGAGTAACAGTGAACAGATCAAGGAGGTTTATTCCCATCCGCAGGCGCTCATGCAGTGTGCGGCGTACTTGAGAGAAAACGCTTCCTGGCAGCAGATCAGCTGTCCCAATACCGCAATGGCGGCAAAAAGAATTCTGGATGAACAGGATATGTCCAAGGCGGCAATTGCGAGCTTATATGCGGCTAAATTGTATGGTCTTTCGGTGCTGGAGGAAAATATCAGCGATGAAAGCGGAAATTCCACACGCTTTATTATCGTGGCAGGCAGAAAGATTTACAAGGAAGATGCCGGAAAAATCAGCATTTGCTTTGAAGTTGCGCATGCCGCAGGGTCCTTGTATCATATTCTTTCTCATTTTATTTATAATGGGCTCAATATGACGAAAATCGAGAGCCGTCCGATTAAGGACCGGAATTGGGAATACCGGTTTTTTGTGGATTTTGAAGGTAATCTTTCCGATATGGCAGTGAAAAATGCGTTGGCCGGCCTGCGGGAGGAAGCCAGATATTTAAAAATACTCGGAAATTATTAATTACGATGGACAGAACAGGAACTGATCATGAGAGAAAAAGAATTGATTCTATACAAACATTTTAAACACGGTGATATTCTGGAGGATGTATCGTGGCTTGCGAAAAACAGCAGTGCTGTGAAAAGCGCGGCGCTTGAGGAGCAGATGCGCGACAAGCTGTTTGATGTGACGCACCGCCTTGTGGAGCTCGCCGGAAGTCACGGCTACAAAGGAAATTTGTGGCATGCCTATTTGACCTATCTGCTTGCAAATAATGAAAATGCATTTTCCTCCGCCTCGGAAATCAGAGGAGAGGTAGAAGGCAGCATCAATGAAATCGCATTACACGACTTTACCATTTTTAAAGAATTTTTTGATTTTGATATGAGTCAGTTGGATACCAGGCTGCATACGAACTGTGTCGGGATGATCCTTTCGTACCGAAGTGTGGATGAGCAGAGCAAGATGTTCAATAAACGGATCCGCGACCGGATCTGCGATTTGAGTGTGCAGCTTGCAGACACGCAGGATGCGGTGGAGTTTAAAAAAATCGTGACAGGCTTTTATAAGGATTTTGGCGTCGGTAAATTTGGTTTACATAAAGCGTTTCGCATTGAGCATATCGGTGAGGAGGTCAGCATCAAGCCGATTACCAATATTGCGCATGTGTATCTTGAGGATCTTGTCGGCTATGAGCTTCCGAAGCAAAAGCTGATTGCCAATACGGAGGCGTTTATTAACGGCAGGAGGGCCAATAACTGTCTGCTGTTTGGGGATGCCGGCACCGGAAAGTCCAGCAGCATCAAGGGAATTTTGAATCAGTATTACGACAGAGGACTGCGTATCATCGAAATTTATAAGCATCAATTTCAGGATTTAAATGAGGTGATCTCACAGATCAAAAATCGGAATTACAAATTTATTATTTATATGGATGATTTATCGTTTGAGGATTTTGAAATTGAGTATAAATATCTAAAAGCGGTTATCGAAGGGGGTCTGGAAAAGAAACCCGATAATATTCTGATTTATGCAACCTCTAACAGGCGGCATCTTGTGCGGGAGAAGTTTTCCGATAAGGAGGAGCGTCGGGATGATTTGCACAGCAGCGATACGGTACAGGAGAAACTTTCCTTAGTATCGCGTTTTGGTGTTTCTATTTTCTTCTGTGCACCGGATAAAAAGGAGTTTGCTCATATCGTGAAGGTACTTGCCGAGCGTTATCAGGTGCGTATACCCGAAGAGGAACTGCTTTTGGAGGCAAATAAGTGGGAACTGTCACACGGGGGACTGTCGGGCAGGACCGCACAGCAGTTTATCGATTACCTGTTGGGAAAATAGGAGAAGGAGTGGGTATGGCGGTAAAGACATTTGCGGCGATTGATGTGGGCTCGTATGAGCTGGCGATGAAAATTTTTGAATTCTCCGCGAAGAACGGGATGAGGGAGATCGATCACATCCGTCATCGGATCGAGCTTGGAACGGACACTTATCTAACAGGAAAAATCAGCCATGAGCGTGTGGATGAGCTTTGCCTTATTTTGAATGAGTTTGCCGTGACCATGAAATCCTATAAGGTGGACTCCTATAAGGCATATGGCACGAGTGCAATCCGCGAGACGGAAAATACGATGATCGTTATAGAACAGATTAAACTGCGTACAGGGCTGAAGGTCGAGGTATTGAGCAATTCGGAGCAGCGGTTTTTACATTATAAGGCGGTCGCATCCCGCGGAGGAAAATTTGATGAGGTAATCAAAAAGGGCTGTGCAATTGTGGATGTCGGTGGCGGAAGCATTCAGATTTCCCTGTTTGATAAGGAACGTCTCGTAACGACACAGAATGTCCGCCTTGGTATTTTGCGTATGCGGGATATGCTCGTTGATCTGAAGCTGCGTACGAATAACTATGAACAGCTCTTAGAGGAGCTGATTGACAACCAGCTCGGCTCATTTAAGCGGCTTTATTTAAAAGGCCGTGATATTCAAAATATTATCATTGTGGACGATTATATTTCTTATATTATGCAGAAAATCGGCGGCGAACAGGATACGATCACGGCAGGGCAGTTTTCTGCGTTTGAGTCGATTCTTTATACAAAGACCCCGGAGCAGATTGCAAAATCGCTCGGAATGGCGGAGGAAAGCGCGTCTTTGCTGCCACCGTCCGCGAGTTTGATCAAGCGGATTTTAAAGCTTACAAAAGCAGAGCTTTTGTGGGCGCCGGGGGTCAGCTTGAGCGACGGTATCGCTTATGAATATGGGGAGAAGGAACGGCTGATCCGCAGCTCGCATGATTTTGAAAATGATATCCTTGCGTGTGCTGGCAATATGAGCAAGCGGTATATGGGCAATGTGGATAGAAACCGGATTGTGGAAAAAGTGGCCGTCGAGCTGTTTGACGGTACAAAAAAAATACATGGGATGGGCAGGCGGGAACGGCTGCTTATCAGGATTGCGGCGCTGCTCGGTGACTGCGGAAAGTATATGAGTCTCGAGGAGGGAGCCGAGTGCTCCTACAGTATTATTATGGCAACGGAGATGATCGGCCTTTCTCATGCGGAACGGGAGATTGTGGCAAATGTTGTAAAATTCAACAAGGCCCGTTTTGAATATTTTGAGGAGCTTGCCTCATCGGCTCTGGTTGAGAGGGAAAACTATTTAAAAATTGCAAAATTGACGGCTCTTTTTCGTGTCGCGGACGGTATTTGCCGGAGCTATCGCACAAAGGTACAGGGAATTAAGCTGCAGCAGAAGCCGGGTGAGCTTATTATTACTGTTGATACGGCGGAGGATATTACGCTGGAGCAGGGCTTTTTTGCGAGAAAGGCGGCATTTTTTGAAGAAGTGTTCAGCATTCAGCCAATCTTGAAATATAAAAAGAAACTGAGTACAATTTAGGAGGCGGCGTGTGGAAAAAATCGATCTGAAAAATCCAAACTATTATTACAACAGGGAATTGAGCTGGCTTTTATTCAACGAGCGGGTGCTTGGGGAGGCGCGGGACAAAACAAATCCGTTGTTTGAGCGCCTGAAGTTCTTAAGTATTACGGCGTCTAATCTGGATGAGTTTTTTATGATTCGCGTCGCTTCTTTAAAGGATATGGTCAATGCGGGCTATCAGGGAGCCGACCTTGCCGGTCTGACGCCTGAAAAGCAGCTTGAAAAGCTGAATCAGGCGACACATGAGCTTGTTACCCTGCAGTATTCCACATACAACCGTTCCCTGCTTCCGCTTTTGGAGCAGGAGGGGATCCGTTTCGTGCTTACCCATGAGGAACTGAACGAAGAACAGGCAGTTTATGTGGATCGTTATTTCGAAGAAAATGTGTATCCGGTGCTGACGCCGATGGCGGTTGATTCGTCCCGGCCGTTTCCGCTGATCCGTAACAAGACGCTCAACATCGGCGCGCTGCTTGCGAAAAAAGGAAGCGCGGACGAGCCGGAGTTTGCGACGGTGCAAGTACCCGCGGTGCTGACGCGTATTGTAAAGGTGCCGGGTGAAGAGGGACAGACGACACTGATTCTTTTGGAGGAGATTATCGAGCGGAATATCCATAAGCTGTTTTTGAATTATCATGTGGTCTGCGCGTATCCGTTCCGAATCATGAGGAATGCGGATCTGACCATTGACGAGGATGAGGCAGCCGATCTGCTCAAGGAGATTGAGCGGCAGCTGAAAAAACGTCAATGGGGTGAGGTCATCCGTCTGGAGGTTGCCGACGATATCGATAAGCGCCTTTTACAAATATTGCGCAGAGAGCTTGATATTAGTGATGAAGAGCTCTATCGTATTTATGGTCCTCTTGATCTGACATTTTTGATGAAGATGTATGGTATGGAGGGTTTTGATCATTTAAAGAGGCCCCGCTATATTCCGCAGTCGGTAGAAGAGCTTCCGGCAGATCAGGATATTTTTGCACAGATTCGTGAACGGGATATTCTGCTGCACCATCCGTATCAGACGTTTCAGCCGATTGTGGATTTTATCAGACAGGCGGCAAAGGACCCTGATGTGCTTGCGATTAAGCAGACGCTGTACCGCGTCAGCGGTAATTCGCCGATTATTGCAGCACTTGCACAGGCGGCGGAGAACGGCAAGCAGGTATCTGTGCTTGTGGAGCTGAAGGCCAGATTCGATGAGGAAAACAATATCGTATGGGCGAAGATGCTGGAGAAAGCAGGCTGCCATGTCATTTATGGGCTTGTCGGCTTAAAAACACACAGTAAGATCACACTCGTCGTCAGGAGAGAAGAGGAGGGCATCCGCCGTTATGTTCATCTAGGTACGGGCAATTATAATGATGCCACGGCAAAGCTTTATACGGACATGGGTCTATTGACATGTGCCGAGTCGGTCGGCGAGGATGCAACAGCCGTATTCAATATGCTTTCCGGTTATTCCGAGCCTGTTTCCTGGAATCGGCTTTCCTTGGCACCGCTGTGGTTGAAGGATCGTTTTTTAGAGCTGATCGCACGGGAAAGACATAATGCAATGCTTAAAAAGCCGGCAAGAATCATTGCCAAGGTCAATTCCCTCTGTGATACGGATATTATGGAGGCGCTCTATGAGGCGTCGATGGCAGGTGCTCGGATTGATTTGATTGTACGGGGTATTTGCTGCATCAAAGTAGGGATTAAGGGAGTCAGCGAGAATATCAGTGTGCGTTCCATTGTCGGAAATTTTTTGGAGCACAGTCGTATTTTCTATTTTGAAAATGCGGGACGGTCGGAGGTTTACTGCAGCTCGGCGGATTGGATGCCGAGAAATCTGGAACGACGTGTGGAAATCTTGTTTCCGATTGAAGCAGAGCGTTTAAAGGCAAAGATGTATCACATTTTGGAAGTGATGCTTGAGGATAATACTAAGGCGAATGTCATGCAGCCGGATGGCAGCTACGAAAAGATCGACAAGCGCGGCAAAGTGCTCATAAACAGTCAGGATACATTTTGCAGAGAGGCTGTCGACGAAGCGAAGCGAAAGAAGGAAACGGGCGGCGGACGTGTGTTTATTCCGGAGGAGCCGATATGAGAACGGTTATTTTAGCATCAGGATCACCGCGCCGAAGAGATATTTTAGGGCAGGCGGGAATTTCCTTTACGGTACGGGCCAGCGACAAGGAAGAGATTATCACGAAGGAAGCGCCGCAGGACGCGGTTGAGGAATTGTCGCGCCAAAAAGCGCTGGATATTGCGGAGCATCTCGTAAATCCAAGAGAGTATCTGATCATCGGCGCAGATACGATCGTGGCTTTTCAGGGTATGAAATTCGGGAAGCCCAAGGATGAAGAGGATGCAAAGCGGATGTTAAAGTTGATGCAGGGAAATACGCATCAGGTCTATACAGGGGTGACGCTTGTCTATGATAAGGATGACCCTGCCAAAGGAAGTGCTGCTATGACCGGAGTAAGCGATCAGGGACCGGTAATTCATACGTTTTATGCGGTGACGGATGTCGTGATGGTTCCGATGGCTGATGCGGAAATCGAGGCATATGTCCGGACAGGCGAGCCGATGGACAAGGCAGGCGCTTATGCTATTCAAGGGCGTTGCGCTGCTTATATCAAAGAAATACATGGAGAATATAATAATGTTGTAGGGTTACCGATAGCAAGAATGATGAAAGAGATAAAGGAACTGGGGATAATACTATGATGAAAGCAGTTATTTTTGATTTAGACGGTACATTGTCCGACTCCTTGGAGTCGATTGCATACAGCGCCAATCTTGCCCTGAAAGCGATCGGGCTGCCGCCCTATGAGACGGAACGCTATAAGCAGTTCGTCGGCGACGGGGCAAGCGAGCTTGTGCGAAGAATGCTCTATTATAACGGTGATACCGAATTTACACGCTATGACGAGCTGCGGGAGAAGTACAGAGAATATTTCCGTAAATACTGTATGTACCGGGTGCATCCGTATGAAGGATTACCGAAGATTCTTCTTACATTAAAAGGAAAGGGTGTGCTTTTGGCCGTTCTCTCTAATAAGCCGCATAAACAGGCGGTGGAGGTTGTGGAGGATTTGTTCGGAACAGAGCTTTTTACGATGATACAGGGACAGTCCAGTGATTTTGAACGCAAGCCGAGTCCCGAAGGCGCGTTTTATATTGCCCGGTCACTTGGCGTGGAGCCTTCGGAATGCTTGTATGTCGGAGATACCGATACGGACATGAAAACGGGAAAGTCCGCGGGGATGTACACGGTTGGCGTGCTTTGGGGCTTTCGCGGCAGGCAGGAATTAGAGGAAAACCATGCGGATGAAATTATCGGAATGCCGGATCGTTTATTAAAGATTGCGGAGCGTGATTGCTTTGCGGCTGCCGGGAAGAATATCGAAAAGGAAAAGGACATTTCTGTACAGGAAAAACAGATACCCGGTATCCGGCTCGTAGCGACGGATGTGGATGGGACGCTTGTGAAGGACAGCAGCAATGAGGTGTATCCGGAAATTATTGAGGCGGTGAGAAAGCTTCATGAGAAGGATATTTTGTTTGTGGTGGCGAGCGGCAGGCAGTATTACAGCCTTGTAAAGCTGTTTGATGAGGTGCGGGAGGATATGATTTTTATCGCGGAGAACGGAGCACATATCCGGTGCCGCGGAACAGATATTTCAGTCGTATCGATGGAGCCGGAGATTGCGCGGGAGCTTATATTGGAATCCAGACGGTTTCAGGATGTCGACGTTGTCGTATCGACGGCGGCAGGCGCATATTTGGAATCTAAAAATCAAGAGTTTTTGGATTTGATTGCGTTTGGGTATCAAAATAAATTTGAACTTGTGGAAGATATTTTAAAAGAAGATATTGACATCATAAAGGTTGCTTTATATCATAAAGGTAGTATCAGGGAAATCGGAGAGAAAATCCTTGTTCCAAAATGGAAGGATCGGTGTAAGGCTTGTATGGCAGGAGAGGAATGGGTAGACTTCATGGATGCTTCTGTCGACAAGGGAAATGCCCTTAAGACCATTCAGGATTTCTTTCATATTTCCAGAGAGGAAACGATGGTATTCGGCGATAACGGAAACGACGTCGGGATGCTGAAACGGGCAGAAGAGAGTTATGTCGTTTCCAATGCCCGGGATGACGTGAAGCGTCATGCAAAATATCTTTGTGCTCCTTATGGTGAAAAAGGAGTTTACAGAGAACTTCAAACTTTATTTTAGGAGGAATTGGTATGCAGGAGCAGCAGGAGTATGATGACGAGGTATTACGGAGTTTCTTGAAAAATCAGAGCCAGTTGTTTGATGAGAATGTAGCGGAGACGCTAGAAGAGGCAGAGGCATTTTTAGAGGATTGCATGGCGGTCGTCGTCGATTCTCTGGATGAGGTACGGGAATATTTCGAAGAGGTGGGTGCAGACATCGATGATATGGATTCAGAAGAACTTGAGGATGCCAGCGAAGTGTTCAAAATTCCCGATGGCCGTTATTTGATCGTGGAGGGATAACCGAAACAGAATCATAAAATTTTGCTTACATCCGTTTACTTGATAAAACATGCATTAATAACTGAAATTACACAAGAATCGCTCAGCGGATCCTGCACCGGCTGAGCGATTTTTTATTTGATAGGAAATTCCTACGGATTTTCCTATCAAATAAAATTTTCGGAAAGATATTCTGTTGGGGTAAGTCCTGTTTTGCGTTTGAATACTTTGAAAAAGTAAGAATAGTCGGGAAAACCGCATGTCAGTGCAATTTTATGGAAGTCTGTTTCTTTGCATTCCAAAAGGCATATGGCGTTTTTAATGCGAAGGGATGTCAGATAGTCGTTAAAGCCCTGGCCCGTTTCCTGCTTAAATACCGTACAAAGATAACCGGTGCTGATCCCGATTTCATCTGCGATAGACTGCTGGGAAATAGGCAGGGAAAAATCCCGGTTCATTAAATTAACAGCTTTTTTGATATATTCGGAATTGATAGCGGCAGCAGGTTTTATGCAATTGCAAAGTGATTGAAAAGCTTTCTGAAACCATTCCTGAAACTGCTGCAGGGTCGTAAGCTGAACGAAAATTTCGTTGGGCTTTAGGATACCGGAAAAAACAGCACTCAAGTCCAGACTGTTGTTTTTAGCCGTTCTGGTAATGATGCTGGCCAAATCGGAAAGAAGCATTTGTGCGTGACTTACGGACATTTTCTGCTCGAAAATCATATTAAAAATAGTATGGAGGATCGGAAGAATCTCTTCAATGTTTCCGTTGGATGCATGAAAAAGCAGCGTTTTTTCGAGCTCCATATCCAGACTTGCAATGCTGCCCTGCAGATTCTCCAATTCGCCTGAATGCAGAATGGAGGCATTGCCGGAATAGAACTTATGCTGAAGAGCACGGTAAGCATTGTCGTAAGAACGATCAATCTTTTGAAAACGACGACAGATAAAGCCTATGCTGTAGCTGGTGGACAAATTTAGATAGGTCTTTAAGTTGGAAGACAGCACATGAAGAAGATTTTGAACGGCATCATTTGTCTGGCGTTTGCTGATGATCTCAGGAAAGGTCAGCAGAATGCAGTAATTCTCATTCTCAATATGCGTGAGTATCCCCTTTTCGCTTTTCCGGATAATCTCATTTCCAATGTTGAGGATGGAAAACTCGATGATGCTTCTTTGCCGGATCGACATGCTGCGGATTGTCTGGCTGTAGTTATCGACTGTTAAGATGATCGGGAGCGCATATTGGGAGACCAAGGGGATATCCAGCACCTGAATTGTTTTTTCTATGATTTCCTCTGAAGGGAATAAACCTCTGAGCAGATTATTAATAAAATTCTGCCGCAGCATATTTAACGAATCTTCATTGATGGCAGGATTCTCACTTAATGGAGCAGCAGGACTGTTTTTTATAATAGCGAGCAGGGTATCCGTATTTATTTCATGCTTGAGCAAATAATCAATCCCGCCGTTTTTTAAAATCCCGTGGACATAGGGAAAATCATCGTAGTTGCTGAGGGCGATAAAAGTGACGGCGGGATAATGGTGCCGGAGCATTTTACATAAAGTCAGTCCATCCATAACGGGCATCTTGATATCTGATAAAACAATATCAGGCTGAAGCTGTTCCATCTTATCAAGGGCCTCCTGACCATTCGATGCTTCTCCGCATATGGTGACGATGTTTGAGGCGGACTTTAACAAAAGTCTGATATTTGTCCGGACCAGCAGCTCATCATCGACAATCAATAATTTTTTTTCCCTCATCTTATGGTTCCTCCGTTAGGGCAGGTATTACAAGTTCAAATCGTGTCAGGACAAATGGATCGCTGTCAATCAGCAGCCCATAGCTTTCCCCAAAATACAGCCGGATACGCTCTGCAATGTTGCGTATTCCGATATGACCGCCACCCTTATTTTGGTTATCCTCTTGTATTTCCTCCATTGCTTCCGGCTTGATACCTGAACCGTTATCTTCCACGCGTACATGTAAATCGCCGTCTGAGATAAAGTAAGAGATATGGATAAAGCCGTTTGTCTTTTCAGGAGAAAGACCATGCCTGACCGTATTTTCTACAAGCGGCTGTACAAAAAGCTTCGGAATTAATAAACCTCTGGCTGCCTCTTCACAGTCTATCGTGTAAGTGAAGGCAGACGGACAGCGGTAATTCTGGATTTTCAAGTAGGATTCCACAAATAAAATATCCTCGTCTATTTTAAGCATTGCACGTCCGTCCATATTTGTATGCATGAGAAAGGATAAAGATTCAGAGACGTTCCGGATATTATCCATTCCCTGGATTGTGGCCAAAAACCGGATGGTGTTCAGTGAGTTGTATAAAAAATGCGGGTTCATCTGGAACTGCAAGGCAGAGAGTTCCGCCCGTCGCTTGCTTTCCTCGCTTTCCTTTATTTCAGTCAGCAGCTGTTTGATCTGCCGCAGAGTAGCCTGAAATTGCAGATAGAGCTTCTGTACCTCGTCGCTGCCCTTGATGTCGATATCGAGCTCAAAATGCTCCCGATCGACCGTTTGAACAGCATTGGTAAGCAGAACAATATCCTCGGTCAAAAGAGTGGAAACAATCAAAACGAGAATAATCATGACCGAGCAGATTGCAACGGTGATATACATAATCTCCCGTAAGGTATTCGAAAAAGCAGCCAATATTTCTTTTTCAGGAATAACACTTAAGGTGGTCCAGCCGGTCAGATCCGAGCGGTGATAGACGACTAACAGACGGCCCCGGTCTCCGTCTATAAAAAAATCACCCGAGGAGTCGGTTAAATTACTGTTGAGGCTGTCGGCAAGGTAGCTTTGCAGCTCCAAATGAAGCTGATCATTCTTTGGAGTGAAAAGCACTTTTCCGGTTTCACTGTTAATGACATATAACGAACTCTGCGCTGTTGTATTTACATCGAAGCTGTTCTCAAAAAGCTGGCAGTTGATGTCAGCGATGGCAAAGCCGACCTTATGGTTGCTGAAATCATAAACAGGACGCATAACAGAGAAAACAAGGTCATTTTTATTGGAATACCATTTTGTAGAATAATGCGGTTCAATAAAAAATGTATTCGTACCGCAATCGTCCGCCTGATCGATCCAGCCATTTTCTGCGATGACATCATACGGCGTTGTGATACCATAGGTCACGCCGTTTCCGGAATAATCGCTGATCATCAGGCCGTTTAAATATTTTTTAAAGCTGCACAGACTGATCAGGTAGTCTCTTGCCTCCTGTCTGTAGGCAATGATTTCGGCATCTGTGAGCAGCTTATTAGAGAGAATATGGATGATGTTTGTAGAAAGATTGTTACTGGAGCGGACAGTGGAGAGCGCAGTTATATTGACGACATCCTTCACCTGGTTTTCGAAGGTTGTATTGGATACATTGATAATTGTTTTCATATTTTCCACGGCCGTATGCTCCGCTTCCCGCTTTAGCGAGGAATACCAGATGGACAAAACGAGAAACGTAAATATAATAAAGATAAGGAGCATAACTGAAATTAATTTATATTTAATGCTCGTTAAACGTCTGAACATAAAAACTCCTTTTTCCGCAGCTTGTAAAATGATAACTCCTCTTTATTTTGACCTCATCATAATATAATTATAAAATAGGTGTCAAGCGGTTCGAAAAGGAAATGAAAAAATGGCAATACTTATGAAAAAAGTACAATGCTTTGTCTTGCCTTGTAATGTTATGATACGAATATCAGGCAGATCCGGAGCTGTTTGGGGAACTGGTTACCAATCTATGAAATTTTAATTGGGAAGGGAAAAAGGAAAATGAAAAGAAGAATGATTACAATGGGTTTGTCGGCAGTGTTGGCCGCCGGTCTGCTCGCAGGCTGTGGAAGCAGCTCGCAGACGGGGGCGATACAGGAGCAGACAGCTGCGCAGGAAAATGAGGCCGCAGTGGAACAAAAAGAGATAAAGCAGGAGGGACAGGCAGACGGGAAAGTTGAAACACTGACCGTACTGATGTATACAGATTGGTATAAGGCCGGCTGGTCGGCACTTGAGGAGTATGTACATACGAATGCGCAGACACTTGGCTTTGATTTGGAAATATCCAAAATTCAAGGCGGACAGCAGGGAGATCAGGTGCTGCAGACAAAGTTTGCAACGAACGATCTGCCGGATATCATTCAGGTATATAAGCCGCAGTGGGTGGAGTCCTATGCAAACGGACTCGATAAACTCGTGGATATTTCAGGGATTTCAAGTGTATCCGAGTATGAGGAAAGTGCACTGAACGGAACTTACGTCTATAAAGGAAAATTATATGCGATGCCGATGGATTCTGTCGTATTGTCAGGCGTTTTTTACAATAAGGAGGTATTTGCCAAGGCTGGCGTAGAAATTCCATTGACATGGGACGAACTGCTGACGGCGTGTGAGCAGCTGAAGGAGGCGGGGGTTGTCCCGGTTTATTATTCGGGCAAGGATGCATGGAGTGTGCAGCCTCCGACAATCAGCGGTATGGTAGCGGAAGCGGCGGAGCGGGGAATCGATACGTTTGCATTGATGGAGCAGATCAACACGAATCAGGTGAAATTCAGCGAATGCAGCAATTTTGTGGATTTAATTCAAAAGACAAAGGAATTGATAGATTTGGGCTATGTGAATGAAACCTATCTTTCGGATACGGTGGACAGCGCACATCAGGCACTGGCGGACGGAACCTGCGCAATGTATATCAACGGCACATGGTGTGCAGACAATATTGAAGAGAAGTTTCCTGATAAGGCAGATAATATTGGTGCGTTTGCTATGCCTACCGGCAGCGGCGACAATTATATTAACATGTTTACCCCATATGCCCTGGCACTTACAACTCAGTGCAGGGATGCAGAGCTTGGAAAGAAAGCAATTGATTTTCTGGCATCTGCAGAGGCGCAGCAGGTTTATGCGGACGCGCAGCCAGGACTGTATCTGAACAAAAATGTGACATGTACGATACCGGCCGCAACGGCTGATTTGCAGAAAATTATGCAGGATGGAAAAGCAATGACCGACTGGGAGGAAATAAATAAGTATTCCTATGGCAATTTAAGCGAGCCGCTGCTAAATTACTATACAGGCACGCTGACAAAGGCGGAGGAGGTCGCGCAGACACTGGATGATGAGACAGAGCGAAATGCCAAGGCAAAGGGTGACGAGAACTGGAATTAATTGAAAAGCAAAGCATCATGGCGGTTTTTAACCGCCATGATGTATGATAAGAGGGATTATATGACAAAAAAGAAGAACAAAGGCACTTATTCGTATTCGCTTGCGATGCCGGGTCTGCTGCTGTACATCCTATTTTTTATCGTACCCGCATTGGGTGGTTTTATGCTGTCTTTTGTGAAGGTGCTGGGATTTGACCTATCGTCGGCAAGATTTGCGGGAATTACTAATTACCTGGATGTGTTTATGCAGCCAAATATGCGCAGAGCAATTTATAATTCATTTTCATTTGCTATAATAACGACGGTATTTAAAATGGGAATCGGCCTGTTGCTGGCTGTTGCATTAAATAAAAGGCTTGTTATGGCTAATGCGCTCAGAACGGTTTTTTTCCTTCCTGCCGTTATCAATACAGTTGCGGTAGGGCTGATTTTTTCTTCCATGATGCATCCTGCAAACGGTCTGATTAACCAGTTTTTGAATGCGGCCGGCTTGGGAATACTCACAAGGGATTGGCTCGTAGATACAAAAATCGCGATTTTCTCTGTCTGTGCCATAGAAATCTGGAAATGGTCGGGCTTTACGATGGTAATTTTATTGTCCGGTATGCAGGCAATCGGAAAGGATTATTATGAGGCATCCGAAATAGACGGGGCGACGGGATGGAAGCAGTTTCGGTATATCACGTTTCCGCTGCTTCTGCCGGCAGTTAACAACGCATTGATATTAAGTATTATTGGCGGACTGAAGGTGTTTGATTTAATTCAGGCAACAACACAAGGCGGACCCGGCTCCGCGACGGAGGTATTCGGAACCGTCATCTACAAGTGCTTCGGGTCAGGAAGACTGGGAGAGGGATGTGCGGCGAGCATTCTGCTTGCGTTCATCATTGCCGCAATTGCTTTGCCTGCATATAAATATATCGCGGACAGGGAGGTGGAGCTGTGAAAAAGAAGAAAACTGCAGACAGGATCCTCAGTGTTTTATTGTGGTGTGTTTCCCTCGTGATTTTGATACCTGTTTATATGGTTGTCATTAATTCCTTTAAAAACAGGACAGAGGCGGCACAAATGAACGTCAGATTGCCGGAGGCTTGGTATATTGTCGAAAATTATAAGGAGATGTTTATGGAGGGAGGCATTGCAAGAGGTTTTATTAACAGCATGATGATTACGGTGATCTGTGTATCCGGGCTTATTTTTTTGTGTTCTTCAATGGCATTTGTGCTGCAGAGAAAAAAAACGAGGTTTTCCAGGATCATTAATTTGGCCGTTGTGTCAGGACTTGTATTGCCCGTTCAGATCATACCTACGTATTTTGTATGTAACGCGTTTCATCTGCCTCATGCGGCCGCGGCGATCCTTGTACTAATCGTCGTAAACATGTCATTTACGGTATTTCTTTATATCGGGTTTATGAAGAGTATACCGATAGAAATTGACGAATCGGCGTGGCTGGACGGAGCCGGCCACATGCAGTTGTTTTTTAAGATTATTTTTCCCCTGCTGCAGCCTGTTACGGTGACCGCGGTAATCGTAAACTTTATGTCGGTATGGAATGACTTTGGGATATCCATTTATTTCCTGAATAGTGCAAGAAACTATACATTGCCTCTGACAATTTATAATTTTTTTGGGAATCACAGTTCGGACTGGCAGCTTGTGTTTGCAAACGTCGTGCTGGCTACACTTCCGGTGGCGGCTGTCTATCTGATACTACAAAAATATATTATTTCCGGCATGACGGCAGGCGCCGTCAAGGGTTGACAATATGCGATAACACAAATTTCTCCACAATTTCTAAGATCCCGTCGTGATCGTTGTCGTGCTTGGTGATGTAGTCGGCGTGCTGCTTAGTAGAGACGGTGCCATTTTGCATGACGACACCGATTCCTGCGGCATCTATCATTGTAATATCATTTTCCTCATCCCCTGCGGCGATCGCATTTTCAATCGGAATGTCGAAATACTCACACAGAAACCGGACGGCACAGCCTTTTGTCGAGGAGGGGTTGGCGTATTCCAACAGTCTGTCGCTGGAAAAAGTGCTGAACAGCTTTCCGTCTGCCCACGGAGCGAGACTGTCGCGGAAGGCGGTAAGCTTCTCCCGTCCGTCAAGAGAAATTACAATGAGCTTGACCGGCTCCTCAACAAGTGCGGACAGCACGTCATCCACGACGAGGCCGGGCATACCGATGTGCTTCGTATAATGGTCGAGAGCAGCTGTCTGATGCTCGGATATAACATGCGAACGGGAATAGGTATGGCAGTGCAGTCCCGCTTTATGTGCTTCATCAAACAGATGTCTGACATAGGGAAGCGGGACGGTATATTTTTGTATGGTTTCTTTTTCATAGCAGTCATAAATCAATCCGCCGTTATAGCTTGCAATATAAAAGCCGGGCGTAATGAAACCGTAATCCTGAGCAATGCGGAGGGCACTTTGAATCGGCCTTCCCGTTGCGATTACGAATTTATGTCCCTGAGTTGTCATTTTTTTAATGGCATCCAGGTTTGCCGGGCTGATCTCTTTTTTTGAATTTAATAAAGTTCCGTCCAGATCCGTGAACAATATTTTTTTATCTGTCATAAGTGAGTACTCCTTACTGTGCCGGGGTGACCAGAAGCGATTTTAAATGCGCAAGAACTGACTCGTCAATATAGAGGCTGCCGTAGCCGATACCTAAATCGGTTTTCGGCTTTGTTGTGCCGTGAAAATCGGAACCGCCCGAGATGGCGAGATCGAATTTGGCGGCAATTTCTTTCATTTCCCGTTCCTCGGTAGAGGAGTAGGTTGTGTATTTGGCTTCAATGCCGTCAAGCCCTGCGGCTTTTAACCGCGCCACAAGAATTTCCAGCCTGGCACGGCTCATACGGTATAGGGGTGGGTGGGCAAGGATTGAAAGTCCCCCTGCGGACTTGATAAAGCCTACCGCTTGTTCCGGTGTGATTTTTTCCCGCGCAACGAAACATGGACCATGATCGCCGATATAGCGGTCAAACGCCTCGGTCATACTTTTGATATAGCCCTTTTTCAGCATATATTTTGCATAAAGTCCGCGTGTAATGACCGCACCGGGAAACTCGAGCTTTAATTCCTCAAGTGTGATGTTGATACCATACGCCCTAAGCCGTTCACACATTTTTTCATTGCGCAGCTCTCTGCTGTTTTGAAATTCCTTTAAATACTCCGCAAAACCGGGCATGCTTTGGTTGATATAAAGACCAACGATATGAATATCCCGGCCTTCATATTCGGTGGACAGCTCGACGCCGGGAATGACCTCAAGAGGTTTCCCCTCTGCATAAGAGACAGCCTCGCTGATGCCGGCTGTCGTATCGTGGTCAGTCAGCGCAAAGGCACTCAGTCCTTTTTCAAGGGCATAATCCACAAGCTCGCGGGGGGTATAGGAGCCGTCCGATCTGTTGGAATGTACGTGTAAATCTACCATGCTATTCTCCGTTTTGATGATTGTAAGTGTAACAATTCAGTTGTCATCCTCTTCTTTGCTGGCTGTATAAACAAAACGTTTTCTCGCCAACTCGTCACTTTCCAGATATTCGTCGTAGGTTGTGATCTTATCAATCAGGGTACCGTCCGGCATGATTTCCATGATGCGGTTTGCCGTTGTCTGCACAAACTGGTGGTCATGCGATGCAAACAGAATCACTCCGGAAAACTTGATCAGACCGTTGTTGAGAGCTGTGATGGACTCCATGTCCAGATGGTTCGTCGGCTCGTCGAGAATCAGTACGTTTGCACCGGAAATCATCATTTTGGAAAGCAGGCAGCGCACTTTTTCTCCACCGGAAAGAATTTTCACCTTTTTGACTCCGTCTTCGCCCGGAAAAAGCATTCTTCCGAGGAAGCCCCGGACATAGGTGACATCCTTGACCGGAGAATAGCCGGTCAGCCAGTCCGAAATGGTTAAGTCATTATCGAATTCCGCTGTATTGTCTTTTGGAAAATAGGTCTGTGAGGTTGTGACCCCCCATTTGAAGGTTCCTTCGTCCGGTTCCATTTCGCCGGTCAGTATCTTAAAGAAAACCGTTTTTGCAAGCTCGTTGCCGCCGACAAATGCGACTTTGTCTTCCCTGCCGAGGATAAAGGAAAGATTGTCGAGTATTTTTACGCCGTCAATTGTCTTGGAAAGGCCTTCTACAAAGAGTACCTCATTGCCGATTTCGCGCTCCGGCCGAAAGTCGATATAAGGATATTTTCTGCTGGAGGGTTTGATTTCATCCAACTCGATTTTCTCCAGAGCCTTCTTCCTGGAGGTTGCCTGCTTGGATTTAGATGCATTTGCCGAAAAGCGTGAGATAAACTCCTGCAGCTCTTTGATTTTTTCTTCTTTTTTCTTATTGGCTTCTTTCATTTGCTTGACAAGAAGCTGACTGGATTCATACCAGAAATCATAGTTTCCGGCATAAAGCTGGATCTTGCCGTAGTCGATATCTGCAGTGTGCGTACATACCTTATTTAGGAAATAACGGTCGTGAGATACGACGATTACCGTATTTTCAAAATTAATCAAAAATTCCTCAAGCCATGCGATCGCATCCAAATCCAGGTGGTTTGTCGGCTCGTCTAACAGCAGGATATCGGGATTGCCAAAGAGCGCTTTTGCCAAAAGTACTTTGACCTTCTGGCTGCCGTTTAAATCCTTCATAACGGCATAGTGGAGGTCGGTGTCAATGCCGAGTCCGTTAAGCAGCATGGCGGCGTTAGACTCTGCCTCCCAACCGTCCATTTCTGCGAATTCCGCTTCGAGCTCACTCGCGCGGATACCATCCTCATCGGAAAAGTCTTCCTTTGCATAGATCGCATCCTTTTCCTTCATAATTTTATAAAGCTGTTCATTTCCCATAATGACTGTGTCCATAACAGAATGTTCGTCATATTTGAAATGATCCTGTTCGAGTACGGACAAACGCTGCCCCGGTGTGATCGCAATATCGCCGTTCGTCGTATCGAGCTGTCCTGACAATATTTTTAAGAAAGTGGATTTTCCGGCACCGTTTGCACCGATCAGTCCGTAGCAGTTTCCTTCCGTAAATTTGATGTTGACGTCCTCAAATAAAGCTTTTTTCCCTAACCGTAATGTTACATTGTTTGCGCTGATCATGAAAATTCTCCTATATCCGTGTATTTACCGGTATTGATTGTTTTTAGTCACTGTTAACTGTTCCGTGCATTTACAGTCATCGTTTCTAATTATACGGGAAAATCATGAAAAAGCAAGAGGGGAAATATGTAGTGGTATTCCACAGGAAATATGTAGTGGTATTCCACGAACTATTATGTAAAAGGGGGAAGCTTTCATAAGCTTCCCATTGCTTTGCAATAAAAGATTTCTCAGCCCTGTGTCAAAATGGACTTCACGTGTTCCACTTCCTGCATAGTGGCCTTTGCAGCGGGAACATAATAGCTTTTTTCGCGTGCGACCTGATAAAGCTTCTCCTGTGACATTTCGCATTCGTTGCGTATTTTTTTCAGACATTGCTTCAGTTCTTTGTTTTCGGTCTGCGGTATCATATCACCGAACATTTTTAATTCTCCGTTTACACCGACAAGCGCGTCGGCAACCATTGTTTTTTCGTTCATGAGCGGATTCCTTTCTTTTTCCTTAAATTATAAAAATTTCATCAGATCCTGTTTGTTCTTCATAGCGGATTCGGCTGCATCCTGGAAGAGTTGTTTGACTTCTGAATCCTGTGTCTGAGATGCATAATCCTGCATCTTACAATGAGTGGTGCTGTAGCCCCCGATCAGGTGGCGCAGATTCTGTAAATCCAAAACTGAAATTTCCGACATTTAGTGACCTCCTTTTGCTTGTTGATTGCTACTGTGACGCTTATCCATGCATCCGGACGCACTTTTTTGTCCTAATGTATGGATGAATGCTGTAAGTAGTATATCCAGTTTTTAAATTATTATCAGTCATTTAAAAATTTTTAATTATTTTAGAAATGCTGTTTGCCAGGGGCGGGCACTTGCATTTTTCCATTTCCTATGAGACTATATAATAGCAACCGTAAACCTTGAAGGAGGAAGTAATATGAGGAAATTAACAGACACGTTTCGCTTGTATAATGGGTATCAAATACCATGTGTGGGTTTTGGGACATGGCAGGCGCCGGATGGAGATACTGCCGAATCTGCGGTGAAAGCGGCAGTCGAGTCCGGCTATCGCCATATTGATACGGCCGCAGTTTATGGAAATGAGGCAAGTATTGGAAGGGCGCTCAAAAGTGCAGGTATTTCCCGAACGGAATTGTTTATCACCAGCAAACTTTGGAACAGTGAAAGGGGCTATCATAAGACGATGGCAGCTTTTGAGAAAACGATGGCTGATCTGCAGCTTGATTATCTGGATTTGTATCTGATCCATTGGCCGGCCGCAGAACATCGCTTCTCTGATTGGGAAACATTAAATAAGGAAACATGGCGTGCCATGACCGAGCTGTATAAGGCCGGACGAATCCGTGCAATCGGAGTATCTAACTTCCTTCCTCATCATCTGGCGGCACTGATGCAGGCAGAAGTGACACCGATGGTAGATCAGATTGAGTATCATCCGGGTCAAATGCAAGCCGAGACAGTGAAGTTTTGCAGGGAAAACAAAATACTTGTGCAGGCATGGAGTCCCCTGGGAACGGGCAGAATGCTGTCTAATTTACAGCTTCAGGAAATTGCTCAAAAGTATGGAAAATCTGCCGCACAGCTCTGCATTCGCTGGTGTCTTCAAAACGAGGTATTGCCTTTGCCAAAGTCGGTAACGCCCTCTCGGATTGCAGAGAATGCAGAAGTGTTTGATTTTATTATTTCTGAGGAAGATATGTCGGTTATCAATGCAATGCCGTATTTTGGCGGCTCCGGTCTGCATCCGGATAAAGCTGATTTTTGATTATATAGGAAATTCCTTCGGATTTCCTATATAACAAAATATTATGCGCAGCTTCGCGCGCGGAACAAAAGCTGTGCTGCCAAAGTATTTGGCTGTGAGAGTGGGCGAAGCACACTTTTGTTCTTTAATAGGAAATTCCTACGGATTTCCCTATTAAAAAATCTTATGCGCAGCTACGCGCGCGGAACAAAAGCTGTGCTGCCAAAGTATTTGGCTGTGAGAGTGTGCAGAGCACACTTTTGTTCCCATTCCGGTTTATTCGACGGGAGTCAGGAAGCCTTCGATAATTTTTCTTTCGGCTTCTTCTTCAGTGAGGCCGAGTGTCTTAAGCTTGATAATCTGTTCACCGGCTATTTTGCCGATGGCAGCCTCATGGATCAAAGAGGCATTGATATCGCCGGCGTAAAGTTCGGGAGCGGCGTTGACCTTTCCGTTGCCCACGAGGATGGCATCACATTCCGAATGACCGGTGCAGCGGCAGTTTCCGATGATGTGGGAATGGTATTTTTGTGTGGAATTGCCCTTTGCCACCGATCGGGAAATCAAATCCACGCTGGAATCCTCTCCATCCATTGACACGAGGAACTCTGTCTGTGCAACATCTTCGCGGTCGGTCAAAAGGCTTTCATGAATGAGGAGTCTTGCGCGCCTGCCAAGTTTTGCGCTTGTCTTGCGCAGTGTCCGGTCAACACCCTGCAATTGCTGGGTTTCCATTTCCAAGACAGCGCCTTCGGCCAGCTCGGCTTCGGTCACCGGATCGATGACCTTTTTGCCTGAGCCCGTACCGCTGCCAACATGCTTTTCCTTGTAAACAACATGTGCATCCGGCTCTAAAAAAAAGCGGTGAATACCGTTGTGGGAAGCGTCTTCTCCGGTGTCTACATGAACGCCGCAGCCCGCGACGATTGTGACGTTTGCCCCCGCCTGGATATGAAAGTCGTTGTAGACCAAATCCTGTACGGAACCGTGTGTGACACAGGCAGGGATATAGACGGATTCCATTTGTGCTTTCGAGGAAATATAAATATCAATACCGGGCTTGTCCGTTTTTGGTACGATGCGAATATTCTCCGAGGAATGCATATGAATAGATTTTCCGTTTTCGCGCAGGCTGTATGCGCCGCTGAAAATGCCGTCCCAATCGGTAATGGTCTGTAACAGCTGCTCTGTAATGTTATCCATGAGATACCTCCTTGCCGAGCGGGCATTGACATTGCCGTTCATTGATCAGAAGCTGCGGGAGTACAGTGTCTTTATTTCCTGTAACACGAATCTTTCCATCTGCAATGACGGCGATTGTATCGGCAATATCTAAAATACGTTCCTGATGGGAGATGATGAGCAGCGCGCCGTCCTGCTCCTCCTTTAAATCGCGGAATGCCTCAATGAGGCTTGTAAAGCTCCATAAGTCGATGCCGGCCTCAGGCTCATCAAATACGAGGACGGTTGCTTTTCTCGCAAGCACCGTGGCGATTTCGATGCGTTTGCTTTCCCCGCCGGACAAATGGCTGTCTACGGGACGGTTCATATATTCCTGAGCACAAAGGCCAACCTTTTCCAGCACAGAGCAGGCTTCTTGTTCTGTCAGCTCTCTGCCTGCGGCAATATTTAAAAGCTGCTTGACGGAAAGCCCTTTGAAATGAACGGGCTGCTGAAATGCATAAGCAATCCCTGCCTGTGCACGGCGTGTGATATCCCAGCTTGTGATATTCTCTCCGTTTAACAGGATTTGACCGGATGACGGGGTATAAAGACCGGCAATCAGCTTTGCAAGCGAAGTTTTTCCGCCTCCGTTCGGACCGGTTACAACCGTCAGCTGCCCCGGCTTGATTGTCAGATCAATGCCGTCAATCAGCACTTCCCCATCGGGAAGCGCCCAACGTAAATTCCTTAATTCAAGCATAATGGATTCTCCTTTTGTAAGCAATCGGGCTGAGATCGGAGAAATCCTTTATTCCGGTTCTCCCGTATGACTCTGCCCTTTGCGTAGTATATCACACTATTGAGAGTTTCTCATTAATTATTTTATAAAAATAGAAGCTTTCCTAGGGGAAATAAAACATACAAGTAAAGAGAAGGGTAAATGAATGCGGCCGGGACTTTGGGGGAGTCCCGGCCGTGCCGTTTATTTGAGACGTGCAGCGTTCAGAGGGTGAATTGTGCGTTGCGCTCCATCAGAAGGGTGAGACTGCCTATGCACATCGCAAAGAGAATGAGCATCGCCGTAATGAAGATGGCGGACTTGTCGTAGATAACGGGGCAGGTATCGTCGCTTGCGTGAGCGGCACTGAACAATACTTCAATACCGAGGAAGATGAAGACGATCGGCCAAGCCTTCATAATTGTATAATAGGTGAGGGCAGGCACGAACAGGCGGACCAGAAAAGCGATGCCCGAGACGACCAGTGTGATGCCGAGTGTCAGGGTACCTACCCTATGAGTTCGGTTTTTTATCATAACTTCCTCCTATTCGTCTTTGGCTTCAAGCTTTGTCGGCTCTTTCGAAGCGGAATCTTCGCCGCCTGAAAGCAGCTCCTTTTTTTTGCCGGTGATCAGCCAGATGCCGACAAAAATAATCAGGATGCCGATCAGTGCCCGGGGAATGTTGTCAAGCAGCGGGCGGATATAGTCCGTATAAAATGCTTCATCCAGATAACGGTAAAGGAAACTGCGCAGGACGTTCCACAGAGAGCTTAAACCAAGGAGAACAAACAGAATTCCGACAATGCGCTGTCCCTTTCTGGCAGTCAATACCTGGGGTAGACCGTTAAGCAGGCTGCCTTGGGCAGAATCCCATAAATAAGAATCTTCCAGAGTGTAAAATTCCTCATCGGGCAGCGAAGCGAGATTATGCACATGGAAAAAGCCGTAAAACCAGATGACCGGAAGAAGCATAATAAAAACTCCCATGCCGCCGTTAAAAGAGGATATGGTAATATCCGCAAAAAATAAAAGCATCAGAGATATCCCCTGTTTGAAAAAGCCCAAATACATTTCCCCGGCACCCGGAATCAAGGAAAAAATAAAAGTCCAGAACCCTGTTTTCTTTCTAATCATGATCAATACCTCCGTTTGTTAATTGATTGAGTAAGCTGCGAATCGATTGTCCGGCCCTTTCGGAAAGACCGATATCTGTTGTTTCTTTGAGAGAAAGGACCGCATCTCTGGCTGATTCCTGCTCCGTCTGTAAATCGTGATAGCTGTCGATCGCTCGGTAAAAGCAGATATTCATATCGGCAGGAAAGCGGTTGAGTGTTGCCAGCTGAAACAGACAGAAGACAACGGCTGCCGATATTTTCAGACTGTAAAATAGCAATTGCATCCGTTTGGAAATTTCTTTTTTTTGCTTTTTTAGCTGAATCGGAACCTGAACGCTGATTCCAAGGCTCTTTTCTATGATTTCCTCCTTTAGATAAGACGGTGCCGATAGTAAAGGCTGTGATTCCGTCTGCCTGATCAACGCTTCGATATCGAGCGTTGTATCCACTATTTTAAACTGATCCCTCATGTCGGGTTCCTGTACTTTCATGAGGCGGCCTCCTTTCCATAAAGTTTTCGAAGCATTCCCTTTGCCCGGTAGATTTGTGTACGAAGAGTTTTTTCGTTTCGATTTAACTGGTGTGCAAGCTCCTCAACCGAACGCTCGTGAAAAAAATATTCGCGAGCCACCTCATCGTAAGGCGGTGAAAGGCTGTTGCAGCAGGAGAGCAGTTCTTCCCTGACCGTTGTTTCCAAGTACTCCTTCTCCGGAGAGGCATTATTTGTTTCAAGTGTTAAAAAAAAGGAATCTTCGGTCGGAACAGTTTTGGCGGCGGCCCGTTTCTTAAAATCGAGACATTTGTTCGTGGCAATTCTGCAGAGCCACGCCTTTGTATTTGCTCCGTCGAAGCCGCTTAAATTTTTATAGGCGGAAAGGAAGGTGTCCTGCGTGAGGTCCTCCGCATCGAAATAGTTGTTTGTAAACTTGAAGCATATGGTAAATATTAAATTTTGGTAAGTTGTGATCATATGCACAAGCTGCTGCTGTTCGTCGATGCTGTCCGCCTCCTTCCCCCCGGCAACTCCCCGCATTGTAAAGTAAAGCCGCAATGTACGAAAGAGTGCTAATTATTTAAGTTCTTATATGATATAACGAGACAGAGTTTCAGTATATTTCAAAATAATAGCACACTATATTAAAAGTTGCGAATTCTACTATAATAGTGTAATATAAACGGGTATTGTATTTTTAAATTAGATTATGTGAAATGAAATTTCGGATACCGGCGTGAGCCGGGAAGAGAAGAGGAAAACAAATGTCAATATTAGTTACCGGAGGCGCAGGCTTTATCGGCAGTCATACCTGTGTAGAATTAATAAATGCCGGCTATGATGTGGTAATCGTGGATAATCTATACAATTCCTGCAGGGAGGCGGTAAAGCGGATCGAGCAGATCACAGGCCGGCAGGTAAAATTTTATGAGGCGGATCTGCTTGACAGGGAAGCGCTGGAAGTAATCTTTGCCTCGGAGCGGATTGAAGAAGTTATCCATTTTGACGGGTATAAGGCT
>JASGGU010000023.1:0-44997 GCA_047602645.1 Lachnospiraceae bacterium | reverse complement strand
GCTCTCCCTGACATCCGGGATCTCCCTGTGGGCCTACATCTCCCCGCACACCTTGTGAGCCTTGCGGCCCTTGCGGCCCCGCCGGACCCATCGGGCCAAAAGGACCCGGACATCCGGGATCTCCTTTCTCCCCTTGAATTCCCTGAGGCCCCCTTGGCCCTCTAAGCCCTTCCGGACCCATTGGGCCAAGAAATCCCTGTGGACCGGAATATCCTATATCACCTCTGGGACCGGGACATCCCGGGTCACCTTTGGGCCCCCTTGGGCCTTGCGAAGTTCCGGGCGGACATACTGGTACATTGCATCCGGGCCGAATTGCGCATCCCTCTATATCGGCATATCCGTTTGAACCGTCCTGAAAATCATTTTCATAATTATTCGATCTATTTTGCATGTTGTCCTTTCCTTTTATTATAAAGTAGTAGTTTTTATAGTCCCTCTCCAAGGACTGCATGCAATACTCTTTACAAACACAGCGGAGCAGTTACCACCTCCCAACACCTGATGCTCTCGGAAAGACTATAACCACAGCCGTTTGTTCTATTGGTAATTAGTTGGATAACACTTGACTTTTTATTTTGACACGAGGTTATATTCGACAGGCAGGCCTTTAGAAGAACACCGCGTCAAATTAAAGTTTTTTGAGTAGCGCTTTGAGGTGCTCTATTGTCATACAATTAGTAAGGTTCAAATATATTTAAAATGCATCTCTGCAATTCCTTCAAAAAATTTCATGTTAAGACTCGATTTTTAATACTTGGTCTTTCATAACTATGATATGACCTTTCTCCACTCATTGTGTTGTTTTTTGGCAATTTATTACTAAATTTATATAATTTTAATCTTATATCTTGATTTCCTGCACAAAATAGACTCATTTACCGTATCTTAATATAGTTAATATATGTCTGGGTCAATCTTAGCTTGACTTGATGAGCTTTATGTGTCAAGGATTATCCTCACAGGAAAGGGGAATCATAATATGAATTTCTATAATGGAAATAACTCATATACAAAAAATAGGCCCTGCAATGATCCAAACTGTCCTATCTGCGGCAAAAGAGCGCAAAGATGCGACAATCCGTGTTGTATGCCATGTGAGGGTCCTCCCGGTCCGCAAGGGGAACCTGGGTGTCCTGGCCCAAAAGGTGATCCGGGAATGCGAGGAGAGGTAGGTCCTCAGGGTGATCCGGGTTGTCCGGGGCCTCAGGGACCTAAGGGGAATCAAGGATGTCCCGGATCTGTAGGCCCGCCCGGCCCTCGCGGTCCAAGGGGGGATCAAGGCCCTGTTGGTTTTCGTGGTCCAGCCGGACCGGAGGGTTCTCAAGGAAGGCCGGGACAGATGGGGCCCATTGGTCCGATTGGCCCCGAAGGTCCTGCCGGTCCGATTGGACCGGAGGGGCCTCAGGGACAAAGAGGCTGTCCCGGACCCGAAGGGCCTCAGGGCGAACGTGGATACCCCGGTCCTATCGGTCCCATCGGTCCCTGCGGACCGACCATTATTCTCGCTGGCGCACAATATGGTCTTATCTATCCTGACGAGCAAAAAAAACGTATTCTCTTATCTCAAGATTTGATAAGATTCAATACCGAAATAACCAATGGCGGTTCCTATATTTCTTGCAATCATCAAACAGGCACATTCCTAATCGCCCAAGCAGGCAACTATGTCGTCAATCAGATCTTATATGTATCGGAACTCGTCGGCGGAAACTGCACCCAGATAAGTTTTGTTATTAATGGTAAAAGAACTGCTTCACATGATATTATCTTACATCAGAATAAGATTTCCTCGCCTGTTATTTTTACAGATGTCATACAAATATCACAAATAAATTCTGAATTAAGCATACTAAATATCGGCGCAGATATTGTATTAGACGATCTGGCAAAGTGCGCATCTGCCATATCCTTTTGGGGCCTTGTCATATGAAGCATATACTTTGATAATCCATTCGGGAGGGATCATTCATTTCGATTGCCCTCTCCGTATGGAATATTTCTAATGCAATGTACACCAAGCCATCACCGGACTATGCACAATTACTTCAGGGCTTAAAAATTAATTTCAATCTAGTAAAAAAAGTCACTTGATAGGAGGTATGATATGTGTCTTGTTCACACATTACTATTTATGTTTGTTCGCAGTGAGGACCTTTCCCTTGCTGCGAATTGCTTAAAATCTTTGGAACGCAGTACTTATAAAACATTAGTTATTTATAATCAGGGTAGTCTGAGTAATAAAGTGATTGAAGCATTTGTTTCACAATATCATTTAGATTGCCATATTATTGGAGATGGCGTCAATCATGGAACAACAATAGGACGCCAAAAATGTTTCGAATATATATGGGATACAATGCCGGATACCTTATATATCAGTGAACTGCATTTAGATATGTTCTTTACCCACAATTGGGAAGATGCACTTGTAGAATATCTTAAAAGTCATGATGAACCTTTGATCAGCTGCGGTATTGTAGATAAGAATGGTACTCTGCCATTTCTAAATAAAACAGTTTCTTTGCCTGAATCAGAACAGGAATATGATGAATTTCTTCAAAGTCTTCGCACGGATAATATCATACATGGATTTACCAATCCATGCATCCATGTATCCGAAATATTAAAAAAAACCGGAGGCTATCATATGGAATTCCTCAAGGGTATGCAATGCTTTGAAGATGACAGTATGCTTTTGGGATATTACTATTATTATGGCACAGAACGCGGCTGGTACCCTAAAGTAAATTTCAACTCTATCGTTTATCATGCTGTTGCCGGACAAAGACTAACTATCAGCGGCAGCACATCTGTTAATTATGACGGACTGGTAAAACAATACGGACTGATGGGCATGAAAGCATTAAGTACCTTGCATAGCAGCGCATGGCATAAAAGATTTTTTTCCGACCGTTATCAGGAAGGAACAAAATAAATATTGGCCAAATACTTCGGCAGCACAGCTTTTGTTCCGCGCGCGCAGCTGCGCATAATATTTTGTTATATTAGGAAATCCGAAGGAATTTCCTAATATAACAACAAAGCCGGCTTCCTGTCGGAAACAGGAGGTCGGCTGTTTTACATTTTTCTGAATTATACATACCGGAAACCGCGGTATCCGACAATGTCCGGCTGTCCGGAAGAGATATCCTCATGATATTCACCGCTTATCCCTGCCGGTGTATCCGAAGGCTGTACGGTTCTCCAGATCCCCTGCGGAAAGGAAAACCGGTTGCAAGGGTCATACCGCTTTTTAATCTCTCGCAGTCTTTGAACAAATGAACCATAGTATTCCTCCAGATAATTGGGAAGACAGCTGTAGGGAAAATTGACATAGGAGCCTTCTGTAACAGCAGCCAGATCCGGAAAGCGGTCACTGATCCACTTATGATTTTCCCGCTGAAAGCAATGATCCTCCCAGACGGTTTCCAACCATACAATGAAATGTGCATTGCGATAATAAAAGGCAGTTTCCTCCTGCGGAATTTCTCCCACCCTGCCACCCAGTGCGTACAGAGAAAGTCCGGCAAATACAGACCCTTCGGCAGGTGTGCGGATCAGTCCCACCAGCCCTGCAATTTCCGAAGTGGTCCATTCCCGCAGCACATAACGGCTGACCGCCTCAAATTTTTCATAGGGCGGGTAACTGCTGCCTATAATAGCGGCAGCCTCAGAAAAGGTAACCGCTTCAAAACGGGCGCGGGCATTGGGCAGATCCAGAAACGGCTGCATAAGTATCTGCGCCTCCTGCACATCTCCGTAGAAGATACCTCTGACCAGCATAGCCAGACCATCCTCCCGAGAATTGTATATCCGGGAGATCAGGGTAATTCTTGAATCAGCTCCTTGCAGCCAGCTTTGCCAAATCTGTAAAAACGCTTCCTGATCATCGGCCTTCACATGAAGATAATCAATTTCAATGAGCGTAACAAAATTGACCTTGGGCGGAAGCCGAAATTTCATGGATACAATTACTCCAAAATTACCGCCGCCGGCACCCCTGCAGGCCCAAAAAAGATCGTCGTTGCAGCTCCGGCTGGCTTTAAGAATACACCCCTCATAGTTAACAAGCTCGATTTCCTCCAGACTGTCGCAGCCAAGCCCCAGCCATCGACAGGACAGCCCCCAACCTCCGCCTGTGGCATATCCGCCTATGCCTACGGTCGGACAGGTTCCTCCCGGGAATGGGTAACCTCCTGCGGTGATAAACTGATAAATCTGCCCGTTGGTCACTCCGCCCTGTACATACAATAAATTCTGACTTTCATCCAGAGAAATCTCGTTCATTTCGCTGACGTCTATTACCAGAGTACAGTTGCCGTTGGAATAACCCTCGTAATTATGTCCTCCATTCCGGATACGCAGCGGCACGTCGCAGGCTTTAGACCACAGCACCGCTTCTGAAATATCACACGCATTCCTGCAGTACACAATCACCAGCGGATACTGCTGGATTGCCCGGTTAAAGCCCTGTCTTGCCTCATTGTATAACGGATCGGCCGGGATTACCACCCGACCACTCAAATTACACTCACATTGATCCATAATACGGCTCCTTTCTTTTCATACTATGCAGTAAATTTAAATTGAGTGCCGTTGATCAATGGGTATTTCATGCTTCCTCAAGTGATCCGGTGGAAGTTTTCAAATTATTTTAATTTCTCTAAGGACATCAGCAAAAAGCTGAGCAGCAAACAAATGCAGGAAATCCAGATCATAGAAATGCCAAATCGGGCGGACAGGTTGCCGCCGATTCCCGCTCCGATCGCAAAGAGTAAAATAATACCGTAATAATACAGCGCCTGTTTCAGGGAATCCCGCTTCTTTTCCCTCAAATAGATGGAAAGGGCATCTGTTCCGCTTCGCAGATTGCCGATGCACATTGTGCTGGCATAGGAATAACCGCGCATCTTTCTGAAGGCCTGCACCTGCATGGCACACGTAAAGGATACGAGTGCTGTCGCCACTATATTAAGCTCCTGCGGAAGAAATCCCACAAGAAACAATATCAAAATTTCCGCCAAAAGAATACCCTGCCGCCAATGCAGTCGTTTTGCTTCTTTAAAGCGGTTTTGTATTTGCTCCGCAATTAAAACACCGAGTACAAACGACAGCAGCGGGAACAAATAATGCAGCGCGGTCCGCCATTCGCCCACCATAAAATACTGGCTCATCAAAACAATATTTCCTGTCTGTGCGTTTGAAAATACTTTGTCACGCGTGTTATAGGTGTACGCATCCTGAAAGCCGCCTGATAAGGCAAGCAGCGCGCTGTTGATAAAAGCCTCCGACATCTGCTGTCCGGATGACACCTTCAGCAGCAATTTCCTGTTTTTTTCACTTAACTTCACTTGTCATGCTTCCCTCCTCAAATAAATGATCCCTTGTAATATTTTTGAGCCATTTTCCGCTCTTATAATGCTTCAGTACGACCGGCCACTTTACGAATTCATCAGTGCAAAGCAGAAAGTAAACCCACAGCACCGGAAGCTTTATGACAAAGGCAGCTATAAATCCGAGCGGCACTGCATAGCACCACATTGTAATTGTATCACATATAAAACCGAATCGACTGTCTCCGCCTGCCCGAAATGCCCCTGCAATCAATGTCGTATTCACCGCCGCACCCATAATATAATAGGTATTAATCAAAAGCATATATTTCAAATAGTGCATTGCATTCGGCGTCAGCTTCGCATAATACAATGCAAGCGGTGTTACAGCCAGCACAATCAGCCCTCCGAATGCGCCGCTTACAACCGTCAGCTTCATAAGGCGCCCGGCATTGAGCCTTGCACTTTCCAGCTTATTTTCTCCGATTTCATTTCCTAGCAGGATGCCCGATGCACTGCCCACGCCGAAGCAGAGAACCGTACCAAAGTTGCGCACAACCGTCACAAAGGAATTGGCCGCCACTGCATCGGTGCCGAGGTGTCCGATAATCACCGAATACATGGAAAAAGCGACGCCCCACACCACATCATTGCCGAGTGCGGGCAGCGAAAGGTGAATAAAATCATTCAGCAGCAGCTTGTTTTTCACGAACATATACGAAAGCTTCAGTTTTACATCTTTGCTCAGTGCCGAAACTACAAGACAGCAAATCAATTGGATCACGCGGGAAAGCGTGGTTCCAAACGCATTTCCGACGACGCCCATTTTAGGTGCACCAAACAGTCCAAAGATAAATACTGCATCCAGCACAATATTAAATACGAAGGCTACCGTATTCAAAGCCGTGCAGATCGTAACCCTGCCGATACTTTTTAGCACCGCCATATAAATTTCCGTCACACCCCAACACAAATAACTGACACTTAAAATCCGCAAATACGAAGCGCCGATAGCAATTAATTCCGCATCATTGGTAAACAACAGCATCATATATTCCGGGATTGTCATTGCACACAACGCAAAAAAGAACGATACAATGATTGAAAAACGCAGCGCAATCCCTTCGACTGCTTCAATCGCCCGCATATCTCCCTTTCCGTAATACTGCGCACACAGCATCGTGGCACCGGTTCCAAGGCCGAAATAAAACATAAATAAAATACTCGTATATTGAGAGGCAAGTGACACCGCCGAGATAGCAGACTGCCCCACATAGTTCAGCATAAGAATATCCGTCGAGCTGATCGTCGCGCTCAGAAGATTCTGTATTGCGATCGGCACAATCATCCTGAGAGCCTTCCGATAAAAATTTGTACCTTCCTTATAATTTCCTGACATTTTTCTCCCTGTATTCCCTCTATCATCTTTTAGACATCATACAACCGGCTTACGCCTTTGCATGAAGCCGGTTCATACGTTCCGCCATAATAAACATTACAACGACAAAGATCAGCAGATAAACCGGATAAAGCCGGATACTGACCTCCCCCGCCAGAAAGCCGAATACCGAAGGCATGAACGTGGAACCGATATAAGCACATGCCATCTGCATTCCCATGATAGACTGAGACTTGTCCGCACCGAAATTGTCAGGCGTTGCATGAAGCAGACTGGGATAGATGGGTGCACAGCCCAGTCCGATCATAATCAAACCTGCCAATGTCACGACATTTGCCGCCGGCAGTAAGAGCAATAAAATACCGATTGCAATCAACCCCTGTCCAATTCGAATCATCCGTCTGTCTCCCAGCCGTTCCGTAATAAAGCCGCAGATAAATCTTCCTGCCGTAATCCCCAGGAAAAATAGGGATGCCCACTTTGCCGCCAGCTGCGTGTCCATCTCTTTATGTAATACAAGATAACTGCTCGCCCAAAGTCCCGTCGTTGCCTCCAGCGCACAATAACAAAAAAAAGCTGCCATCGTCGGTTTTGCCCCCCGCAGACCGATCGTCTGCCGAAAGGTCATGGACGCCATTTCCTCGCCTTCACCGCTTTCCGTCGTCTGGGAAAGCTTCCACAATGGCAGAGAAAAAAGCATAAAGAGCACAAGCACAATTTGAATACTTCCGACAGTCCGATACCCCGAGTTCCAGGTAAGGCCGTTTGTCAGACACCAGCCCATAATATAAGGACCGGCTGTCGCTCCGACTCCCCAAAAGCAATGCAGCCAGCTCATATGACGTGATTTGTAATGCTTTGCCACATAATTATTCAGAGCCGCATCGATACTCCCCCCTCCGAGTCCATACGGAACACCCCAGAGACACAGCCCGATAAACGTGCTTGAAAAAGAAAAACCAAACAGGGCAACCGCAGTCATTGCTACGCTGATTAAGGTTACAACGCCTGTCCCCAGCTTCCGTATCAGCTTGTCACTGAGCATACTGGAGGTAACCGTCCCCGCGGCGATGATCATACTCACGATGCCGGCATAGGATACCGGCACATCCATCCCCTGATACATGGAGGGCCATGCGGATCCGAGCATGGAGTCCGGCAAGCCCAAACTGATAAATCCAAAATAAATAATCACTAATAATATGGAGGTCATTTTTACTTCCTTTCCAATTCAAATTATGCTATGATAATATTCCAAATATACAAATAAAAATATCACTTATTGCATTACATGCTATAACAATCGTATATTTTGCAGGATATTCTTATCTGCATGCAGAAAGGAATTTTATGGTAGAATTGAATGTCCTAAAGGACAATTCTGAAATCGTCCCTTATAATTTCGCACACTTTCCTGTTCATTCCACGTTGTGCCGGCTCTCCATTTATCCGAATATGACAGCAGCCAGCCACTGGCACATGGATCTGGAATTTATTACGGTATTAAAAGGGCATCTGCTGTATTGTGTCAACGGAATTGACTATCCGCTCAAAGAAGGCCAGTGCATGATTATCAATTCCAAACAGCTTCACCACCCGCGCTCCCTCGACGGTTCAGACTGCCTCTTTTGCTGTCAGCTTTTTCACCCTTCCCTATTAGGTGCCAATGAGGCAGTTTATCAAACATATATTCAGCCCATCTGCCAGAACTCCGCCCTTTCTTCTCTGGTTTTATCTCCGGAGGAAGAATGGCAGGCAGCTGTCATTGCAAAACTGAAGCACATATTTACTATTTGTGAAACAAAGGAACCCGGAATTGAGCTGGACATCATGAGCCAGTTCTATTCCCTGTGGCTCATAATTTACAGAAATATAAAACCGCATGCGGAGCCTGCTGCCGATAAACGGCTGGAAACTCTCTCCCGCATGATCGGACATGTACAAAAGCACTATCCGGAAAAAATTACCCTGCGTGATATCGCCGGCGCAGGACGTGTATGCCGAAGCAGCTGCTGCTGCATTTTTTCTGAGCTGCTGCAGATGTCACCGATTCAGTATCTGACAAACTACCGTCTGGAGAAGAGCATTGAAATGCTGCATCATTCTGCGTTGTCCATTACCGAAATCGCCCTGCTAAACGGCTTCAACAGCTCCAGCTATTTTACAGAGATCTTCCACCGGAAGCTTGGCTGTACACCGTCTGTTTATCTTTCAAAATTGAACGGAGCCGTTTGATAAAGTACAACGGTTTGCAAAGCCCTCATCAAATCGGAAGAAATGCCCATGCCACGGCAAACGCCATTGTTGGCAGCATATTGGCCACCTTGATTTTCTTCCCCCATATCAGGTTCACCCCGACACAGAAAATCAGCATCGAACCCGTCAGCGACAAATTGGAGAGCGCCCGCTCCGTAAGCAGCGGTTCAATCAACCTTGCCAGCAGCGTGACAGAGCCCTGAAATAAAGCTACCGGAATTGCCGCAAACAAGCATCCCTTTCCGAGAGAAGAGGTCATAATAAAAATAATAATGAAATCCAGCACTGCCTTGGCGGCCAGCAGGGAATAGTCTCCCGATATCCCGTCCTGAATCGCGCCTACTACCGCCATGGCCCCGATGCAGACAGTCAGTGATGCCGTGACAAAGCCCTCAATAAAATAAGAGTCACCCTCGCTTTTCGTCTTCACCTTAAGCCAGCTGCCAAACTGCTCCATACGCCGTTCAATATCGATCCACTCCCCGATCAGACCACCCGCGGCAAAACAGCCGATCATCATCATGCTTCCGCCGCTGCTCAATTCCCCTTCACTGATCGAAAGCATCTCCTTGAGTGTACCGCCGATTCCAATAAACAAAACACACAGCCCTGTCGCCGCCATCAGCGTTTTTTGTACTTCTTCCTTTAATATTCCTCCAAACAGCATTCCAAAGATTCCTGCTAAAATAATTGCTCCCGCGTTAATGACTGTTCCTAATCCTATCATTCAAAGTTCTGTCCTTTTCTCTTGTCTAAAAATACGATTTATTGGGCTTCCGTCACAATCAGGAAGACTGAGCCCCAAAATTTCGGCTATTGTGGGAGCAATCTCCACCATGGAAACTGCACCCATCGGGTAATTCTCCCTGATGCAGGCTCCCGATATAACCAGATTGCATTGATAGCCCGGTTTATCCGGAGAAAAACCATGGGTCGCGTAGCGAATCCCCTTTTCTGACAGATCGGTGACTATCTCCTTGTCCATATCATCAATAAAGCAATATCCTTCTTTTGCCTCCAGCAAATACCTTGCACCGGAGGCCTCCGGAAAATGCGCCTGTTCCTTTCTGCCAAAAACACCCTCAATCCCGTACTTTTCTTCCTTCATGGCATGTTGCAGAATTGTCAGCGCCTTTTCTTCCGCCTCTGAATCTCCTTCTTTCAGATGGAGATAGGCCGCTCCGCCGGCGCTTTGAACATATGCCCGCCAGCTCCTTTTCTCCGGATCTATGAGTCCCGCCTCCTGCAGCAGTCTGTTCAGCCTTACCCGATACCTGATATTCAGCTGTCCGTGATCTCCTATTATCATAAATACCGTATCTTCGGCAATCCCAGCCTCCCGAACGGCCCGGATGAGTTCTCCAAGCCTTTTGTCCATCCGCAGCAGTACCTCATCAATCTCCGGACCATCTGTACCGTGTGTATGCTTGGCATCGTCCAGATCAATCAGATGCATCAGAAGCAGATTGGGATGCTTTTCCTTTATCACATCTGCCGCACACTCGGCTGTAAAATCATCCAGATACGGCTGTTCAATCCCTTTTCTGAGATGTCCGTATCTTTTTTCCATTTTCAGGCTGAAAAGGGGACTCCCGTTTGCCAGCACCTTCAGTGCCTGATTTTCCTTTTTGATTGCCCTGATTTCCGGTATATTATAATCTATGGGTGCTTTGCCTGTCACCGGCCAGAGAAGCCCCGCCGATTTCATATTCCGCTCCCGCAGGGCATCATACAGCGTACGCACCTTGATCATCCTCTCAAACCAGAACCACTCCTGATTCTTTTCTTCAATAAACGGCTGAAACGGATTGTTGTGATAGATTCCATGTCTGTCGGGATACACTCCCGTAACCATCGTCGTATGCACAACATAAGTGAGCGTAGGATAAACGCTTTTCAGTTCATGAGTATAAGCACCGCCTCTGATCAAGGAGGATAAATTCGGCAGTCCGGCGGCACGCTCCCAATGATCCTCCGAAAAAGCATCATAAGAAACAACAATCAGATGCTTTGCTCTTCCTTCTTTCACTCAGCTCCTCCCACCCTTTCTGCAGCTGCCTGCTTCTGCTCCTTAGGCAGAGACAAAAACACACAAAATCCTACAATAAACAAAGGAATAATACCCATAATGCTGAATCTTGCGTTTCCGGTAAGCGTCGTAGTGAAAGCCATGACTGCCGGCCCTATGATTGCGGAGAATTTGCCGAAAATATTATAAAAGCCGAAAAATTCATTGGAATTCTCCTTTGGAATAATCCTTGCATAATAAGACCTGCTCAATGCCTGTATTCCTCCCTGCGCGGAACCGATCAAAGCCCCCAATATGAAAATATGCCATACCGATGAGATGAAATAAGCGGCAATGCAGGAAATCATATAAGTAATTATACCTGCGATAATCATTGTCCTTGCCGAATACCTTTTGGCGAGCTTTCCGTAAAGAATCGCACAGGGAAACGCAATAATCTGTATCACCAAAAGAATACCAAGAAGCAGAAAAGTGTCAAGAGAATCGTCTCCCAATACAGAATTTGCATAAGGCACCACCATTTTAATAATGGTATCCACTCCGTCGATATAAAAAAAGTAAGCAATTAAAAAGGTAACAATGATCTTGTGCTGTTTGATGTTTTTGAATGTATGTAATAAACGCTTAAAGCTGTTTGCCACAGGATGCGGCTCCGGTTCAATGTAATGCCTCTGCTGCACATCCTTAATCATAGGCAGTGTGAGCAATCCCCACCAAAGAGCCGTTATGATAAATCCTACCTGATATCCGATCGCTTGATCCATTCCCATCATGTAAATCAGGAACAGACTGATACCGAACGGGATCACACTGGATATATAGCCGAAGGCAAAGCCGAAAGAGGATACCCTGTCCATCCTTTCGTCACTTGTCACATCGACTAAAAATGCGTCGTAAAAAATATTGGAGCCGGCAAAGCCGATCACCGATAAAATAAAAAATAAAATCAAAAGGCGCCATTGACCGCTTGCAGGAGACACAAAGGCAAGTGCGGCGGTGGCAAGCACACCCAGAAATGTAAAGAAGATAAAAAATCGCTTTTTCTTATCCTTATAATCGGCAATCGTACCGAGTATCGGACTTAAGACCGCAACGAGAATACTTGCGGCCGAATTAAAATAGCCCAGATCCATACTGCTTTTTACGTTTTCAAACATTCCGAATATAATCGGAAGCAATGCCGTTGTAACCGCCATAGAGTAGGCAGAGTTCCCGCAATCCACGAGTATCCATGCCTTTTCTTCCCTTTCAAGCTTCATAAAAAAACCCTCCTCCAATATACAATCGTCATATTATAATAAGCTTCTTTATTATAGCATGTTTTAAAATAAGAAAAGTAAGTTTCTTGTAAATTTCTCCTGTATTTTATTTCATGAAGTTTCCTATTGTACGGCAAAAACCCAGCGCATCGTTCTTCTTGAACAATAAGCTGGGTTTCTCAGACATCCTTTTATTTATCTATCTATCAATATAGTTTAAATTTACCTACTTCTTCATTCAGCAGAGCCGCCTGAGAGGACATCTCCTCACTTGTGGCCGAGTTTTCTTCTGCTGTTGCCGCATTCGTCTGTATAACTGCCGAAACTTGATTGAGTCCTTCCCTGATCTGATCAATGGAAATCGTCTGATCGGCGGATACTTCTTCAATTTTGGAAATGCCTTCTACAACTTTTAAGGTATCTTCTTCAACCTTTTTCATAAACTGAGCCGTTTCGTCAGCCACCTTAGTGCCGGTCTCCACACTTTTCAACGAATTCTGCAGCAGCTCTACTGTTTGTTTTGCGGCCTCTGCAGATTTTTGCGCCAAATCACGCACTTCATCTGCCACAACAGCAAAGCCTTTCCCAGCCTCACCGGCTCTGGCCGCTTCTATAGCCGCATTCAACGACAGCAGATTGGTCTGGGAGGCGATTCCGTCAATGACCTTAGTAATATCAGCAATTTGATTGGCAGAGGATTCAATATCCGCCATAGCCGCCGATAACTGTTCCATACGCTGATTGCCTACATTCAAGCTGTCTGCAGTTTGCTTCAGCTGCTCTGTCGTTATTTTAACCAAATCCAAATTTTCTTCCGCCTGCTTTGCGATTTCCGTAGAAGAAGCATTCAGTTCTTCCACCGTAGCTGCCTGTTCCGTAGACCCGGAGGCAAGTGCCTGCGCGCCTCCCGAAACTTGTTCGGAACTGCTGCTTACCTGTACTGCCGACAAACGGATCGTAGACAGTGTATGGTTCAGAGAATCCGATATTTCTTCAAATGCTTTTTTAATAGGCGCAAATTCACCCACATAATCATGTTCCAGTCGGATACGCATATCACCTGCTGCCATAGTTCCCAAAACAGCCGCAATCTCCTGTATATAGGCAATATACCGTCTCAGCTGTACAACCGTGCGGTTGATGGCCTCTCCCATCTGCCCCACTTCATCCTTGGAAACCACTTTCGCTTCGACATCCAAATTTCCTTCTGCAATCAGGTTTGCCGTATCGGTCAGTTCCTTAATCGGCTTTACGATAGATTTAGAAACCATCGTAATCATAAAGAAAATACATAGAATCGCCAGTAAAAATATAATCAACAGTGTTCCTGCCACTACTAAATATTCTTGATTGAACTCCGCATTCGGCAGTCCCGTGACAATTGTCCACCCTGTTTCTCCGATCGTCATAAGATAACCGTGACTGGGCACACCTTTTGAGGTATAACGAATACTTCCCGTTGTCCCTGACAAAATTGCAGTTTTCATATTTTCTGACATATCTGTTTCTGAAACATTATGATTTATAAATTCTTCCTTCGGATGATAGATGATCTGTCCGGTGCCTGTTGATAAAATATAGAAGCCCGTATCTCTGAGTGTATAGCTTCCCACTGTTTCAGCCAGTCCCTCCAGTGCGAAGTCAAGCCCAACGGCGCCGATAATTTCCGTTGTTCCTGATTTGTATACGGGTGAAACCACACTGACAATTTGTTTTTTTGAAAAACTGTCTTCATAAGGCTCAGTCATAATCGTTTTGTTTTTTTCAAGAAGCTCGATATACCAGGCACGTGTCGTAATATCCCATCCGGTATTCAGAACAGAACCATCCGACTGTGCGATCTGACTGGAGTCAACATCTGCCATCCAGACAAATAATACTGTGTCCGTATTTGCCTTTTGAACATTAACAAGTGTTTCAAATGCTGCGGTATAACCGTCTGTCTGGTCAATATTTTTCCCCGGCATAACCCCGGTAAACAACTGTTCCATCTGTGTATTTAAAGAAAGCTGCTCTGTGATCTCCTGATATCGGGCAAAATATCCTTCAATTTCATTTGATGCTGCCAGCGACTGTGCACTCAGCTCACTTTCACTCAAGCGTGTTACACTGGAAATTACAATGCCTACAATGATTACACCCACAACCAAATAGGATAGTATTACAGAACCTCCGATAGTTATGAGAATTTTTGAAAAAAGTGTCTTGAATTCTCCTGCTTTTTTCGGAGGTCCCTTTCGTTCATTTTGTTCCGCCATATAGCCTTCTCCTTTGTATCAATATATTTTATATCTAATGTTTACATTATATATTTTGTACATCATTTATGCAAGCATGAGTTTTTGGATATAATTAATGCTAAAAAGGAGGCTTCCAATGGTACGCTTGCGCATATTACAAATATTAGCAGAACAGAGTCATACAAAGTATTGGTTATATAAACAAATGGATTTAAGTTATCAAAATTTTAATCGTATGGTCATGAATCAAACTTCATCTATTCGGTTTGAAAATCTCGACAAATTAAGTAAACTGTTAAATTGTCCTGTCGGAGATTTATTCGAGGCAATAGAAGACGGAAATACGAAATAACCCCTCCTTGTTTTACAACAAAGAGGGGTTACTAATAGGACGTTGTTTATTATTTGCGCTCAAGAAACGCAAACAGCTGCCGATAATATTCCTTTCTTTCCTTCTCACCGGCATTATAAATCTCATGCTTTGCTCCGGCAATTACCGCAAGCTCCGTACACGGAGATTTTTTTGCAAATGTTCTCTGTCCCTTTTGCTTCACAAGCCGATCCTCTTGGGCTATAAAAAGCAAAACAGGAGTTTTTACAAAGCGGGCCTTTTTCACTGCCCTGCGCACCGCAAGCAAACTTGCCCATATCCACGCACACGCCGCTCCGTTCGTCTGATAATTGTCATCCTGTATCCGTTTACGAAAAATATCCTCATATCTGGCACGCGAAAGGCAGCTGCTGCCCTCAAAATCAGGGATACCGGTAAATGCCGTATTCCCGGGCGCATAATCCTCTTCGGAACGCAAAAGCTTCTTTAAAAGCATCAAAACCCAGACAACCGGAGCCGGCCATCTCCCGAGATCAATCTCCATCATCGGTGATGACAGCACAGCACGAGAGAATATTTTCGGATACCTTTCCAAATATAATGCTGCGATCGTCCCTCCCATAGAGTGTCCGTACAGCACCAAAGTTCTGTCCGGCCTTTCTGCCAAAACAACCTCTGTAATAAAGGCATGCAGATCACGCACATATTCCTCATAGGACCGTACAGATACCTTGCCTTTATCCGAAACCTGTCTTTGAGAATACCCATGTCCCCTGTGCTCGGGAATATATACCGAATAACCGGCCTGAAGGAAATAGTAGGCTACCTCCTCGAATTTCTTGGCAAACTCACAGAATCCGTGTGATACGACAATCGCCGCCCTTTCATTTCTGTTCTTATAATATTCGTAATGAAGCATGATTCCCTTAAAACCGGGAAAATATCCTTCCTCTCGGTTATTTTCCAAAAGAGGTTTGACCATATAAGTCATCTTCTCAATGTAATCCTCTTCTCCCAAAAGCATTCCGTTTTTATCCGCCGTATTTTCCATACTAAACATCCCGCCCCGCATATTGCTCTGAAATCTGTTTCCCGATGTCAGGATAGTTTGTGATCATTGCCTCCAATTCATATCCGCACACCAGTTCCATATGCTCCCGTTCATTGACCGTCCAGGTCCGAACTTTGATAGCCCTGCGCCTGCATTCCTCCAAAAAACCCGGATACTGCAGGTTATACAATGCCGGATGCAGTGCGGTCACTCCATGTCTTGACGCATATTCCGGCATGTCAAGAAACCCGTCTTCATAAAGAAAGGCTGTTTTTGCATGGGAATCCAGCTCCCGGATTCTCATGACGGACCGATGATTGAAGGAGGAGTAGACAATTTGATCTTCCATTCCCAGACTTGCAGCCAGCGCCAAGACTTTCTCCTCTATTCCCTCATAAAATACAATTCCGGTTTTGATTTCCGTATTGATCTGCAGTCCCGTAGGCTTTAGCAGGCGATATACCTCCTCCAGTGCGGGAATACCGGCTCTTCCGTACTCGGGAAAATTCCTGTTTACATCCAGTTTTCTTAAATCCTCATAAAGATAATCCTTTACCCATCCCTCGGAAGAGCTTGTCCGTTCTACTGTTTCATCATGAATGACGACAAGCTGCCCGTCCTTTGTCATCTGAACATCCAGTTCGATCCCGTCAGCTCCCAGCTCTACCGCTTTCTGAAATGCCTTCAGCGTATTTTCAGGCGCATAGCCGGAGGCTCCCCTATGTGCCCACACAAGTGTTCTTTTCATCCCGGTTTTCCTCCTTAAAGTCAGAGATACTTCTGCCTGAACGCAGATAAAAGCATTCTGATCTTACAGTTTGATGCAATTATAGCTCCCTGCCGTAAAAATAGCAAATACAATGCTGGACAAGATGCTTTTTATGCCTTATATTAAATATTAAATATTATATAACAAAGGAGTACCAAAGTTTATGAACAAACAGAAAACGGGCTACCTGCCCGACGAAAAACCGCCAATCGGCAAACTCCTGCTCTATGCACTTCAGCAGGTGATCGTCATGTTTCCGGCCACGATAACCGTAGCACTTATCACCGGATTTCAAGTATCTACCACTATTTTTGCCAGCGGTCTCGCAACTATCTGCTTCTCATTGATCACAAAGAAAAAACTCCCCCTTTATTATGGTTCAAGTTTTGCTTATCTTTCCGCAATCTCCGGCTTAGTAGCGGCACAGGGATTTGCGGCAACAAATGGAATCCTGCCTACGGAAGCAATCCGCATCGCTCAATTCGGAATTATTATGTCGGGCTTTGTATCCATTGCGGCAGGTCTTTTAGTAAGATGGGCCGGACGGGAAATGGTTGAAAAGATTCTTCCTCCGAGCGTAACAGGACCGGTTGCCATGATCATCGGTTTGACGCTGGCAGGAAATGCTCTCTCGGATGCCGCACCCGCCGCAGACCAAACGCAGCTTGTATGGATTGTTTCTCTCGCGACATTTCTCTCCACCGTTTTATTTTCCAAATATCTGAAAGGATTTTTAGGCCAGCTTCCTCTTCTGCTCGGCGCAGCTGTCGGATGTCTGACTGCCGTACTGATTTACCTGATCGGCGGCGATCAATATAACCTGTTCCGCTCTCTGCCTCCCGAAGTGCTCGCAGCATCTTCCTGGAAGCTGGGCAGCGGTTCTATTTTTGCACTGCCCGCCTTTTCTCTTCCGAAAGCATCGCTCGCGGCCGTTGCCGCAATTATGCCGATTGCAATCGCAACAATACCCGAATCAACCGCGCATGTATACCAGCTGGATATCTACGTCAATGATATTGCCCGGGAAAAAGGCAGTAAGAAAAAATATGATATGGTATCTCTCCTCGATAAAAACCTGATCGGAGACGGCTTATGTGATATGGTAACCGGTTTGATCGGAGGACCCGCAGGCACCAATTACGGAGAGAACATCAGCACAATGGCTATTACCCGGGTATTCAGCGTACCGGTACTGATGGCGTCCGCTGTTATGGCCATGGTGATGTCCTGCTTCACTCCCTTGATCAGTGCAATCTACGGAATCCCCCTGGCAGTCATCGGCGGACTCGAAATTTATCTTTTCGGTGCTATCGCCGCACAGGGAATCGCTATTTTGATTGATCGGAAATGTGACATGTTTTCTTCAAAAAATATTGCCGTCATTGCCAGCGTGATGGTGATCGGCCTCGGTATCAACTATACGTTCGGAGGAACTCTCAACTTCTTCGGAATCGGTATCCCGGCTGTTGCCGGTGCGGCAATCTTTGGTATTTTGTTAAATCTTTTGCTTTCGATTGGTGAAAAGAAAACGAATTGATATACGGCCCCATATAGGTCACCGCAATGAAAAGGCCTGTGTGGGGCCCTGCTATAAAATCAGAAGGCTGAAAAAGGACCCCGTTTACTCATAGGAGACGCAATATCCGAACCGTATTTGCCACAATCATGCATACAACAATACCGGTCATCGTCGGTATGGCAAAGGAGATCAGCGTCCACTTGAAGCTCTGTGTTTCTTTCTTAATCGTCAGACAGGTGGTTCCGCAAGGCCAGTGCAGCAGCGTAAACAGCATCGTGCACACCGCCGTCAGCCAGGTCCAGCCGTTATTCACAAATAGCGCATGCAATTCAGATAAACTGTCAAGCTCTGTCAGCGTTCCCGCAGCCATATAGCTCATGATCATGACAGGCACCACAATTTCATTAGCGGGAAATCCCAAAATAAACGCCATTAAAATATACCCATCCAAACCGATGAATCTGGCAAACGGATCAAGAAATCCGGCGCAATGAGCGAGAAGGCTCAGATTCCCTACTTCAATATTGGCAAGTATCCAAATAACAAGGCCCGCGGGCGCAGCAACAGCAACAGCCCTTCCGAGCACAAAAAGGGTACGGTCAAAAATCGAGCGCACAATTACCTTTCCAACCTGAGGACGGCGGTAAGGGGGGAGCTCCAGATGAAATGAGGAGGGCATTCCCTTCAAAATCGTTCTTGATAATATTCTTGATATGAGAAGCGTTGCTGCAACGCCAAGTATGATTGTGCCGGTCAGCAGCAGAGCGGAAACGACGGATTGAAACGCTCCGCTTACACTGCCGGCAAAAAACATGGTGATAACGGCAATCAGTGTCGGAAACCTTCCGTTGCAGGGCACGAAGTTATTTGTAAGAATGGCGATCAGACGCTCCCGCGGCGAGTCAATGATGCGGCACCCAATGACACCGCAGGCATTGCACCCAAATCCCATGCACATCGTTAATGACTGTTTTCCGTGGGCACAGGCCTTACGGAAAAAGTTATCCAGATTAAACGCAACACGCGGCAGATATCCAAGATCCTCCAGCAATGTAAATAGGGGAAAGAAGATTGCCATCGGCGGAAGCATTACGGAAATCACCCATGCTAGCGTTCGAAAAATACCATCCACAAGAATTCCTCGTACCCAATCCGGTATGGACAGCCAGATAAGAAACTGAGAAAGAGGTTCCTCCAATGAAAACAGACCGGTGGCCAGAAGACTGGAAGGAACATTAGCTCCCGTAATGGTAAACCAGAAAATACCAAGCAGCATTGCAATCATAATCGGAATACCGGTCAATTTCGAGGTGAGAATTTGATCGATTCTGCGGTCCCTCGCGGCATATTCCTTCTTTTCAAACTTGACAGTGTCTCGACTGATATTTTCGCATTCCTTGATAATTTTTGTTACCACCTGATCCCTCAGCTGCCCGGCAGAGATGCCTGCTTTCTCAAGAGAGCGTTTTGCAGATTCGACCGTTTGGGCAATTTCATCATTCTGGAGAAGATCATAACCGAGATAGGTTTTCAGGGAGCAAAGCAGGTTTTCATCTTTGTCAAGCAGTTTCAGAGCCACCCAACGGGTACTGATCCGGTTCTGTAAAACAGCATCGAGTGCCGGTTTGACCAGATCAATGGCGGCTTCAATTTTTTCTCCGTAATGAATGCACAATGGAATCCGTTCCGACTCGCCCTCTGTAAGCCCCTTCACCGCATCTATCAGTTCGTTCAGTCCTTTACCGGACCGCGCACTCGTACCGACGACCGGAATCCCCAGTCGGGAGCTGAGCGCATTGAGATCGATGCCGATTTTCTTCTTCTGTGCTTCATCCATCAGATTGACGCACAGCACAACCCGGCCGGTAATTTCCATTGTCTGCAGCACCAGATTCAGATTCCGCTCCAGACAGGTGGCATCTGCCACAACTACTACGGCATCGGCTCCCCCAAAGCAAATGAAATCCCGGGCGATTTCTTCTTCTGTTGAATTTGCCATCAGCGAATAGGTGCCCGGAATATCTACCATGATAAAATTCATATCCTGATACCGATATCTTCCCTGGGCATTTACAACCGTTTTTCCCGGCCAATTGCCCGTGTGCTGCTTCAGCCCTGTCAAAGCATTAAATACGGTGCTTTTCCCCACATTAGGATTTCCGGCCAGAGCGATTACCTTATCAAGCGGTGTCCCTTTTTCGATCGTTAATCCGCAGTGACTTAAGACTCCTGCTCCCGTCGATGTATTGGTTAGTCCCATACGCCTAATCCTCCTGAAATAATGAAATCATCGTTACCGTGATTTTTTCCGATACATCGGAACGCAGTGCAATAACCGCACCTCGAATGAGATAAGCCACCGGATTGCCGGAAGGGCTTTTATACAGCGTTTCTATTTCGGTGCCGTCAATGATTCCCAAATCCAGCATACGCCTTCTGATGGTGCCGTCAGAGTTCAGGGCCGTAACACTTGCTTTTTTCCCTATTGGCAGTTTATTTAATGTTATTTGTGCAGTATTCATGATAAGATCCTCCCGAATCACATAGTTGGCTGTCGCTTGTTAGGGGAAGGAAACACCGTTTCCTAAGACTAATTTATGAAACCCAATCATAAAGTGTTACAGATAGAGGACACTTTTTGCAGTGAGGGTAAATGCTATGAGCAAGCACACAGAAAATGAATTTCATACAGTTCGGGGATATCAGCTGAAAAAACAAAAAGAGAGCGGACTCACGCCCGCTCTGGAAGATTATCTTGAAATGGTTTATCGGCTGTGTTTGGAGGAAAACTATACACGCATCAATAAACTCTCAGAGAACCTGCATGTCATGCCATCTTCCGCATCAAAAATGGTGGCAAGACTTGTAGATCTTAACTATTTAAATTATGACAGTCTTGGCAGCATCCTGCTGACTGAAGAAGGAAAATCAACCGGCGGTTATCTGCTGAAACGCCATCAGATTCTGGAACACTTTTTCACTTTAATCGGCAGTATCAATCCGTTGGAAGAAACAGAGCTGGTAGAGCATATGCTGTGTTCTTCCAGCGTGCTTAGAATTCAGGCAATGCTGGAATTCTTTGCACAAAATCCGGATCTTCACCAACAGCTAACATCATTCCTTAACTTATCCGATTCTCCTCAAGAGTAACACCTATCAATCCAAAGAAAAGTTTTCCGTTTTCAGATCACAATAACGCCTGCCTTTTAAAGCTGTAAACCTCAGCACACAGTAATCAGGATCAGCTACTCCCTGCTTATAATACATACTATCACCCGTACGCCATATTTCCTTCTTGATTTCTTCATCCTGCATGACCTCCATGATTCCGATCAGCATGACACCTTCGTAGCGGAAACGGCCTCTGTGATAAAAATAAATGCTTGCTTTTGGATTTTTTATAAACTGCTGCGCACGCATAGAAGAAGTGTTTGTTGTGAAATAAAAACAATCCCCTTCTATTTTCCTCGGAGCAAACATTGCTTTCATATTCGGATAGCCTTCCTCATCTACGGAAGCTACAAAAGCTGTCTTTTGTTCCCTGATAAATTCATAAATCTGTTCCTTTGTCTTCATTCAAAGCTCCTCCTTAAATAAAAGTGTGCTGCTCTCATCCTTGCAGGTATGCTCGGCCTCTGTCAGCGTATCCCGTATTCTGGAAAGAAAGCGCTCAAATATCTTTTGCTCATCCTCTGAAAATCCCCGATAAAATAATGCATTCATCTGCTGAGAAACGGTTTCATAGCTTTTTTGCAGCGACCCGGCATAATCTGTAAGAGAAATAATCGTTTGCCGCCGGTTACCGGGATTGATACTTCTTTCCAGGATGCCCTTTCTGACCATACCGTCTACTACGACAGAAACGGTATTCTTTGCAAGAGATGTTCTGCTGCTGATTTCGCTGACTGTCAGGTTGTCTTCCTTCCACAAAACAAACAGAATCCGCCCTTGTCCGCCGCTGATTTCTATACCGTTTTTCAACAGAAGCCTTTCAAAAACCCTATCCTGAAGCTGTTTGATCTGTGTAATATAAAACCCGCCTCTTGTCTCCAATTAATCTTCTCCTGTCCTAATAGAACATTTCTATATAGAACAATATCATAAATCATTTCTGAAAGCAACTCATTTTTCTTAAAAAGGCATTGGCAATCAAACCAACTTTATCATTCTATGTTATTCTGTTTATAGAATTGCGGGAAAAAGATTCTTTTGACCCCAATATCTTTATAAAGGAGGTGTTACCTATGTACGCATGGGAACAAATACAGGTGTCCGTAGATTATATCGAGGAACATCTTGCAGAAGAAATCAAAATTGAAAATTTGGCGAAGCTGGCATCCTTATCTCAATTTTATTATCAGAGATTATTCAGCCGCTTAGTACAAAAACCGGTGAATGAATATATTAAACTTCGCCGTCTTGCTCACGCAGCCGAGGAGTTAACCGGTGGTAATGAGCGTATCTTGGATATCGCCTTAAAGTGCGGATTTTCTTCTCATGAAACACTGACGAGAGCATTCAAGGATACTTTTGGAATGACCCCCGAGGGATACCGCTCGCGCCCTGTCCGGCTGAACAATTTTATCAAACCGCAGCTTCTGTTAAATTATACTCTTGTTGATGAGAGGGTCCCTTTCATTGCCGATGGTATCATACTCGAAGTAGCCCGGCAGCATCTTTCCTCATCTCAATTTTTTATTGGTATGACTGTGGAAGAACCTTTCGATCAAATGCCCGGCGGCGGATCCACCGGAGTTGATGTGCTCGGAACGCTATGGGATGCCTTTCATAACAGCAAGCCGGCCATTCCTTTTATAAAAGAGAACGGCGATGAGCTCGGTGTGATGTATGCAGGAACAAGAGACGGGTATTACCGCTATTTTGCGGGAGCCGAAGCTACGACAGATCAGGCCCCGGAAGGCTTTTCATCATGGGAATTAAAAGAAGGGGAATATATTGTCTGCTCCTTTGAAGCAGAGGACTTCGAACACCTTGTTATGGATGCCGTTTATAAGGCTCATAAATATCTGTTTGAAACATGGCTTCCAAACCATAAGCTGCTCCCCGCAGCCTTTGCGGTGGAGCGGTACGCAAGCCACAGTCCTGAAACAACCTGCATGGAGGTATGGGTCATGCCTGTCAACGAAACAAATTTAAATACTAATCTTCCCTAGATTTCATTCATCTTCGCTAATTTCATACTCTGGTCAGCGGCGATACAAGCATCCAGAATTTCCTGAAGATCGCCGTTTAAAACCTTATCCAGCTTGTAAAGTGTCAAATTGATGCGGTGATCGGTCACACGGCCCTGCGGAAAGTTATAGGTGCGGATCTTTTCGGAACGGTCACCGGTTCCGATCTGACTGCGCCTTGCCTGAGCCTCGGCGTCATGCGCCTTCTGACATTCGATATCATACAATTTTGCCCGCAGAAGTGCAAATGCCTTTGCCTTATTTTGCAGCTGTGATTTTTCCGTCTGACTGTACACGACAATCCCGGTAGGATAATGCGTCAAACGCACCGCCGAATCCGTCGTATTAACACATTGACCGCCATTTCCTGAGGCACGCATCACATCAATGCGAATATCCTTCTCTTCGATCTGGACATCCACCTCCTCCGCCTCCGGCATCACCGCAACCGTAATGGTTGATGTATGAATACGACCGCCGGACTCGGTCTCCGGCACACGTTGCACACGATGAACGCCGCTCTCGTATTTCATTACGGAATAGGCGCCCTGTCCCGTAAGCATAAACGTTACGCTCTTCATCCCTCCGATGCCGATCTCTTCAACCTCCATTGTTTCGATCTTCCAGCGGCGGCTTTCCGCATAATGCACATACATCCTGTAAATTTCCGCGGCAAACAGCGCTGCTTCATCCCCGCCTGCACCGGCACGGATTTCCACAATTACATTTTTATCGTCATTGGGGTCTTTTGGCAAAAGAAGAATCTTCATTTCGGTCTCAAGCTCCTCAACACGCTTTTTTGAGGCTGCAAGCTCCTCCTTGAGCATTTCTCTCATTTCCTCATCATTTTCTTCATTCAGCATGGAGAGACTGTCCTCTATATCCTGCTTGCATTTTTTATATTCCCGATAGGCATTGACTATTGGAGTCAAATCACTCTGTTCTTTCATCAATGCGCGGAAACGCTGCTGATTATCAGTCACTGTCGGCTCATTCAGCTCGCCCATAATTTCCTCATATCTGATTAATAAATCCTCTAACCTGTCAAACATTTCTTTCCTCCGTCACAAAGCGGACAAGTCCGCTCAAACTGCCTAATCCATCCGATGTCAGGACCACTCCGTCTTCGTCCCGCACACGACCCGGTCAAGGCCGGCCAGATCCTTTACGATTCTGATCTGATCAAATCCGTTCTCACGCATAATGGCACATACCTGCCCACCCTGGTCATATCCGATCTCAAACAGCAGCTTTCCCCCGCGCACCAGATAATTCCGGGATTCCCTGCTGATTTTTCTGTAAAAATAAAGACCGTCTTCTCTGCCGTCCAACGCCAGTACAGGTTCATGCAGACGAACCTCCTCCATCAGCGTTTCAATTTCCTTTGTACGAATATAGGGCGGATTAGATACGATCACGTCAAACTTTTGCACGGGAAGCTTTTCAAATAAATCACTTTTCACAAAAGTGATCGTCATCTGATGATACGCTGCATTCTGTTTTGCGATGGCAAGTGCTTCCCCGGATAAATCCACTGCTGTTCCAATAAGCTCGTTTTTATATTTCATGAGGCTGATCAAAATACAGCCGGTACCCGTACATAAATCCAACACACGCATACCGTCCATCGTTTCGATCATAGCCTCCTCCACAAGGCATTCCGTATCCTGCCTCGGTATCAGCACCTGTTCATTGACCGCAAAACGCAGTCCCATAAATTCTTGAAAACCCGTCAGCTGCTGAAGAGGAACATGGGATGCCCTCTTTTCAAGCAAAGCCGCATACCGGCTTGCCTGTTCTTCTGCAACTGGTTTTTCTCCATGCGCCAGCAGATCATTTCGATCCGTCCCCATGACAAACTCAAGTAACAGCCGGGCATCTAAAGATGACTCCGCAATACCGCTCTTCAACAGCCTTTTCTCGCCGCTTTTATATAGCTCACGGTAACTTTGCATTTGATTCGCTGCCTTCCGTTTCATAACCAAATTCGTCTCTCAAATAGGTCCGCCAATCAAATACAGCTTCTACCGCCGCAATCGCGACCTCGATCATTTCGTCCTCCGGCTCCTTTGTCGTCAGTTTCTGCAGCCACATGCCCGGCGCAGATAAGATCTTAATAATCAAGCTGCTGCTCCTGCCCGCAAGCCGGATAATTTCATAAGAAAGGCTGGCAATAACCGGAATCAAAAGAAGCCTGACTACAACTCGCATAATCGGGTCTTCCACACGAATAAAAATAAACAGGACAACACTGATAAATATTACAAAAAACAGGAAGCTCGTTCCGCAGCGCTTATGCTGTCTCGATGACTTTCTGACATTTTCAACCGTAAGCGGATATGCCTTTTCAATGCAGTTAATGCATTTATGCTCAGCACCATGGTACATGAAAACCCGCCTGATATCCTTCATACAGGAGATTCCTACAATATATAATACAAAGATCACAATTCTGATGCAGCCCTCCATAATCGCTATGACTGTATCTGATACAATCCATTGTTTCAAAAGCTGCGCAAGAAAATAAGGCAGCAGCATAAATAAGCCGATTGCGAGCAAGACGGATAGGAATACGGTAAAACCTGTCAATATTTTTTCCGCACTGTCGCCAAACAGTCTGTCAATCGGTTTCTGCTTCTGCTTTTTCTTCTCATCCACCTCTTCATAAAATGAGGCCGAGTATGTCAGGGTTCTGACTCCCAGAATCATGGAATCAATGAAATTAAATACGCCTCTGATAAACGGGATTTTCGTCAGGCGTTCGCTTGGTGCAAAGGATTCAAATTCTTCCAGCACGACTTCGATCTCGTTGCTCGGCGTCCGAACCGCAATCGAATATTTGTCCTTATTCTTCATCATAATGCCTTCGATGACTGCCTGACCGCCGATTCCGGAATACCGTTCCCGCTTCTTCTTTTTCTTACCGCTTCTTTTTGCCATATTATTTTCCTCAAATTGTACGCCGCTGCACAAATCTTTATAGAGAATCTGCTCACAGATTCTCCGCGCGCGAGCAGTGCCGTCTACGGCATACTTCCATTCTGCGAGCTGTGCATAACATTTTTATATAGAGAATCTGCTCACAGATTCTCCGCGCACGAGCAGTGCCGTTTACGGCATATTTCCATTCTGCGAGCTGTGCATAACATTTTATATAGAGAATCTGCTCACAGATTCTCCGCGCGCGAGCAGTGCCGTTTACGGCATATTTCCGCTCTGCGAGCTGCGCATAATTCCTTTAATTATATTAATGGCAAACTTGTCATTAATATAATTAAAGGTTGAGATTTAAAAACCTCAACCTTTCCAATCTCATTATTTGCTTTCGACGCCATATTTCTTGTTGAACTTGTCGATACGTCCGGCAGCTCTGGCTGACTTCTGCTGGCCTGTATAGAATGAGTGGCACTTAGAGCAGATCTCAACGTGAATTTCCTTCTTTGTCGAGCCTGTCACAAATGTATTTCCGCAGTTGCAGGTCACCGTTGCCTGATGATACTCCGGATGGATTCCTTCTTTCATTTCTTTCACCTCTCTATATTTATAGTTCTTTTTTTACATATTGATAAACAGCTTAGTAATTGTAACATAGCTTACCTGCTTGTGCAAGTACTTTTTATATAAACCGGATTTTTTTCACCATGTCCACAAACTCCCTATTATTGCGGGTACGCACAAACATATCCAATATCTTCTCTACCGCCTCGTCAGCCTTCATTCCGTTCAGCGCTTTGCGCATAATGTTTATGGCCTCAAGCTCTTCTCTGTCCAGCAGCAGATCCTCGCGTCTCGTACCGGATTTCGGAATATCAATCGCAGGAAATACACGCTTTTCGGAAAGCTTTCTGTCCAGCACCATTTCCATGTTGCCGGTTCCCTTGAATTCCTCGTATACGACATCATCCATCTTGCTTCCGGTCTCAATCAGTGCCGTGGCAAGAATTGTCAGGCTGCCGCCCTCACGCATATTTCTCGCCGCACCGAAAAACCGCTTGGGCATATGAAGCGCCGCCGGATCCAAACCACCGGACAGCGTTCTTCCGCTGGGTGGAACTGTCAGATTATAAGCCCTTGTCAGCCTCGTAATGCTGTCAAGCAGGATTGTAACCTCTCTGCCGTGCTCAACAAGGCGCTTTGCCCGTTCAATGACCATTTCCGAAACCCGCTTGTGATGCTCCGGCAGTTCATCGAACGTAGAATAAATGACTTCGACATTTCTTCCCTCGATTGCCTCCTTAATATCCGTAACCTCCTCAGGACGCTCATCAATCAGGAGAATAATCAAGTGCATTTCCGGATTGTTTCTCGTAACGGACTTCGCTACCTCCTTGAGCAGTGTCGTCTTTCCTGCCTTTGGCGGGGAAACGATCATACCGCGTTGTCCTTTGCCGACAGGGGACATCAAATCCATAATCCGCATTGCTATGCTGCCGCCCTGCATTTCAAGATGAATGCGCTCATTTGGGAAAATCGGGGTCAGATCCTCGAAATTTTTTCTTCTGGAAGCCTCAGTCGGCGTCATTCCGTTGATCGTCTTGACAAACAGCAAAGCGCCGAATTTATCGTTCTGGGTCTTTACCCTTGTATTGCCGACAATGATATCGCCGGTTTTTAAACCGAAACGGCGAATCTGGCTGGGTGCCACATAAACATCATTCTCACCCGGCAAATAATTTTCACTCCTGATAAAACCATAACCGTCCGTGAGTACCTCAAGTATCCCATTTGCCGCAATTCCGCTGTCAAGGCTCTTCTTTTCCTCGGAAATATCAATATCCTCTGTAAGTCCTGTCTCCGCCTGTGCCGCAGGCTTGTCTGCCGTTTTTTCTCCGGAAGCTCTATTTTCTTCTCTGACCGAAGGTTTGTTTTCTTCTCTGACCGAAGGTCTGTTTTCTTCTCTGACGGATGGTCTGTTTTCCTCTCTGTCTGACAGTCTGTTTTCCTCTCTGGATGCAGGCTTGCTTTCCGTTTCGCTTTCCGCCTTTCCTGCCGCCTTCTCATCTTCCGCCACCATCGCCTCCACGACCGCCGATTTCTTCATGGCAGAAACATTTTTGATTCCCCGCGCCTTTGCAATATCCTTTAAGGCTGCAAGAGACAGGGATTCATACCTCTCACGCATCATACTTTTTCTTCCTCCTAAAAGAGCCTTTCCTAAAATAAAACATTTTTATTTTATAGTAACGTTATTTGAACTATTTTTGTACACTTTATGTCTGTCTTTGGGATTATAAATGGATTTGATAACAAAAAATAGGATCACTAACCAATCTGCATTATACATTATTTTTTCAAAAAAGGCAACAACAACTTGATTTCATTCCTCTAATCCTTTATGATAAGAATAGGGGAAACAGAGTTGTCCGCAACGATTTTAACCGCTTCGGACGGTTTCTGTACAGGGAGCATGAAATGGCATCGCAAAAGCAATGGGGTCAAAAGCCATACTATTCTTTAGACTATTATTTGAGGGAGCATTTTGGTCAAAAGCTTTACAAGCTTTCTTTAAACGGGCATATGACCTGTCCGAACAGGGACGGGACAATCGATACACGGGGCTGTATTTTCTGCAGCGAAGGCGGCAGCGGTGACTTTACACCCGCAATGCTGTCTTCCATCACCGCCCAGATTGAAGAAGCCAAGAAGCTTGTTGCAGGCAAATATCATTCCAATCAATACATTGCTTATTTTCAGGCATACACAAACACGTATGCACCCGTTTCCCATTTACGAAAACTATATACGGAGGCCGTTCTTCATCCCGACATTGCAGCGCTTTCCATCGCCACAAGACCGGACTGCCTAAATCACGAGGTTCTTTCACTGCTTTCTGAAATCAACCGGATCAAACCGGTATTCATTGAGCTGGGACTGCAGACGGTGCACGAAGAAACTGCCGGGTTGATCAGGAGGGGGTATCCGCTGTCCTGCTTTACGGAAGCTGTAAAAGCATTACACCGCTTATCCATTCCGGTCATCGTGCATCTGATCCTTGGTCTTCCAAATGAAACGCCCGCTCAGATGCTTGAATCTGCACAATATATGAATGAGCTGCCTGTTTCCGGTGTAAAGCTCCAGCTCATGCATGTGCTTAAGAATACGGATCTGGCTGCGCTTTATGAGGCGGGACTTTATACGCCGCTCACCTTTAAGCAGTATTCGGATATTTTGCTTCACTGTATCGGATACCTTTCTGAGCGGATTGTCATTCACCGCATTACAGGAGATGCACCAAAAAGACTGCTGCTGGCACCGCTGTGGAGTGCTGACAAAAAGCGGGTACTTAATACGCTTCATAAAGATTTCCGCGAAAGAAGTATCTGGCAGGGAAAATATCTGACAGAAGATTGATGAAAACAGGAGGTGGAAAAGCCTATGACCGATCCATTGACGCTCTATAAGCTGATTGTCCTTTACATGCTTGACCAGGTGGACTTTCCGCTCACAAAAGCCCAAATTTTTGATTTTATATTAGAAAAAGAATATACCAATTATTTTACACTCCAGCAGGTTACCTGTGAACTGATTGACACCGGACTTGTCGAATCAAAATCACTGCGAAACAGTTCTCATTTAAAAATCACGGAGGAAGGCAGGAGCACGCTTAACTATTTCAACGGAAGAATTTCCGATGCGATCAAAGCGGATATCAACGGCTATTTTAAAGACAAGGAGTGGGAACTGCGCAATGAGGTGTCCGTGCAGTCGAGCTATTATAAGGTCACAACCGGTGAATATATCGCAGAACTGATTGCAAAAGAAAAAAATGTGGAACTCCTCAATTTGAAGATTTCAATGCCGACGGAGGAAGCTGTTCTAAGCATCTGCGAAAACTGGCAGAAAAAAAACCAGGATATCTACGCCTATTTGATGGAAAACCTGCTATCTTAAGAGCGCGACGATTTTCTCATAGTTTTCCGGTCTGTGCGGAAACGTACAGTTTGTACAAACCTTGATGCGCCGTCCGTTCTTATCCTTATATTCCGGTGTGCCGGGACAGTTCTCCTGTGAATACAGCGGGCAGAAACAGAACAGGCAGTTCAGTTCCTGAACCCCCTGATGACAGGGATAATATTCACAATTCTTATTTTCAAAAAAACGGTACGAATGTTCCATCAGTCTTTTCCTTTACAATCACTACTGTTAAATAGCCGCTCTGCTCGTCTATTTTGTCTGCTCCCGCAGCAATCCGCTCCTGCTCCATGCCGCAGTTTGAGATACTGTAAACCAAAATATTCCCGGTCTTTTCAGTCTCAAGCAGCAGCTCCTTAAGCTGCTTTAAATGCCTCCCCGATTTCATATAGACACGTGTTCCTTTTAAATACAGCGTATCCTCAGGTGCGGTCCCGGCCGGAATAATATGGAGCTGCTCCTCTCCCTTTACGAGAGCAATTCCCGCTGCACAAGCAGCCGCACAAAAGGACGGTACACCGCTAATCATAACGGGAGTCTTCCCATTTTGCAATTCTTTTTCATGTAAATAGCCGTAGGTCGAATAGACAGACGGATCGCCGATTGTCAAAAAGCCCGTTTTTTTCCCTTGTTCCAAAAATCCGGCTACTCTGTCATAGATTTCCTGATGAGATGCCAGCCGCTCCTCCCGATTCTTTGTCATGAAAAACGGCAAACACACGATCTCCTTTTCTTCAATTTCCCGACAGGCTGCACGAGCAATGCGGTAAGCATGGCAATCCTCTTTCGGTGCTGCCGGCAGAATAATTACATCACAGCTTCTGATGCATTGCAGGGCCTTCATTGTCATAAGCCCGGGATCACCCGGTCCGACCCCGATTCCATAAAGCGTTCCTCTCTTCATACTTCCTCCTTTCACGTTACCACGCAGCATTTCTATAAGATTTCCTTATGTAACAAAAAACAAGTGCTGTATTCCCTCTTCATCCGTCAGGGACCTTGGCTTCACATGGAACACACGGCTTATGACATCACTTTTTAACAGTTCCTCCCGCGTTCCCGCAAACACCATCTGTCCCTGCTCCAGTACGGCAATACGGTCCGCAACCTGCATTACATAATTCAGATCATGCAAAATCACAGCGACCGCTTTCCCCTGATCCTTTAGCTGCTTCATCAGCCGGAGCAGTTCAAGCTGATAATGTATATCAAGATATGCCGCAGGCTCGTCAAATAAGAAAACCTCCGGCTCTCCCGCAAGAGCCATGGCAAGATAAACCTTCTGTCGCTGGCCTCCTGACAGCTCATTCACCTGTTTGTCTTTTAACTCTGTGATGCCGACTCTCTCCATCGCCTGACTGCAGGCATCATAATCCTTTTTTCCGTAATGTCTTGGATAGGACAGGTGAGGAAATCTGCCGTGCAGTACCATTCTTGATACACATATAGCACCGCCTGTATGAATTTGCGGTAAATAAAAAACGCTTCTGGCAAATTCCTGCCGTCCGATATCTTCTTTATTTACTTCATTATAATAAATAGTGCCGTCATAAACCTCACAAAGCCCCACGGCTGCTTTCAGCAGTGTGCTCTTTCCGCTCCCGTTCGGCCCGATCAGCGCGGTAATGCTCCCTTCTTCAAAAGCCATACTGACACCTTTTAAAACGGGTGTCCTTTGATATCCCGCAGTAACTGATTGCAGTTTAAGCATGATTGCCCCCTTTTTTTCTGCAAAGCAGCCAGAGAAAAAATGGCGCTCCCAGCACTGATAACAAAATGCCGACAGGCAGCTCATAAGGCGCAAACCACGTCCTTGCAATATAATCGCAGGCTGTCAGCAAGGCTGCGCCAAGCAAAGCGGACGCCGGAAGAAGATAGATGCATTCGCCTCCTACTAACATCCTTGCAATATGCGGCACGATCAAGCCGATAAATCCAAGCAGTCCGGCAAAGCTGACGGCCGCACCCGCCAAAGCCGCCGCCAGTGCAAGAAATAAAAACCGGTAAACGGAAACCGACAGTCCGAGCGCCCGCGCCTGTTCCTCACCGAGAGAAAGAACTTCCAGCTCGTTGTGGAGCAGCATCACAAGTAAAAATGAAAAAAACACTACGATTCCGGCATAATTCAATACCTGCATTGTCACCCCCTGCAGCCCGCCGATCTTAAACGCACTGCTCGCCACAAGAGAGGATTCACTTACCGTATACACCACATCGGAGGCACCGTTCAGCAGGCTGTTGATCGCAACTCCGGCAAGCACCAGTGTAATTTTCGAGGAGCCGGTCTTTTTTCCGAGATAATAGACAAACAATACCGTGACAAACGCCCCGGCAAACGCAACCAGCGGCAGAGCCGCATAGGCGGCTGGAAACAAGGCCCCGCAAAGGACGACAGCAAAACCCGAACCGGCATTCACACCGATAATATTCGGTCCGGCAAGCGGATTGTTCAGAACCGTCTGAATCACCGCCCCCGAAACAGCCAGTGCCATTCCCGCAATGATGCCGCCCGCCACGCGCGGCAGCCGGACATAAAGCAAAATCCTTCCTGCCTTTGTGAGTCCTCCGGTTAAAAAGGTTTCCGCAAAATCAGAAAAGGTCAGCCGCACTGCTCCTCCCAGAATGCTGATGATGGTTACGACAAAAAGCAAAGCACCAAGCAGCATTATTCTTTGTCGTAGTTTTTTTGTCCTTTCATTTTTTTCCATATAAATCATCCGCTAATATCTGATAGCTTTCTCCCCATCGTTCATTTGGCTTATTATGAAACAGCTCCTTTGGCAAAACAAAATAATGCCCGTCCCGCACCGCCTTAAGCCCGCTCCATGCCGGATTCGACAATAGCAGTGTTTCTGCCATCTGAAGTGCGTCCTTTTGTGACTCGCCCATTGTCGTCAAAAAAACAAAATCGGGATCCGCTTCGATAATCGCCTCCATACTCAAATCATCCAGCAGTCTGCCGTCACTGTCTGCAATGTTGATGCAGCCTAAGTCCTTCAGCATCTGTCCGGTCATGCTGTCGCTTCCCTTCGCACGCACCCCTGTTGAATATGCCCGCAAAAACAACACCGATGGCTCGCTTGTGTCCGCACGCTTCAGCTGTGCGGCAATTTCTGTTCTGACAGCTTCCACATGTTCTTGATAAAGATCTTTTCTTCCCGTGATAGTTGTCAGAATATCCATCATTGCGGCATAATCTTCAAACGTTTCCACATCAAAATATGCCGTCCTGATTCCGGCTTGCTCAAGTGTTTCCCTGATATCCACATGCTCGGCAATCGTTGAGGAAAGTATTGCCAAATCAATATCCTCTGCGACCATTCGCTCGATATTTGGGCTTTTCAATGCCCCGAGGGACGTTATCTCTTGTGTCCACTGAATTGTTTCCTTTGCATCCTCGGTCGCTGCGGCAAGTTTCCCGCCCGCCAGCAGCCATGCATCCGCAAGGCTTCCCGACAGTACTGCCACCTTTTTCGGACGTTCTACGCTGATTTCAGACCCGAGCGCATCCGTAAATGTAACAGAAGCTTCACTTTGTGAAAAAGACGTACTCAAATTCCCTTTGCATCCGGTAAGCAGAGCAATTCCCGCACATAGGCAGACCGCATATACTATCTGCTTTCTCATGATTCCGCTTCCTCCGCTTTTCTCAAATGTTCCAGATAAAGCTCCCGGATTCCTTCGTATTCTCCGAGGCCCTTCAGCAGGCATGTCACATTCATTCCGGCCGCTTTCGCCTTTGCCGCAAACGAATCCTCTTCTCCGGCCATATCGTTTACGGCATGTTCGCCCGCAACCAGCATAAACGGTACGAATAGAACATCCTGATCAAGTTTCCCTTCCGACGGCCCGGAATACTTCATCCTGCGGAGCACCTCTTCGATCGTCACCGCTCCCTCAACTGTCGCTATAAAAATTTCTCTTCCTGCATAAGCACGCAGCGCCCGCTCCATTTTTCCATAGCTTTCATCAGCCTCATGCTGCGAGCCATGCCCCATGAAAATAACCGTTTTATCATGTGCTGCTTCCTTCAGGGCGTCCCAGAGTACCTTTGCGACAGTCTCGTAGTCCTCTTTCGCCTCCAAAAGCGCACCCGCAATGCAAAGCGTTTTAAAATCCGATCGGTATCGGTCTGCAATTTGCTTCATCTTATTGTTTTCCACACCGTCAATGATGTGCGTCGGCAGAATTGTCAAATGCCGGATACCGCTCTCCTTCATCCGGATCAGTGCTTCCTCTATGGAAGGAATGGACAATTGATCCCTTTTTTTCAGGATTTCTCTCACGCGGCCGCTGGAATATGCCTGGCAGACTTCACGGTCCGGGTAGTTTTCCCGGACCGCCGTCGCAATCGCTTCTATATTTTTTTCCCGTGTAAACCGATGGGTTGTCCCAAAGCTCACAAGTAGAATTCCATTACTCATGAACGCTCTCCGTTTTCCGACCACTTTTTGCGTTCCACAAGACGTCCCATACAGAAGGCAATCACTCCCACACCGATTCCCGTCTGTAAACAGAAGAAAAGGCTTTCGACTTCACCCGGAAGTTCCCCGTCAATCATCGTCTCCAGAACAGGCGTAAACCATGGCTCATAGCTGCCTGTAATCTCTTCAATCATCACACTGCCCGCATCATCGGAGCCTCCGAATTCCGCGCCTTTTAACGCAAACAGCGGGACCAGTGAAATCAAAATCGCCGCAATAATCAACACAATTACTATCGTTTTTGTCTTTTTCATCTTATTTTGCCTCCCTTTTGAATCCAAGTGACTTTAACTCCGGTACTGCATACGTTTCAAGTGCGATCATAATCAAAACTGTCAGAATGCCTTCCAAAATGCCGAGCGGAAGCTGGGTAGGTGCAAACACTCCCAAAAACTTAAGTATTGAGGCTGCGACTCCGCCCTCTGCGGACGGATAGGCAATCGCAAGCTGGAAGCTCGTCACGCAGTAAGTGAGCAGGTCTCCTAAAAAGGCAGCCAAAAATACGGATACCCAACGGTTAACTTTCAATTTTTTACAAAGCTGATAGATTCCATACGATAGAAACGGACCTGCGATCGCCATCGAAAACGTATTGGCGCCTATCGTCGTAAGCCCGCCGTGTGCAAGCAAAATTGCCTGAAAGAGCAGCACGATGATGCCAAGGATACTGACCGCCGACGGACCGAACAAAATCGCTCCGAGTCCCGTTCCCGTCATGTGAGAACAGCTGCCTGTCACAGAAGGGATCTTTAAAGAGGATATTACGAATATAAACGCTCCGGCCATCGCAAGCAGCGTAATATTCTTCCTGTTTTCATTCAACTTTTTTTGAATGGATAAAAATCCGGTTACTAAAAACGGAATGCACAGCACTCCCCATGCAACACAATACTTCGGAGCCAGATAGCCCTCCATAATGTGCATTGCACTCACATTGACCGTAATGCTCAACATTACGCATACAATCGTCAGTACGCCAATTGCTTTTCTTTGCTTCTTTGTCATCTTTTTCTCTCCTTTAATATTTTTTCTATATCCATGAGTGTTCTCGGATATTCCTTCGCAGCACCGGTCAGCCCTTCACGCTCCAGCATTTCAAAGACCTGCAGAAGGACCGGTTTGACCAGATTAGTCTTTCTCAATAGCTCCGCATTCTGAAAAATCTCCGTCGCATTCCCGTCCGCAAGCAGCCGTCCCTCCCAAAAAACCAGAATCCGGTCCGCAAACCGGTATGCAAAATCCACATCATGTGTGGACAGCAGGATCGTCTTCCCTTCCCGCTTTAACTCGCCTAAAATATTTTCCAGCATTTCTGCATTGACCGGATCTAAGGAGGCGGTCGGCTCGTCAAAAATAATAATCTCGGATTCCATTGCCAGAATATCCGCGATAGTGACTCTCTTTTTCTCTCCGCCGCTCAAATAGTGGGGCGGACGCCCGGCCATCGTCTGCAGCTTCATCTGCTCAATGGCCCTTTCCGTCCGGCTTTCCACTTCCTCCCGCGGAAGCTTTAAATTCAGAGGTCCGAAGGCTATCTCCGCTTTTACCGTAGAGGCAATGATTTGACTGTCGGCATCCTGAAATACAATACCGACACTTTTTCTTAACTCGTTCCGCGTCTTTTTTCCAATTTTTTCGCCATGCAGATAGACCGCGCCGGAGGCAGGTTCCCGCACACCGTTCAAATTCAAAAAAAAGGTGGACTTTCCGGCGCCGTTAGCTCCCAGTACCGCAATTTTTTCATGTTTATGTATGGCTACCGATATTTGATTCAGTGCCGGTATCCCTTCCTCATAGAAAAAGGACAGGCCCTCGGTCCTCAGTATTTCCTCTTCCATTGTTTCCTTGCTCCCTCTGTCTATTATGAAATTGATACTCAAAGCAAGAGCATCCACCCGCTCAAAGCCGCATAGAGAAGCCCGAGGAGCACCGCTCCGGCCGGCAGTTTCCTCTGTTCCTCCCAGAACAGGCAGCTTCCGTCATATCCCCGCGATTCCAAGGCGTCATAGTAATCCTGTGCCCGGCTCATTGACATAATCAGCAAATTTGCCAGTTCGGCTCCAAATATCCGAATCGCCGTTCTGCCGTCCTGATAGCCAAGCCTGGAACGCACCGCATCCTTCTGCCGATGATTGATCTCGAGCAGTACAAAAATATACCGGTAAATAAAATGCATCAGTTCCAGCACGAGGTTTGGTACGTGCAGCCTGCGAAACACACCGATGATTTCACCCATAGGAGTCGAAAGTGTCAGCAGGTACATACAGCTCACAGCGCCGAACGCTTTTAGGCTGACGCCAAGCGACCGGTACAAGCTTTCTCTTGTCACATAGAGATTGGCGGAAAATACCGGAATGGAAAAGATGCTGTCGGTGCCCGTCCCGAATTGAATCAAAATTGCAAGCCCGCCCGTTAAAATGAATGCCGCCGGAATGAATAGAAGCCGGATATAGTCCCCTGCTTTCACTTTGCCAAGAATGCACGATACGCCTCCCATAAACAACGCCGTCATTACAGAAAGCGGAACGGAATCCGCCGCAACAACAAGAAGCAGGGAGGATATCGCAAGCAATACCTTATAGGTTACATTCCATTCCTTCAGGCCCGAAGCATAGGCATAATAGTCAATTGAAACATGCGTGTGTTTTTCCATAGTCTGCGGCCCTTTCCATGAAATAGCGTGCATATGCCGGATTTGAATAATAATACAAGTGCGGAAATCCCAGCCAGCAGTTTTTCGATTCATGCACGCATTCCCAGCGCTTCCCGGATACCGGCTTGACCGCGATACAGTCCTGTCCGTTATCGGTGCTGTCGAAATAGTGAAATTCGTGCCCCCTGATGCGGTCTCCCCGTCCTAAAAAATTTGCTTTTTTCTCTTCAAGCTCCATATAACCGAACCGCACCGGCCTTCCAAGAGAACGGCAGCTTCCCTTGACGGCTCCCGCCATCAAAAACGTCTTTCCCTCCGCCGTCTGCAATTCCTTATGCAGATACAAAAACCCGCCGCATTCCGCTATCACAGGCATTTCTTCTGAAACAGCCTTCGCTATCATTTGCTTCATCAGTGCATTCCCGCTTAATTCCTCTGCATATAATTCAGGATAGCCACCCCCCAGCAGAAGTCCGCAAAGCCCCTTGGGAAGTGTATGATCCTTAAGCGGAGAAAACGGGACAAGCTCGGCGCCCAGTCTTTTAAGCAGACGCAGATTATCTTCATAATAAAAGCAAAACGCTTCATCAACAGCAATACCGATCGGCACCCTGCTGCCGGGAGCATCACACAAACGCAGCAAGGAATCCGATTCATCCGGCAGATCCCAATTCCCCGCTTCCTTTGCAATCCGCAGTATCAGTTCAAGATCCACCGTATTTTTTACCGTTTGGGCAAGTGTCTGCAATTTTCTCTGCAAATCCGCAATTTCTGCCGGGAGCATCAGCCCCAAATGCCTGCTCTCTATACCGATCTCCTTTAAATCCGGTAGAAAGCCAAGCACTCTGATAGGAAGACCCGCTTCTATTTCCGGTTTGATCAGCTCATAGAACGGCCGGCTGATCCGGTTTAAGAGTACGCCCTGTATCAGTCCCCGCGTATCATATTGTAAAAATCCGGCAATCAGCGGCAGCAGCGAGCGTCCCGCTCCCCGCGCATTGATAACAAGAATCACCGGAGCATCTAAAATTTCCGCCAAATGATACGAAGAGGCTTCCTCATGAATTCCTCCAAGCCCGTCAAACAGCCCCATTACTCCTTCGATCAGCGCAATGTCTTTTCCCTTTGCATCCTCTGAAAAAAGCGCACGTGTCAGTTCCTTACCGGTAAAAAACGGGTCCAGATTTTTTGACGGAATGCCCAGCACCCTTTTATGAAACATCGGGTCGATAAAATCCGGACCGCACTTAAACGAAACGGCCTGCTCTCCCGCATCCGCAAATGCCTGCAGCAGAGCACAGGTGATCATCGTTTTTCCGCTGCCGCTTCCCGGGGCAGCAATCATGATTCTCGGGATACGCATGTTGTCTCCTCCTCATGCCTTCTTAAGTCAAACGAAAAAATAAACACCGGATTCTCCGCCTGCATCAGATGATAGCCGCCGGCTTTTTTGGACCGGGCCAGCTGCACCTGTACAATTTCTTCCTTTTCCGCCGGAAATTCCTTCAGCAGCTTTATCATACTCCCGACCGTCTCGAGCGTTACCGCATTCATTACAATCCGCACGGTTCCGGTTCCCCGAGAGAGCACCTGTAAAATCTCTTTTATTCGTCCGCCGCTTCCCCCGATAAAAACATGAGTGGGAACCGGAAGCTCGTTCAGTCCCTCCGGTGCCTCGGCCTTCACAATTTTAACATTCCATGCCTGCAGCTTCTCACAGTTGTTTCGAATCAGCTCAGATGCCTCGGAATTTCTTTCAATCGCATAAACAGTAATCTCTCGGGACAAAAGCGCGCACTCCAAGGCGACAGAGCCTGTTCCGCTTCCGATATCGTACAAAACGGCTTCCCTCGTCAGCTTCAGCTTGCAAATGGAAATATCACGCACCTCCTCCTTTGTCATCGGAACAGCGGCACGCAGAAACGCTTCATCCGGCATCCCGTGCGTCAGCAGCTTAGGCAGCAGCGCCTTCTCATTCATAATAAAGCAGCAATACAAGCCTTCTCTTTTTAACTCCATGCATTCTTTCGGCGTCAGCATCCGTATTTCCTCTTCGGGATACGAAAGCTGATAGCCTGTAATCACACCTGCCTGCATAAGCCCCTGTTCACAGAGCAATGCACCGATGCTGTTCAGATCTGAAACATTGGAAACAAGGACAAAGGTCTTGAGACTGCCCTGCACGGTCTTTAACAGGTCGGCCTTTCTTCCGTGCAAACTCACGACGGCCGCATCCCCATAATCGATTCCTGCCTTTGCTGCCAGATAAGACATTGAGGAGATGCCGGGCAGCAGACAAATTTCCCATTCGGGGCGATGTGTTTCCACTTCCTGCTTCAGCCTCGCATACAGCTTCTTTGCACCGCTGTAAAATCCCGTGTCTCCCGAAAACAGAATCGCAGTATGCTCCTCCTTTATTAAAGATCCCGACAGTTCCATCAGCTTAGGCAGGATTTCCTCCGGTAAATAGTACGGCTCGCATTGTTTTTTTCCTTTGAAGCCTTCCAGCAGACGTTTTGCTCCAAAAACCACCCCGGCCTGTTCAAGCCGTTCCCTTGCCTCCCCTGTTAAAAGCCTTTCCTGTCCGACTCCCATTCCTATGAGAGAAATATGCAGCTTCGGCTGCGGTGTCCGACAGGTTTTCATCCCCGCCAGCTCGCAAACTCGTTTCAGTGTTTCCTGGAGCGTCAGCCCGTCTGCTCCTTTTTCCGGATTTCCGATCACAAATACTGCCGCACCCACATTTGACGCCGCCTCAATTTTTTCGGCAAAACCGCCGGCCGCACCGCTTTCCTTCGTGACCAGACAGGAAATATGAAACTGCGCTAACAGTGCTTCGTTCATTTGTGCGGAAAACGGACCCTGCATAGCAATGATCTGCTTTCCGCAAATCCCATGCTTCTCGCAGAGCGCAAGGCTCTCTCTGCTCGGCAGCACCCGCACGTACAGCCTGTCCCTTAACTCTTTTGTACAAAAAGCACTCAGTTCCTTACTGCCGGTTGTGAGCAGAATGTTTCCCTCCGTTTTTGAAAGCCCGGCTGCGCAGGAAAACGCATCCGTAAACCACTGAAGCCTTACTTCCTTCCCTGCATTGTAATCCGTATCCCGTTTCAGTCTGAGATACGGGATTTCGGTTTCTTGAATACTTTCCCTGATATTTCCGGATACGACCGCCGCGAACGGATGCGTCGCATCCACGACGGCAAGGAAGTCTTCTGTTTCGGTAAGAACCCGCATCTGACCGACATCCATCCTTCCCGGATGAAGCCGCAGTCCCTCTCTTCCTTTCAGTACCGCTTCCCCGTATTCCGTCGCCACACAGACAGTGCAGGGAATACCGGCTTCACACAATTGCTCTGCGAGCAGCCTTCCCTCCGTCGTCCCTCCATAAATTAAAACCGGTCTGTTATCATTGCTCAATTTGATACCCTCTGTTTGTAATCAGCTTTCCGTTTATGATCTTCGTTTTAGAATTCCCGACAAAAACTGTCGTAAACATATTCACCTGCTTTTCCCGCAGTTCACCGAGTGTACAGGTTACCGCCTTCGTATTGGAACGTCCGATATTTTCTACATACCCGCAAGCCCTTTCCCTGCCCGCCCTCTCCAGCAGAATCGTGCAGGCACGTTTCAAATAATCCGCACGTTTCCTGCTTGACGGGTTATACAGTGCAATACAGAAATCTCCTTCCATTGCGGCCCGCAGCCTTTTTTCTATCAGTTCCCAAGGCGTCAGCAGATCGCTTAGACTGATTACACAATAATCATGGTTCAGAGGCGCACCCAAAACCGCGGCACCGCTGTTTGCCGCCGTGATGCCGGCAATAACCGTCACTTCACAGTCCGGGTAATGCTCTCCGATTTCATACATCAGCGAGGCAAGCCCATAAACACCTGCGTCTCCGCTGCAGACTAAGGCTGTTCGTTTTCCCTTCCCTGCCTCCTCAAAACATAACCGGCACCGTTCTGCTTCCTTGCGCATCGGTGTCGTAATGAGTTCCTTTTTTTTAAAACGCTCGGGCAAAAGCGCAATATAAACCGGATAACCGACGATCACGTCACACTCCTCCAAAGCCTCCAGCGCCTGCACACTCATCATCTCTTCCATTCCCGGCCCGATTCCTATTACAGTTACTTTCTGTTTCATCAAAAAACACGCTCCATTTTTTTTCTGCGGCTGCAATCGTGATTCCGTTTCCCGCCTGTTTTTTTAAAATAATTCTGCCGCCTGTTCCGCAAGCCGCCATCGCCGCCCGCTCGCAAACATTCCCGACTCCGGTCTGTTCCCGCACAAACTCGGAAACAGAATAATCTCCCTCCAACCGGCACAGCTCCTCCCCGGAAAAAGTATAAAACGGAAGGCCGAGCGTTTCAGCTAACTCAATCAACCCCGGTTCTTCCTTTTTGATAGAAATCGATGCAATACCCGCTACCGCCTCAAGCGGAAGGCCGTGTTCCTCCAATTGCGCTTTGACGGCTTGCTCAAGCTCCTCTGCACTTTTTCCTTTTCTGCATCCGATCCCCAGCAAAAGTACTTTTGGATAGAGCCGCAGCTGTGCCTTTATTCTCCTGTTGCGTCGGGGAGACACTAAAACAGAAACCTCATCCGCTTCGGCCGCTCGATCCATACGCAAATGCGTCAGCTCATTGGGAATTGTTCCTTCATATTTCCCGTCTACCGCAATCGTTACCTGTTTACCGGCAAGCAGAGCGGAAGACACCTGTTTGATTCCTTCTTTGGGGTAAACGGCAAGGTTATTTTTCCTTGCGAATACATCTACAGAAAACAGGCCGTTTATATCCGTCGCGGTCGTAGTGACACATACCGCGCCCTTCCTGCCCGCAAGCAGCCCGGCAAGCTCATTCGCGCCTCCGAAATGCCCCGATAGCACAGGAATGATAAACTTTCCCTTCTCGTCCATAACAAGCACGGGAACGTCGGTCAGCTTATCCTTCAAATGCGGAGCAATCGCACGCACGGCAATCCCAAGTGCACCGATAAACAACATCGCCCTGCCCTGTTCAAACTGTTTTCCCGCCCAGCCGGAAATGCTGTCATTTAAAACCTCGATCTCTTCTCCCTGCTCCCTCCAGTCCGCGGATTTACAGTAAAGCCTGACGGTCAGTTCAGACTCCGTCAAGCTTCGGATTTCTTTTGCCAGCTCTCTGCCGCCGCCCGTAAAGCTGATGATGCTCAATTCCATGTGATTCTCCTTATTTACAGCGGTTTCCTGTACTCCGTTTCAAACTCGGGTGCATACAGCCTGGACTCCCGGTAATGCTGCGGGGAAAGCGCATCGCCGACAATGACAAGGGCGGTCTTTTGAATCCCGTTTTGCAGCGCAGTCTCATTTAGTGTACCCACGGTGCAAAGACACTTTTTTTCATCCGGCCATGTGGCCTTATAGACAATCGCAGCGGGTGTGTCCTTTGAATAACCGCCTTTGATCAGCCTCCCGCTAAGCTCCCCTAGCATGCCCGCACTTAAATAAATAGCCATTGAAGCTCCGTGTGCGGCAAAGCGTTCGATACTTTCCCGTTCGGGAACGGAGGTTCTTCCTTCCATCCGTGTGATGATCAGGCTTTGAGAAACTTCGGGCAGCGTATATTCCAGGTTCAGGGCGGCCGCCGCGCCAAAGCATGCACTGACGCCCGGACAGCTTTCGTACGCAATCCCAAACTGATCCAGACGGTCCATCTGCTCTCTTACCGCTCCGTAAATGCTCGGATCTCCCGTATGGAGCCTGACCGTCGTCCTTCCTTCGGATTCCGCCTGTTTCATGACCTTAATCACCTCGTCCAGCGTCATCAGAGCACTGTTGTGCGTCTGTACCGTTCCCTTTGCATAGTCCAAAAGCGCGGGATTGACAAGCGATCCGGCATAAATTACCACATCCGCTTTTTCAAGCAGCCGCATTCCCCTCACCGTAATCAGATCCACCGCTCCGGTGCCCGCTCCTACAAAATAAACCATCGTTTCCTCATTTCTGCGCTTTTTTGATTTTCTCTAAAAGCGCCTTTGCGCCCGCACTCCCCGCAAGCTCTCCAAGCCCATTCGCATACATAATGCATTCGATTCCGATGCGTCCGGCAGCCCGTTTATTCAGATAAAAGCAGGCCTTTTCCATAACCTCCCGCATTGCTTCTTCTAATTTTCCGGATTCCGCAAGGAGGCGCACCGCTTCCTCCGTCGTAACGCAGTCAAGAATTTCTCTCGCATCGGATGCCGTGATCTCCGCCCGGATTCCTGCGGAGGCAAGCAGTTCCATGCGGCAGTCGCCTTCTTTCGAGTGTGTGTTCATGATGCCGCCCGAAAGCTTGATGAGCTTTCCGATATGCCCCGTCAGCAGCAGCTCGCAAAATCCCATTTCGACAGCCATATCAATCGTATCTCCGATAAAGTTGCTGCATTTCACACTTTTATCCAGATCATAGCCATAGGCGCGTTTCATAAAATCCAGACCGTAATTGCCGGGCGTCACAGCCACGGCTGTCATTCCCGATGCCCTTACGACATTCAGCTCTGTTTTGATCGTATCCAAAATCGCCTGTGTGCTCATCGGCTCCACAATCCCCGTCGTTCCGAGAATCGAAATGCCGCCCGTGATCCCAAGTCTTGGATTGAATGTTTTCTTTGCCAGCGTTTCTCCTTCCGGCACGCATACCGTGACCAGAAGACTTCCTTTGAAATCCGTCAGGGTACAGATTTCCGTCACTTCCTTTTCGATCATTTTCCGCGGCACACGATTGATTGCCGCATTCCCGACCGGCTGATCGAGACCGGGCTTTGTCACCCGTCCGACACCCTCTCCCCCTTCGATTTGTACGGCAGGAACCGGTTCTTCCCTATATTCCGACTGTACGGATACGCTGACAAAGACAAGTGCGCCCGTCGTGATATCGGGATCATCTCCCCCATCCTTTCGAATGGCACAGGAAACGCAGTTCTCCGATCTTCGGATTTCCTCCAGCCTCGCGTGATACAAAATACCCTTTGGCGTATCAATTGTTATTTCTTTCTTTTCTTTTCCGGTCAGCAGCATGTAGGCAGCAGCCTTTGCCGCAGCAGCCGCACAGCTTCCGGTCGTAAATCCGTACCGCATAAGATCCGTGCTCCTTTTTACTCTTTCCGCCGCTTTCACCGCAGCTCATAAAGAATTGCGTTGCAGATTGCAGCGGCGATGCCGCTTCCGCCTTTTCTGCCCCGGCTGACAATATAGGGAATATCCGTCTTTAAAATCAGCTCCTTCGCCGCCACGACATTTACAAACCCGACGGGGACCCCGATAATAAAATCCGGCCTGTACGCGCCTGATTCTATCATCTCATATAACCGTACAAGTGCCGTCGGCGCATTACCGATCGCAAAGACGAGCGGTTTCTTTATTCGGGCAGCCGCTTCCATGCTCACCGCCGCACGTGTCATCTGTCTTTCCTGTGCCTCCCGCGCTATTTTTTCTTCTGCCATGAAGCAATGCGCCTCTGAGCCAAACTGCGCAAGCTTCTTTTTATTAATACCGGAAAGCGCCATATTCGTATCGGTCACAATGTCCGCGCCTCCCAAAAT
>JASGGU010000022.1:0-46462 GCA_047602645.1 Lachnospiraceae bacterium | reverse complement strand
TGTTTTCACCATAAATGGGCAGACCGGTAAGTTCGGGGGCAGATTTCCGGTGGACTGGATGCGTGCGCTGGGACTCTTTGCCCGGCTATCTGCGATTATTTTCTTTGGAACGGTGGTTGTTTGGGAGGTGTTGTTATGGATTTTCGGATAAACGTTAGGTTGGTATTCCGCCTGCTTCTATGTACGATGCTTGCACTTATTCCCTGTGCGATGGCAATTCCCGTTTTTGCCGCCGATACATACACGATAGCCGCTGAAGACGCTTTGATCGACAGTGAAACAGAGATGCTGGTCGAGCCTGACTTTCCCCCTTTCAATATTGGCGGGTGGAAAGATGACAGCGCAGCTTCTTTCAAGTTTTCAACGAAAAGCGCCGGTTCATACGAGGTTGTAATTTGCTACTCCAAGCAGGATGACGGAATAGGCCCGGCCGATATGGAGTTTACTGTCTCAGACGCAGAGGATTCTCTCAGTCTGTCGCTGCCGCCCACGGGAGAAGACTGGTCTAATTATGAAGAAATTTCTGTCGGCAGCATATGGCTGCCCGAGGGCGATATTGAGTTGACATTAGCACCCACCGACCCAGAACCGGATCAGTATTTAATTAATCTCCGGTTTGTTCGGTTTACCATGGAGGGCAGCGCCGCAGCTTTGGAAGAAGAATCCAATGAGGAATATTCTTTCAATGAAGACGCCTCCGTTATTCCGCCGGAGCAGAGACTATATGATGATGCCGGACTCTTTTTTGATTCGGAAAAAACAGAGCTGAATATTGATTTGGGGAATGTATCGGCACAGACCGGTGCCCATTTTATTATTCTCACAACAAATGAGGATGTGGAGCTGGAGGATTACGCTTACCAATTTTTTGATACCAATATTCGCGGTGTGGGTGGCATCAACGACTGTGTGATACTTTCCGTCAACATGTCGACACGCCGTGTTGCTATCGATTGTTTTGGAGAACTCCGCTCAAGAATAGCGGACGGGGAAATCAACACGGTTCGTGAGGCGTTAACTCCAGATATGAAGGAAGCCGATTATACCGGCGCTGCGCAGATTTTTCTGTCGGATATGTCTGAAATCGTGAAGCAGAAGTACGCCCGGTACAATATGGAGACGCCAAAGGTAGATCCGACTGAAAAAATATACGATTTTGCAAACCGGCTTTCTTTGAATGAGCGTGAGGCTTTGCAAAAACAAGCGAAAGATCTTTCAGATAAAACCGGTCTGGATTATGTCATTGCGATTCTGGATGAAGACGAAAGTGAAGAATACCTGCAGGGGTTCGCAAGCTCCTTTTACAAGCAAAACTTTAAAGAGGGAACCGAGCATAACGGTATCTATATGCTGGTCATAGACTGCGGGGATGGTTCCGATAGCGCTTCTATTCCAAAAGCAATTACATCACCGTTTGGAATATTTGATCCTGAAAATGATGTTTTGAATTATGACAGCAATGCCGTTGAATTAAAACTTTATGATTATTCTGTTTTTACCGGGTGCGCCTCTTTTCTCAGCATACAGCTGGATCGATGGCTGGCAGAGCATATTGAGCTGCCTGCATTTAATTCAGAAGACAATCTATGGGATTATGGCAATCTGTTGCCGGATGTGCAATCGAAAGAGCTGAATGCATATTTACAGGAGAAATCAGAGGAATATGGCACGCGGTTCTATCTGATCACCACACCCTATTCTACTTATAGCGCAGCAGCAGCCTTTACATATAATTTTTGGGATGCCTACTACGATGACTTGAATAACTGTATCTTGCTTATCCTGCACAGTCCTCCGGAAGTGGAAGGCGATTCGTTGGAGGCGGATCTTTATCTAAAGGGAACCAGGCCGCACAATAAATTGGGAGATCAGGCACAGTCAGAGATCAGGAGTGCGGTTGCAGCGGCAGTCCAAAGCGGTGATTATCAATTGGCATGTGAACAATATGTATCCATTGCGTCCAAAGCGTTAAATTCTTGGGTTCCCAAGGCAGTCATGGCAAGGGATTTCCCGAAGATTTTGTCACGGAGCTTCCTTTTTGCGGTCATAATTGGATTCTTGGCCGTGCTGATCCTTCGTATTGTCCACAATTTTGGAGGAAAACGGAAAGTGTCTGCGGGTAACTATCTGGAGGAGAACAGTTTGTCGATCTATTACAGCAGCGACCTGTTTGTATCCACCCACACCACTCAGAGAAAGATTGAAACTGAATCCAGTTCAGGCGGTGGCAGCGGCGGCAGTAGCGACGGCGGACACAGCAGTCGATCGGAGGGGAGTTTTTAACATCCTTTTGGAATACTCCTTTTTAGATGCCATCAATTTCATTGAGCCGTATAAACGGGTTCTTTTGGAGCAGGGTTAATAAGTGAAGTGCATAAGAGTCAAAGAATCTAATAAAAACATATTGAAGTTGGGGTAAATACGTGATAAAATTATTTTATCATAATTTATAAGTAATAGTGATTTTTAATTAATTTAGGGGGGAAAAAGAAAGAGGTTGACAATTATGCCACAGAGCTACACATCTGAATTTAAAAAGAAAATTGTCCGTCTTCATGAAGAGGGATGTACTTACAAAAGCATCACTGCTGGATATGGGGTATCCAAAGCGAGCATTTCAAAGTGGTGCGGCGAATCACATGGAGAATTTTGTACGAGTCCAGCAATCAAAGAAGAATACGATAACATGAGGGAAATGTTCCGGCTAAAAAAAGAAAATGAGGAGTTGCGAAAAGAAAATCTTTTCTTAAAAAAAGCGGCGGCATTCTTTGCAAAGGAAATCGATTAGAACGTTATTTCAACATGCTAAAAATGAGAGCACGAATCTGTATGAGCGCCAGACAAAGGAAACACTTTATCAGGCGGTAGAGGAGTTTGCATATAGTAGATATAGTCATGTTCGGCCGCACAGCCACAACGAATATTATACTCCATGCCGAGACTGAATAGTAAAGTGAGGATTGCGGAGCAATACATGAGGTTTTTGGCTCAATTGTTACAAAAAGGCTTGACCACGGCAGTTTGTGATAAACTTATAGAGTGTTCCCTGCATTAGCGGGGGTGTTCCTTATGAAAAAATTATTTTATAGGCAATATCAAAGTGTTCCCCGCATATGCGGGGGTTTGTGTATAATTTCTATGATTTTTTGATCTTTTCAACTGCTTCATGTCAAAACCCAAAATCCATTTTATTTACCTTTGAGGAAAACCTATGCGTATAAAAACTAACCTATGGGGTAAGAAAAAAGAAAAGGACGGACAATACTACTGGCTCCCGCTTGAACAGCATTTACTGGATACGTCGAATATCCTGATTCAATTATGGAACCATTGGCTTAGCGAGGGCCAAAGGAAATTTATCATGGAATCCATTTCTGAGACTGAAGAGGAAGCAGGAGTAAGTCTTGTATCCTTTATAGGTTTAACACATGATCTAGCTAAAGCCACCCCTGCTTTCTCTTTGAGACCGTCAGTCAACAACCAATCTCCGGATCTGGACAAGATGCTGACAGAAAACCTGATAAAATCAGGATTTTCCGGACTGGAAAGCTGGCATACGGAATCTTCGTCAAAATCCCCTCATGCATTGGCGAGTCAGGTTTTACTGGATTCTTATGGTGTTCGCGAAGATATTGCATCGATTATTGGCGGACATCATGGAAGGCCGGTAGACGATAAATGGGAGATCGGGGTACAGCTGGAGACTTACACTGCCAACTATTATCAATATGACCATGGTGGTGAATGTGGTGAGAATTGGAAGCGGATGCAGCGAAAAATATTTGAGTGGGCACTGGAGGAAGCCGGATACAAGAGTGTTGCTGAACTTCCTGAGATTAAGCAGCCTGCCCAGGTTCTTCTTCAGGGACTTTTGATTATGGCGGATTGGATTGCCAGTAATGAGGAGTACTTTCCGCTATTTCCCATAGATAAGGAGGAAGAGGAATTTCAAGAGGAACGTTTAGAATATGGATGGGAGCGTTGGTTCAGGACATATTCATGGGTCTCTGAGTGTACAGGCGGCATTGAGGAGCAATACAGTAAGAGATTTCAATTCCATCCAAGAGAGATACAGAGGGCATTTTCTGAAGTCCTTGATAAAGCGAAAAATCCGGGAATTATAATATTTGAAGCACCTATGGGTCTTGGAAAAACAGAAGCCGCTTTATTAGGGGTTGAGCGAATGGCTGAAAAAAGGAAGTGCTCAGGCATGTTTTTTGGCTTACCGACACAGGCAACCTCTGACGGTATCTTCCTGAGGATTAAAGACTGGGTTGAAAAGATTGCCGGTGAAACAGGCGATAACAAATCTCTTCAGCTTGTGCATGGAAAGGCGCAGTTTAACGAGACATTTCAAAGCTTGAAAAATGCAGAGAATATTAATGTGGACGGTACTGAGGGAAATGTTGTTATCAATGAATGGTTTACGGGAAGGAAAACAGCCATATTAGATGATTTCGTTGTGGGAACTGTGGATCAGTTTTTACTGGCGGGATTAAAGCAGAAACATTTGGCACTCAGGCATTTGGGCTTATCAAAAAAGGTCATCGTGATTGATGAAGTACATGCATACGATGCTTATATGGGAGAATTTCTATACCGGGTTGTTGAGTGGCTCGGCGCATACAGGGTGCCGATCATCATCCTGTCTGCTACGCTGCCGGCATCGAAACGAGAAAAATTAGTCAAAACTTATTGTCGGGGTATGGGGGTAAAAAATCGAAATATACAGGCGGTTTATTCCGACTGGGGAAAAACAGAAGCCTATCCCTTGATTACATACACAGACGGTGACAGGGTCAGCCAGCTGCGGGATTTTCCGCTGGAAAATACAAAAGAAGTAAAAGTGGAATTGATTGGAGAGGATGATTTAGTAACAATCCTTCAAAGAGCGCTTTCGAACGGAGGAATTGCAGGGATTATTGTCAATACGGTAAAACGGGCGCAAGAACTTGCTGAGAAATTGGAGCGCGCATTTGGACAAGAAAATATCAGCGTGCTGCATTCCAGTTTTCTGGCTCCCCACAGGCAGGAAAGAGAAACACAGCTGTTGAATGAAATAGGGAAAAATGCCAAACGCCCCCAACTGAGAATTGTCATAGGGACACAAGTGTTAGAGCAGTCACTTGATATAGATTTCGATGTGCTTTTCACAGATATTGCCCCGATGGATTTGCTGCTTCAGCGAATTGGACGGTTGCACAGGCATTTTGAAACGAAAAGGCCACAAAACCTGAAGGATCCTGTTGTGTATGTGATGGGCATACAGGGAATGGCAGGATTTGAGGAAGGAACCAGGACCATATATGGGGATTACCTGCTGATTCGCACACAATTGGTCCTTCCGGAAAAGCTGGTACTTCCTGAAGATATATCCAAACTGGTACAGAAAGTATATAAGGAAGATTCAGAGGAAGAATCAGATATTCCAGTGTCAATCAGAGAAAAATATAAGGAAGCGAAAGCAGATAACAAATCAAGAATAGATGCAAAGAAAAATAATGCAAATGCATTTTGTCTTAAAAAACCTTACGATTCGGAAGGAAATAGTCTGATTGGCTGGTTAAAGGACGACATACAAAGCGATACGGAAGAGGCGGGGCTGGCAAAAGTTCGGGATGGCGCCGAATCTATGGAAGTCATACTGGTTAAAAGAAAAGAAAATGAATTGTATTTATTGGATGATATTACGAGCATCAGTGGTGAGCTGACGCCCGCTCTTGCAAAGAAGATATCCCGGCAGACCATTCGGCTTCCTCATATATTCTGCTACAAAACAGATAAGATAATTAAAGAATTAGAGGAACGTAATAAAGCTGAACTTTCTCACTGGCAAGATGAGCCGTGGTTAAAAGGAAGTCTGGGCATCATTCTGGACGAAGAGAATTGTGCTGATTTAATAGGATATAGGATTCGTTATGACAAACAATATGGATTGATGGTTGGAAAGGAGGAAGAATGAGTCAATTTAATTTACTGGATGAAAAATGGCTGGTGGTTATGACAGGTGAGAAAGGAGAAACAGAAGAGGTATCATTAAAGGAATTGTTCGGGAATGCTCATAGGTATAAGCGGCTTGCTGGGGAAACACCGACACAGGATTTTGCGGTTTTGCGGCTGCTGTTAGCTGTGTTACATACGGTTTTCACCAGATTTACGGCAACAGGTGAGTACTATGAATGGGTTGCTGTTGATACGGACACATATCAAGTCAAGGAAGAAATCGATGAAGACGATATCTCGGAATATAAAGAAGATTTATATGCGGCTTGGAAAACTCTTTGGGAAAAAGGGGAGTTTCCGGATATTGTGAATGAATATCTGGAAATATACCGTCATCGTTTTTATTTACTGGATGAAAAATATCCTTTTTTCCAGTTCCCTGAAATTGGAGAACCGGATTATCCCTATAGTGCAACGGATAATGGTATCAACAAATTAAATGGAAGGATTCTAGAGGGGGACCCGAGAAAACCCAGACTTTTTATGAGCCAGTATCAAAATGGGTTAGAATATTCGGCGGCGGCCAGATGGCTGTTATATATTAACGGTTATGCCCCTTCAAAATCGGGAAATCCAGGAAAGAAGAAAAAGAGAGAATCTACAGGAGTAGCCTATTTAGGAAAGCTGGGCGGCATTTATGCCAGTGGAAAGAATCTTTTTGAAACTTTGTTATTGAACTTAAATCTTCCTGAAAATGCCTGTGTGCAAACACCAATATGGGAGGTGGAACCTCAAATCAGTCATTTCGATGCAATTCCAGATAATCTGGCTCAGCTCTTTACTTACCCCAGCAGGCAGCTGCTTTTAAAGGCAAATAAAGAAAATCAGATTATTGAATACAGGTTGGATTTGGCCATCAGTAATTTTGAGTACATACCAAATTTAAAATTAGAACCGTTTACTTTCTGGAGGTATGATACTAAACTGGATGTTGGAAAATGGAAGGTAAAAGAGGCAATTGTACCCAAACGTCATGACCCAAATAAGTATTTCTGGCAGGAAATGCAGACCTTTTCTTCCATCGAAGAAAAGAAATATAATCCGGGTATCATACAGTGGCTTAGACGACTACAGGGAGATAAGCTTGTAACAGGATTGATATCACTCAATGCAGCAGCCGAAAATTATATTCAAAAAGATGGTGTGGTAGACAGGCAGATATATGATCAGATTTCGGAAAATATCGGGTTATTGGACAAGCAGGAAAATGGATGGCTGACTTGCATTGCGGAGGAAATAAGAAATACAGAGAAAGTAATCGGAAGCACTGTAATCCGATTTGCCAGAGATATTGATAAAATACGGAATTTACAAAATGACACTACGGAACAAAAAGCAAAAACACAGATATTCTTTTCTATTGACCGGCGTTTCCGTGAGTGGTTAATCAGTATTTCGCCTCAGGACGAGAAGAAGAAGCGCACGCTGGAGTGGAAATCCATACTTCGGGAAGAAATATCCAGACAGGGAAATGAATTAATACAGGGAGCAGGAAATAGAGATTATCTTGGGTATTATACAGATAAAAGTAAGAGTAAGCTGGAAAATATAGAAACTGCGTACATTCGATTCAGTGTAAACTTAAAAAAAGAATTGGGGTGAAGAAATGAGTGAAGAGTTATATAAGGTAACTGCAAGAATTATTTATAAGCTTGGGGAAAGGCTGGAATTATCCGAGACAAAAGCTATTTTATCTCGTCTAAGAAATTCTATAGGTCGGGATATTTCAGAAACAATTGCAATCTGGCCCTTATTGTTTGAAGAGGTACCGCTTGAATACTTAAGTAAAAATGGAATACCTACCAATCAGGAAAATGCAATATTGGCAGCTTTGCAGCTATATGCCCTGCATCAGCAGGGAAAGAGTAAATCTGTGCATGAATCCACAGGCAATAATATTGGAAAAGCATTACACGATATTAGGGATACAAACAATACGGCATTAGACAGAAGGTTCAATGCATTAATTACTTCCGGTAATTTTAAAGAGCTGATTACACATTTACGTCATCTCATCAGTATATTTAAACAAGAAGCAGATACAAAAATCGATTACGCTAAATTAGCAAAGGATTTTTATTGGTATCAGATGTCATCGGAATCTGCCAATCGCATGCGTATGCGTTGGGGACAAGGTTATTATTATTATCATGTAAAAGAGAAAGAAGGAGAAAAAGATGCAGAATAATATTTATGTTGATTTACACGTGCTTCAGACCGTTCCACCAAGTAATATAAACCGGGATGATACAGGTAGTCCCAAAATTGCCAGATATGGAGGTGTTACACGCGCCCGCGTATCTTCTCAAAGCTGGAAAAAGGCTATGAGAGAATATTTCAAAGAGCATGAAGACAAAGAAACGTTAGGAATTAGGACAAAGAAAATTGTACATTCACTTGCAAAAACTATTATGGAAAAAGAATCATCAATGGATGAAAACAGTGCGCTTAAACTAGCAGAAGAGATTTTTAATAAAGCAAAGATTTCTACAAAGGACCAAGAAGCCAAAGCACTTTTTTTTCTGGGTGGCAAACAACAGCAAATGCTTGCTTCTTATGGAGTGGAACACTCGGACGATTTGCAGACAAAAGAAATTCAGAGTATCTTAAATGCAAATCAAAGTATTGATGTGGCCTTGTTTGGACGTATGGTCGCAGATGCACCGGAACTAAACGTAGACGCAAGCTCACAGGTTGCCCATTCGATATCGACACATGAAATTGCAGCAGAGTTCGATTTTTTTACAGCTGTTGATGATTTGAATTCCAATGCTCAGTCAGGAGCAGGTATGCTTGGAACAGTGGAGTATAATTCCTCTACCTTATATAGGTATGCGAACGTAGCAGCGCATGAATTGAGTTTTCAATTGGGAGACAATAAAGATACAGTAATCGAGGCGCTAAAACTTTTTGTGAAATCATTTGTACTGTCCTTACCATCAGGAAAAATTAATACATTTGCAAATCAGACACTTCCCGATGCACTAATCGTTTCTATTCGCTCAGACCGCCCGGTAAATCTGGTAAATGCATTTGAAAATCCTGTTAAATCTAGAAATGGAGATGGATATGCAACTGAGTCTGTTTCCAGATTGCAAAAAGAATTTGAAAAAATCAACCGTTTTGTGGAAGAACCTATTGCAACGTTTACCGTGGGAGATATAGAGGAACTGGGAGAAAGCAAGGAAAATTTAAATGAGCTTTTGATGTCATTTGGAGAAACTATAGACAAACTGCTATAGGTGAGGTTTATGATGAAAACAATTATATTAAAATTTTCAGGTCCGTTGCAATCCTGGGGAATTGGTTCTAATTTTGAGACCAGAGATACGTCAAGATATCCTACTAAAAGTGCGGTCGTTGGGTTAATTGGCGGTGCCTTGGGGTATCGCCGGGATGAAACTGAAAAAATCCAAAGGCTCAATGAATTGTCTTTCGGAGTTCGCATTGAACAAAGGGGGACCTTGTTAAAGGATTATCATATTGCGAGGTCTGCAAATCAGACATATGTAACGAATCGATATTACCTGCAAGACGCAGTTTTTCTGGTAATGCTTTCTCATGAGGACTCAAGTTGGATTGATACTGTGGCCAAAGCACTTGCGTGGCCTGTTTTTCCTCTTTATATGGGGCGCCGAAGTGTCCCTGTGGACAGTGAATTTTTTCAGGGAGTTGTAGAAAACGATCTATTATCTACCATGAAATCATACTTTTGGCAGGCAAGCGGGTGGTATCAGGAAAAGCTTTCGCGAGAAAGCAAATTGAATAGGATTACGTTAGATGCTTACATAGATGCGAACTTATTAGATGATTCTTTACCGCCGATGTTTCAACGAGATAGAGTAGAGTCATTTGATTTGATGAATCGAAACCATGGCTTTAGACCGGTAAAATCTATGCAGGTCGAAATTCATATTGTAGAGATGGGCAAAGACACAGAACATGATGCCTTTCAAGGGATAGGAGGCGTATGATGTATTATATTTCGCGAGTGGAGATCGATACAGGAAACCGGAGAAAGATTGCGGAGCTTACTCATTTAGGCGCATATCACAATTGGGTTGAGAAAAGCTTTCCGGAAGAATTTGCTGCCGGGGAAAGAAGCCGTAAATTGTGGCGAATTGATCATCTGAATAGACGAAGTTATCTGCTGATTGTCAGCCAAAGTGAGCCGGATATAAGACAATTGGAGGCATATGGAGTTTCGGGTACCGGACAATGTAAAACCTATGATGCATTTTTACAAGGTTTGAAATATGGTCAGAAAACGTCATTTCGATTAACAGCAAATCCTGTAATAGCGATTAAGAAAGATGAGCAGAGAGGAAAGATTTGCCCACACACCACAGTTGAGAAACAATTGGAATATCTGGAAATACGCGCAGAGAAACTTGGCTTTTCCTTGGTAGGTAATGACTTTCAGATTGTACAAAGAGATTTTCCGATATTGAGGAAAAAGGGCGGAAAAAGTATTAAGTTAGTCAGAGCGATTTATGAAGGCAGCTTGATCATTGAAAATGCTGAGATTTTTAGAAAAACTTTAACTGAGGGCGTGGGAAAAGAGAAAGCATACGGTTTTGGAATGATGACCGTAGTACCGTGAGGAAGATAGATGGATGGAATGTCAGGAATCAAAAAGCCGGAGTTACAAGCACTTCCACGTGTAAGTGATAGAATAACATTTTTATATGTAGAACATGCGAAAGTTAACAGACAGGATGGAGCTATTACGGTAACGGACAGTCGGGGCATTATACGTATTCCTGCTGCAATTGTCGGAGTATTGCTGTTTGGACCGGGAACAGATGTTACACATCGGGCCATGGAACTGATTGGAGATACCGGGACGAGTGTTGTGTGGACCGGAGAACGGGGTGTCAGGCATTATGCACATGGCCGGGCTTTATCTCACAATACCAAATTACTGATAAAACAAGCGGAATTAGTCTCTAATGTCAGATTCAGAGTGGCGGTAGCACGGAAAATGTATCAAATGCGTTTTGAAAATGAAGATGTTTCAAATCTGACAATGCAGCAGCTTCGAGGCCGGGAAGGTGCCAGAGTGAGAGGTATCTACAGAAAAGAATCAAAGGCAACAGGAGTTCCTTGGACAGGAAGAGAGTATACTCCGGATGATTTTGCAAGCGGAACTCCAATTAATCAAGCCTTATCAGCGGCTCATACAGCATTATATGGTTTGGTGTACAGCGTGATTGTGGCGCTTGGATTATCACCCGGATTAGGATTTGTTCATACAGGACACGATTTATCTTTTGTTTACGACATTGCAGACTTATATAAGGCGGATGTTACAATACCGATTGCGTTTAAAATCGCATCAAAACCGGACGTGGAGAATATTGGAAGAGAAACGCGACTGGCAGTACGTGATGCTTTTGCAGATGGTAGGATTATGGAAAAAATGACAAGGGATCTGTATAATCTTATGGATGAAGGCGAGCAGGAGGTAATTGCCGATTTAATCAATCTTTGGGATGATAAAGAGGGTCTTGTGGAGCACGGTGTTTCGTACGAGGAATTTTTATAAAAGGGGGCTGGGGATATGCCTATGACGGTTGTTACATTGACAAATGTACCTAGTTCGTTAAGAGGAGATTTGACGAAATGGCTGCAAGAAATATCTACAGGTGTTTATGTAGGAAACATAAACACACGGATTAGAGAAGAGTTGTGGAGACGAATCATTGATAATATCAAACAGGGACAGGCAACCATGTCTTATGCCAAACGTGGTGAAATCGGTTATGATTTCATGGTACATAATACAAGGAGAGAAGTAATTTATTACGATGGGATACCTCTGGTTTTTCTGCCAAAAGAATTAAGTTCTACGCCGCCGCAGCAGCAGTTAGGATTCAGCAATGCCGCAAAATATGAAAAAATAAAAAGGGCCAGGCAACGCAGAAAAGCTATAAACGAAAATGAGAGTGGGAATTATGTAGTTGTCGACGTAGAAACAACGGGTATTGATCCAGAAAAGGATCGGATTATTGAGGTGGCTGCAATAAAAATGAAAGGTGATGAGATAATTTCTTTTCAAGAGCTGATAAAAATTGAGGAAGGACTTCAAAGAGAAATATCTGAACTAACGGGAATTACGGATGGAATGATTACTAATGACGGGAAGGATATTGATGTCGTTCTTGATGAATTTCTGGGTTTTGTGGGAAATGCAATTTTAGTGGGATATAATGTGAAATTTGATATCAGTTTTCTGAATGCTGAATTAAAAAAGAGTGGTCACGCGGTATTGACAAATAAAACGATATGTCTTTTACAAGAGGCGAAAAGGAAACAGAAACTATTACGAGATTATAAGTTAAGTACTGTTTTAAAAAAATATAATATAAGTACAGAAGGTTTGCATCGAGCTTATATAGATGTAAAGGCAGAATATGAATTAGCGGTAAAACTAAATGTTTTTTGAGAATACAAGATAGGTGAATGGTGAAGAATCAAGGATTTTTAAGTGTATTCCCCGCATAGCGGGGGTGATCCTTACATGATTGACGAGGGAAAGCAGATACAAAAGTATTCCCCGCATAGCGGGGGTGATCCTAACCATCATCAATAGCACATTCAAGCACCTGCGTATTCCCCGCATAGCGGGGGTGATCCTACTGGATCTGTACCTGTCGATCCTCGGGAAAGGTATTCCCCGCATAGCGGGGGTGATCCTATTGTTGGTTACGGCCGGCCGGAGTACGCACAGTATTCCCCGCATAGCGGGGGTGATCCTGGTGCAGAGAGAGGGAATTGGAATTTGATTCAGTATTCCCCGCATAGCGGGGGTGATCCTCGCGAGTGATGATGCAATTAACACAAAAACAGGTATTCCCCGCATAGCGGGGGTGATCCTACTGCTTCTACAACGAGCGCAGATGGTAGTTTGTATTCCCCGCATAGCGGGGGTGATCCTAGTGGGAGACGAGTAGGTATTAATTAAACCCTGTATTCCCCGCATAGCGGGGGTGATCCTTGGCAATAGCCATGTTCATGTCTGCCTTAATTGTATTCCCCGCATAGCGGGGGTGATCCTGTCCGCTCTCAAAACCTACATATAGTATACCAGTATTCCCCGCATAGCGGGGGTGATCCCCATCCGGAACAATCCGGCAGAATCGCTCTTTCGTATTCCCCGCATAGCGGGGGTGATCCCATGGCTATTGAAACAGGTAACCCTGTTTACATGTATTCCCCGCATAGCGGGGGTGATCCTATGACCGATACAAATGTTATAAAATTTTTAGAGTATTCCCCGCATAGCGGGGGTGATCCCAAGGGTTATGGAAATAGTACAACAATAGCATTGCATTCCCCGCATAGCGGGGGTATTCCCTTTCCGGCCCCGATATTTTACTGGATGATAAAATTATAAAAAAGGTTTATAATAAAAAAATAATAATATAATTCGTAACAAATTTACTTTTTAAATCTGCAGCCGGACGCACTGAAATAGATACGGGAGGAAACTATGAGAATTCAAATCACACTTACATCAAGCGAGTCTAAAAGACTGATTGCAAAGGGAGTTAAGGCATTGCCAAGCGTTCAGAAAGCGCTTGTTGACAAACATATTATTGTTGCAGGAGGAACGACAAATGCCTTTGTTCTTTCTGAGCTTCTTGGAGAAGAGATAGAGAAGAAAAGCAGATATACCATTGGTATTATAACAAATGGAGAAACAGGAGAAACAAAATCAGATGACAGAATACCTCCTTTTGTTATTGAAAACGGAAAGGCTATGGATAGGGATTTTCACTGGAAATCATACCTTCCGGAGCTTAAAAGCGGAGATGTTTTCATAAAAGGAGGAAATGCGGTTGACCACACCGGCTTAGCTGCTGTTCTTGCGTCAAATGATATGGGAGGAACAATCGGTGCCGTATGGGGGCCCCTCATGCAGCGTGGAATTGAGCTGATTGTTCCTATTGGTCTTGAAAAACTCATTCCTGATGTTCGTGAAGCGGTTGCGTTCCTGGCAGGTCATTCTGTTGATGAGGCGATCGGACATAAAGCGGGACTTATGCCCATGCTTGGCGCGAAGGTTGTTACAGAAATTACAGCGTTAGAAGTTCTTTATCAGGTTCAAGCGAAATGCATTGCGGCAGGCGGCGTCTGCGGCTCTGAGGGGGCAGTTGTGCTTGCGATTGATGGCGAAGAAGAGCGGGTGAAAAGGGCGATGGAGGATATTAAGGCTTTAAAGGGGGAACCTCCGGTTCGGTAAATAAAAGATATTGTGTAAGCGCACCATTTCAGAGGAGAAAGAGAAACGATCATGAATATACAAATTTTTGGAACTAAAAAGTGCAAGGAGACAAAGAAGGCAGAACGTTTCTTTAAAGAGCGTGGCGTGAAGGTTCAGTTCATTGATATGACGGAAAAAGGCATGAGCAAGGGTGAATTTAATTCTGTAGCCAATGTCAATGGTGGAATGGAAAATATGGTCAATGCAACCTGTAAAGATCAAGATACAGTTATGTTGATTAAGTATCTGGCTGCAGATGATAAATTGGAGAAAATATTAGAGAATCCGCAGGTGATTACGACACCGATAGTTAGAAACGGAAAGCAATCCACAATCGGATACCAGCCTGAAGTATGGAAAACATGGAATTAAGATGATAAGAGGGAGTATGTAAAGACGCCCCGTATTGACAAACTTCCGGTGGAGGTCAATCATGAAACCAATCTATAAGAAAGCAAAGATACATGATCTGAATGAAATAGAATCTCTTGTAAAAAATGCGGTCATTGAAATGGAGCATAACGGGATAATGCAATGGGATGAAAGATATCCTGTCAGAGAAGACTTTGAACAGGATATAAAAAATGGTCAATTATATGCGGGCTGTATAAATGATCAGATAGCGGTAATCTTTGCTTTGAATCAAGACTGTGATAAAGAATATAAAAATGGAGATTGGAAAGAGCCGGAAAGACCGTATTATATAATACATAGATTGTGTGTACACCCTGAATATCAAAAGAATGGTGTGGCAATGGATGCAATGCAGTTTATTGAATGTACCGTAATGAAGGATGGAGCACAGGCTATCAGATTAGATGCTTATTCGTTAAATCCATATGCACTCAAGTTGTATCATAGAAGTGGATATAGTAAGGTTGGAAAAGCAGAGTGGCGCAAGGGGACATTTTATCTGATGGAGAAGTATCTGGTTTAAGAACTGCCAAATTATAGTAAACTAGTGCTGTATTGAGATAGAAAGAGGGAAAACAGATGAAATATGCTGTGTTATTCCGGGGGATCAATGTTGGCGGCAAAAATATTGTCAGGATGAACGACTTGAAACAATTGCTGCTTGACCTCGAATTAGAAAATATTCAAACCTATGTTCAAAGTGGAAATGCGATTTTGGAGGCTGACCTTGACGAAGCAACTTTACAGGATAAGATTTATGACGGCTTTATCAAAAGGTTTGGATTTGAAAGCGGTGTAATTATACGAAATATCGACGAGATGCAGGCGCTTATCGCGCGGCTTCCGTTTGAGCCGGAAGAAATTGCGGCGGCTGAAAAGGCTGATCCTCAAGTAGCACACTTATATGTTTATTTTTTGGACAAACCGCCGAAGCAGGATCAAATTGACCTCATTTGTGAAGGGTATGACGGCCCTGATCAGCTGCGTGCCGGAAAAAGGGAGTTCTATCTTCTTTGCCATCAAAGCATTCGAAAAGCAAAATTAGGGGTTCGCATGTCTAAGACATTTCATTCCGCTACGGTACGAAACTGGAAAAGTATATGCAATTTATATGATCTGCTGACTAATTTATGAATTAGAAGGAATTTTGCCATGGAAAATTTAAAAATTGCCTTATTGCAGCTTCTGCCTGAAAAGACATTGGACGGAAATCTGCAAAAAGGTTTTGAGTATTGTAAAAAAGCAAAAGAAATGGAAACGGATATCGCGCTGTTTCCGGAAATGTGGAGCACCGGCTACAATATCCCTGAAAATATCAAACTGAAGGACGGTGCGATATCAGCCGACAGCGAATTTGTCTGTTCATTCGGCAGGCTTGCCAAAGAACTCAATATGGCAATCGGAATCACGTTTCTTGAAGCGTTCGAGCCGCTTCCAAGGAACACGTTATGCCTGTTTGATCGCTTTGGCAGGCGAGTGCTTACTTATGCGAAAGTACATACCTGCGACTTTGGCAGTGAATGCAGACTGACAGCGGGAGAAGATTTTTATGTGACGAATCTCAACACTGCAAAAGGCGATGTCAAAATCGGTGCAATGATATGCTATGACCGCGAGTTCCCGGAAAGTGCGAGAATCCTGATGCTGAAAGGTGCTGAAATTATTTTGGTTCCGAACGCCTGCCCGATGGAGCTGAACCGTATTTCACAGCTTCGGGCGCGGGCTTATGAAAACATGGTCGGTATCGCAACCGTTAATTACCCGTTGGGACAGCCCGATTGCAACGGACACTCCACCGCATTTGATGGGATTGCATACAGGCCCTCTGATTCCGTTTCACGAGATACGTTAATTGTTGAAGCAGGAGAGCGTGCAGGAATTTATCTTGCCGATTTTCCAATTGATGAAATCAGAGATTACAGAAATCGTGAAGTGCACGGCAATGCATACCGCCATCCGCGGAAATACAAGCTTCTCGTTTCTGAGAACATTGAGGAACCGTTTCTTCGGAAAGACTATCGGAAATAGAATTTTTTATCAGGCAGGGGAAAGAACAGTGAAACAGGAAAAAATGTTGATTGATGGGATTCCAAAATCAGATTCAGTTCAGATTTAGAATTGGATTAATATCCCTAACCACAATTGCTTATTGAAAGGATTTGATTTACAATTGTGTAATAGAATAGCTAATATTATGTATACATAATATTTTATAGGTATTGGTTTGACTAATTGAAAGAGACAAATAGATGATTTCACAGAAAAACATAGAGTTTTTTCACGGAATATAGTGGCAGTTCGCTATGTAGAGGAAATGATTTTATTAATATTCCACCTCATCACATATTAAAACCCTATATATCCTGCTATACGATAACTATTCCTATAGAAATGTCGAACGAGTATACAATTTTGCCAACCGCTAGTTCAACAATAGTTATTTCTGTAAGTAATAATAGTGTATATAGCAGTTTGCGAGGTGTAAACACAAAAGCATGTAAGTGAGATTTATCCACTGAATTTTGTTACAGTGAAAAACATATAAGGAGGAAGTTCTTACAATATGTTGGAATTTCTCCGAAGGGTTTTTCGACCAACCTCATTTTAACCATGACTTTAAAATGATTTGCGGTTTATCACCGAAAGAGTATATACAAAACATGTCCCTTTTTTACAATGACGCATTTAAAATGTAGAGTACACTTGTAGTAGTGATTATATTCTGGGAGGAATTGGGAATGAAAAAACTTAGTAAGCAAGCATTTGAAGAAATTCGGATATGGATTTATAGGAATGCAAGGCAAATTGAAATAGCATTATGGCAATATCACTTTGAAAATGGAAGTAAAGAGACTGTTCTGTCTGCATTATCACTGTATCAAAATGGTGACGGGGGCTTTGGAAATACCTTTGAGCCTGACTGTTGGAATCCTAATTCCTCGCCATATACGACACTTCACGCAATAAGTAAATTAAATGATATTAATTTTACGGATAAAAATCATCCAATCATACAAGGGATATTTAAATTTATAGAAAGCGGTGCGCACAGCGATGACAATGGATGGTTGTTTAGCATTCCGACAAACGATGATTATCCGCATGCTCCATGGTGGTCATATGACAGCGAGGCCAACAAATATGAGAATATAGGTGTATCTGCGGGGCTTACCTGCTTCATTTTAAAGTTCGCAGATAAGGATTCACAAATTTATCAAAGAGCCTTAACGGTTGCCAATAAATTGATTGATAGGCTTCATACTCCTGGAGAGCATGGAGAGATGGGCGTGAGCGGATATCTCGCCTTAAAAGATATATTATTTCAACGTGGTATGACAGATAAGCTTGAGCTGGAATTTCTATCAAATACCGTGAAGCAACTTGTTAATGATTCAATCGAACGTGATGTTTCGAAATGGGGTCTTTATGGAAAAAAACCATCAGATTTTATAAGGTCACTCGATAGTGAATTTTATACAGATAACGAGAATATTTTACAAAGAGAGCTGGATTATATAATAGATACTAGGACTGAGACAGGTGTTTGGGAAATTACATGGAGTTGGTTTGAAAATAATGAAAAATATTTTAAAGAATTTGCAATATCTGAGAATTGGTGGAAAGCTGATGTTGCGATAGAGAAAGTTAGACTGCTAAGAAATTTTGGAAGAATGGAATGATTTTTTGATAAGATAAAGTTGTCGAGAGATTATGGAGCAAAAATAAATTGGTATAGTTTATATGGAAAAAATTCAGTGTATGGTATGCCGGCAGCAGGACGGATTGACTGCATCAAACAGTGTTTGGCCCGACAACAATATATTCCGCGACTAAAAAAGGAGAGAAAAAGATATGCAAAATTTTGATTATCAAACACCTACAAGAATTATTTTTGGAAAAGATGTCATTGCACAGCTGCCTGCTGTTATGGAGCCGCTTGGAAAAAAGGTCCTTCTGACCTACGGCGGCGGAAGCATTAAAAAAATCGGACTGTACGATAAAGTCAAGGAATTACTGGCGGGCTTTGAGATTTTTGAACTCAGCGGCATCGAACCCAATCCGAAGTATGCCACCAGTGTTGTTGACGGGGTAACCATCTGTAAAAATGAGAATATTGATGTAATTCTTGCTGTTGGCGGCGGAAGTGTTCTTGACTGCTCCAAAGCAATTGCCGCGGGCGCAAAATATGCTGGCGAAGCATGGGATTTGATTACCTATAAAGTGAAAGCACAGGCGGCTCTGCCGATTGTTGATATCCTGACTCTTGCTGCGACCGGAAGCGAATATGATTGCGGCGGTGTCATTTCCAGAACAGAAACAAATGATAAGATTGGTTATATGGATTCCTTACTGTTCCCGGTCTGCTCTATTCTGGATCCGCAGTATACGTTTTCTGTTTCCAAAAAGCAGACGGCCGCGGGAACAGCGGATGCAATGAATCATGTGATTGAACAATATTTTGCGGAAGATACAACACTTCTGAATGACGGCTTCTGTGAAGCGGAGCTCAAGAGTCTCATGGCAAATGTGAAAATTGCACTTGAAAACCCTTCGGATTACAAGGCAAGGGCAGAGCTGATGCTTGACTGTACTTATGGCTGCAACGGCATTCTTTCACTTGGCAACAGTGCGTCCGGCTGGCCTTGTCATGGTATGGAGCACGCTTTGAGCGCTTATTATGATATTACACATGGGGAAGGACTTGCCATTATTACACCAAGATGGATGAAGCATATTCTTAGTGTGAAAACGCTTCCCAGGTTTGTGAAATTTGCTGTTAACGTGATGGGAGTTGTTCCGTCTGCAAATGACATGGAAACAGCCAATAAGGGCATTGACGAACTCTACAGGTTCTTTGAGTCAATCAGTATTCCGATGCATCTGAAGGATGTTGGAATTGATGAATCCAGAATTCGGGAAATGGCGCATCATGTGGCAGTGGGGGAAGGCCTCGAGAACGCTTATGTCGCGCTGTCGGAAGAAGACATCGCTCAGATTTTTACCGCTTCACTTTAATATTCTTAAGAAAAGTCAATGATACATATCTTTATCGAGTAATTATGATAAATTAAGAGGCGTCAGCCTCTTTTTTTTCTGCTCCCATCTGAAAAGGAAGACCGCAAAAGAACTGAAATTTTATAGGTTTACTCGATATTCTGTTGGTGTGCATCCTTTATATTTTAGAAAGGTCTCCGAAAAATAGCTGGGATTAGAAAACCCGCATGAATAAGCAATTTCGGTGATGGAGAAATGCATATCCCGCAAAAGAATCATGCTTTTTTCCAGACGATAGGAATTTAGATAATCGTTTGGTGTCCGGTTCAGATAAATTCTAAAAATTTTGCAGCACTTGTTCTTGCATACCCCGCCGGCTTTGGAGATGTCGGTCAGTGATATTTTGGAATCATAATGCTCGTAAATAAAGGACAGCATTTTTTTCAGTATATAGAGATTTGTATCAGTAAATGAAAGTTCCGGAACAAAGTATGGCTGAAACAACTGAAATAGGTTTTCCCATAAACAATAGAGGCGGCTGAGTACTTTTAATTCGAAAGCTGGTTCTTCCGGCAGATACAAAGAGTAAATTTGCTTTATCTCAGTCAGCAGCTGTGCCTGTTGGGAATGATCCGCCCGTATAACAAATTCTGATAAATTGCTCTCAAGGACCGGTATGACGTAGTGATTCTGGATTTCTTTGATGGAAAATAAGCTTATGGGATTAAAAACGATACAGATGTATTCGCAGTCTGTACTATCTGCAGAGAAACCATAGTGCATCTGTCTGGAATTGATAAAAATGGCATCTCCTTCATCTATGAAAAAGGTATTGCCGTTAACATGGTAAGAAATATGTCCTTTTACCGGCATGAGAAATTCTATATCTTCATGCCAGTGGCAGAGTGCTTCCATGTTTGTAAATGAGGTCAGATCTCCTTTTCTTACATAAACAGGGAGTGCAGGATTATTATAATAGATAAATTCCGATGAGTCTTTTAATATGTTTAGATTCATAGGGGCATTCCTCTGTATTTTCATTTTTATCTATGGCATTATTGCATAATGTAAACGATTGTTATAGAAATGGATATGATATTGACGGAAATACCATTTATTATACACTATAATTATATCATGAATGTAAAAAGTAACAAGACATCAATCTGCTTTTATAAAAAGTTGGGAAGATAATAGTTTGCGGGCAGTAAAACAATAGCAGGAGGTGGCGGCAATGGCAGTTATGTGAAAGATCATGATCATGTGGTCATGCATCAGGTGATCACACTGGAACAGTGCAAAAGCAGATATACCAATGCTGGAATACTACGCGTATTTACCATTAAATCTAATATAGAAAACATTGATACAATAGAAAGTTAGGTGAAAATAATGAACCTGTTGAAAAATAAAAAAATAAGAAAACTAATCATTGCAAATCTGGAAAATATCATTGAAAATGAAAAAAATATAAAGTTTATAGTTGTATATGTGAAGTTTTTGGAAAAATTAAAAAGAACACTGTAGACAGAGCCGAATGCCTGGTGACAAAAGACATTCCGGGAAACATAATTTAAAATGAGGAACAATTATGACAATGAGAGAAAGAATCGCATCCGGAAAATTATTTACGGATTATTGTGAAGGCTTACCGGAAGACCGGCTGAACTGCAAAATGAATATGACTGCATTTAATGCAAGCACACCGGATAATTTAAAGCTTCGTCAGGAGTTAATGGAAAAGCTTTTTGGAAAAGAGATAAAAGCGTGGATCGAGCCGCCATTTTATTGCTGCTATGGAACAAACATTTCGATTGGAGACGGATCTTATATCAATTTTAACTGCAATTTTATAGATGACGGAAAAATCATAATTGGAAAGCGGGTAATGTTTGGACCGACTGTAACCATCGCAACAGTAGGCCATCCGATTCGTCCTGATATGCGTGAATATATGTATACCGCACCTGTCGTCATTGAAGATAATTGCTGGATTGGAGCGGGAACCATTATCTGTCCGGGTGTTACAATTGGTGAAAACAGTGTGATAGGTGTCGGCAGTGTTGTTATAAAGGATGTTCCAAAGAATTCTGTTGCAGTTGGAAATCCATGCAGGGTGATTCGGGAAATTGATGAACATGATATGAAATACTACTATAAAGATTACGAAATAACAGAGGAAGATCTGCAAGAAGAAGCGCGTCTGAGGAAAATATTATCTTATTGAGCGGTTACCATCAAGTTGGGCGGAATTACCGCATTATTCCAAAAAACAAAGAGATATTATTCCGAAATCATTGAGATTATTCCGATAATTCGGTATAATACTATGAATTGGAGAAATTATTTTAAGGAGTAGTATGATTAGAAGATTTAAAACTGAAGATTTGACGCAAGTTATGGAAATATGGCTTTCCGCTAATATAAAGGCCCATGATTTTATATCCCGGAACTATTGGGAGGACAATTTTGATATGGTTAAGGGGATGCTTCCGGGTGCAGAACTATATGTCTTTGAACCGGATGATAAAATTGAGGGTTTTATAGGAATTGATCATGGATATATAGCTGGAATATTTGTATCCAATGAAATGCAGTCAAAAGGCATAGGGAAACAATTGCTTGAAAGAGCAAAGGAGCTTTATCCGGAACTTAGTTTAACGGTTTATCAAAAGAATATAAAAGCAGTCAATTTTTATTATAGGGAACAATTTCAAATAAAACAAAAACGGATTGATGAAAACACAAGTGAAATAGAATATGTGATGGTTTGGAGCAGGAAAAATAATGAATCTATATGAAAAGCATGTGGAGAAAGAATTGAACCGCTGGCACCGTGAAATTATGAAGGATGCCGGAATATTTGAACGTTCTTCCAACGGAATTCAGAGGCAGACGCGTAAGCTGGTGCCGAAAAAAATGCAGAATACCATTACGGTAACAGTTGAAAAAATGGTAGAGACAATTTTATTTGGATCAGAGTTATTGACAATAAAAGAAGACGCTTCCGGACTTTCGCTGGCGGAGCAGGATTTTTTGGTGCAAAATCAATTTCAGATTTATAGAAAGACAGCCGTCACACAAGGTGTTGGGTTCGGCGCAGGCGGTATTTTACTGGGCTTAGCCGATCTGCCGGTGCTCATGGGGATAAAAATAAAATTTATGTTTGACAGCGCAAAGCTGTATGGATATGATACGGATGATCAAAAGGAAAGGCTGTTCCTGCTGTATGTTTTCCAGCTTGCCTTTTCCGGCAGAGAGCATCGTCTGGATATATTCCGAATTTTGCAGGATTGGGATGACTGCTCCCATCCATCGGTGGATTGGGAAAAATTTCAGACAGAGTATCGGGATTACCTGGATATTGCCAAGCTGTTACAGCTTATGCCGGTAATCGGAAGTGTTGCGGGCGGAACAGCTAATTATAAGCTGATGAACAGGCTGAAGGAGAATGTCATGAATTGTTACAGAATGCGGATTCTTCACCGGAAGTGGGAAGAATAACGTTATGATAGAGGTTGGGACTGTTTAGATAAAATGAAATAAGATATGCAGCGAGATAAAATAAAGTTTGCTTAAATATTATGTGTTGAAAGAAAATTAGAGATTTTTATATAATTTAAGTGTGGCTTATGGCAGCAATTTATACGAAGTTGAATAGTATTTGAGCAAGTAGAGGGCCTTAACGGAGATGGATTTACAGTCAGTAATGATTTTGGCAAAAGGAACGGATAAGACTAAGGATATAACGAATATTAGCAATGACAACAATGGCAAAGTATTAATTACCTACAATGGGCACGGCACCTATACGTATAACAGAAGAGATATTACGATTCTTGAGAAGCCTAAAGAAGTTGATTTGAATGGAAGGGTTGCTTATATTAATAAGGTACCAATCTATGAACCCAAATTGGTTCTTGATTTTGGGCCATACATACGAGTTATAAAACATAACGACGATCCTATTACGATAAGCCGCCGACAATTCTCGGTCGTTAAGGATGGAGCGGACAATCAGGGCGCTCAAGAAACATTGGCGTATTTAAGGGATATTGCTCAATACACTTCGGATGATTCGGAAGAAGAGGCTTTTTTACAACACGAGATGGACCAGCTTACCTTCGTTCATCCGGAAAGTGTGCTGAGCCGCTACTTAAGCGGACAGACAATTGAAGTGCGAACTCCTGACATTAACAGTATTATTTTCCCTTTCCGTTTTAACCTAAGTCAGAAAGCGGCACTTGAAAATGCACTGACCAACTCTGTTTCCGTTATTGAAGGGCCGCCCGGCACTGGCAAAACGCAGACGATATTGAACCTTATTGCAAATCTTGTAGCAGTTCAAAGGAAAAGTGTAGCTGTTGTATCTAATAACAATGAGGCAGTCAAAAATGTCATTGAAAAGATGGCTAAGCAGAATTATGGTTTTCTAACTGCCCTGTTAGGGAAAAGCAGCAATCAAGATCGCTTTTTTGCTGATATGCCTGTAGCTCAGATGGACGGATGGGATTGTGATGAACAAAAAGAAGAGCTGCTTCAGCACATTGAGGGCCTTAATGGTAAATTGAATCAGCTGTTGAATGCAGATCGAAAGCGGGCGCAGCTTTCGCGGGAGCTGCGGGCTTGGCAGCTGGAACAGGCACATTTTGAAGAATACTATGCGCGGCAGGAAGTTGAGGAAATTGTCATGCTTCCGCTGTTCAAAGCAACTCCGGAGCGCATCATTTCCTTCCTTGCTGAAACTTCTTTGGCGAAGGAACTACATCAATCCAGTAAGCTTCTATATAAATTAAAGCTGCTTTTTAAATATGGCGTATTTGATTACAGAAAGCTCCAACAACAAGAGCTGTCTATCTTATTATCACTTCAGAGGGAATTTTATCGGCAGCGGATCAAGGAATTGGAAAGCGAAATAGTTACCCTGAAAAGCAAGCTGGATGGAGCATCGTTTGATGTGTTACTTGATAAGCACCAGCAGCATTCTGAAAAACTGTTCCGTAAGTGCCTTTATCAAAGCCACAGTAAGTTGAAAGCACCTGACTTTACCAAGAAAAGTTTTAAAGTAAGGTTTGAGGAATTTATCCGGGTGTTTCCCGTCATTCTCAGTACTACTCACGCATTGCGCCGGTCGCTGCCGCAGAATTATCTCTTGGATTATGTTATTATTGACGAGGCTTCTCAGGTGGATATTCTAACCGGCGTTTTGGCCTTTTCCTGTTGCCGCAATGTAATTATTGTGGGAGATGTGAAGCAGCTTCCTCAAATTACTAATGAAAAAATCAAACTGATGCTGAGGACATCACCGCCTAATGCTTCATATAACTATTTTCAGCACAATATTTTGTCGTCTATTATCAACCTTTATGGAAGCCGCTTACCTCGAGAGATTCTACGGGAGCATTATCGCTGTCATCCTCAGATCATCGAGTTCTGTAACCAGAAATACTATGATGGCGAGTTAATTCCCTATACCAGCCCAAACATAGAGGACTATCCGTTAGTGCTTTACAAAACAGCTGAAGGAAATCATATGCGCAGGGTTACAAGGGGCGAGAAAAAGGGCCGTTACAATCAGCGAGAGTTGGATGTTACAGTAGAAGAAGTCCTGAAAAATCCAGACCTTGCGGCAAAATATGAAAAAATTGGATTTGTTACTCCATACCGCAAACAGGCCGACAAAGCAGCGCGACTGCTGCCCGTAGGCATCCAAAGTGATACGGTACATAAATATCAGGGCCGGGAAAAGGATATTATGATTATGTCCACTGTACTGGACACCACTCGTGATGGTCAGATAGGGCTTGATTTTGTAGATGACCCGCAAATGGTTAATGTGGCAGTTTCCCGAGCGATAAGGCAGTTTGTACTGGTAACAGATCACGCTCTTTTTTTTAAAAGAGGAAATAATATTGGCGATTTAATTCGCTATATTCAATATAGTATTCTTGATGAGAACGTAATTGAAAGTAACATTGTATCTGTCTTTGATCTGCTTTACCGACAGTATTCCGGTAAGCTGACTCGACTTAAGGCAAGGATGGATCAAAGTGCACGCTACCAATCGGAAGAAGCTTTGCGTGTGCTTCTGGAGGAAATCCTTGCAGAACCGCAGAATAATCGGTATAGTTATGTGCAAGGGATGCTGCTGCGAAATTTGCTGAATACCGTAGATTCGCTTACTGAGGAAGAGCTGTACTTTGTCAATAACAGGGCATCTCTGGACTTTGTCGTGTACTATAAGCAAGACAAGGCTTGCGTTCTTGTGGTTGAAGTAGATGGTTTCGCCTTTCATGAAAACAATCCGGAGCAGGCGAGACGTGACTCCTTGAAAGATGCCATCCTGACAAAATACGGTGTTTCCCTGCTGCGGCTTCCTACCAACGGCAGCGGAGAGCGTGAGAAAATACAGCAGGTACTGAATGGCAATTGGGAGAGATGAATTATTATTGCTTTAAAAATGAGATGAGGTATGAATGGAAATCGGCTCTTTGGGGGATGAATGTATCAGATTTAAAAAATTTGACGGTTGATTGAGGTACGGAAATGACTAACTGGAAACGTAATGCAACGTTATATATCATTGGGCAGTTCGTGTCGATGTTCGGTTCGATGCTCGTGCAGCATGCCATAACCTGGCAAATTACACTTGAAACCAAATCAGGTGTCATTATGACACTATTCACCTGCGCGGCACTGCTGCCAATGACGCTGATCTCTCCGTTTGCGGGTGTATGGGCGGACAGGCACAATCGCAAATATCTGATCATCATATCCGATGCGTGTATTGCACTGATCACGCTTGGCCTGGCGATCGCGTATATCTTGGGCTGGAAAAATATGTGGCTGATGTTCATCGTCGTAGTCGCACGTTCATTTGGACAAGGAATACAGCAGCCGGCAGTTTCTGCGATGATACCGCAAATTGTGCCGGAGGAGAGCCTGCAGAGATTCAACGGGATACAAAGCTCAATCCAGTCGCTGAATATGTTTGCCGCACCGATGGCGGCGGGGGCCTTGCTGTCGTTTCTGTCGATTGAGAGCATATTCTTCATTGATGTGGTGACTGCGGTAATAGGCATCAGTATCGTGTTGCTGTTTGTTAAGGTGTCTTCTGTTCCGCATACAGAAGAAATAAAGCATGGTGTAAAGGCATACTTTCACGAGCTGCGCGAAGGGCTTAAGTATATTAACTCCCAGACATGGCTGAAACTTATTATTATTTACAGTGCGTTCTTTAGCTTTTTTGCATCGCCCTCTGCTTTGCTTACACCGCTTCAGGCAGCCCGGACATTCGGCGATGATGTCTGGCGGCTGACCGCGATTGAAATTGTATTTTCGGTCGGATCGGTTGTGGGCGGTATCCTGATTTCTGTATGGGGCGGTTTCAAAAATAAGGCGCACACGATTGCCATGGCATGTACGCTATTCGGTCTGACAGGTTTTCTGCTCGGTATCGTGCCGGATTTTTGGGTATATTTAGGTGTCATGATGATCTGCGGTATTACCATACCGTTGTTTAACACGCCCAGTATGACGCTGCTCCAGAGCAAAATCGAGCCGGACAAAATGGGGCGTGTATTCAGCGTAATGATGATGTTCAGTGGATTATCAATGCCGCTCGGAATGGCTGTGTTCGGCCCCCTGGGTGATGTGGTGCGAATCGAGTGGCTGTTGATTGCAGCCGGCCTGGTGATATTCGTCAGCGGTCTTGTGCTGCTGAGGATTCGCGCACTGATTGAGATTGGAAAATGACAGTGAAGATTTATTATATTGAAGATGATGAAAGTATTGCGGATGAAGTACGCATTTATTTGAACAAAAAGGGATATGACGTGCTCGTCATAGGCAGTATTTCAGAAGCAAAAAATAAGTTGAACCGTGAAGTACCCTTGCTTTGTCTGGTAGACTGGAACCTGCCTGACGGGACCGGAGAAAATTTATGCGGCTGGATACGGGAAAAATATGCAGAGCTTCCGATTATTTTTATAACCGTAAAAGATCAAATAAACGAGATTGTAAATGGTTTTCAGATTGGAGCGGATGATTATATAACAAAGCCATTTGACCTGGAAATACTTTATTCAAGAATAGGTGCTTTGCTGCGAAGGGCAGGAACGACAACTGCGTTATTAACCTGTGGTAAGATTACGGTTGATAAAAGCAAATATAAAGTTATGGTTGACTGTGAGGAAGTTCTCTTAAGTTCTATGGAATATCAGTTATTACTTTTACTGCTTGAAAATAAAAACCGAATCGTAACAAGGCAAAGATTGTTAGAGTTGATTTGGGATGCGAATGGAAACTATGTGAACGACAATACATTAACGGTTACGATGAAAAGACTGCGGGAAAAATTAAATAACCCGGATTGTGTAAAGACGATCCGCAGCTTTGGATATCGAATGGAGGATCTATGAGCAGACAAAGGAAAGCAATAATTTTTGTTCTTATGTTTTTTTTGGGACTGCTGCTGATCAGTCTGCTTACCAATTTTCTCTTATCGGCGGCTTATTCCAAAAAACAATATGAAACCAGTGCATTTTTTGTAAATTGGTTTCTGGAAGAATATCCTGATGATGAGCAAAAAATAATGGAATATATGAAGAAATTTGAAACGGCAGATGAAACTAACAGGCATCTCATAGAAAATAATCATCTTGCTGCGTATGGATTTGATCACAGTTATTTTAAGAAACCATATAAATCCATAGCAATTGCTTCGGTCATTTTGAGCATGGCGATATTAGCTGCCATGTTTTTTATTTTCTTCTATTTTATTACGTTAAAAAACAGAAATAGAATACGGATGATAACAAATTATCTTGTAAAAGCAAATTCAGGAAAAGCTGTTTCTATTCTACCGGATATGGAAGATGACTTTTCCGGCTTAGAAGATGAAATCTATAAAACAATTACAGAATTAAGGACAGCGGAAGAAACTGCCATAAAGGAGCGGCAGAATTTTGCGGATAGTCTTGCCAACATTGCCCATCAAATAAAAACTCCCGTAACCGCGCTTTCGGTCAGCATTCAAATGCTTGGGGAAAAGCTGACATCAGAAGAAAAACAAAAGTTGAAGCAACAGCTTGACCGGACAAATCAGCTTATCAGCGCACTGCTTACGGTTTCTAAAATTGATGCGGGGATATTGGAATTAAAAAAGGAAGAGGTGGACGTATTTACGGCATTGGAATTGGCTGTTGAAGCGCTGGAAAGCCAGATTAAGAAGAAGGAAATTGAAGTGATATTGCCAAATCATCCGAAAATTTCCTTTACGGGTGATTTGGATTGGAGTGTGGAGCTGTTTATAAACCTCATAAAAAACAGTATGGAACATACTGCGGAAAGAGGAAAGATTTGCTTTGCATATGAAAAAAATCCGCTGTATGTGGAAATATCGATTACGGATAATGGGGAGGGATTTGATGAAAAAGAACTGCCCTATCTGTTTAATCGGTTTTATCAGGGAGGAAGCAAATTACAATCCGGGACAGGCATTGGCTTATCAATAGCGAAGTCTATTGCAGGGATGCAAAACGGTTTCATAACCGCAAAGAATTTGAGTATGGGCGGGGCATGTTTTTCCATACGTTTTTACTGTCACTAAGCTGTCACTTTTCTTTGCTATACTAACCTGAAAGATAGGTTATGTGATCTGAAAATTGAGGAGGTGCACAGAATGGAAATACTCAGATGTGAAGATGTCACAAAGGCATATGGAGCAGCGGACAATCTGGTAAATGCGTTGAACGGTATCAATTTGTCTGTTGAAAAAGGCGAGTTTGTCGCCATAATTGGAGCATCCGGTTCGGGGAAGTCTACACTTTTGCATCTAATAGGTGGTGTTGATACACCCACTTCGGGGAAAATTTATGTGGAGGGTACGGATCTCTCTTTTTTTAATGCGACAAAGGCTGCAATCTTCCGGAGAAGAAAAGTCGGATTGATTTATCAGTTTTATAATTTGATCCCGACTCTGACCGTAGAAAAAAATATATTGCTGCCGATGAGGCTTGATAAACGAAAGCCGGACAAAGATTACTTTGATGAAATTACGAGGATACTCGGCCTGCAGGAATTGTATGAACGTCTGCCGAGTCAGCTTTCCGGGGGACAGCAGCAAAGATGCGCGATTGCACGGGCACTGCTCTACCGCCCGGCTATGATTCTGGCAGATGAACCAACGGGAAACCTCGACCGGAAAAATTCAAGGGAAATTGTTGATCTGTTGAAAATTTCTAATCAAAAACTAAACCAGACAGTACTCCTCATTACACATGACGAGAAGGTTGCTTTGGAGGCCGGCCGGATTGTTACAATGGAAGACGGAACAATCATTTCTGATAAAAAGCAACCGTTTCATCCGGGAGAGGAGTAGAAAAATGTGGAAAGATTATTCTGTTAGTTATCTGAAAAAGAACAAGGCAGCAAGTCTCTCCGTTATGATTGCCGCCTTGGTAGCGGCAATGTTTATTTCGATGCTATGCAGCCTTTTTTATAATATGTGGACAGATGATATAAGGCGTTTAATTGATCGCGAGGGCGGCTGGCAGGCCCGGATGATGATGGAATTTTCAGAAAATGAGCTGCAGAGGATACAAAACTATTCAAATGTAAAAGATGTAATTGTGTCTGAGGAGGGGGTGGTGATTTATTTTAATGATAGCAGGACGGTCTATACAGATATGCCCAAAATCGCCGGAATACTGAATGTGAGTGAAGACAAGATAGAATATCACAGTTCACTTTTGTCTAAGCAATTACTCTGTTTTTCCGGCAAAAAAGAAGGCCCTTCTATGCTTATTATATTTTATGTTTTGATTGTCATATTTGCCTGTATTTCATTGATGCTAATTATAAAAAGTGCATTCCAGTTTTCTATGAACACAAGAGTGTACCAGCTTGGCATTTTGCAGAGCGTCGGGGCGACACCCAGGCAATTGCGAACAGTATTGATTCAGGAAGCTCTTGTATTAAGTACTGTGCCTGTTTTGGCTGGCACACTGATGGGAATCGGCCTTTGTGCATACTTTTTGGAATATGCAAATACGCTTACAAGAAGTCTCGGAATAAAACAAGCGGTTTTTGAATATCATGTTCTGTTATTTGTGTTAACGGTTGCCTGCACGTTTGTGACAATATTTTTATCTGCGTGGTTTCCTGCAAGAAACTTAAGCAAAATTAGTGTATTGCAGGCAATTCGAGGGGAGTATGAAAAGCCGCAGAACAAAATCAGAAAATTTAGTGCGGGATCGGCAATCCTTGGCGTTGAGGGAGAATTGGCCTTAAAGTCTTTTTATACAAGAAGAAAAGCATTTCGGACAGCTGCCGTATGCCTGACGATTTCCTTCCTGGTATTGACGATTTTTTTGAATTTTATGACTATTTCAGAAATAACTACAAAATACACTTATTTTGAAAGATATAAAAATTCATGGGATATTATGATCGAAATTGCAGATGCTGACTTGAGCGATGACCGGCTGCAAAATGCGTTCAGGAGCATAGACGGTATTGATACTCTCACTGCCTATCAAAAAGATACGGCATATACATTGCTGAGTGAGGAGGATATGAGTCAGGAAGTAAAAGCAATCGGCGGATACAAGGCCCTTAACAGCTCCGCTGACGTACGGAATAATAAAATGTATTTGGTAGAAACGCCGATGATTATACTGGATCATGAAAGCTATACCGATTATGCAGAGAAAAACGGGATACCAAAAGACAAGCAGGATGAGGAAACTGCGATTGTGATCAATACGATTTGGGATAGTAAAAACAGCGGTTTTCGCAGCAGGGAATTGATTCCGTTTTTAAGTCGGACTGGGGAAAAGAATTTACAAATATTAACCGGCCGGAATACGGATACAGCGGTGGGGACGATTGCCATCTCCGGTTATACGGAAGAAGCCCCTCAATTGCGAGAGGAATATAGTGACTACAGCCTTGTGCAAGTCATTTCTCTAAAAACATATAATCAATTTGCACAAAGCTTGCCTGCAGCAGATAATCAGTTGTATCTTAATATAAGAGCTGCATCTGATGACAGCATAGATACCATTCAGGCAGAGTGTGAAAAGTTAATGGGCAGCCGATATCATTATACAATTGAGAACCGTCCGGAAAAAGAGAAGTCAGCTGTCATGATATACGCGGGCTACAAGCAGATCATAGGTGCTTTGTGCGGACTGCTTGCCTGTATTGGCATATCCAATGTTTTTGCAAATACTTTGGGAAATCTATTTCAGCGCAAACGCGAATTTGCACGATACCAGTCGGTTGGTGTGACGCCCCGGGGCATCTCAAAAATACTTTGTACGGAAGCATTTGTTATATGGGCAGTACCAATTATAATCAGTATACCATTCAATATTATATTTATTGTGTTTGCGGTAAAGCAGGCGGGAATCAATATGAGTGAATTTATAGTCCGGATGCCGATATTACCAATGCTGATTTTCTCTTTTGCGGTGCTGATGGCAATCAGTATTTCCTATTTTATCGGAAGCAGGCAGATGAAAGGCGGCAGTATCGCAGAAGCGTTGAAAGATGAAACGTTATTTTAGAAGATTGGGTTTTCTATTGACGGACAGATAAAATATGGATTATGATGGAAAAAAGAGACTCCGGCATTTGTCGGAGAAGCGGCAAAAGGAGATTATGATGCTGAAGCAAATAGAAGATAGAAGAAGTATCAGAAAATATTTAAATAAAAGAGTTGAGGAAGAGAAGCTTGTTCAAATATTGGAGAGTGCCAGGTTAGCACCTTCCGGAAGCAATACGCAGCCGTGGACGTTTCTGATTGTGGAATCGGAGGATACGAAGGAAAAGCTTTCCATTGCAGACCATCATCAAAACTGGATGCTGGAGGCCCCGGTATTCATTGTGTGTGTAGCGGATATTCGATGCCGTATACAGGCAAATATGCAAATCAGGCTGGAGGAGAACAGCTCTGAACCGGAGCTTAAGCAAATTATTCGGGACACAGCAATTGCAATGGAGCATATTTTGCTTGAAGCAGAGCATCTGGGTTTGGCGGCCTGTTGGACAGCCTGGTTTGAGCAGGATGCTGTCCGACAGATCCTCAACATTCCTGAGGATAAATATGTATGCGGAATCATTACGCTGGGATATGGTGATGAGACACCAAAGCAGCGCCCGAGAAGAGCCCTGGAAGACATTGTAAGATACGAAAAATGGTGATGGAGGAATTGAAATGAAGAATTTACATGGACATTGCGTCTGCGGTGCGGTTGAAATCATAATTAAAGAGTACGGCAGCTTCGTTTATACCTGCCATTGTGACAACTGCCGCAGACAAAATTCGGGTCCCGTATTATCCGTTGACCCGGGACCCGCCGAAAATGTTGAATTTGTACGGGGTGAGGATAAAATCACCCGCTATGCCGATGAGGAAGTATTCCGTGGGTTCTGTTCCGTCTGCGGCACAACACTTTTCTGGCATAAGCCCTCTGACAATCATTACTGTATGAATGCGGAGCTATTTGACGATATCATAAAAGCAGCCTCATTCGAACTGGAACTGTTTTACGATCAAAAACCGGAATATTATTCATTTGCGGGCGAGCGAAGGAAGCTCAATCATAATTTTGAGGAGATTGCGGAATCTTAGATTTTGCGTCTTCTCCGTTTCTGACATCCAACATATCCTCACACATCCCGGCGGAATCGCTGATAGAATAACCTTAAATTAAAAGAATAAATTCCAATTTTCAATATCAAATATTATGACGGATCTGATTGCTGAATGGAATAAAAATGTCAAACAGGAGTAGACATGAGGGTTAGTGGGTGCTAACCTATATAGGAATCATGTGAAATCCTGCTGTTTGATGAACCAATCATCGTCGTCACACATGACAGCGAGTTGATCCGAAGCTGCTGTGGCCGAAAAATTGCCTTAAAAGTGAGGAAATCAAAATGAACCAACATTTTATGGAAGGAATTAGCACGATGCCGGGAGCCGTGGCCGATCAGGCAAGAGGGCGGGTCATCATACCCTTTCCGGCAGAAGGAGGAAAGCCGCCGGGCCGGCTTATGACTTTTCTGCTTTCCTCCGGTTTTTTGCTGCATGACATTGATATCCGCTCGACTGTGATTCCGGACTTTTCCATGTTTGGGGAGCGCAAGGGTGAGATGCTCAAGATCAACTATTGCTCACGCGGGCGCTGTGAGCTGAAATTGTATAACGGGGAGTACACCTATTTGTCCGGCGGAGAAGTGGCGATTGAAATTGGGAAAGCCATGGAGTCCTACTACTATCCGGCCGCAGAGTATGAAGGGATTGAGTTGATTATGATGATGAGCGGGAACTGGCGGGATGAGATCAGGATCGCGGGCGGTGCGCTGACTGCGCCGGATGTGCTTGCCCGGCGGTGCGAAGATGAAGAACGGCTGCAGATCGCATCCGCCGGAGCCTTCCTCCCGAGAATCGCAAGGGAAATACATGAATATGCCGCGGAGGATGCAGACCGCAGATTGATTTTTGCGAAAGCGCTGGAAATTCTGTTTCTTTTGGAAAAAATGCCATTAAACAAAGCCAAAGTGAAACGAAATTATTATACGACATCACAGGTGGAAATTGCTAAAGCGGTCAAAAGGCTTATTACAAAAGATCTCACGGTCAGGTACACGGCAAAAACTCTTGCAAAGCAATTTGGCATCAGTGAAACAAGTCTCAAGAATTACTTTCGCGGGGTGTATGGCTGTGGTTATGCAGAGTATCAGACGGAACTGAGAATGAAGCTGGCGGCGAAACTGCTTGCGGAGAGCCATGACCGGGTGGTGAAAATCGCTAATGCAGTGGGTTATGCCAGTCAGACAAAGTTTGGCATCGCGTTTAAGTCCTTTTACGGGACGGCACCGCTGGAATACCGCCGGGCAGCGGCACTTCAGCAAATATCCATAAGGGAGGAAAGGTAAATGGAAGAAACTTTAATTCAAAAGAAACGGCAGTCTGCGGTTGGCTGGCTGCTGGGACAAGCGGGAGATCACAGGGGGAAATACATGGTGAGCGTCTGTACCGCGGTGTTTGGTGTGGCTTTCTCTCTGGCACCGTATTTTCTTGCAGCCAATCTCATTCATCAGCTGCTGGCAGGCAATAAGGAAGTTCGCTATTATCTGGTTCAGTGTTTGCTCATCGCCGTATTCTGGGCCGGCCGGGTTCTCTGCCACGGAGTATCCACAAGCTTTTCTCATCAAGCAACCTTTCATGTTTTGGCCAATGTACGCAAACAGTGTACAGATAAGCTGGCCCGTATGCCGCTGGGTGCGGTGCTGGATCAGCCTTCAGGCGCACTGAAAAGCACGCTGGTGGAGCGAATCGACACCATAGAGACACCATTGGCACATATTTTACCGGAGTTTACGGCCAACCTTCTGGCACCGGTCTGCATCATTGTCTGCCTGTTTATGATCGACTGGCGCATGGCGCTTGTATCGCTCATCACACTGCCGATTGGCTTTCTCTGCTATATGGGCATGATGATCGGCTATGAGGGCAACTATAAACGTGCGATCAGGGCAACCAAAAATCTAAACGATACCGCAGTGGAGTATATTAACGGTATTGAAGTCATCAAAGTATTCGGAAAGGCGGAAAGCTCCTATGAACGCTTTGTGGAAGCGGCAGGAGAGGCAGCGGACAGCTATATCAGCTGGATGCGGAGAAGCAACGTCTACTTCACCTTCGCCATGAATGTGATGCCATCCACGATGGTCACCGTTTTGCCGATCGGAGGGCTCATGGTGAAAAACGGCTCCCTGACCCCGGAAAATCTGATTTTCATCATCATCCTTTCTGTGGCAATGGTTACCCCCATCCTTACCTGTATGTCGTATTCAGATGATATTGGGACTATGGGGACGGTGGTGAAGGAGATCCGCGGGGTTCTGGACGCACCGGAAATGGAGCGGCCAGCCGCCATGGAGCATATTCCTGCAAATCATTCCATTCGGCTTTCCGGTGTGCGGTTCAGCTATCATGACACAGAGGTCGTGCATGGAATTGACATGGAGATTCCGGAAGGATCTTTCACTGCCCTGGTCGGTCCTTCGGGAAGCGGTAAGTCCACTGTAGCCAGACTGATCAATGCTCTGTGGGATGTAAAAGAGGGAACCATTACACTCGGCGGCGTGGACATTCGCAGTATTCCACTGGAGGAATACAGTGACCTGATTGCCTATGTTTCGCAGGATAATTATCTGTTTAACCAAAGCGTTCGAGAGAATATACGCATGGGAAAGACAAGCGCACAGGCAACGGATGCAGAGGTGGAGGAAGCGGCAAAGCGGTGCGGGTGCCATGAGTTTATTATGGGTCTGGAGAATGGCTATGATACGGTTGTCGGAAGTTTAGGAGGTCACCTGTCCGGCGGCGAGCGTCAGCGAATTTCCATTGCATGTGCTATGCTGAAAAACGCACCGATTGTCATTTTGGATGAAGCCACGGCCTATACCGATCCGGAAAATGAGGCACTGATCCAGAACTCGGTCGCAAAGCTTGTGAAGGACAGAACTCTGATTGTTATTGCACACCGACTGTCTACAGTCAAGGATGCGGATCAGATTTATGTGGTCAATGATGGACGAATCGGGGAATCCGGAACACATTCTGAACTGCTCGGACTGAATGGGCTGTATAAAAAAATGTGGGACGCACATATTTCCGCAAGAGATCATATGGAGGAAGCTGTCCCCGTGCCAAGCGCAGGAACCATAAAGGGAGGTGTCGATCATGATTAAAATTATTCGCAAATTTTTTGCTTTCTGCGGCGAAGAAAACCGAAAAAAATTTCATTTATCCATCGTGCTCGGCGTGATTCAGGCTATGTTTGAAGCACTGAAGATTCCGGCTATTGCCGTTATGATTGAGCCCCTGCTTCAGAACAAGGTAACAGCAAAAGCGATTTTAATGAGCTTTGTCATCATGCTGATCAGCATCATCGGTTCCAGCATCGTTAAATATTTTTCGACGATGCTTCAAACGGAGGGCGGTTACGGTACCTGTGCAAATAAGCGTATTGAAATTGCGGAGCATCTGCGGTATTTGCCGATGGGATATTTCAACGCCAACAGCCTGGGTGAGATCGCTTCTGTTACGACAAACACAATGCAGCAGCTGGAAAATGTCGCGACGCGGGTAGTGATGCTGGTCAGTCAGGGGCTGCTCACCACCGCACTCATCATTATATTTTTATTATTTTTTGATTACAGAATTTCGTTGGTGCTGTTGACCGGACTGGTGCTGTTTCTGCTGGCAAACAGCCGGCTGCAAAAGTCTGCGGAGAAAATATCGCAAAAAAAGGTTGGGGCGGATGCTGCTCTTGTAGAGAAGGTATTGGAATATATTCAGGGAATTGCTGAGGTTAAGGCCTATCGGCTTACCGGCAGGAAAAGCTGTGAGCTGAACGATGCCATAGATGTCAATGCGAATACAAATATCGAATTGGAAAGGACATTGATTCCTTATATGACGCTGCAAAGCTTTGTTGTCAAACTGACAGGGGTTGCCATGACGCTGTTGTCTGTCTTGTTCTATCTGAACGGCAGCATGAAATTGCTGATTTGTGTTGTGATGGTCATTAGCTCATTTATCGTGTATTCCAGTCTGGAAAGCGCCGGCAATTACTCCGCACTGCTTCGGGCCATAGATGCCAGCATTGACAAGGCCCGGCAGATTCTTGACGCTGAGCAGATGGATATCAACGGTGCGGACACCGCCCCGGACAGCTGCGATATTCAAATGAGCCAAGTGGATTTCTCGTATGGAGAGCGTAAAATTATCGACGGAATTTCCGCATTCATCCCGGAAAAAACTACGACCGCCATCGTGGGGCCTTCCGGCGGCGGCAAAACTACCCTTACAAGCCTGATCGCACGTTTCTGGGATGCCGATTCCGGCAAGGTACTGCTGGGCGGCCGCAATGTGAAGGATTACAGCATGGACAGTCTGATGAAAAACTTCAGCTTTGTATTTCAGAGTGTATACCTCTTTCACGATACGATTGCCAACAACATTCGTTTCGGTCAGCCGGATGCTTCTATGGAAAGGGTGATGGACGCCGCAAAAAAAGCCTGCTGCCATAACTTTATTTCTGCCTTGCCTGCCGGCTATGAGACGGTAATCGGTGAAGGGGGCGCTTCCCTTTCGGGCGGTGAACGGCAGAGAATATCGATTGCACGGGCCATTATGAAAGACGCGCCGATCGTAATACTGGATGAGGCGACTGCGAATGTGGATCCTGAGAATGAGGCGGATCTGATTACTGCCATTAATGCGCTGACGCAGGAAAAGACAATCATCATGATCGCGCATCGGTTAAAGACGGTTCGCATTGCCGATCAGATTCTTGTGGTGGATAAGGGGAAAATCGTACAGCAAGGAACGCATGAGCAGCTGATGCAGCAGGACGGAATCTACAGAAACTTTGTCGATGACAGGAAGCGCGCCGTCAGCTGGAAAATCTAACACAATTCTAATATATTTTTACTTATTTGTATATGAAACTGAAGAACCGGCTGCTTTTAAGCAGCCGGTTCTTCAACCAATTTAAAGAGGTTTATTCGTTCAACAATATGAAATGATTGATCTCGTCCTTTAATACAGTGGACTGTGCGGACAGCTCCTCACTTGCCGCAGAGCTTTCCTGTGCGGTAGCCGCATTGGTTTCTACCACATCGGATATTTTCTCTAATCCTTCCGTGATTTTCGTGATGGCTGAGGACTGCTCTATGGCCGACTGTCTCATTAAGCCGACGGCCTGCTCTGATTTGGAGGCCAATTCAATAATCCCGGATAAAGAATCAGAAACGACCTGTGTAGCCGCAACCCCTTCTCCGATTGATTGATCTGACCGGGCCAGAAGCTGTTCTGTCTGTTCTGTAGCTGTCGCAGACATTTCCGCAAGATTTCTTATTTCGGAGGCTACAACAGCAAATCCCTTTCCGGCTTCACCCGCTCTTGCAGCTTCGATGGCAGCATTTAAAGCCAGAAGATTCGTCTGTGAGGCAATATCGTTGATTGTCACCGTAATGGTTCTGATCTGTTCGGCAGATTCCGAGATATCACCCATGGAACTTTGCATATTTTCCATTAATGTTCCGATTTCTTTGAATTTTTTACTGGACGCTGCAAACATAGGCATTGTATCATCTGCCTGCACCACATTTTTACGGGCTTCTGCGTCAATCTTTTCAATTTTATCGGTTAGTTCTTCTATTGAAACAGCCTGCTGTGTAGCTCCTTCCGCAAGGGACAGTGCGGCATCCGATACCTGGGAAGCACCGGAATTCACCTGATCGGCAGCCAGAGAGATATTAGAAAAACTCTGGTTCAGAGACGCTAAGATGCGTTCAAATGCTGCATTGATTTTCAAAAAATCGCCTGTATATTGCCCCTGACTCTTTATTGTAAAATCATTGTTTGCCATGGCGGAAAGTACAGTGGTGATGTCTTCAATATAAGTCCTGAGCTTAATAACCGTTTCCTGCAGTGCAACAGACAGTCTCGCAACCTCATCCTTCCCGTCAACGACAGTTACCTCTTCCGAAAGATTTCCCTCTGCCAAAAGTTCAATCCGCTTTGTAACACCAATGATCGGCTGAGTAATAGAATGCGATATTCTGCCGGCTACGTAGATGCTGATTGCAGTCAGTAAAATACTGAGTGCAATACAGATAACTAATGTGCGGTATACGCTGGACATAATTTGCTTGATCGGAATCGTTACTGCTATAGACCAGCCCTCTTCCCCATCCAGGGATGTATATCCTACCAGTCGCCGCACACCGTTATATTCCGTATGTGCGGTACCTGTTTCACCTTTGATCATATGACTGATCGCATTGGCTGCCAGTTGATAATTGCTGTCAGTTTTTGCTTCTTCTATGTAATCAACCATATTTTCCACAACTGCCTTGTCCGGATGCCCGACCGTTACCCCTTTACTGTCAACAATAAATGCATATCCGCCGTCACCGATTTTGATATTGCTTACAATTTCACTGAACAGATCATATGGGAGTGACGCGTACAGTACTCCTTCATAGCCGGTGGAGTTATTTACAGGTGTAGCCAGCATAATCATTACGGACCCGTCGGTCGCATCCTTAACCGGACTTGACATATAGGTTTTGCCTTCCATTGCCTTCTGAAAATAATCGGTAGTTGAAATATCGGTTCCCCTTGTGGTTTTTCCGTCTGCATCTGCCAATGCAATATAATGAAAGCCGCCTCTTTCTGCCAGAGACGTAAATAAAGCCTCTTGTCCGGCGGTATCTAAAGAAGTAATCTCCGAAACAGAAGCGGCTACGATGATTTCGTTTTTATAAATTTGCATCTTACTCTCTACACCCTGTGAGTAAGCGGTCGCCAATGCACTGACTTCCTCCTTCATCTGAGAATTCGTGCTGAAATAGAACAAAAGTGATGAAATAATTGTGATTGTAGCGATAGCAGACAGAACCATGATGATAAAATGTTTTTTAATTTTTGTTTGTATTGATTTCATATAATTTCCCTTTCGCTTTTGTGAGGTTCACTCTCTTACATCTGATTTAATTTTATAAATTTAATATATTCTTTACCCCATTCTCCTAGGGAGTCCAGAACCTTTTCGAATTTTTGTCCCATATCGCTTAGTGAATACTCAACCTTAGGCGGGATTTGATTAAATTCGTTACGAACAATAAGCCCTTCGTCAACCAGTGTTTTAAGCTGTCTTGATAAGGAGGTATGCGTCATTTCTTCCGGCATCCTTCTCTGTAACTCATTAAATCGTATGGGACCTTCCGTCAAAAGATACAAAATGTAGATCGACCATTTTCCGCTTAATATTTTTTGAGAAGTGAGATACGGACATAATCCAAATAAATCTTTTTCGGCCATAAAATCATCCTTTCAAAGTATCATAAAATATCGTATGGAATATACGGAGCATATGATGAATAATGTTCTTGAATTATAAAACAGGTAGAGGAAAAATGCAAGAAAAAAAACAGGGCAAAGGCGGCTGGAAGATAAAAAACAAATCAATAATTTGAAGGTATCATAAAATATCGTACTTGCAAAAAAAAGCGTGTAACATATAATTGTATTGCGGGTTGATTAACTTTGCAAAATATTAAAATAAACGAAAAGAGAGGATTTTGATTATGGAAGAGGTATTAAATTATCTTAGGGAATGTAAAACATTTTATTTGGCAACGAGTGAGAACGGACAGCCGCGTGTGCGCCCCTTTGGAGCAGTTAGTGAATATGAAGGAAAATTATACATCGTAACAAATAATAAGAAAAAGGTATACAATCAAATGCTGGAAAATGCAAAAGTGGAAATCTGTGGAATGAATAAAGGAACCTGGATCAGAGTGGAAGGGGAAGTGGCGGAAGATAAAAGAAGAGAAGCGCGTGCTGCCATGATGGAAGAAAATAATGCCGCATTAAGCAGTATGTATACAGTTGATGATAATCTGATGACAGTGCTCTATTTTATACATGGAAGGGCAACGCTTTACTCCTTTACAGGGGAGCCGGAAGTGATCGAATTTTAGAAGCAATAAATACATTGACGAACAAGGAGAAAAACAGTATAGTGATAGTTGAATGAACAGTTCATTTAACGGGGTGATGCAATGGAAAACAGAATGAAGCTGATATTTGATGCAGCCGGTCATTTATTTATCAACAAAGGCTATGCAAGGACACAAATGAAAGATATTGCAAGGGAAATCGGCTTGTCAACCGGGATGCTTTATGTCTATTTTTCAGGGAAAAGAGAGCTGTTAAGCTTTCTTCTCAAAGGAACAATCGAGCCGGAGTTTGTTGCGCGGGAATTTCAATTGCCCATTCGTTCCGAGCTGTTTAATTGTTTGGACAACGAAATCATGGAAGCCTTTGAACAAAACACAAAGGCCCTTTCCGCTCATCTGGACGACATTACAGATTATCCTTTGGAGCAGATGTTATCCGATGCATTTGATATCATTTCGAAGTACGGAATCGGCTGTTTACTCATTGAAAAAAATCCGGAGGACTTAGGAAGTCTGACAGCTTACTATAAGGAATACCGTCAGAAGTTTTATAATCAGATTCTGTCATATATCACACAGTACATACAGAATGGAACGTTTCGTCAGGTGGAGCTTGTGCAGGAGGTTACATGCTTGGTGATCGAGACCCTGTCATGGTGGGGGATGCATATAGCAAATGATACGTTCGAGATACAAAAGAATATTTCCGTCCAAACGGCCAAAAGTGTTTGTATGGATAACCTGCTTCACGCATACGGCAAAGGATAAGATTTTTACGGAGCAAATGCTCCGTAAAAAAATACAAAAATATTGAATGAACGATTCAATTAATGAAAGGGGAGTAATATTATGAGACATAACAAAGTTTCATCCGCCTGTGCGGGAATTATGCTCATGGGAATTTTATCAGGGTGCAAGGAACAAAAGGCAGTCATACCAGTCAACACGCTTACATTTGATACCAGAGCTTTTGAGAGCCTTCGCCTTGATTATGATGCAGATGATATTTATGTTTTGGAAAGTGAGAATGATAAGATTATCGTAAGAGAATACATGAACAAGGATAAAAAAAGCTATTATGCCAGATGCACCGTACAGAACGGTGAATTGTTGATAACTGAGGGGGATCGGCCAAGATTTTTCGATTTTAAATCGTATATTGAAGTTTATCTTCCGCAGAACTATGACCGCAGTTTATCACTGCACTCCACAAGCGGAACCATCAATTCGGAAATTCCTTTGCATCTGTCAGAAGACTTTATTGTTGATACAACCAGCGGCACAGTGAGATTATCAAATACAAAGGCGTTAAAGATAAAGGCATCCTGTACAAACGGCAGTTTAAGCTTTGAAAATATAGAAGCAGATGAAATAATGATACGGACTACCAACTCCGCAACGATGATGAATCAGATAAACGGAGTGATCAGCTATCAATCAAAGGGGGGAGAGCTGACCGCTTCCGGGCTTTGCGGTTCCGGTTCCTTTCAGGTGTCAGGAGAAGGGACTGTTGATCTTTCCTATGACGATGTAAGCGGTGATCTTTACGCGTATTCCAAAAACGGAGCGATTGCGATAGCGATTCCAAATGAGCTTGCTTTTAAATTTTCGGCAGTAACCAGAGAGGGCACGATTGAAACTTCGTTTGCGGACCTGCTTGCTGTTACGGATGATACTGCCGCGGGAACCGTTGGCACTTTCCCTGTCATAACTATCGAATTGGAAACTCGAAACGGAGATATTAAAGTAATAAAAAATAACCGTAATCGACAATGATATTAATAAGTTTTCATAAGCCGTAAATTGATGCTTGTAAAAGATGCGGTGCAGTGATTAAATAATGATAGAAAGATAATCAAAAAACTAATTTCTAAAATAGAAGGAGGTAGTTCCCATGAAAGAGGTTTATGAGTTTTTAAAGGAAAGCGGCACCTATTATCTGGCTACGGAGGAAGGTGGACAGCCAAGGGTGCGTCCTTTCGGTACGGTCAATATTTTCGAAGACAGGCTCTATATTCAAACCGGAAAAGTTAAGAAAGTTTCAAAGCAAATGATGGTGAATCCTAAAATTGAGATTAGTACTACAATTGGCGATAAGTGGATCCGCATAGAGGCAATTGCTGTTGAGGATGACAGGATTGAGGCGAAGCAGAGCATGCTGGATGCTTATCCTTCCCTTCAGGGAATGTATCGGGCAGATGACGGAAATACGCAGGTTTTATATTTGAAGGATGCAACGGCGACCATATATTCTTTTTCAGAGGAGCCGAGGATCATTGAATTTTAAGAGGCAGTTGGGTTTCATGTCTCCGCTCATTATGAAAAAACATTTTCCGTAGGTAATGCGAAATGGGGATATTATGATATGACTGCAAGAAAATAATTTGGAAAAGGAAATACAGGTTTGAAAACAGAAACGGAAAGAAAGTATTACATAGACAATCTGCGTTGGGCATGTATTCTTTTACTGATTCCTTTCCATACAGCGATGGCATGGAACTGTTGGGGAGAGGGTAATTATATATGGTTTTACAAAAATCGCATACTCAGCAGCTTTATTGTCTTTATTTCTCCGTGGTATATGGCTCTTTTATTTGTTCTCGCGGGAATCAGTGCAAGGCTTGCTCTCAGGAAAAAAACTTATGGCTGTTTTATCCGGGAGCGGATTAGGAAGCTGCTGCTTCCCCTGATCGCAGGTATGTGTACGGCAGTTGCCTTAATGGCTTATTATGCAGATAAATTTCATAATGGATATCAAGGAAGCTTTCTCTCACACTATTCGATATTTTTTACGAGGCTTACCGCTTTTAACGGCTATGATGGAGGCTGGACGCCCGGGCATCTATGGTTCCTGTTATATCTGTTTATAATATCCATGCTGGGTCTTGGCATGATTTTTTTGCAGGAAAAATATTTGCCGAAGCTTAACTTTGAAAAAATGAATGCAGGAGGGATCGCTTTCTTAGCAGTGCTTTTGCCGTTTTCCGGAGAAATATTAAATATTGCCGGTAAAAGTATCGGTTTATACATGGTATTATATTTAATTGGTTATTATGTGATTGCAGAAGATCGGATTATGGATAAAATTGTAAAGCATAGGCATGTCTATTTGCTGATTATGCTGCTTGCTGATGCGGTGGATGTTTATCTGTTTATCTGGACGGATTATGCAGATGTGATATTTAATTCAATTGCCATGTATACTGCATGCTGGTTTGGCATACTCGCTTTACTTGGATTTGCTAAATCGGGCTTTTGTCAGAATAATCGGATTACAAGATATTTGACAGGAAACTCCTTTTTGATCTATCTGTTTCACTTTATGTGGATTATTCTCACTCAGTTTTATCTTAGTAAAGTAACGGATAATATGATAGTTCTGTTTGTTGGTTCGGTGTTGTGCTCCTTGCTCATGACGCTGACAACCTGTGAAATTGTGAAGCGGATACCGTTGTTCTGGTTGTTCTTTGGTGGTCCGATCTAAAAAAATGCGGGAAAGGATCGAAAAGCATATTGGCGCAAGGACTATGCCGTTGGGGCGGCGATACCGCATTTGTTGTACTGTTAATAAGGGGATGGAAATGAAACATGTTGATACGATCGTTATGGTTGAGGATATAAAAGTATCAAAGGAATTTTATAGTAACATCATGGGACTGGAGATAGTATACGACTGGGGGAATATGGTCGTTTTTAAAGAGCGCTTTTCGATACACCAAGCGAATAAGCTTATGCCGGAACAGGAAATAAACAAGCTCCTGCATACCGGAAAGCAGGGATCTGGCAATTTAGATATTTATTTTGAGGCAGAGAATATTGAAGAGGAGTATAATAGGCTGCTCCAGAAGAAAGTGAAAATTATTCACGGAATAATAGAGCTGCCGTGGCAAAAAATATTTCGAATCTATGATCCCGATAATCATATTATCGAAATAGGAGGCCCGCACTTTTAGTGAAGGATCAGGTGTTTCTTTTATTTGGGTTATGCGGAAACCATCCCTTTTTTACACGCTTCTCCTGCTCGAAGAGTTCATGAATACTCCATAATGAAGTAAAACCGGTAATGCCGATAATTGCGGAAACTGTTATATTGTTGATAAACAGTGATGACCCGATCAGTAATAATCCGGCAAATAAAAATAAAGGCCATAGTTTTTTGCCGATATAGTATTCCGCCTTGATGACAATTGGATGAAATACTCCGATAATAATAAATGCAGCGATTCCTATAATCAAACCTTGAAAATTCATAGAGTTCCTTTCTGTTCTGACAAGTTTTTAAAAGCCGCAGAGGACAGGAAAATTGTCCTCCGGGCTTTTTTGAAATGATGTACAAAGATTGCTCAGGCAAGCTCAAAACGATCCGCATTCATTACCTTATTCCAGGCCGAAACAAAATCCTGCGTGAATTTCTCCTGAGCATCATCGCCGGCATAGACTTCTGCGATGGCTCTGAGTTCAGAATGTGAACCAAAGATAAGGTCTGCTCGTGTTCCGGTCCATTTGAGCGCATCTGTTGCACGATCACGGCCTTCAAATACTGTTCCGTCTTCAGAGACCGGTTTCCAGACAGTGCCCATATCAAGCAGATTCACAAAAAAGTCGTTTGTGAGTGTTTCGGGTCTTTCGGTAAAGACGCCAAGCTGAGATTGCCCGAAATTGGCATTCAGGACGCGCATGCCGCCGATGAGTACCGTCATCTCGGGAGCGGTCAGGGTCAACAGCTGTGCTCGATCAATTAAAAGCTCCTCCGCCGATGCGGAAAACTTCGTTTTTAAGTAATTGCGGAATCCATCCGCTTTCGGTTCAAGAACTGTGAAGGATGCCGCATCTGTCTGCTCCTGCAGAGCATCCGTCCGTCCCGGAGTAAAAGGAACAATCAAACTCCGGCCGGCGTTTTTGGCTGCCTGCTCGATGCCCGCACACCCGCCTAAAACAATCAAGTCCGCGAGAGAAACCTTCTTGCTGCCGGATTGTGCATTATTGAATTCGGATTGAATCTTTTCAAGAATTCCCAGTATGGTGCTCAGCTGCTCCGGCTGATTTACTTCCCAATCCTTTTGCGGTGCAAGACGGATGCGCGCACCGTTTGCTCCGCCTCGTTTGTCCGAACCCCGGAAGGTTGAGGCAGATGCCCAGGCAGTGGATACAAGTTGAGCAACCGACAGCCCGGAATCCAGTATGTTAGTTTTAAGACAGGTGATATCCTGTTCGTCGATCAATTCA
>JASGGU010000021.1:0-48854 GCA_047602645.1 Lachnospiraceae bacterium | reverse complement strand
GGGAGAAACTCAGCATCAGCTCCGCAAAGCGGATTTGGGAATATTTATTACAGGTATTAGAAAACTGCAGGTAAAATAAACTGTAATAAGACAAAACGAATTGCAGGAACAGGACTTGAAGAAAAGAACCGGCATGATCGCGTTTATTTTTATCATCCTATTTTGTACGATTTGGGTCGCAGTGCTGACGGAATATGTGCGCGAGCATGCATTTCTACTGAAGGTGACAGCTGACTACTGTGAGGGCAGTATGTTCAGGGCGCATACGGTTGAAAAGGATTGTCTGCTGGAGTTGAAAAATCAGGCAGAGGCTGCCGATATTGATTTTTATGAATATCTGGCTGCAGCCTTTCTGATTGAGAAGGGAAGCCTTTCCGATCAGAAAGCGGTTTTGGGGCATCAGGCGCTGTACCGGGAGCTGCTGCCGGATCTGAAAAAAAATGACGGATTTACTGCCGTGACGGACAGTATGCGTGCTGTTTGGAACGATTTGACCTATTTTCCGATTCCGGCATCTGTCAAAAATGAAGATGCAGAAATCTCTTTTGAAAATTCATGGCTCTTTGAGAGGAGCTTTGGTGGTACCAGAGGGCATGAGGGCTGTGATATTATGGCATCTCTCAATCGAAGGGGCTATTATCCGGTCATCAGCATGACGGACGGTACCGTTGAGAAAATCGGCTGGCTTCCGCAGGGCGGATACCGTATTGGAATCCGCGCAAAAAGCGGCGCTTATTTTTATTATGCACATCTGTATGAATATGCGACGCATTTTAAAGAGGGTACGCAGATCACCGCAGGACAGCTCTTAGGTTATATGGGTGACAGCGGTTATGGAGAAGAGGGGACGATTGGAAAGTTTGATGTGCATCTGCATATCGGCATTTATATAAAAACGGAGAAAAACGATGAGGTCAGCATCAATCCGTATTATGTGTTACAGTATCTTGAAAAGAAAAAACTGAACTATTCTTATTAATTTCATGTAAGCATTATGAGCGTCGGAAGATGAGGTCGGTATGGAAAAAGAGATCAGGCTTGATAAGCTTCTTGCAGACAGTAATTTTGGTACAAGGAGCGGAGTGCGCAGCATCATAAAAAGCGGAACAGTTACGGTAAACGGTGCGATTGTGAAGGATCCCGGTTATAAAATCAGACCGGCTGCCGATGCTGTACTCATCGGTCAAAATCCGATCTTTTACGAAGTGTTTGCCTATTATATGTTAAATAAACCGCAGGGCTGTGTCAGCGCAACAAAGGATAATTTGAGCCAAACAGTTCTTGCCTTATTAAAGAATAAGGGGGTTTTAACAAAACAATTGTTTCCGGTAGGCAGGCTTGATAAGGATACGGAGGGCCTTTTGCTGCTTACAAATGACGGAGCACTTGCCCATGCTCTGCTGTCACCGAAAAAGCATGTGGAAAAAACTTATCTTGCCGTGCTGGACAGTCCTTTGAAGCCCGAGGACAAAGACATTCTTGAGAACGGAATCGATATTGGTGATGAGAAGCCATGCCTGCCGGCAATTGTATCGGAAAGTGATTCGGCTGAAGGTAATACTTATGAAATTACAATTACGGAAGGTCGATTTCATCAAGTAAAACGAATGTTTGAAAAAAGAGGCAGGACAGTACTTTATTTAAAACGTCTGTCGATGGGAGCCCTTCGATTAGACGAGAGGCTTAAGCCGGGAGAATTCAGGCGACTGACAAAAGAGGAACTGGAATTATTAAAAAAATATAACGACAAATAGAAAAACGGAGAGCGATGATGTTAAAAAATATTCAGGCAGTGATTTTTGATTTGGATGGAACGCTCGTCGATTCGATGTGGATTTGGAAGACGATCGACAAGCAGTATTTAGGACAGTTTGAAAGAGAACTTCCTTCGGATTTGCAGCAAGATATTGAGGGTAAGAGTTTTTACGAGACAGCCCAGTATTTTAAGGAGCGGTTTGCACTTGAGGAGGCTGTTGAGGAAATCATGGAAATATGGAATGAAATGGCCTATGAAAAGTATTCCAATGAAGTGACATTAAAAAATAACGTGCGGCAATTTCTTGCCTATTTAAAGGAACAGCACATCAAGATTGGTATTGCAACCAGCAATTCCCGCATTCTGACAGATGCCGTCCTGAAGAGGAAGGGTGTTTACGAATATTTTGACGCGATTTTGACTGGCTGTGAAGTCGGCGCAGGAAAGCCCGCGCCGGATGTCTATTTAAACACGGCAAGACGGCTCGGCATACAACCGGAGCACTGTCTTGTTTTTGAAGATCTCACGCAGGGAATTTTGGCCGGAAAGTCTGCCGGTATGCGCGTGTGTGCTGTCGCAGATGAGTATTCGGATTATCAGCTTGAGCAAAAGAAAGAGCTTGCAGATTATTTTATTGAGGATTACGGACAGATTTTTCCGTATGAGAAGGCAGATATCCGATGAAAATTATAATTGTAAAAGCAAACGATGCCGGACAACGTTTGGACAAGCTGCTATTTAAATATTTAAATAAGGCATCAAGCAGCTTTATTTATAAAATGCTCAGAAAAAAGAATATTACGTTGAATGGAAAAAAGGCGGAGGGCAGGGAGCTGCTTTTTGCGGGAGATGAAATTAAGCTGTTTTTATCTGATGAAACATATGAAAAATTTTCCCAGAAAAAGCAACCTGTTCTGATGGAACAGCCATTTTCATTAAAGGTTGTCTATGAGGATGATCATTTGCTGCTCGTTGATAAGCCTGCCGGAATTTTATCACAGAAGGCAGGGCAAACAGACGTGTCAATCAACGAATACTGCCTGGATTATCTTGCAAGAAGCGGTGCGGTGACGAAGGAAAGCCTGCAGGGCTTTACCCCGTCTGTTTGCAACCGCCTTGATCGGAATACGAGCGGACTGATCCTCTGCGCGAAGACGCTTACGGCGGCGCAGCAGCTTTCCAGAGCACTGAAGGAACGAACAATACACAAGTATTATCAGTGCCTTGTGGCAGCCGATATTCGCGAACCCCGGCATATGAAAGGATTTCTCATAAAAAACGAAAAAACGAACCGGGTGCGCGTGTATACCGAGAAGCCGGATTCTGCGGCGGCTTTCTCTGAAATCGAAACGCGCTATTTGCCGATTAAGCAATATGAAGGACTGACCTTGCTCGAGGTCGAATTGATTACAGGAAAACCGCACCAGATACGCGCGCATCTTGCTTCTGCAAAAGCGCCGCTAGTCGGTGACTGCAAATACGGAAATCCACAGGTCAATCAGTATTATAAAGAGCATTACGGCGTGATGAATCAGCTTCTGCATGCGTACCGGCTTGAACTGCCTTCGTTTACGGGTGCACTTGAAGGCTTGTCTGGGAAGACCTTTGTAATTGAGCTTCCACAGCAGTTTTCCAGAATTTTGCGGGAAAAGGGATTGTCTTAACAGGTAAAGCGGATATTTTCAAAGCACAGTGGGGGAATGAAATGGCAACATGGAACAGCAGGGGATTAAGAGGGTCGACTCTTGAGGACTTAATTAATCGGACAAATGAAAAATACAGAGAAAATAAACTCGGACTGATCCAAAAGGTTCCGACACCGATTACTCCGATCAATATCGACAAGGAGCACCGGCATATTACACTCGCTTATTTTGAACAGAAGAGTACGGTCGATTATATCGGCGCAATTCAGGGAATTCCGATTTGCTTTGATGCAAAGGAATGCGCAAAAGATACATTTGCTCTTGCCAACATTCATGAGCATCAAATCCGATTTATGGATGAATTTGAGGATCAGGGAGGAATTGCTTTTCTTCTCATTTATTATTCGGCAAGGGATTTGTTTTATTATCTGCGCTTTTGCAAGCTGAAGGAATTTTGGGAACGGCAAAGCGCCGGAGGAAAAAAAAGCTTTCGCATGGAGGAAATTGAGGCAGATTATGTGATCTATCCGAAGCAGGGCCTGCTCGTTCCTTATTTGGATGCACTCCAAAGGGATATCTCTTCACGGGAATAAATATAAGAAATAATAAGATAATAACCGCCGCTGATTGACAAACAGGTATTCATTCTATATAATAAAGTTTGTTGTGATAGCATGATATCAAATTAATACTTTAATTTGATAAAGTTTTCGAGGCAGAATAAGGAGCAGTTTATGGAAAAACGATTGCTGCATACGCCGGAGGGCGTGCGGGATATTTACGGAAATGAATATGAAAAAAAAATGCGTCTGCAGGCGGCTCTGTTAGACGAACTTCATTTATATGGTTATCAGGATATTCAGACACCTACGTTTGAGTTTTTTGATATCTTTTCGAGCAGAATCGGAACGATTCCATCCAAGGAATTGTATAAATTTTTTGATAAAGAGGGAAATACCCTTGTGCTTCGTCCGGATTTTACACCTTCCATTGCCAGAGCTGCGGCAAAATATTTTATGGAGGAGCAGTTTCCGATTCGTTTTTGCTATCTGGGAAATACATTTATCAACAACTCTGATTTTCAGGGGCGTTTAAAAGAAACAACGCAAATTGGCGCGGAACTGATCAACGACGGCAGCGTGGAGGCAGATGCGGAAATGATTTCGCTTATCATCGCCTGTATGAAGCAGTCAGGTCTGTACGATTTTCAGGTCAGCATCGGTAATGTGGAATTTTTTAAAGGGCTTTGTGCGGAGTATGGTATCGATGAAGAATCGGAGTCGGGGCTTAGAGAAATGATTTCCAATAAAAACGATTTTGGTGCACAGACGATTTTGGATTCTTTGGAGTTGGAAATCGATGTGAAGGAACTATTCTTGAAAATTACGGAAATGTCCGGCTCACTGGAAACGATCAAAGATGCCAAGAAATTTGTGAGGAATCCCCGCTCCATGCATGCAGTGGAACGGCTTGAGGCCATTTATGGATTGTTACTTGCTCAGGGCGTTGCGGACTATGTGACGTTTGACTTGGGTTTTTTGAGTAAGTACCATTATTATACCGGTGTAATTTTTCGGGCTGATACATATGGAAGCGGAGATGCCGTCATAAAAGGCGGACGTTATGACAATCTGCTGAGCGAATTCGGGAAAAAGGCTGGAGCAATCGGCTTTGCAATTGTCGTTGACCAGCTGTTGTCCGCAATATCCAGACAGGGCATTGCGACAGCCGTTCCGGTGGAGACCTGTTTATTGCTTTATGAAAGCGCATATCAGGAAAAAGCCTACCGGGTAGCGGAAGACTATCGGAATAATGGAAAAAAGGCGATTTTAATGCATCTGCCCGAAAAAGCAAAGTTGGGAAATTATGAGCAGTATGCGGCAAATAACCGCTTGAAGCTGATTTTAGTTAAAAATCTGGAGGAATGATATGCGATATTTAACATTTGCGCTTGGAAAGGGGCGGCTGGCCGACAGGACGCTGAAACTGCTTGAGGAAATAGGTATCACCTGCGAAGAAATGAAGGATAAGGATTCGAGAAAGCTGATTTTTGTCAATGAAGAATTAAAATTAAAGTTCTTTCTGGCAAAGGGACCGGATGTACCGACTTATGTGGAATATGGTGCTGCCGATATCGGCGTCGTGGGCAAGGATACAATTTTAGAGGAAAACAGGAAAAACTTCGAGGTGCTGGATCTGGGATTTGGAAAATGCCGGATGTGTGTATGCGGACCGATATCCGCAAAAGAGCTTTTGCAGCATCATGAACTGATTCGTGTTGCGACGAAATACCCCCGGATTGCAAAGGACTATTTTTATAATAAAAAACACCAAACGGTCGATATCATCAAGCTGAATGGCTCGATTGAGCTTGCACCGATTGTCGGTCTTTCCGAGGTCATTGTAGATATTGTGGAAACAGGGTCGACGCTGCGGGAAAATGGGTTGGAGGTGCTTGAAGAAATTTGTCCGCTTTCGGCAAGAATGATTGTCAATCAGGTCAGCATGCGGATGGAAGCGGAACGGGTTAATCAGTTGATCAGGGATTTAAAGGAGAAATTATGAAAATTGTAAAATTAACTGAAGAGACAAGGAAGGATATTCTGACGGATTTATTAAAAAGAAGCCCGGGACAGTATACGGAATATGAAAATACAGTCAGTAAAATACTGACGGATGTAAAAGAAATCGGAGATGAGGCAGTATTCTCCTATACAGAGGAATTTGACGGCTGCAGCCTGACAGCAGCTGCGGTGCGTGTGAGTGAAAAAGAGATTGAAGAGGCTTATGCGTCATATGATCAGAACTTGATTAAGATCATGGAGCGGGCGGCCGCAAATATCGTTTCCTACCATGAGAAGCAAAAGATGAACAGTTGGTTTGATACAAAGGAAGACGGGACGATACTCGGGCAGAAAGTGACACCGATCGAACGTGTTGGGGTCTATGTGCCGGGCGGAAAAGCTGCCTATCCTTCTTCGACGCTGATGTGTGTGCTGCCGGCAAAGGTCGCAGGCGTAAAACGGATCGTTATGGTCACACCGCCCGGAAAGGATGGAAGGGTACAGCCGTGTACGCTTGTGGCTGCAAAGATTACCGGTGTTACGGAAATTTATAAGGTGGGCGGTGCACAGGCGATCGCGGCACTTGCATATGGGACGCAGTCTATTCCGAAGGTTGATAAAATCGTAGGACCCGGCAATATTTTTGTTGCACTTGCCAAAAAAGCCGTATATGGTCATGTCAGCATTGATTCGATAGCGGGTCCGAGTGAAATTCTTGTGCTGGCGGATGAAACCGCAAATCCGGCCTATGTGGCGGCAGATTTGCTGTCCCAGGCAGAGCATGATCCGCTTGCATCTGCGATCCTGATCACGACCTCTAAAGTACTTGCAGAAAAGGTTTCTCAGGAGACGGAGACTTTGACAAAGGAATTATCCCGCAGGGAAATTATCAAAAAGTCACTTGACAGCTATGGATATATTTTATTGGCAGATTCTATGGAGGAAGCTGTGGATGCAGCCAATGAAATTGCCTCCGAACATGTGGAAATTCTCACAAAGGAGGCGTTTACAATCATGACAAAGATTAAAAATGCCGGTGCGATTTTTATCGGGGAATATTCTTCGGAACCTCTTGGAGATTATTTTGCGGGTCCCAATCACGTGCTGCCGACAAACGGTACGGCAAAGTTTTTTTCTCCGCTCGGTGTGGATGCGTTCTATAAACGGACGAGTATCATATCCTATTCAAAGGAGGCTCTTGCTCCGGTTGCAGACGACATCGCAAAATTTGCAGAGGCGGAAGGACTGACGGCTCATGCGAAGTCGATCAGGGTGCGTTTTGAGTAAGGGAGGATAGTTATGGAAGCGGAAAGAAAAGCAGAAGTCAAACGGAACACAAAAGAAACACAAATTAAGCTCAGTATAGATCTGGACGGAACGGGAATCGGAAAAATTGATACAGGTATCGGCTTTTTTGACCATATGCTGGAGGGTTTTGTACGTCACGGCTTTTTTGACTGCGAGCTGTCTGTGACGGGAGACCTCCATGTGGACGGTCACCATACGGTAGAGGATACGGGCATCGTACTTGGCGGCGCAATCAGGGAGGCGCTGGGAGATAAAAAAGGAATCCGGCGCTATGGAAGTATCATATTACCGATGGATGACGCGCTTGTATTATGTGCTGTGGATCTATGCGGACGTCCTTATTTTTCCTATGAGGCATCTTTCAACACGGAAAAGATCGGCTATCTGGATACGGAATTGATCAGGGAATTTTTCTACGCCGTCAGTTACTCGGCCGCGATGAATCTGCATATCAAGGTGTTGTCAGGCAGCAATGCACATCATATCGCAGAAGCAATGTTCAAGGCGTTTGCCAAGGCTCTGGATGAAGCGGTAAAAAAAGACGGGCGTGTGACGGATGTGCTGTCTACGAAAGGAATGCTGTAATGATAAATAAAAAACTAATTCCCTGTGTTTACTTAAAAGATAAAAAATTTGTAAAAGGCTTTAAAAGTGATGAGGTACTATCTGATGATCCCGTTTCCCATGCCGTTTCCTGCGGCAGCCGCGGAGCTGATGAAATGATTGTGTTCGATTTGTCGGAGGGTGATGCGGCGCATGAAGAGGCACTTTTGATTCTGCGGGAAATCAACCGATCCATTGATATTCCGGTGATCGGTGCAGGTAATATCAATCGGACGGAGGACGTAAAGAAACTTCTTTATGCCGGCTGCGGTCGTGTGGCGCTCAATATGGCGAAGCAGGCTAACGTCGGTCTCATGGAGGAGGTCAGCAAGCGTTTCGGAAAAGAAAAAATCATGGCCTGTGCGGATGCCGAGGAGCAGATTCTCGACCGGCTGGCGGATCTGAAGCGTTATACAAATGGCATTCTTTTATTAAGTAACCGCGTCAATGATGATTATAAGGAGCTTGCAATGATACCGGTTATCAATGAAGCGCCGGAACAGGAACTTTATAAGCTGCTAAAATCAGATTGTATCGCGGGGATTTCAGGAGATGTAATTAACAAACGTCTCAATGGGCTTATGGAATTTAAAAAAGCGTGCCGGTCGGAAGGAATTGAAACCAGTGTTTGGGAAAGTCGTTATGCGTGGAAAGATTTAAAGAAGAACAGTGACGGACAGATCCCCGTAGTCGTGCAGGATTATCAGACGGATGAGGTGTTAATGGTTGCATACATGGATGAATCCGCTTATGTGCGTACGATTGAAACGGGAATTATGACGTATTATTCCAGAAGCCGTAGGGAACTTTGGGTAAAGGGAGCGACAAGCGGGCATTTCCAGTATGTGAAGGAGCTGACCGCAGACTGCGATATGGATACAATCCTTGCGAAGGTGGCTCAGATCGGGGCCGCATGTCATACAGGAAGCCGTTCCTGTTTTTTCAACGAAATCATGAAGCAGGATTACGAGCATACGAACCCGCTCCATGTATTTGAGGATGTCTATACGGTCATTATGGATCGGAAAGAGCATCCAAAGGAAGGCTCTTATACAAATTATCTGTTTGACAAGGGCATCGATAAGATTCTAAAAAAGGTTGGTGAAGAGGCAACGGAAATTGTGATTGCGGCGAAAAATCCGGATAAGGAGGAGGTTAAATATGAAATGGCCGACTTTTTATACCATGCAATGGTACTTATGGCAGAATGTGGATTATCATGGTCGGATATCACGAGGGAACTGGCAAACAGATGATTGTAAAATTGATTGAAACCGTAAAAATTACTGGATTTTTATGTACAAAAAGGATATACTAAATATAGGAGTTACATAAAGCAAGGGGAATTAGGAGGTTATTGTATGAAGGGACTATGGAAAAAAGCTTTATTAACCGCTGTTGTGGTATCCTTTGCCAGCATGCTGTTGATCAACGTGGATGCAAGTGCAAAGACGACACATAATGTAGCATTTATTTACGGAACGAAGATCAGTATGCAGACTGTTGCAGACGGCGGGAATGCCGTCATTCCTACAGATACCTCCGTAAGCGGCTATACATTTATCGGTTGGACTGACAGCGCACTCAGTATTAAGGCAGATAAGATGATTTTAGGCATGTACACGAATAATACACCTTATGCAGCCTCAACAAGTGCGGTATCCAATGTAAAGAAAATAAATGATAATACAACAGCACCATTTCTTCCGTGGTGGTCCGAGGAAAAGGGCGTACCCGGAAAAACCTGTGTCGTGAGATGGTATAACGGCTGGAATAATGAGCTATGGAAAACGGATGTTGTGACTTACGGCTCTTCACTTCCCAATCCGGAAGATCCTTGTATTGACGGCCTTGAATTCGTAGGCTGGGAGGGGTCATGGACAAATGTAACAGAAGATCGGGCAATCAAGGCATGGTATTACCGTAATTATACGGTGAAATTTGTCAACAGTGAGAACGGAGAGGTACATGATACTCAGCACGTTAGAAGCGGCGAGAATGCAAAATATCCGACGACTCCGACGATGAATGGATATTCCTTTGACAGATGGGAAGGCTCAATCGAAGGGGTCCATGAGGATCGAACAATCTACTCGATATTTAAACCAAATTAGCGCCCGATGGTTTTGGACCGCAGGGAAAATATATACTATATGAAAACAGGGCGTATTCAGATACGTCTTTTTTTCATGTAGGAGTAAAATTTTTGCTGTGGAAATTCTTAGCATAATTTGACGTCTTGTACATAGTAATATAAAGAGAATAGTGCATCAGATGCACGGTGAAAGAGCAGGGTTAGTCATGTATCAGCAGAAGCAGGGAGCGGTTAATGACGCTGATAAAAGAGCAATGCTTTTAAAAAAGTATAAGGAAAAACTGGCCTATGCGGAGGTTTTGCCGCTTGTCAGTAAGGAAGCGCTTGTTAAAGAGCCGGCAAATACGGGAGAAGCTGTTTCAATGCAGTCAAAAAGTATGCAGGGAAGTCTGCTGAAGTTCCGGATTTTACTTGCAAGCATTCTTTTTATCGGCATTCTCTTTTTGGGAGGTGACGGAAAAATTGCCGGAAAGCTCGGTGTTACAGAGTTAAAGGAAATGATCGGCCAAACGATGGATGTCGGTCTTTTTACTAATGTATTTGATTTTATGGAGGGTTTCACGTATACTTTAAGTGATTTATAATGATTGACATAAGAGAGTAAGAAAGGTTATTCATGATGAGAAAGCTTGCATTACCGGATCAGGTACTGCTCCGTGTTGAGAAGCCGGTAAGATATATCGGAAATGAAGTCAATGCGGTGATAAAAGAGAAAGGAACGGTTTCTATTCGTTTTGCCATGTGTTTTCCAGATGTGTATGAAATAGGGATGTCACATTTAGGAATTCAGATCTTATATGATATGTTCAATAAACGGGAAGACACGTGGTGCGAGCGTGTCTATTCTCCGTGGATAGATCTGCACGCAATCATGAAGGAACAGAAGCTGCCGTTATTTGCCCTTGAGTCCCAGGACCCAATCAGGGATTTTGATTTTTTGGGTATTACACTGCAATATGAGATGTGCTATACAAATGTACTACAGATTTTAGACCTTTCCCAGATTCCGTTCTTTTCAAAGGACCGGACAGAAAAGGATCCGATTGTCATTGGCGGTGGGCCGTGTACTTATAATCCTGAGCCGATTGCGGACTTTTTTGATATGTTTTATATCGGAGAGGGAGAAACGGCCTATCATGAGTTGCTGGATACATACCGGTCATACAGGGAAGCGGGAAAAAGCCGGGAAGAATTTCTTTGCGCGGCGGCAAAGCTGCCGGGCATTTATGTCCCGCGATTTTATGAAGCAGCGTATCATGAGGATGGAACACTTGTTTCCTTTGAACCGGTTAGAGAAGGGATTCCGAAGATGATCCAAAAGGAGCTTGTCATGGATGTGACAAACACCTGCTATCCGGAAAAACCCGTGGTGCCGTTTATTAAGGTGACGCAGGACCGGGTTGTACTCGAAATACAGCGCGGCTGTATCCGTGGCTGCCGGTTCTGTCAGGCCGGAATGGTTTACAGGCCCGTTCGGGAACGTGATGTTACAATGCTGAAAAAGTATGCTGCGGCAATGTTAAAAAATACGGGACACGAGGAAATTTCCTTAAGTTCTTTAAGCTCCAGCGATTATTCTCACTTAGAGGAGCTTGTGGACTTTTTGATGGAACAGGCAAAGCATCAAAAATTGAATATCGAACTGCCGTCGCTGCGGATTGATGCATTTTCCCTTGCTGTTATGAGTAAAGTACAGGATGTTCGGAAAAGCAGTCTGACCTTTGCACCGGAGGCAGGTTCCCAGCGGCTTCGAAATGTTATTAATAAGGGACTGACGGAGGAAATAATATTAGAGGGTGTAAGACAGGCCTTTTTAGGCGGTTGGACAAGGGTGAAGCTCTATTTTATGCTTGGGCTTCCGACCGAAACGGAGGAAGATATGAGGGGCATTGCGGAGCTTTCGGATAAGATTGCAAGGCTTTATTATGATTTGATTCCAAAGCAGGAGAGAAGCGGAAAGGTTCAGATTGTAGCCAGTACCTCCTTCTTTATTCCAAAGCCGTTCACACCGTTTCAGTGGGCTCCGATGACCACAAAAAAAGGATTTTTGGACCGGGCTAAGATTGTCAACGATGCAATGAAGCAGCAGCTCAATCGTAAGAGTATCAAATATAACTGGCACGAAGCAGAAGTCAGTATGCTTGAGGGCGTATTTGCCCGTGGTGACCGGAGGCTTTCCAAAGTACTGCTATCAGCCTATGAGAAGGGGTGTCTGTTCGATTCCTGGTCTGAGACCTTTCATGAAGCTCCGTGGCTGAAAGCGTTTGAGGAATGTGGTATTTCCATCGATTTCTATACGACAAGATTGCGGGAGCTGGACGAACTGCTGCCGTGGGATTTTATCGATGTCGGTGTCACAAAGGAATTTTTAAAGCGAGAATGGAGACAGGCTCTTGCGGAAAAGAGCACGCCTAATTGCCGAATGCAGTGTATGGGGTGCGGTGCCGGAAAATTCGGAGGAGGTGTCTGCTATGAAAATAAGGATTAAATTTTCAAAAAGAGGAGCCGTAAAATTTATCGGTCATTTGGATGTCATGCGGTATTTTCAAAAGCTGATGCGCAGGGCAGATATTCCGATTGCGTACAGCGGCGGTATGAGCCCGCATCAGGTCATGTCCTTTGCCCTTCCTCTTGGAATCGGTCTGGAAAGCGATGCGGAGTATATGGATATTGAAATTACGGAGCCGGTACTGTCTGCGGAGGCGATTGAGGCGATGAATAAGGTTGCTGCGGAAGGCATTATGGTGCTGTCGTTTCGGAAATTGCCGGAAACGGCTGGAAATGCGATGGCAAGCGTTGCCGCCGCAGATTATCTGATTTCTTTTAGGGAGAAATTCCGGCCGCCTTTTTCACTGAAAGAAGCCTTTGCAGATTTGATGGGACAAGAGGAAATCATCATCAACAAAAAAACAAAGCGGAGTGAACAGGAGATTGATTTGAAACCTTCTATTTATCGGCATGAGGAGACGGAAGATACGGTCATGCTTCGCTTATCGTGCGGGAGTGTAACGAATATTAAACCGGAGCTTGTTATGGAGGCACTGTACAGACAGCAGGATACACAGCTTGATGAATTTGGATTGTTGATCAGACGTTTGGAGCTTTATACAATACAGGATCATCAATTTTTATCTTTAAATGAAATAGGAATGGATATTATAGCATGAACAAGGAAGTGTATAGGATCGTTTTGACAAAACAACAGAACAAGCTGCTGTTTGTGTATTTGAACGGAAGCAAGCCGGTGGAGTTCCATGTTTTTTCTGATAAAAAGGAACAGCTTGGTTCTATTTATCTTGGAAGGGTTCAGCAGGTTGTCAGCAATATCAACGCATCGTTTATCGACTTTGGGGAGAATGCAAGGGGATTTTTGCCCCGCTCCGATTTAAAGCAGGGCGATTTGATTCCGGTGCAGCTTGTTAAGGAGCGTACAAAGACAAAGGATGCTGTGCTGAGTGAAGAACTGTCTCTGGCGGGCGTTTACAGCGTCATTCATACAAAGGATACAAAGCTGTCCGTTTCCTCCAAGCTGTCGGTACAGGAAAAGAAACAGCTTGTGAAGTCTTTGCGGGAAACGGGAGAGGGGATCCCTTATGGGGTTATCATTCGTACAAATGCAATGCATGCGGATATCGAAGAACTGAAGAAAGAAATTCGACAGTTATCAGAGCGGCTTTCGGCCATTTTAAAATATGCCGGAACACGGACACCGTCCTCGGCGCTTTACCGCGCGCCTGCGGAATGGATGCGTGCCGTAACAGATGTTCGACTGGATGCGCTTACGGAAATAGTAACCGATGAAAAGGAAATTTATAAGAATTTGCGGGAGCATTTGACAGATACTTATGGAGCCGTCTATTTTTCGTCAGTCAACCTTCGGTTTTATGAGGATTCTTTACTTCCTATGAAGAAATTATATGCTATAGAAAGCCGGTTAAAGGAAGCACTTCAGAAAAAGGTATGGCTTAAATCGGGAGGATTTTTAGTGATTGAACCGACAGAGGCGCTTGTCGCTATCGATGTTAATACGGGGAAAACTGTGAAAAAGGGAAGCAGGGAAGAAACTTTTCTGTTGGTTAACATAGAAGCGGCGGCGGAAATTGCAAGACAATTAAGACTCAGAAACTTGTCCGGCATAATTTTGATCGATTTTATTAATATGGAGGCACCCGCAAGCCAGAAAAAGCTGCTTGCCTTTTTGGCGGAGGAATTAAAAAAAGATCCGATCAAGGCACAGCTTCATGATATGACGACGCTCGGACTTGTGGAAGTGACAAGAATGAAAGTCCGGCAGCCGCTTTACGAGCAGTTAAAGGATGAACAGAAAGAAGGATAGAGCAGTGGCTGAATTGTCACCAATGATGCAGAAATATAAAGAGACAAAGGAACAGCACAAGGATTGTATTTTATTTTACAGACTTGGTGATTTCTATGAAATGTTTTATGAGGACGCGATCACGGTCTCCAAGGAGCTGGAACTGACGCTGACCGGCAAGAACTGCGGGCAGGAAGAACGGGCGCCGATGTGCGGCGTGCCTTATCATGCGGCGGAGGGATATTTGAACAAACTTGTGTCAAAGGGATACAAGGTAGCAATCTGTGAGCAGGTGGAGGATCCCAAATTTGCAAAGGGTCTCGTTAAGCGAGAGGTCACACGCATCGTAACGCCAGGAACCAATATTGATATGCAGGCACTCGAAGAAACCCGCAATAACTATCTGATGTCAATTGTCTATATCGCAGATCAGTTTGGAATTTCGATCGCCGATATTACAACAGGAGATTATTTTGTGACAGAGGTTTCAGAGCAGCGCAGGCTGCTGGACGAAATCTACAAATTTTCTCCGACGGAAATTATATGCAATGAAGCATTTCTTGTGTGCGGGATTGATTTGGAGGAATTAAAATACAAGCTTGGTGTTACGATTTACACACTGGAACCGTGGTATTTTGATGATGAGGCCTGCGTACAGCTGTTAAAGGAGCACTTCCATGTCAATTCCATGGACGGTTTCGGATTAAAAGACTACGAGTGCGGTACGATCAGCGCAGGCTCCCTGTTAAACTATTTGTATGAGACGCAGAAGAACTCACTATCCCATATGAGGAGGCTTGTTCCGTACAGCGTTGCGACCTATATGCTGCTTGACTCCTCTACAAGGAGGAATCTGGAGCTGACGGAGACGCTGCGGGACAAGCAGAAGAGAGGCTCTCTGCTGTGGGTGCTCGATAAGACGAAGACTGCGATGGGCGCTCGCTGCTTAAGAAGCTTTGTAGAACAGCCACTCATCGGAAAAAGCCGGATAGAGGAGCGGCTTGATGCAATTCAAGTATTAAATGCACATGCGATTGCAAGGGAGGAATTAAGGGAATATTTAAATCCGATTTATGATTTGGAACGCCTGATGAGCAAGATCAGCTATAAATCGGCGAATCCCCGTGATTTAATTGCCTTTTCCAGCTCTCTTGAAATGCTTCCTCCAATCAAACAGCTTCTTTCAGAATTCGAGTCGGGTGTGTTAAAAGAGCTTTTCGACAATCTTGATCCGCTTACGGATATTCATGAACTGATCCTTTCTTCTATCAATGAAGAGCCACCGGTCACAATCAAGGATGGAGGGATCATCAAGGCAGGGTATAATGAAACGATCGATTCGCTCAGGAATGCCAAAACAGAAGGGAAAAACTGGCTCGCTCAGCTGGAGGCGGATGATAAGGAGCGTACCGGCATCAAAAATCTCAGAATTAAATATAACCGTGTCTTTGGCTATTACTTTGAAGTGACAAATTCTTTTAAAAATCTTGTGCCGCAGGACTATATCAGGAAGCAGACACTGACAAATGCCGAACGATATACAACAGAGCGGCTGAAGGAACTGGAGGATACAATTTTAAATGCGGAGGATAAGCTGTTTTCCCTTGAATATGATATTTTCTGCGAAATCAGGGATGAGATTGCAAAGCAGGTTGCAAGAATACAGGAGACGGCCAAGATTATCGCAAAGCTCGATGCATTTGCATCCCTTGCAATTGTTGCGGAACGGGGGCATTATTGCAGGCCAAAAATCAATGAAAAAGGAATGATCGACATCAAAGAGGGACGGCATCCTGTCGTTGAAAATATGATCTCCTCTGATTTGTTTGTGGCAAATGATACGCATCTGGATAACGGAAATAATCGCGTTTCCATCATTACAGGTCCGAATATGGCAGGAAAATCTACCTATATGCGCCAAACCGCGCTGATCGTGCTGATGGCTCAGATCGGCAGCTTTGTTCCGGCAAAGTCCGCAAATATCGGCATTGTAGATCGAATATTTACGAGGGTTGGGGCTTCAGACGACCTTGCGAGCGGACAAAGTACATTTATGGTCGAAATGACGGAGGTTGCGAATATTTTACGAAACGCCACTGCCAAAAGCCTGCTCATACTCGATGAGATCGGCCGCGGAACTTCGACGTTTGACGGACTTTCCATTGCGTGGGCTGTCATTGAATATATCAGCAATCCGAAGCTGCTCGGCGCAAAGACGCTGTTTGCGACTCATTATCATGAGCTCACAGAGCTGGAGGGCAAATTAAGTGCCGTCAGCAATTACTGTATTGCCGTTAAGGAGCAGGGGGACAATATTGTGTTTCTTCGCAAAATCGTGAAAGGCGGCGCCGATAAGAGCTATGGCATCCAGGTAGCAAAGCTCGCAGGTGTGCCGGATATTGTGATCGATCGTGCAAAGGAGCTTGTAGAGGAGCTTTCCGAAAATGATATTACGGCAAGTGTGAAAAGTATTGCGGAGGATGCTAAAGGCGGCAAGAAGATTGCCGAAAGAAAAATGGACGAGGTAGATCTTGCGCAAATATCTTTGTTTGATACGGTAAAGGACGGCGATGTCATTCAGGAGCTTGAAGATATTGACTTGAATAATTTAACGCCGATGGAAGCGCTTAACACATTGAGCAGACTGCAGAATAAACTGAAAAACAGATGGTAGACTGGTAAAAGCAAGTTTTGTCTGCGGATATCAGAAACACAGGAGAGTATATGGAACAGATTCAGGTATTGGACAATCAGACGATTGATAAAATTGCGGCGGGAGAAGTCGTGGAACGACCGATGTCCGTTGTAAAGGAGCTTGTTGAAAACGCAATTGATTCCGGAGCGGATGCGGTGACCGTCGAAATTAAGAACGGAGGCATTGATTTTATTCGTGTGACAGATAATGGATGCGGTATTGAAAAGCAGCAGGTTCCTATCGCTTTTTTAAGGCATGCGACAAGTAAGATCCATGCGATTGAGGATCTGCTCTGCGTAAAAAGCCTTGGATTTCGCGGGGAGGCACTTTCAAGCATCGCTGCAGTTGCAAAGGTGGAGCTGCTTACAAAGACTAAGTCTTCTGCCGCAGGAACCCGCTATGTCATTGAAGGTGCGCGGGAAATGGCACTTGAGGATGTCGGGGTACCTGACGGAACAACATTCATCGTCAGGAATCTGTTTTATAATACGCCGGCAAGACGTAAATTTTTAAAAACATCGATGACGGAGGGGACCTATATTGTAGAACTGATGGAGCGGATCCTGCTTTCTCATCCGGAAATCTCTTTTAAGCTGATTGTCAACGGCAGTAATAGAATTCAGACATCAGGCAACGGGGAAATGAAAGATGTCATTTATCAAGTTTTCGGCAGGGATATTACGGCGAATATTGTTCCATTGAGTGTCTCTGATGGAAATATCCAAATTTCCGGGTTTGTGGGTAAGCCGGATCTTGCAAGAAGCAGCCGCAGCTTTGAAGTTTATTATGTGAATCAGCGCTACATTAAAAGCTCGCTTGTTTCAAAGGCATTGGATGAAGCGTATAAGCCGTTTCTGATGCTTCATAAATATCCGTTTGTTGTACTGTATCTGTCGATTCCGGCCAAGCTGATTGATATTAATGTACATCCTGCCAAGATGGAAATCCGCTTTCTGGAGGCGGAAAAAATATATCAGCTCCTCGTTGAGAAAATCCGTGAGGCACTTTCTAAAAAGGAATTAATACCGGAAGTTAAAGAAGAGAAAAGGGACGGCCTTCCGGCCAATAAGCCTGCCGTACCTGAGACCGCGCTGCCGGAGCCGTTTGAAATGCGCAGAAAAGAGGAACTGCAGCAGACTTATGCCCAAAAGCTTTTCACAACACCGCTTCCATCCTATGATGCAGAGAACCGTGTCGCGGAGCTGCCTGTTTATAATGCTGAAATGTCCGGAGAAAGTGCTCTTGAGATGTTAAGTAATGCGGAACAGCTCAACTTGTTTGAGGAACGGTTTTTATCAGAGGAGGCCGTTAAGAAGCATCGGATTATCGGCCAGTTATTTGAAACATACTGGCTAGTAGAATTAAGCGAAAAGCTGTATATTATCGACCAGCATGCGGCGCACGAAAAGGTACTGTATGAGCGAATTAAAAAGAAGCTTGACGATCATGCGCTTGTCTCACAGCTGCTAAATCCGCCGACGATTCTTTCCCTGTCCAAAAGCGAGGAGCAGCTGTTAGAGCGATTTCTTCCAAACTTTGAACAGGTTGGCTTTGAAATTGAACATTTCGGCGGCAACGAATATTCGCTCCGCGCTGTTCCTGCGGAGCTGTTCCGACTGACGGCGGTTGATTATTTCCATGAGCTGTTGGATGAGTTGTCACAGGAACGACTGTCAAAGGAAATTTCCTCGGTTAACGACCGGATCGCGACGATGGCATGCAAAAGCGCCGTAAAGGGAAACAATCGTCTTTCGATGCAGGAGGCTCAGGTGCTGATCGACGAACTGCTGACACTTGATAACCCGTATCATTGCCCGCATGGAAGACCGACGATCATTTCTTATTCTAAATATGAGCTGGAAAAGAAATTTAAGCGGATTGTATAGTATAATCAAATAAGGAACTATCCATGGAAAATAGAAATGAAAAAAAGCCGCTGGTCATTTTGACCGGCCCGACTGCCGTAGGAAAGACAAGTCTTTCCATTCGGCTGGCAAAAATAATTGATGCTGAAATTATTTCTGCGGATTCGATGCAGATTTATCGCTATATGGATATCGGCTCCGCTAAAATAAGTCATGAGGAAATGAATGGAGTCAGGCACTATCTAATCGATGAGCTGATGCCTGATGAACCGTTTAATATTGTACTTTTTCAAAAGAAGGCAGAAGCTGCCCTGCAGCAAATCTATGAAAAAGGCAAAATCCCGTTGATTGTCGGCGGAACCGGATTCTATATTCAGTCAGTGCTGTATGGGATTGATTTTGAACAGACAAAAGAGGATACCGCCTATCGGCAGGAATTAGTGCAGCTTGCTAGTGAGAAGGGGCCGCATTATCTGCATGAAATGCTCGCAAAGGTGGACCCGGAAGCCGCTCAGGATATTCATGCAAATAATAGTAAGCGAGTCATTCGCGCTATGGAATATTATCATTTGACCGGAACGCCCATTTCTGCCCATAATGAGGTACAGCGGAAAAAGGAATCTCCTTATGCATTCTGCTATTTTGTGCTGACCGATGATAAAGAGTCTTTATATGGGCGAATCGACACGCGCGTCAGTCAGATGATGGAGGACGGACTTTTAAAAGAGGTTATGAATCTAAAAGAGATGGGCTATGACAAAAGTCTTATTTCGATGCAGGGACTTGGCTACAAGGAATTGCTTGCTTATCTTGACGGCGAATATCCGCTTGAGGAAGCCGTCAGGATCATAAAACGGGATACGAGGCATTTTGCGAAGCGGCAGCTTACATGGTTTCGCCGCGAAAAGGATGTGATCTGGCTGAACAAGAAGGATTACGGCTATGATGCGGAGAAAATTCTTGCGCAGATGTGTGATTGTATCAGAATGAAAACAGACAGGGAAAGAGTAGATTACAATGAATGAACAGCAAAAAAAGATGTACAAACAGCTTGGAATTGATGAAGATGTCTTTTTATTAGGTGAAAGCGTGTTGATGGATTTGGCGGAGAGGTTTGCAGAATTTGACAGACTCATGGAATATAACCAGCTAAAGGTAGTAGAGGCAATGCAAAAGTGCAGAGTGTCCGAGGCGTGCTTTCAGATGACGAGTGGCTATGGTTATAATGATCTGGGAAGAGATACACTCGAAAAGGTGTATGCATGCCTGTTTCATACAGAGGATGCACTTGTCAGACCTCAAATTACTTGCGGAACACATGCGCTGGCGCTTGCCCTTTCCGCAAATCTGCGTCCGGGTGACGAGCTGCTTTCCCCTGTTGGAAAGCCCTACGACACTTTGGAGGAGGTCATTGGCATCCGTTCGTCCAAGGGTTCTCTTGCCGAATATGGCATCACATACCGGCAGGTAGATTTGCTTGCGAATGGAGCGTTTGATTATGAGGCAATTAAAAAGGCAATTACTGAAAAGACTAAGCTTGTGACAATTCAGCGGTCAAAGGGATACCAGACAAGACCGACCCTGTCAGTTAAACAAATCGGAGAGCTGATTACTTTCGTTAAAAATGTCAAACCCGGCATTATCTGTATGGTGGATAACTGCTATGGTGAATTTGTAGAGGAAACAGAACCGTCTGAGGTGGGGGCAGATATGATTGTTGGTTCCCTGATTAAAAATCCCGGTGGAGGACTCGCGCCGATCGGCGGCTATATTGCCGGCTCGAAGGAATGTGTCGAAAATGCGGCATATCGTTTGACTTCACCGGGACTCGGAAAAGAGGTCGGGGCGTCCCTTGGTATTATTCATAGTTTTTATCAGGGTTTGTTTTTAGCCCCTACAGTCGTAAACGGTGCATTGAAGGGAGCGGTTTTTGCAGCCGGTCTCTATGAACGTCTGGGTTTTGGGGTCATGCCGGGCAGCAAAGAAAGCCGTCACGATATTATTCAGGCAGTTACACTGGGCTCGCCCGAGGCCATCATTGCTTTTTGTAAGGGCATTCAGGCTGCGGCACCGGTAGACAGCTTTGTATCACCCGAGCCGTGGGCGATGCCGGGCTATGACAGTGATGTCATCATGGCGGCCGGTGCATTTGTGTCGGGCTCTTCGATTGAGCTGAGTGCCGATGCGCCCATCAAGCCCCCGTATGCTGTCTATTTTCAGGGAGGACTGACGTGGAATCATGCAAAGTTTGGTATTTTAAAGTCGCTGCAGTCTTTAAAGGATGCCGGGGTGATTTGTCTGTCATAAGGAAAAACTGTAATATTTTGTTAGCTCTTGTCGTAAAAATAAATTGAATTTTTATGTACACATCGTTGAAAATATGGTAATATGTCTATATATTGTGGATGGCTGCCCGTAGTTGCCACAAGATTCCAAAAACAGCATACGGGACTTGATAAGAGGCATACTATGAGAGGAAAAAACAACTGGACATGCTTTCTGCTGATTCTTGCCGGAATTGTGATCGGCGGGTTCATCGGAATGCTGACGGAGGGCATGTCAGGACTGAGCTGGCTGAATTACGGAAAGACTTTCGGACTCACGAGTCCGCTCGTGATTGATCTTGGCATCATTGCACTGACCTTTGCAGTCACAATCAAAATTACGATTGCAAGCATTATCGGTATTGTAATTGGGATCCTTATTTACCGCAAGCTGTAGGCGGCTGTTCGGCAACATTACAGCTGCTCCTTCGTCTGCATATCCGGAGAATTATGGAAGCGGAGGAAACTTATTGAACATCGGACACCTTACAGTGAAGGAACTGCCGGCCCCGGAAAGGCCGTACGAAAAATTTTTAAAGAGCGGAGCTTACGCATTGACAGATGCTGAGCTGCTAGCGATCCTGTTAAAGACGGGAACAAAGGGTGAGACTTCCGTCGAGCTTGCAAGAAAGATACTTCAGCTTCCCGATGGGAGACAGAGCCTTTTGGCATTGCATCAGAAGCCATTGGAGGAGCTTAAAAAGCTATCAGGCGTCGGAACCGTAAAGGCGATCACCTTAAAATGTGTTGCGGAGCTTTCCAGGCGGATTTCCATGGCGGCTATGCCGGAAAAGATGATTGTGGATTCACCGAGGCTTCTTGCTGATTATTATATGGAAAGCTTGCGGCACCTGACATATGAGCAGACGCGAATTGCATTTTTAAACGGTGCAAGCGGATTTATGGGGGATTTTCTGTTGTCAAGCGGAACTGTGAATCAGTCGCTTGTATCCACGCGTGAGATTTTTATAAAGGCATTGAACAGCGGAGCCGTTTATATTATTATGATACATAATCATCCGAGCGGCAATCCTACGCCGAGTAAGGAAGATATATTCATTACAAAAAAGATAAAGGAAGCCGGAAGTATTATGGATATTCAGTTGATTGATCACATCATTATTGGTGACAACTGCTATATCAGCCTAAAAGAATCCGGCTTATTTTAAAGGAGGTTTTTTGGTGGCAGCCAATGCATTTGGTATCGATCTGGGTACCTGTAATATTAAAATATATAATGGATTCGAAGAAAAAATTACGAGTCAAAAAAATATGATTGCGATTCAGAATAAAAGAAATGTATTTGCTTATGGGGATCAGGCATTTGAAATGTATGAAAAAGCGCCTGCCTCAATCGTTGTTTCGTATCCGGTGACGAGCGGCGTCATTGCGGATATCAATCATATGCAGATTCTGCTCAGGAATTTTATTTCCGATGCTATGGGAGGAAATATAAAGCCCGCAGATTATTATATTTCTGTGCCGACCGATATTACCGAAGTGGAAAAGCGTGCTTTTTTTGATCTCGTCAAGGACTCCAATGTTAAAGCGCGAGGCATTTATATTGTGGAGAAAGCAATTGCGGATGGCATTGGTCTGGATGTGGATGTGAAGAATTCCCAGGGAATTCTTATCGTCAATATCGGCTTCGATACGACGGAAATTTCTATCTTATCGCTTGGCGGTATTGTACTCAGCCGGCTCATTAAAATCGGCGGAAAGAAATTTGATGAAAGCATCCGCAACATTATCAGAAAAGAATACAATCTGCTGATCGGTGTCAAAACGGCCGAAAAAGTAAAAATCGCGCTTCCCAAGCTTGAAGCGGCAGAAGAGGATGCCGTTGTGTACGGGAGGGATATTGTGACAGGTCTGCCAGTGGAAAGGAATATTCCGACGAATCTAATTGAAAAGGCGATGCGGGAAAGCTTTGAAATGATTATTGACAGTGTACGCGTGATTCTTGAGAGGACGCCTCCCGAGCTTGGCGCGGATATTTATAAAAAAGGAATTTTCCTGACAGGAGGTTCCGCGGGGATCGGCAATCTGCATGAGATGATCGGAAGAAGCACGGGGCTGAAGGTGAATTTCTCACCAAATGGTGAAGAAAGCGTTGCTTATGGTCTTTCCCAGGTGATCAAAAATGAGCATTTTCGTTCGGTTGCCTATTCAATGCAGGATTTCACAAATTAAGGGGAAGGATCAATGGCAAGGAATCGCTCTAACAGAACTAAAATTTCTATTCCAAGCAAATATGTTCTGCTGACATTAACAATTATCTGCATTGCAATGATGATTCTGTCGTTTACGACTAATGTAATCAGCGGACCGCTGGAAACGGTTGCAGGCTATACGATTGTTCCGTTTCAAAAGGGAATCGCACAGGCAGGCCTTTGGCTCACAAGCCGTTCCGACAGTATTAAGCGGATGAACGAGCTTGCAGTGGAAAATGAGGAACTAAAAACGCAGGTTGCGGATCTGACTATTCAGGTAAATGATTTGCAGCAGGATAAATATGAGCTTTCGGAATTAAGGCAGTTATTCGCACTGGACGAGCAGTATTCCGACTACGATAAGATCGGAGCAAGGGTCATCGGAAAGGATGCTGGAAACTGGTTCAGTTCTTTTTTAATTGATAAAGGGAAAAATGACGGCATTGATGTGGATATGAATGTGATGGCCGGCGGAGGCATTGTCGGTATTATTACGGAGGCCGGACCTAACTGGGCGACGGTCAAATCTATCATCGATGACAACTCTAATTTCAGCGGTATGATCCTTTCCACCTCGGATACATTGATTGTGACCGGTGATTTGGAGCTGATGAATGAAGGTTATATCCGGTTTTCTCAATTGATCGACAATGAAGATGCCGTTGTGCAGGGGGATCAGGTTGTGACCTCTCGCATCAGCAATAAATACCTTCCCGGAATTTCGGTCGGCTATATTACACAGATCAACAAGGACGCGAATAACCTGACCAAATCCGGCTACATTACGCCTGTTGTGGATTTTAAGCACTTAGAGACCGTGCTTGTTATTACGGAACTGAAGCAGCAGAAGGATTAGCGTTTTATCAGAAGGCAGGATTAATCATATGCTCAGAAGAATTATTATTATCTTAATGGTTATTATCGGATATTTGCTGCAGTGCACTTTATTTCAGAGTATTTCGCTCGGCGGCATTGTTCCCAATATATTAATTATCATTACTTCCTCGTTCGGCTTCATGTGCGGGAAAAAAGAGGGGATGGTAATCGGCTTTTTGGCGGGCTTGATTTTAGACATTTTCTATGGGGATATTCTGGGATTCTATGCGCTTGTTTATATGTGCATAGGCTACTTAAACGGTTTTTTCAGAAGTATTTTTTATCCTGAGGATATCAAGCTGCCGATGATCCTGATTACGGCCAGCGAATTGTTATACTGTTTCCTCTGTTATATTTTTCTGTTTTTATTGCGGGGAAAGCTGAATTTCAGTTACTATTTTGTCCATATTATTTTACCGGAAATCGTGTATACGATTCTTGTGACGCTGATCGTCTACAAAACCATCCTGTGGGTGAACGAGTGGCTTGAAGCGAGAGAAAAAAGGAGTGCATAGCGTTTGCTGAACGATATAAGAGATTGGCTGAAGAATGTGATATTTTCCAGATTTTTTGTACTAATCATCGTATTCATTGTGTTATTTGCAATTCTCATACAAAAGTTATTTGTCTTACAAATTATCAATGGCGAAGATTATCTGAACAATTTCACACTGACTATAAAAAAAGAGACGACACTGAAAAGTGCGCGCGGCAATATCTATGACAGAGAGGGCAATCTGCTTGCATACAATGAGCTTGCCTATTCTGTGACGATTGAAGATAATTATGAATCCGGCAGCACAAAAAATGAAGAAATGAATGATACAATTCTTCGTACCGTACATTTTATTGAGGGCTGCGGAGATAAGGTGCTGAATAACTTCAATATCGTACTCAATGAATACGGAAAATATGAATATACCGTTTCAGATACAAAGCTGCTGCGTTTTTTGGCGGATGTATACGGACACACGAAAATTGAAGATTTGAAGACCTCGGAGCGGAACGCGACACCTGAACAAATCGTTGCCTATTTAGCGGGCTCGGAAAAGTACGAGGTTGGCAAAGAAATAAAGCAGGGAACAAAGACGGTTTTTGTGACAGGAGAGGGTTATACAGATGAGGAAATCCTGCAGATTATCACGATCCGCTATGCGATGAGTATGAATAATTACCAGAAATATCTCTCCACGGTCATCGCATCCGATGTGTGCAGCGAAACAGTTGCCGTCATTATGGAAAATAAGGACACGCTGCAGGGAGTTGACATTGAGGAAGATACGCTTCGGAAATATAATGATGCGAAATATTTTTCTTCCATTTTGGGCTATACCGGAAATGCTTCCACGGATGATCTGGAAAGTCTTGCAGGCTCCGAGCATGATTATACGATGAATGACATGGTTGGAAAAGCCGGTATCGAAAAGACAATGGAAGAATATTTGCAGGGCACGAAGGGAAAAGATGTTATTTATGTGGACAATGTCGGCAAGGTAATTGAAACGGCTTCCCACATCGATCCGAAGGCCGGAAACGACGTTTATTTATCGATTGATGCAAATTTGCAGAAGGCTGTTTACAACATGCTCGAGCAGAAACTCGCCGGTATTCTTGTTTCAAAGATTGTAAATGTGAAGGAATACAATAATTCGGAAGTGAAGTCTAGTTTAATGATGATTCCGATCGACGATGTTTATTTTGCTCTCATCAATAATAATGTCATTGACATTGATCAATTTGATGAAACCAATGCCGATGCCTATGAAAAGCAGGTGTATTCCAATTTCCTTTCCAAGCAGGAGCGGTCTGTTGCCGCTTTAAAGGACGAACTGCTTACGGCAGCAACGCCGTACGAACAGCTTACGACAGAAATGCAGGTATATGAGAGCTATATCGTTTCACGGCTGGCCTCGTCTAACACAGGAATTCTGATCAACGATGAGATCGACAGAGAAGATCCGACCTATCTTGCATGGACGACAGACGAGACGATCAGTTTGAAGGAATATTTAACTTATGCACTTTCTAAAAACTGGATTGATATTTCCCGTTTTAATTTAAGCAGTCAGTATTCCGATACTGAGGAGGTCTATTCCCAGCTTGTAGATTTTATCTGCGAGGATTTAAAGAGTGATAACGGTTTTTCCAAGAAGCTGTATAAATATATGATCCGGGACAACGAGCTGACCGGCAGAGAAATATGTATGGTTTTATTCGAACAAAGAGCGGTTTACGGAACGACCGGTGAAAAAGAAGCGGTGGAATCCGGTACAAAGACAGCGTATGATTTTTTGATCAATAAAATTTCCAATATCGAAATCACACCTGCACAGCTCGCACTTGATCCGTCTACCGGCTCCTGTGTCGTTACGGGGACAAACGGGGAACTGCTGGCTTGTGTAACCTATCCGGGCTATGACTCCAACAGGCTTGCAAATACGATCGATGCCGATTATTATGCGCAGCTGATGTCCGATTTATCAAGTCCGATGTACAATTGCGCAACCCAGCAGATGACGGCTCCCGGTTCCACCTTTAAGATGGTTTCTGCTGTTACGGCTTTAGAGGATAGCATCGTCAATCTGGGAGAAACAATTCAGTGCCGCGGTATTTACGATACGGTAGATCCTGCTAAAAAATGCTGGATTTATCCCGGCGCGCACGGAAATCTCGATGTCACGCAAGCAATTGGAAATTCCTGTAATAGTTTCTTCTATGAGGTTGGCTATCGATTGAGTACGAACATGATGACGACAGCCTATTCGGAAAAGGCCGGTTTGGACAAGCTTAAGGAATATGCGGATTTATTTGGACTAACGGAAAAGACCGGCATCGAAATGGAAGAGAACGAGCCGAAGTTTTCAGATGTTCTTCCGATTGACTCGGCAATCGGACAGGGAAGTCATAACTATACAACGATTGGCCTTGCCAGGTATGTGACGGCAATCGCCAATAAGGGGAAGTGCTATCAGATGTCTCTTGTCAGTAAGGTGACGGATTCTTCCGGAACAACAATTGAGAATTTTAAACCTCAGGTCAGAAATCAGATACAGGTTCAGGATTCCACCTGGAGTGCCATACAGTCCGGCATGCGTATTGTTGCGGAAAAGACAAGCGCATTTAAAAATTTCCCGATCAATGTTGCCGGAAAGACCGGTACGGCACAAACAAGTACCTCCAGAACAAATCATGCGTTGTTTCTTGGTTTTGCACCGTATGAAAATCCCAAAATTGCAGTGGCTGTTCGAATTGCTTACGGTTATACCTCTGCCAATGCGGCCGCTGTTGCAGGTGATGTGTTTAAGTATTATTTTGAATTGGAGGACACCGATGAGTTGATTAACGGTGTTGCTGATACAACAGAAATGGAGGTTATCGAAGATTGATCCGCATAGGAGCGAATAGGGATACTAAATAGTAGAAAGGGATGTTTAAATTGAAGAACACAGTAATGATAAAAAGCTTTCCAAACGGAATAGCGGTCGTACTCGATCCGGAAGTACCGTTTGATATCTTATATACGGAGATGGGAAGAAAATTCCGGGATTCCGCAAAGTTTTTCGGAAATGCTAAAATGGTGGTTTCTTTTGAGGGCCGCGAGTTGGATTTGGAGGAGGAACGTCTTTTAGTCAACTCCATTTCGGACAATACGGAGTTGACTGTTCTGTGTGTTATGGGAGACGGGGAAGAAAAAAATCAGCAATATTTAAAGGCTGCCAATAAATTTATCAACAACGGAGACAGTACAGACGGACAGTTTTATAAGGGGACGCTGCGTGCCGGGCAGGTGCTCGAAACAGATTCCAGTATTATTATTCTCGGCGATGTTAATCCGGGAGCGGATGTCGTTTCCGCAGGCAATATCGTTATTCTTGGCACACTTTACGGACATGCTTATGCGGGTGCGGGCGGGAACAACGATTGCTTTATTGTCGCACTTGATATGAAGCCGACAAAAATTCAAATTGGAGATTTTACTTCAAAGGCATTGGCAAAGAGCGGAAAATGGTTGAAAAACAGACAGGCACCGCGGATTGCGTACGTTCTGGACGAGGAAATCTATACAGATGCAATTACGAAAGAATTACTAAATAATCTTCCTGTCTAATTAAATTGAAAGATGTTTAGGGGACAAATATTTCATGCGTGACTGATTAATAGTCAAAACGGAGGTAAAACATGAGTGAAGTAATTGTCGTCACATCAGGGAAAGGCGGTGTCGGGAAGACTACGACCACCGCAAACATCGGCGCATGTCTTGCAGGATTGGGAAAACGGGTAGCTTTGATTGACACGGATATCGGACTCAGAAATCTGGATGTTGTCATGGGACTTGAAAACCGCATTGTTTATAATCTTGTGGATGTTGTGGAAGGTAATTGCAGAATTAAACAGGCATTGATCAAGGATAAGAGATTTCCCGGTCTTTATTTGATGCCGGCAGCGCAGACGAGAGATAAGACGGCCGTGTCGCCCGCACAGATGAGAAAGCTAGTCGATACGCTGCGTGACAGCTTTGACTTTATTGTGCTCGATTGTCCGGCGGGAATCGAACAGGGCTTTAAAAATGCAATTGCCGGTGCGGACAGAGCGATTGTCGTGACAACGCCGGAGGTTTCCGCTATCCGGGATGCGGACAGAATCATCGGGCTTTTGGAAGCAAATGAAATCCGGCGGATTGATTTGATCGTTAACCGATTGCGTCCGGATATGATGAAACGGGGAGAGATGATGTCCGTCTCGGATGTGACGGAAATATTGGCGGTATCATTGCTCGGCGCTATTCCCGATGATGAATGCGTTGTCATCGCAACAAATCAGGGGGAACCCCTCATACAGCTTAATGCGTCTTCTCTTGCGGGACGTGCTTATCAGAATATCTGTCAGCGGTTACTTGGAAATGATGTGCCGCTTTTGGATATTGAGAATGCACATTCCCTGTGGAACAGAATGTTTGGCGCATTCAAAAAGAATTAAGGAGGGTGTACAATGAGTATTTTTAATTTTTTCAGGCAAAAGCAATCCCGCGAAGTAGCAAAGGACAGGCTGAAACTGCTTTTGATATCCGACCGGGCGGACTGTTCGACAGAAGTCATCGAACTCATTAAAAATGATATGATAAAAGTTATTTCAAGATACATAGAAATCGATACAGAGGGTATGGAAGTGCAGATCACATGGACCAAATCTGCTTCCAAGCATGGCAATGTGCCGGCATTATATGCCAATATTCCGATTATTGACCTTAGAAAGACCTCTGTGCTATGAAAGGTTGTACGGGGCTTCGGTTGCCCGTATGAGAGAATACGAGGGATCAAAATGTTCAGTTTTGGCAAATATAATTTTAGAAAATATGATGTTTTACTGGTTCTGCTGACAGTTGCAATCAGCATCCTCGGCATCCGCTTTATCGGAAGCGCAAAAGAGGATCTTGTCATGCGGCAGACACAGGGATTGATTCTGGGCATTGCAGCGATGCTGTTGATCTCTGTGATCGACTACAGCTTTATATTAAGGTTTTACTGGCTGATATATGTGTTTAGTATTACAATGCTTGTCCTTGTCAAGATGTTCGGGGATTCCGGCGGCGGAGCGGCGCGTTGGTTTGAAATCGGCAGTTTCCGGTTCCAGCCGTCAGAGCTTGTAAAAATTTTATTGATTTTATTTTATGCACAGTTTATTATGAAACATAAGGAGAGTCTTAATACTTTCCGAATGCTGTTAGTCTGTGTACTGTTAATTTTACCGCCGTTTATTCTGATCTATGAACAGCCGGATTTGTCAACGAGCATCATGATCCTTATTATTTTTGCAGTGGTCATGTTTGTTGGCGGGCTCAGCTATAAGGTTGTTATCGGTGCCATTGTTGTAGCGGTTCCTTCGATCATCATTTTTTTAAACATGGTACTTCAGCCGGACCAGGTAATTTTGGACGAATATCAGCAAAAACGAATCCTCGCATGGCTGCAGCCGGAAAAATATGCGGCTACCGAAGCTTACCAGACAATGAATGCGATTACAGCCATCGGCTCCGGCCAACTCACCGGCAAGGGTCTCAATAACAATGTCATCGCTTCCGTAAAAAATGGCAATTTTATTTCTGAGGCACAGACGGATTTCATTTTTGCCGTAGTGGGGGAGGAGCTTGGATTTGTGGGCTGCTGTGCTGTGCTCGGACTTCTGTTTTTGATTGTATTGGAATGTATTTTGATTGCGCGCAAGTCAAGGGATTTGGCAGGATCTATTATTGCCGCCGGCATGGCAGGTTTGATTGGTTTTCAAACCTTTATCAATATCGGTGTGGCTACCGCAATATTGCCTAATACCGGCCTACCGCTTCCGTTTTTGAGTTATGGATTAACATCGCTCGTCAGCCTTTTTATCGGAATCGGTTTCGTATTAAATGTAAAAATGCAGACACCGAAATATTTATGACGTGTCTACAAGATCAGCGGCGACACTTAACCATGCATTGCCGCTGAATAAACACTAGGAGGAGGAATGTTATATGAATATTGGATTGATTGCTCACGATTCTAAAAAGAAATTAATGCAGAATTTCTGTATTGCTTATCGGGGGATATTAAGCAAGAATGATCTTTATGCAACGGGTACGACCGGCAGACTGATCGAGGAGGTTACAAACCTCTCGATTCACAAATATCTTGCCGGACATTTGGGAGGAGAACAGCAGATTGGCGCACAGATCGAGCACAATGAAATCGATTTGATGATCTTTTTGAGAGATCCTCTGACACCAAAATCACATGAGCCTGATGTGGGTTATACGATCCGTTTATGCGATATGCACAATATCCCGTTGGCAACAAATCTTGCGACGGCAGAGCTTTTGATTAAATCACTCGACAGAGGGGATATGGAATGGCGTGAAATGTATAAATAAGAACGGCATGTGTAAAGCGGCGTTTTTTTTGCTTTTGTCACTTTTCTTAAGCGGCTGCGGGAGTAAAAAGTTTGACATGCCATACGATCTTTCCGCACCGGTCAGCGCATACAGTTTTGAAACGAGCAATACGGAGGCTACTGCAGATGCATTTGCCTCTGATTTGTGCGTCGTATCCACAGATGTATCCGCTAATGGCATTACTATGTCCAAAGCGACATCGGCCGGACTTTTTGACGTATCAAGTGCCGATACGCTGTTTGCCAAAAATGCTCACAAATCATTGAATCCGGCAAGTCTGACTAAGACTATGACGGCTCTTTTGGCACTCAAATACGGAAAGCTGGACGATGTGCTTACTGCCTCTGCCAATGTTAATATTACAGAATCCGGTGCACAGCTTTGCGGCTTTAAGGAAGGGGATCAAATGACGCTGGATCAGGCACTTCACGGACTTCTGATGTATTCTGGTAATGATGCCGCAGTTGTAATTGCGGAATATATTTCCCAGAACGTGGAAGAGTTCAGCCAGCTCATGAATGACGAAGCACTTGCTTTGGGAGCGACCAATACAAATTTTGCAAATCCGCATGGATTAACTGATGATAATCATTATACGACAGCGTATGACTTGTATCTCATCTTTAATGCCGCGATGAAATACGATAAGTTCAAGGAAATAATTCATATGTCTGAATATTCGTCCACCTATACAGATCGAGAGGGCAATCCAAAGGAGATGGATTTTGGAACGACGAACCTGTATTTAAATGGAGATAAGGAAAGTCCTGGAAACGTGAGCATTATCGGAGGTAAGACAGGAACGACAAATGCGGCCGGCTCCTGCCTGATTCTCCTGTCGAATAACACGTCCGGAGAACCCTATATTTCTGTGATTCTGCAAGCGGATGACAGAGATGCTCTTTATTCAGAAATGACAAATTTATTAGAACAAGTACAGTAATTATAGGTTGTTTTTTATAACTGAATCTACTATAATAAATACATAAGCTTTACAATTCAACTTAAGGAGGAGATTACAATGATACATTTAATCGTTGGCGAAAAGGGGAAGGGAAAGACAAAGCATTTACTTGATAAGGTAAATGGTGCCGTTAAAACAGCTTCCGGAAATATTGTGTATCTGGATAAGAATTCTAAACATATGTATGAGTTGAAAAATAAAATCCGCCTGATTAATGCTTCGGAGTTTCCTGTTGCATCAACAGGCGAATTTGTTGGTTTTATCTGTGGAATTGTTTCTCAGGATCACGACCTTGAGCAGATGTATTTGGATAGCTTTTTGGATGTAGCTTACATAAAGGATCATAGAGAGGTAGAGCCTGTAATCAATAAATTGGAAAAGATTAGCGATCAGTTTCAAGTCGATTTCGTTATCAGTATGTCCGTGGATGGTTCCGAACTGTCAGAGGAAATGAAATCAAAAGTAATTGTATCTCTTTAATAGAATATCTAGCGGTAATTATAGAAAATCGGTATCAATAATTACAAATCAAAGCCCCGGCAAGCCGAGGCTTTTGATTTGTGTGAAGCCTGCGGCTTTTATAACTGAACAGCCGTGTATGTGAGGTGGAACAGTGGCAAAAAGAAGGAAAAGGCCTGAGAAAATAACAAAATACAGGAAGCCCATTAATATTAATCTCGGATTAGTTATTTTTGGCGTTCTTTTTGTTTACATTGTTGTCATTGTGGTTTCTTATTTTCGAAGTGAGCATATTACGCCTTATGAGGTGACGACAGGTTCTCTTGCCGTCAACAACACCTATGTGGGTATTGCGCTTCGGGATGAGACAGTCGTTTCCTGTGATTACTCCGGATACGTCAATTATTATGCGAGGGAAAATGAGAAGGTTTCCAATGGTTCCATGGTTTATACCGTGGATTCTACTGGAAAGCTTTCTGAAATGTTAAATGAAAATACGGGAGACGGCAGCTCCCTGACAGACGAGGATCTTTCCGAACTGAAAACGCAAATATCGGACTTCAGTACAAGCTTCCGTCCAGATAGTTTTTTTGATACTTATGACTTTAAATTTGATATTGAGGGGACTGTCTTAAAGCTTGCCAATTACAAAGTATTATCAAGCATTGATACACTTGCGGATTCTAATCTATCCGATTCAATCAGCTTTGGCTATGCACCCCAGTCCGGTGTCCTTGTCTATTCCACGGATGGCTATGAGGGCATTGCCGCGGAATCACTTACCCCTGAATTGATGGATTCTGCTAATTATGTAAAATCTCAATTTCACAGCAATGATTTGATTGCGCAGGGCGATCCTGCCTATAAGCTGATTACAAACGAAAACTGGTCAATTGTGATTGAAATTGATGAGGAACGAGCGCAGGAGCTTGCCGAGGAATCTTATATCAATGTCCGTTTTCTGAAAAACAACTATACCTCTTGGGCTTCCGTTTCCATCTTAAGGCAAAACGGCACCATTTATGCGAAGTTGGATTTTAATAATTCAATGATCACATTTGCAACGGACCGCATGATTGAGATTGAGCTGCTCTCCAATTCGGACGAAGGCTTAAAAATACCAAACTCTGCGATTGTGGAACGTGCCTTTTATCTGATTCCGATCGAATATTTGACAAAGGGGGGTAATACCGGCACAGACGGCTTTATCAGGGAAACCTATCTTGAGGACGGCACGGTTTCTACGGAATTTGTAGAAGCGACTATTTACAATTCGACCGAGACGGAGTATTATGTGGAAGAATCCGTTTTTAATATTGGAGATTATATCATCAAACCCGACAGCGATGAAAAGTATCCAATCAGCAAGCAGGCGACGCTGATCGGAGTTTATAATATTAATAAGGGGTATGCGGACTTTAAACAGATTACGATCCTGTATCAGAACGAGGAATACGCGATTGTAAAGTCCAATACGGAATACGGACTCAGTGTATATGATCATATCGTATTAAAGGGCGAAACCGTCAACGAAAATGATTTTATCTATAATTAAGTTATTGACGGCTGATTTCCGTAAAAACGGAAGGGGGAATCTTATGTTTAAGGATCATCTGAACAATGTAGAAGCATCAATTGAGAGCGCATGCACAAAATCAGGACGCAGGAGAAGCAGTGTTACGCTGATTGCTGTGAGCAAGACAAAACCGGCGGAAATGGTAAAGGAAGTATATGACTGTGGTATTCGTGATTTTGGAGAGAACAAGGTGCAGGAGCTTGTCAGCAAATATGAATTGCTTCCTAAAGATATCCATTGGCATTTGATTGGACATTTGCAGACAAATAAAGTAAAATACATAATAGATAAAGCGTATCTCATTCATAGTGTAGACTCCTTAAAGCTTGCTCGGGAAATCAGCAGGGAGGCTGTAAAACATCAAATGGACGCCAATATACTGATCGAAGTAAATGTCTCGCAGGAAGAAAGTAAGTTTGGTGTTGCATGTGATGATGTAGTCGGATTGCTGGAACAGATTTCCATACTGCCTAATATTTTTGTCAAGGGACTTATGACAGTGGCTCCTTATGTAGAGAATGCTGAGGAAAATCGCATGGTTTTTAGGAAATTAAAGCAATTATCTGTTGACATAACAACTAAAAACATTGATAATGTATCTATGGATTGTTTGTCCATGGGTATGTCTGGGGATTTTTCAGTGGCAATCGAAGAAGGGGCTGCCTTTGTTCGTGTGGGAACATCTATATTCGGTGAGAGGAATTATAATAAGTAGAGAAAGATAAGGAGATAATTATATGGCATTCTTGGACAAGTTGTTAAGCTCGATGAAGTATAACGACGACGAAGATTATGACGATGAGTTTTTTGATGAAGAGGACGATTATGAAGAACCTCCGCGCAGAAAAAAATCCATCAAAACAGAGACGCTCGATGATGATTTTGATGAAAAGCCAAAGACAAAAGCCGCACCAAAGGTAACGCCGATGAGAAGCGGAAAAAATAGAATAACTGCAAGCGGTATGGAAGTCTGTGTCATAAAGCCGACAACTGTTGAGGATGCGAGAGAGATTACGGAAACGCTGCTTGCCAATCGTACGGTAGTCCTGAACATGGAGGGGTTGGATGTCGATATTGCGCAGCGGATCATTGATTTCACATCCGGTTCCACATTTGCCATCAGTGGTAATCTGCAGAAAATTTCTCATTACATATTTATTATTACACCAAAGAGCGTCGATATATCCGGCGACTTCCAGGAAATTCTGTCAGGTGCTTTTGATGTTCCGGCACTGCATAATAAATTTTAATTATAAATCGCAGATTTATGATATGAAAATAAGACAAAACTTCCTGCTTTGAATGCAGGAAGTTTTAGATTGGAGAAAACGATGTCCTGTAGATTGGAGGTCAGTTATCAGAAAAAAAAGTGCTATGATATCTTTATTGAAGATGCCTATGAGAAGCTGCCTGCTGTGCTTTCGGAACTGTTCGAGAAAGACCGGAAGCTTTGCATTGTTTCGGACAGCAGTGTTTGCAAGCTGTATGGTGAAGAATTGAGAATACTTCTAGGCCCTGTGTTTTCAACTGTCGAACTGTTTTCTTTTCCGGCAGGGGAGGAGAACAAGCATTTAAAGACAGTCGAAGAGGTTTACCGCTTTTTGATAGAAAAAAAATTTGGCAGAAAAGATTTACTTGCAGCGCTCGGTGGAGGTGTGACCGGTGATCTGACCGGCTTTGTTGCCGCAACCTACATGCGAGGAATCGATTTTATCCAGCTTCCTACAACACTTCTTTCACAAGTGGACAGCAGTATCGGCGGCAAAACCGGTGTGGATTTTGATCAGTTTAAAAACATGGTTGGTGCATTTAAAATGCCGCGGCTTGTTTATATGAATACAGCGGTGCTGCAAACACTCTCAGAGCGCCAATTTGCCTCGGGAATGGCAGAAGTGTTAAAGGCCGGGCTGATCCGTGACGATATTTTTTACGAATGGCTCATTGCCCATTTTATGGAAATTAATGAAAAAGATCCTGAAGCTTTGGAGGAGATGATTAGGCGAAGTTGTGAAATCAAACGTATCGTTGTGGAAAAAGATCCATTTGAACAAAATGAACGTGCGTTGTTGAACTTTGGTCATACAATCGGTCATGCAATTGAAAAATATAAGAATTTTTCTCTTCTGCACGGTGAATGTGTTGCCCTTGGTTGCGTTGCGGCCGCTTTCATCTCATGGAAGCGTGATCTGCTCAGCATGGAGGAATATTATGAGATTCGGGATATGTTCGTACCGTTTGGGCTTCCGATTTCAATGGAGGAGATTTCCTCAGAACAGGTGTTAAGTTATACAAAGTTTGATAAAAAGGCGGAAGGAAGCCATATTAATTTTATTCTGCTTAGAAAGATTGGGAAAGCTTTTATTAGTAAGGATGTAACAAATGAAGAAATGATTGCGGCAATTGAGGAAATTACCGCAAAACAGGATTGCCAGTATGATTGAAAAGAGGATTGATCATGATTAAAAAATTGCTGCGAAGCGCAATTGAGCTGTTCTCGATCTGCGCGCTGATTTTACTTGACCAGTATACAAAACTGTGGGCTGTTAATACATTGAAGGATCAGCCTGCGATTCCGCTTATTCCGCATGTACTGGAGTTTTATTATCTTCCCAACGGAAATACCGGTGCGGCCTTCGGTATCCTAGCCGGACAAAAGCCGCTTTTCCTTCTGATCGGTACTATTGTTATTTTTCTGATGCTGTATCTGCTGTTTCAAATGCCTTTTGAAAATCGTTACAGGTGGCTGAATATCCTGATTATCTGTATTGCGGCAGGAGGGGCAGGTAATATGCTTGACCGAATCAGGCTGAATTATGTGATTGATTTCATTTATATCAGCGCAATTGATTTTCCGATATTTAACGTGGCAGACTGTTATGTGTCTGTGTCAACTGTTTTACTTGCGCTTCTGATGCTGTTTTATTATAAGGAGGCGGATCTGATACTGCTGGAAAAAGAAATGAAAAAGCCCTTCGGCAAAAAGAAAAATAAGGAAGTCTGATTGATTATGAAGGAATACCGGATTAGCGTGGAAGAGGGACAGCAGGGGGAGAGGATCGACAAATGCATTGCCGATGTATTTGCTGATCTTTCGCGTTCTTATGTACAAAAGCTGATCAAAGAGGGCAGAGTGCTGATAAACGGAACCGTCTGCAAGGCAAATGACAGGGTATGCTGCGGTGATGAGATTTGTCTTTCGGCACCGGAAGCAGTCATTCCTGATATTCTTCCGGAAAATATTCCTCTTGATATTCTTTATGAGGATGCGGATCTGATTATTGTCAATAAGCCAAAGGGAATGGTCGTACACCCGGCTCCCGGACATTACAGCGGAACGATGGTAAATGCGCTGCTTTATCATTGCAGGGACGAGTTGTCAGGCATTAACGGTGTGATGCGGCCGGGCATCGTGCACAGGATCGACATGGATACGACCGGCTCTGTACTCGTCTGCAAAAACGACGCCGCCCATGCGGCGGTTGCCGCGCAGCTAAAGGAGCATTCTCTCAACCGAAAATATATTGCTCTTGTACATGGTGTAATAAACGAGGATTCCGGCAGAATTGATGCCCCCATCGGCAGACATCCGAATGATCGCAAGAAAATGGCCATTAATTATAAAAGTGGAAGATCGGCAGTCACTAATTATACGGTACTTGAGCGGCTGAAAGGATATACGCTCCTCGAATGCCGTTTAGAAACGGGACGTACTCATCAAATCCGGGTACACATGGCAAGCATTCATTATCCGATCGTGGGAGATCCGGTTTATTGCGGCTTAAAAAGCCCTATTCATCTGCAGGGACAGGCGTTGCATGCGAGAACTCTTGGTCTGATCCACCCGTCTACAAAAGAATATTTGGAGATCGATGCACCGCTTCCGGAATATTTTGAAAAATTACTCTCATTTTTGCGTACCCAAAAATAAGAATTTGTTGTATACTAAAAATAGAATCATATTAGAACAGTGGGAAAGAGGTGTTAATATGAATACTATTATTACGATTGGACGTGAATTTGGCAGTGGCGGAAGAGAAATCGGAGAAAAGCTTGGAGAAAAGCTTGGAATCAAATGTTATGACAAGGAGCTTTTAAAACGGGCGGCAAAGGACAGCGGTATGTGTCCGGAATTATTTGAAAATCATGACGAGCGCCCGACAAGCAGTTTTTTATATAATTTGGTAATGGATACGTATTCCTTTGGATATTCGGCATCCGCCTATGTTGATATGCCGATCAGCCACAAAGTCTTTCTGGCCCAGTTTGAAGCGATCAAAAAGATCGCAAACGAAGGTCCCTGTATCCTTGTTGGCAGATGTGCCGATTATGCTCTTGCCGATTATAAAAACTGCCTTCACTTGTTTGTTCATGGAGAACTTGAAACGCGAATCAAACGTATCCAGGAAAAATATAACCTGACACATGACAAGGCAAGGGAAATGATTATAAAAAAGGATAAACAGCGTACAAATTATTATAACTATTACTCTTCAAAAAAGTGGGGCCTTGCGGAAAGCTATCATTTAACCATTGACAGTGGTGTGCTTGGCATTGACGGAACCGTAGAACTGATCACACAATTTGTACAGGATTTTGAGAAAAGACAGGAAAATAAATGATGAAACGCCGGATTGACAAACGATTTTTTCATTTGGGGCTGACAATGTTTCTTTCAATCAGTGCCTGCATTTGCTTTTATTATGTATTGTTTCACGGGACGGATCTGTCGGAAACGAAGGATGCCGCAATTAAGGTTTTGCTCCCGATCATTGACGGAATCGGACTTGCCTATATTTTAAATCCTATGATGAATTTTTATGAAAAGAAGTGCGTGATTCCATTATGGGCCAAAATGAAATTAAAGGACAGCAAAAAAAAGAAAGGGATTGTGCGGAGTTTTAGTATTTTTCTTACAATGATTTCCTTCCTTCTTATTTTGTACAGCCTTTTGATGCTGATCGTACCGCAGGTAATCAACAGCCTGCAAAGCATTGTGATCAAATTTCCAACCTATATGAACCGCATCAACTTATGGTTTTCCAATATGCTTACGGAATATCCGGATTTGGAAGATCTATTTGATCAGTATTGGATCGATATCGAAAATTGGTTTACGACGCAGGTGCTTCCGACCATGCAGGAGGTTTTTTCAAAAGTTTCTACAAGCCTGATCGGCAGTGTGCTTGATTTCCTGATGGGTGTTTTTAATTTTGTAATCGGCATTATTATTTCTATTTATTTGTTGTCAGGTAAGGAGCTGTTCTGTGCTCAAGCTAAAAAAATTGCATATGCGCTGCTGAGAGAGGAACGTGCGAATAACCTGATTAATAATATGCGTTTTGCCAATAAGACGTTTGGAGGTTTTTTAAGCGGCAAAATACTCGATTCTTTTTTGGTTGGTATTTTCTGTTTTATGGGAACGTCCATATTAAAAATTCCTTATGCATTGTTGATCAGTGTGATTATCGGCGTAACAGATGTCATTCCGTTTTTTGGTCCTTATCTTGGTGTCATTCCATGTGCTTTGATTTTAATTATGATCGATCCGGTCAAATGTGTGATATTTATCATCTTTATTTTAGTACTGCAGCAATTGGACGGTAATATTCTGGCTCCGAAAATTATCGGCGATTCTACGGGATTATCCAGCTTTTGGGTGATCTTCGCAATTACAGTATTCGGCGGATTGCTAGGGATTCTTGGAATGTTTATCGGTGTTCCGTTGTTTGCAGTGATCTATGCAGCTATAAAGACGCTGGTCAATCAGCGTCTAATCAAAAAGAATCTGCCCGAGGATACGGAATATTATATCTATTCCGATTATCATACGGCTAAGAGCGATCAAAATACCGGTACTGAGATTAAATTTGTTAAGAAAGCATTTGATCATGTTGTGGCAGAAAACGGGAGAGAGCAGGAGTGCCAGTCAGACAGAAAAACAGAAGAAACAACGTCACAACCGGAGGATTAGTAAATAAATGAGATTTTTAATACAACGAGTGAAGCAAGCCTCGGTGACAGTCGATGATGACGTTATCGGTGCGATTGAAACCGGTTATTTGCTGTTTGTCGGGGTTTGTGAAACAGACACGGAGCAAGTAGCGGATAAATTAATTAAAAAAGTATCCGGCTTGCGGATTTTTGAGGACGAAAATGGTAAAACGAATCTTTCCATAAACGATGTGAACGGTTCATTGCTGATTGTTTCACAGTTTACTCTATATGCAGACTGCCGCAAAGGAAACCGGCCGTCCTTTATCAATGCAGGCAATCCATCACATGCAAATGCGCTCTATGAGTATATTATTCATCAATTTTCCACATTCTACAATTTTCCTGTTCAGACCGGAGCTTTTGGTGCCGACATGAAGATTTCCCTCATTAATGACGGGCCCTTCACTATTATGCTCGATTCGGAGGAACTGTAAAAAGAAGCATTTTTTATTAATTTCTTTATTTCCATTGGTTTAAAATATTCTATAGGGTTAAAAAATCAAATTTATTTTATAAAGGTAAAAGTATAACTATTAGGTTTAATTGGGAATGGAGATTGATCTCCATTCTTTTTTCAAAAAATAAAATCGAATTTTATTTTATTACAAAATATGGTATAGTATTCATAAGGATTATTTAAAGCATTGGCATCAGGAAGAGAGCAGTTGTAATTATTAAGGAGTAATCTAATGACACAAAAGTATCTCTATGTTCGACGAGAAATTTATGAGCAAAAGCTAGCAAGTAAATTGAATTCCACCAGACATTTGACAGATATGGTACGCCTTTTCAAATGTTCACTGTGGGTTATGTTAGGGTTAATGGTAGTTTCTTTAATTTGGATGATAGTGCTTCTGATTAGTAATCCAGCAACTCCATTTATCTTTTTTCCTATCTCTTTAATAATAGTCATTTCCATTCTTATCCAGATTCCAAAGGAAAAATATTTATATAAAGAATCTGTCCGAAAAGAGGAACTAGAAGGACTATATGACAGTTATCAGCTGTATATTTCTTGCATATGGAATATTCTCAAAAAACATGATATTGATTCTCCACAGAAAGTATTGCAGTTAAAACTTGAATGCGAAACCGCTTTAGCGGCTCAAAAGGAAAGATATGATAAGATAGGGAGTAAAATCTATGACACACTCATAGGAGTACCGCTTGGCGCTTTAATCGCTAGTATAATTTATACGGGGAGTGATGTTATTTTAACAGCAATTGTTTGGGTGGTTTTTATTGGCATCGCACTTGCAGGTTTCAATAAGGTAATTCAAGCTGTATATTTCTATACAGATGGATACTTTAAAGATAAATATCTATTAGATATACTAAATGAGTTAAATTATTCTCAAAAAATGTATGACACAAAATCCTCTTGACAATTTTATGCAAATCGATTATATTCTTAATTAAGAATGTTGTATCTATTCGCGAAAGACAACTTTTACGAATAGATAATAAATTAAAATGAGTTTGTTTACATAATTTTATTATGTGAACTTATATAAGAAGGGGGTTTCTTTTATGTCGTTGAATCAGGAACAGATGAATTATCATGATAAAATCAATATTGATAATATGATAAGGCTGCGTGAAATAACTGCTTCTCTTCCCCCGTTTTGCCGGGAGTTTTTTTTAGGTATTAAGGATACGACTTCTACCCGTACAAGACTCGCATATGCTTATGATTTGCGGATATTTTTTGACTATCTTCATGAATATAATCCCGCATGTAAAAGCATTCCGGTCACGGAACTTAAGCTTGAAATTCTGGATATGCTGCACCCTATTGATATTACGGAATATTTGGACTACTTATCTTACTATGAAAAGGACAATGAGCAGATTACAAATGATGAACGGGGAAAACAGCGTAAATTAGCATCTCTTCGTAGTTTTTATAATTTCTTTTTCAGAAATGAAATGATAGAAAAAAATCCGGCATCACTTGTGCAGATGCCAAAGCTTCATAAAAAGGAAATCATTCGTTTGGATGCTGATGAAGTTGCCTTACTTCTCGATCATGTGGAGAAGGGGGAACAAATGACAAAACAACAGGCTGCTTTTCATAAGAAAACAAAAATACGTGATCTCGCCTTAATGACGCTTCTGCTTGGCACCGGAATCCGTGTGTCGGAATGTGTTGGTTTAGACATAAAGAATGTGGATTTTAAAAATAATGGTATCCTGATACGCCGTAAGGGCGGTTATGAAGCAGTCGTATACTTTGGTGATGAAGTGGAAGCTGCCTTGAAAAATTATCTTATCCAGCGCGATAAAATGATTCCTGAATCCGGTCATGAGGCAGCACTGTTCTTATCCCTGCAAAATCGCAGAATCACTGTCCGAGCCGTGGAAAATCTAGTAAAAAAATATGCTTCTGCCGTAACAAGCTTAAAGAAAATCACGCCCCATAAGCTGCGAAGCACCTACGGAACAAGCCTGTATCGGGAGACAGGGGATATTTATCTTGTGGCGGATGTTCTGGGTCATAAGGATGTTAATACGACGAAAAAGCATTATGCTGCCCTTGAGGATGGCCGCCGCCGTATGGCTGCAAATGCAGTTAAGCTACGTGAACCATAATCTGAACATAAGTTAAAAAACAAGTAAAATGATTCAAACAAATAGTGAGGTAAAAACATGACATTGCAACAATTAAAATATTTTATTGAAACAGTGAATTGTGGCTCTATAAACAAATCTGCCGAACGACTATTTATTTCTCAACCAAGTCTTTCAAATGCTCTACGCGACTTGGAAACAGAAATTGGTCATGACTTTTTTATCCGGACCCCAAGAGGAATATCTCTGACTACTGATGGTGCGGAGTTTTTAGGGTACGCCCGCCAGGTTGTTGAGCAGACAGGATTATTGGAGCAGCGATGGCTAAACAAGAAACCTTCGCGGCGGTTGTGTTCCATATCAACCCAACATTATGCTTTTGCGGTGAACGCTTTTGTCAATTTGGTAAAGAAAACGGATACGGAGGAATATGAATATACTTTACGGGAAGCAAGGACTTTCGAGATTGTAGAGGATGTTAAAAATCTGCGTAGTGAAATTGGTATTATATATATGAATAATTTTAATCGTCAGGTAATGGAAAAGTTACTCCGGGAAAACAACCTGACATTTCATCCTTTGTTTATGGCAAAACCACATATTTTCATAAGCACAACAAACCCTCTTGCCCAAAAAGAATTTGTAACATTGGAAGATCTGGATGAATACCCTCGCCTATCCTTTGAACAGGGAGACTATAACTCTTTTTATTTTTCAGAGGAAATTCTAAGCACAGAATATGCCAAGAAGGATATCCATGTAGGAGATCGGGCCACTATATTTAACCTTATGATTGGACTTAATGGATATACAATTTCTACTGGAATTGTAAGTGCGGATTTAAATGGGGATAATATCATAGCAATTCCTCTTCAGGTTGAAGATGAAATCAAAGTTGGTTGGATCTCACACAAAAATATTCAACTGACAAGACAAACGTCTCTGTATCTTGAGGAATTAAAGGCTGTTGTTGCTGAATATGGTGTTGATGTTGAAAAGGAGCTATAGCCATAAGCTATAGCTCCTCATATTTTTTGAGTGTTACTCATAAGTCGTTTTACATAGTATAATAATTTGCATAAAGTCTAAACAAATTTGTAAAACGAGGAGAATATACAATGAGTGAAAAATTTCAAACTGTTGGCAGTCTGCTGCGCCCAGAAACGCTGCTTACTTACAAACGCCAAATTGAACAACGTGACAACATTACTTATCCATTTTATTCCGATTTTGATGGGTATGAGGACGCCGAAGCAGATGCCATTAGAGCTGTAGTTGCAAAACAAATTGAGCACGGTCTAACAGTAATTAGCGATGGTGAGTATTCGAAATCTATGTGGCATTTGGATTTTGTCTGGGGATTTGGCGGTATCAATCGTTATATTGCTGATCACGGCTACTTTTTTCGCGACAATGACGGATGCTCCCAATATGAAACGCGCAGGGATATTGGCATTCGCATAACTGACGAACTCAGCGGCAAAGGTCATCATTTTATAAGGGTATTTAAAAATCTTAAGGCAGCTGCCGGTGAACATACAACAAAGCTATGCGTTCCCTCTCCATCACATATTTTGGGTGAGTTATCATGGTCAGATAATCTTGGTGGGAAAAATTCAATTTATAATGATACAAAAGAATTAAAAACAGGATTAACGAAAGCATACAAAGAGTTTGTTGGAGAATTTGCTGCTGCCGGCGGTAAGATCCTGCAGTTTGATGACTGTCTGTGGGAGCTTTTTGCTGATGATAATCCAAATTCACCGTTTACAGGTGAAAGTATTAATCACGAACAGGTAAAAGAACTTTCTGGGGAATTTATTGATATTAATAATACGATTATAGATTATGGTCACGGCCTTGGACTAAGAATGTGGACACATAACTGCCGGGGTAATTATGATTCCCGTAATATGGGAGGTGGTTCCTATGCAAAAATTGCGGACTTATTTTTAAAGCAGTTAAAGTATGACCGATTCTTTCTGGAGTGGGATGACGAGCGGGCAGGTTCACTTGAGGCGCTTGCAGTCTTTAAAGACCGGCCAGATACCGAAATTGTGCTGGGGCTGATGTCGTCAAAAACAAATATACTGGATGATGAAACCCGTGTGATAGGATTGCTTGATGAAGCCTCGAAAATCATCCCAAAAGACAGATTGCTGCTCTCTCACCAATGTGGATTTGCGTCCTGTGATGGAGGCAATGAATTGACCGAAGATGAGCAATGGGCAAAAATTGACCAAGGACAACAGATTGCTCTTTCGTATTGGGGCAAATAAAGAATTTTCACCTCTCTTCCATCGGTGATGGTATGGCGCAGATCCATCATATCGTCAAGAGTTGAAAGGCTGGCAGTTATTTCCTCTGCTCTGAATAACAGGAGGAAATAACTGCCGATTTCAAAAATACAATCTTTATTTCGAATTTAAGTCAAAACGCGCTATCTCTTTGCCATCGCATATTACAATTAATGATGCATCTAATGCTTTATCATTAATCTCTTTCAGCTTTTCATCCGATGGAGTAATTAGTTTAGTGTTTGGACTTTCTTCGCTCACTCCCAAATCATATGTCAGGATATAGTTACCTTCTTCTCCACGTTTAAGCATTGGTACGGTAGATTCGCCATGCCCTAAACCAGTATTCATATATGCATCAGAATTAAAAACATTAAACCCTATAATATCTTCTAAGGAATTTTTTAATTTGTCATGAGGTTCTATTTTTAATGATAAACCTTTATTACCGATGCCTCCTACCTTTTTTCTCCCAGTATTTTTTATCGTGAATTTATAACACAATACTGTCGGCACAAGTTTCTTCCCCTTTTTTACCCCTTCGGTTATTTCAATAGATCCCGAAATGGATTTATCATTAATTATAGATACACTTGAACTGGTAAGTTCTATAGAATGCTTATTTGAGCATCCAGATAGGGCAGCTGCAATTGAAAGAAAGATTAATACAATAATAAATCGTTTCATTTAAATCCCCCTACTTTTATTTATTTTGATTATATAACATAAGCAGGAAGAAAAAAAGACTTGTGATGTTAATGCTTCTTGCTTATTGATATCCCGAACAACGGCGGCAGAAACCACAGTCTCCCTGCTCTTCCAGCTTCCTTTCCGCCGCTTTCCTGGACTCTTTCCACAGCCTGTCCGCGACAGGTGCCCACTTCTCGGCTATTTCTACGCATTTGTCAGAGAATTCCTCAGCGGACTCCAGGTTCTGATAATCCGTACTCTTAGCCCCGCTCTTTTCTACGATATTTGTCAGTCTTCCCGGATTGTCCAGCACAGGGCAGGGCCTTAACATATTGTCATTCCAAGGCTGATTATCGTGATAGCCCATAAAGAGAGGCGACTGATAAGCCTCCAGCAAGGTTTTTTCTCTGATATTGGAATCTGAATAGTGTATAAATGCGCATGGCTCGATATCCCCGTTCGCATTGATATGTAAATAGCAGCGGCCTCCCGCGATGCAGCCGCCCACATATTCCCCGTCATTCCAGAAATCTACGGTAAACAAGGGCTTGGTGCTTCTATATTCGCGAATCTTGTGATACATCATTTCTCTTTGTTCTGCCGTCGCCATCAATTCCTTCACCGCGCCCTTACCTACCGGCATATAAGTGAAGAACCATGCGAATTTTGCCCCCAAATCCACCATCTTGTCGAAATATTCCTCACTGCCGATTACCTCCGCATTGGCGCTGGTATAGCAGCAGGAGATTCCAAAGGGCAGCTTCTTTTCTTTTAAAATATTCATAGCACTTATAATCTTCTCATAGGTTCCCTCTCCGCGCCTGGAATCGGTAGCCTGCTGGAATCCCTCGATGCTGATTGCCGGAATAAAGTTCTTCACCCGGAGCATCTCATCGGCGAAAGCCTCATCGATCAGCGTTCCATTGGTAAAGGTGGAAAAAACGCAGTCCGGATGGTCTTCGCACAGACGGATGATATCCTTCCTGCGGACCATAGGCTCTCCTCCGGTAAATAGATAAACATATGTTCCAAGCGCTACACCCTGCGTCACGATGCCATCCATTTCTTCATAAGTGAGATTCATATGATTGCCATACTCTGCCGCCCAGCAGCCTGTACAGTGAAGATTGCAGGCACTGGTAGGGTCCATCAGAATTGCCCACGGTACATTGCAGTTATATTTTCTCTTATTTTCCTTCTGTCTCTGATATCCCAGTAGGCAGCCATTCATAATAAAATTCTCAAACAATCGGTTTCTGACACCACTGTCAATATCATTCCACAGACTCATGATCAATTGATACCAGTTACCGTCCTTATCCTCCACAACCTGACGAACCGCATTCCTTTCCTTTTCGAGCATATTTTTCACATCGAATTTATCGAACCAGTCAAGAAGCTTAGGCAGGTTGGTCTCCGGGTCCTTATCCATATAGGCCAGTGCCTTCTTCACCGCAAATACTTCCATATTTTCAATAATTGCCATATCTTTAGTCCTCATCTTTCTTTTGTTTACTTATTCATTTTTACTGTTCTTCTGTATTTTCTGCGTCTTCCACTTTTTCTAAAAAGGTATCTACAAATTTTTCTTCTACCTTCTTGTAGCCGCCTACTACGGTATTTTCAATTTTTTTGTAGCCGCCTACAAACGCATCTTCTACCTTTTGGTAAGCTTCTGTAACATTCTCAGCTGTCTTTCCGACTTTTAATCTGTATTTGCTCATAACGAATTCTCCTTCCAAGTTGTTTTATTTTTTATTGATAAATTAATGTACTCGCTTTTTCGCACACTGTATAAAGCTCATCGTATTTTCTGTCGATTAAGGGAGTTACTTCCTCTGTCTTCTTACTCTTGATCTCCCGGAACACCGGATAAGAAACTACCCAGCCCAAAAATGCCGGAACCGCTAAGAGAATACTCAAAGGTACCTTTCCTCCTGTCACCGCAAACACTGAACCCGCCATAAAAGCCGTTCCTATTACACCTATTACATACGCCGCCGCAGAAGCCTTTATCCCTTTCGACTGCTCCAATGCCGCAATATCGTTGGCACAAGCCTCAAACTGTCTCTGAAGTCGCGTCAGTTCAGCCTTATTACGAATCTTTCTGTCTCTCTTGAATTTTAGGATAATGTAATCCACTTTATCGATAGGCTCGCTGCTTCCCTCTTCTATCCATCCAAAGCACGTATAATGATCTTCATATAGATTCATCATTTTCCTCTTTACCTTCACTTCACGATACTCAAACCCAACAAAATCCTTCTTCATTCCTTCTTCACTCATAGTCATTCTCCTTTCCAATAAACTTACTTTATTCAAATTAAACAGGCTGCTTTGCATAGCCTTGTGCGCTACCGCCCCAGCTTAACAAGCCCTCACTCTTCATCCACAGCAGCTCATCCTTAATTGTCTCCTTAAAAGGACGCACCTTATAACCCAGCTCCTTCTCTGCCTTTTCATAGGAGAAATCATTGTTGCGTGCCAGATTATACACGGCAAAGGAAGTCAGCTTTCCGGGCTTTCCTTTTACCTTTTCCATAAAATCCCCAACTTTACCCAATAACTTCGCCGCTTTGATAGGTATGATAGTTTTTACATTTTTACAGCCTGTAATGCCGGATAACAGGTTGAACATTTCCCTTATGGTCACTAACTGATTCGCCATAATATACCCCTCACCCTTCTTGCCTTTTTCGGCACAGGCAATACAACCTTCAGCCAAATCCCTTACATCCACCGAATTAAAATAGCCTTCGATACCCGCAGGCATCTTACCGCTTACATATTCTATAATGAACGAACTTACCGGTCCGTTTGCAAAATCGTTAGGCCCGCAGATACCGCTGGGAAATACGATGGAGGCATCCAGATCGTATTTCTTTACGGCATCCAGTACGGACTGCGTTGCCTCTGCCTTCGTCTTACCATAGAATCCGATAACTTTATCCGGTGAAAAACTGTTTACCTCTGAAATGGTCCTGCCTTCCGGCAGCTCCGGAATGGCGCTGGTGGAGCTGATATACACTAACTTCTTCACCTTGTTTTTCACACACATATTCAAGATGTTCCTGGTCCCGTTCACGTTGACCTGATAAACCTTCTCGCTATAACCGTC
>JASGGU010000003.1:0-142021 GCA_047602645.1 Lachnospiraceae bacterium | reverse complement strand
TGTGAATGGCATAATAAAAATACCCACTTTTGGCGGAGAAAATTCCCCACTTTGTTATGTCTAACGCAAATAAGCAGTTATACTGAAAGCGTAACAAATGACTCTCCCCATAAGGAGGAAAAATTTATTATGCTGGAGGTAGACATGAAAACTACGATCATCACGTTATATCAAAAAGGATATAACAAAACCCAGATTGGGAAGATGCTTGGTATTGACAGAAAAACAGTACGCAAAGTGCTCAGAGAAGAAGCACAGGGAAAGGAGCTGCTACAGGAAGCACAGGCGGGAATCTGGCCGTCCATGCTGGATGAATACAAGGAATACATAGAAATCCAGTTATCCAAGGAATTGTCCATTACCCGTATCCACCAGGATCTGCAAAAAGAGTTCGGAGTTGCCTGCGGTTATACTACCCTGCGTGATTATGTGAAAAAAATAAGAAAATCCCAGCCCCACCCCTACATGGTGCTGCATTCCCTGCCAGGTGAAGAGGCACAGGTGGATTTCGGTTATATCGGAACTTTGAAGGTAAATGGAACCCCACGCAAAGCATGGATCTTTGTTATGTCTTTGAGCTACTCCCGCTATATGTACGTTGCTATTACTCTGGATCAAAGCGTACAGACCTTCATCCGGTGCCACACAGAGGCATTCCGATACTTTGGCGGAGTTCCCCAGACCGTAAAGATTGACAACTTAAAGGCAGCTATTGTGGAAGCAGACTTTTATGAGCCAACTGTGCAGCGCACCTATGCCGCTTTTGCTGAGCACTATGGTTTCCTGCCCAATCCATGCCGGGTATATACACCAACCGATAAAGGAAAAGTGGAATCAAACGTAAAATACGTAAAAGAAAACTGCTTTAAGGGGCGGGATTTTAAAGAGCTTGAGCAGGCAAAGCGGTTTCTCCTTTCATGGCTGAAAGAAACGGCAAACTGCCGGATACACGGAACAACTGGCCGAAAACCGGAAACCGTATATCGTGAGACAGAAAAGGCATATTTAAAGTCGCTCCCTGCACAAGAGTTTCTTTTTTCAAAATCCGGGTCAGCTACCGTAAGGACAGACTGTCATATCGTTCATGGCGGTAATTATTATTCCGTGCCTTACACTTATATCGGAATGGATGTGGATGTCATTGAAGTGAATCATTTATTGAGAGTCTATTATGCCACAAAAGAGATCGCCCTCCACAGTCTGTGCGAGAATGCAAAGGGCGAACATGTGACGGATAAGAGTCATTACCCATCTTCCAAAACAATAACACAGGAGGAGCTTTTGTCAAGCTACCGAGAAAAAATGGCACAGGTGGGAACCGGTGCACTGGCATTTCTGGAAGCGTTTCAGGATACGGATAGGTACCAGTGTCATCATTATCGGAGTATTTCCGGTATCCTGGCACTGCGGAAAAAATATGGGGAAGATGCCTTAGACAAAGCCTGCACAAGGGCATGCCATTATGGAAACATTACCTACCGGGCAGTAAAAAGGATCTGTGAAAGCGGTTTGTACAATCTTCCTCTGGAGGATGAACAGGAACCATTTATGGAAAGAAGAAGCAAAATCAGGAATCTGTCGGATTACCGCCAAATGACAGGACTGGGGGTGATCTCTCATGAATGATTCATTACAAGAAAAAATTAAAAAACTCCATCTTTCCGGAATTCTGAAAACGGCGGATATGCGGGCAGAACAGGCAGCAAAAGAGCAGATGTCCTATATCGAATTTCTTGAACTTCTCATAAATGACGAAAATCTGAACCGCTCAAGAAACAGGCGCAACGATTTGATGAAGCGTTCACGCATGCCACAGCATAAAACGATGGAAGAATTTAACTTTTCATGGCAGCCCTGCCTAAATCGTCAGGTCATCTATTCCCTTGGAACCTGCGAGTTTATCAGAAAAAAAGAAAATATCGCTTTTATCGGACTTCCTGGCACCGGAAAGACTCATCTCTCCATAGCGCTTGGCATCAAAGCTATTGAACAGGGGTATACCGTACTGTTCACCACGCTTTCGGAAATGATGGAGGATTTATACATCTCTCGTGCGGACAACTCTTTCCGGCAGAAACTGAAGAAATACATTTCACCGGATCTGTTGGTGATTGATGAGTTCGGTCTCAAGAAGCTGGGGCAGACAAATGTGGACGATCTCTATGAAGTAATCTCCAAAAGATATGAGACCGCCTCTACCATCATTACTTCCAATAAGCAGTTTGATGAATGGGGGAGCATTCTTTTTGATCCGGTACTGGCCACGGCCATCCTGGACCGTTTTGTACACCACTGCAGCTTTATTACCATAGAAGGGGAAAGCTATCGGATGAAAGAAAGGGAACGGATTACTTCTACCAAACGGAGGGGCCGGCCGAAGAAAGAGAGTTCGGGAAATGTAACAAATGAGCGTCTGATCGAAATAGAAGAGACCTTAGAAAGTGGGGATTTATGAGATGCAGGAAAACAGACTGACACTAAACGAAGCGATAGAAGCAGCAGATATACTGAGGGATATGCTTGATGATGAGCTGAGAAAAACTGAACTGCTCAAACAACGTAATAAAGAACTGGAATTATTGCTCATGAAGAATGCTATCGCAATTCCTGATTATGAATTATGGCATGACGTTTTGTCCATGGCGTAAAATGACAGTTAGAAATTGGGGAAGGTATCCATCGCGGTGCTTTTCCCCTGATCAATAAGTGGGGAATTTTCTCCGCTATTTTTGGGACTTTTTTATTGACAATCACAGGGAACCGTGGTGGAGCTGCCTCTGTGCAGACTCCATCCTCCCGAATTCCATCCCTTTCAGGTACGGAACGATGAGGCCATGAAAAATACCGCCGAGAGCGTGAAAAAGTATGGCGTCATTGTGCCGGGGCTGGTTCGTCCCCGTTCGGACGGCGATTATGAGCTTGTGGCAGGGAACCGGCGCAAACGTGCCAGTGAGCTTGCCGGGAAAGATACCATGCCGGTTATCATCCGCGAAATGGACGATGACGAAGCCGTGCTTATTATGGTGGATACGAACCTGGAACAGCGGGAATGCCTGCTTCCCAGCGAAAAGGCATGGGCCTACCGTATGAAGCTGGAAGCTTTGAAGCACCGGGGCATTGTGGTGGACGGCATAGATATCGGCACATTGTCCGTTACCATTGTGTCAGAGCAGTCCGGGGACAGCAAGAGCCAAGTTTACCGCATTATCCGGCTGACAGAGCTGGTGCCGGGACTCATTGACCTGGTGGACGCAAAGAAAATGGCGTTCAATCCTGCCGTGGAGTTATCCTACCTCATCCGCAAGGAACAGTCCGCTTTACTGGATACTATGGCAAAATATGAGGCCACTCCCTCTCTGCCGCAGGCACAGCGGCTGAAAAAGCTCAGCCAGTCCGGGAAATTGACCCTCCCGCTGATGGATTCCATTCTGTCGGAAGAAAAGAAAGAGCCGGTCAAGGTAACACTGACCGGGAGCCGCCTGAAACAGTATTTCCCCAAAGGTTACACACCGCAGCAGATGGAAAAGGTCATTTTAGGGCTTTTGGAAAGCTGGCACCGACAGCAGGCGGTCAATTAAATTGAATATCGGGCAAAGCAAAAAACAGGGCGTTCGTTAATGATGACGAGCGCCCTGTTTTTTGCTTTGCAACATAGGAAACTCTTAAGGGTATTTGTTATCTTGTTATTTTCTAAATTTGTATTTTAGAATTGGTTAAAACTACAAAAGTGAAGAAATTGAAGTTCCATTAAAGGGTAATAATATGATTTGGAACAACCGGCATCTTCTGAAGTGATTATTCTCAATAAAAAGATTTATTTATAAGCGTTTTTAGCGTGAGCACACCAGAAAGCGTATTGTTCCAATATAAACAAAAATAAGTAAATGGAACAAACCGATTGACAATCTACTGATTTCACGTTATAATTTTGCTGTACCATTATGAACCAATGAACGGAGATGAAACATATGGATGCTTACGATTTGCTTGCAAAGCTAGTACGCTCAAGTTTAGAATTTGATAAAAAAAGCGTTGAGGCTACAGCATTAATGATAGCGAAAAAAATAAAGAAAGACCGACCAGATGCAGCTGCTGAAATCACAAAAGCTTTATCATATTCTGGATATGAAAGCTCAACAGCTCGATCTCTAGATATGTCGCCACTGCCTGTTGACCGAGAAACTAGGTACTCATTAGTAAGATTGACAGAACCTACAGAAATACTGGATCCTGTACTTGATGAATATGTACGCAAACAATTGGACGATTTTATTAAAGAAAGAGAGATGATAACTAAATTTTTAGATGAAGATATAGTACCTCCCAACAGCATACTTCTAAGCGGCGCTCCGGGCGTGGGAAAGACATACATTGCTCAATGGGTCTCGTATAAACTCAAATTGCCTTTAGTTACTTTGGATTTAGCTTCTTCAATATCCAGTTTTTTGGGGAGATCTGGCCAAAATATTAGGAGTATATTTGAATATGCTATAAATCAAAATGCAGTTTTGTTTTTAGATGAATTGGATTCCATAGCGAAACGTAGGGATGATGCGAGTGATTTAGGTGAATTGAAACGATTGGTAAACGTTTTGTTGAAGGAATTAGAATCATGCCCAAGCACCTGTATTGTAATGGGAGCCACAAATCATCCTGAATTACTTGATAAAGCCATATGGAGAAGATTTGATCGTTCTTTAATAATACCTATGCCAGAAGAGAACGAGCGAAGGTTATTATTGCAAAGGCATTTAGGTAAGATAAATCAAATTATTAAGAAAAATACCGTGGATTATCTATCTTCCAACACCAAAAATATAAATGCCGCAGATATATGCAAAATGTGTGAGCATATAAAAAGGCAATCATTGCTCAACCCGGATATAGATATTAATTTATTGGCTATATCAGAGTTATTCAAGATATGTCAATTAGAAACCCGAGAACAAAAGATTATGATATGCCATCAACTAAAAAAAGAATTTGTAGATTTATCTCAAAGAGAGATATCTCAAATCACACAAATTCCATTAACATCGGTTTCTAGATATTTAGCAAAACAAAAGGAGGTATAGTATGGCTGAAAATAAACACCCAATTATTGCCCATGGAGAGCTTTACGTTGAGCCTATTGTCAAAAAAGGCGGTGGTGGAGATAAAAAGATTCCTCATGAATATGCTGTTGCTAAGCAGCGAATCATCTCAGACATTGATAGAATTTTCAATGTAATACACGAAAAACGCGAGATATTTCTAGATGAGAAAATTGTCTGTGTTCGCATGGAGCCAAAGTTCGAAGCCAAATCATATGTTCCTACCCAACTTTTAACGGACGACAGTATGAGCTTTGTCGGTGGACGAAAGTATACATTTACGGATGAATCTCTTGGAGAGCAGGCTGCAAAATTGTACTTTATCAAAACTGACGATAATGGTATTCGGAAAATTAAAGAAACATTATCCCATGGAACAAAAGATAGCGTGGAGGCATGGCGTGACCAATTAGGTTCGATCCATTCGATGGATCTCTTGCTGCCAGAAGAAAAAATTATGGGTTTTCCAGATGAGTGGGAGAATGGTACAGTCGAGATAATATTACACCCTATGCAAAATGAACTTCAACAAATGTTAGGATTATTTTACTCAACAAGTGAAATCCCAGTTAAAAATACGCGTATAAAAACTTACGAGGATGGATTAACTTTTATAAGTGCAAAATGTAGTCGAGAAGAAATAGATAAACTAAAGCGCTTAAACCCATTAAGAGCTATTCACCCTTTAGGCCATGTAGGGATTACACCAGTACGCATGCTTTCTGGTGGAGTTGCTCCTCAATTGATACAATCTGATAAAAAGTCGATGATAACAATTGGTGTCTTTGATGGTGGAGCCGATGAATCTCTCCCCTTATTAAAAGGGTATGTAAAGTCAGTTGATTGCGTTGCGACTGCTCCCGAAACTGATTATTTATCACATGGGAACGCCGTTTGCGGCGTGGTATTGCATGGAAATTTGGCTGGGAAAGGTAAATTGGATACGCTACCAACGCCTTTTGTTTCGGTGGAAAGCTTTCGTGTACTTCCGATACAAGACCAAAATGATTTTGAATTATATGAAGCTATTGATGTCATTGAGAATATTGTTGGTAGCCGTGACGATATAAAGCTGTACAATTTGTCTTTTGGTCCAATTGGTGCTATCGTTGATGACAGCATAAACCGCTTCACATATGTTCTTGATAGATTGACTTATGAAGTGCCTGAGAATGAAACCAATCCTTTGTTCTGTGTTGCTGTTGGTAACGATGGCGAATTAATGGAACCCCTTAATCGTATCCAATCGCCTAGTGACCTAGTAAACGGATTGGGAGTAGGTTCATACACTTATAATGCGGATGGCACAAAAACACGTGCTCCCTATAGCTGCATTGGAAACGGGCGCGAAGGAGCAAAGATAAAACCAGATTTTTTAGAATTTGGTGGAAGTTTAGATAGACCATTTGTTTTAGTCGGATCACAAGCAAACACCTTATCTATGTCTGCTGGAACTAGTTTTGCTTCTCCATTATCAGTAAATAAAATTGGCAAACTTATGGCTCAAAGCGAAAATATTGTTCCTCATATTGGAAGAACTTTGTTGATACATAACTCATCGGTAGATGAACTTTTGTCACAAGAAGAACAAGGCCATGGTTATTGTCACGAGGATGCCGCAGATATTCTATTATGCGATGATAAAAGAGTTACTATTTTATATGCAGGGACACTTGAGGCTTCACAAACGGTACATTTGCCAATCTTTTCACCTAAAATAAATGCAGTTAAAGGTATGGTCAATGTTTCCTGGACCATAACAACAATTGTAGCTCCATATGTAAACGATCCAGACGCATATACAAACAATTGCATAGAAGATGTATTTATTCCACACGACATGACTTTTAACTTCTATAAAAAAGATCGAAGGACTCGAAAGATAATAAGCACAAAAAAATTGAATTTATTTAAGCCTGAAGATGTACAAAAAGCCAAAGCACTGATAGACGAGGGATATATTCGATCAGAGTTCCCAGCAAGCCATTCGGCAAGGCATTCCTGGAATGAATCAGACTTGAGAGCAACTGAGTTTAAATGGGATACGGTTATCAAGAAAAAACAGCGTATGAGGGGCTCCTCATTACTCAACCCTGCTTTGACTTTGCATGCCATAGATCGTAATGGGTTTACTGCTGATAATATTCAATATTATGCTGCCATAACTATAGAAGCTCCCAAATATGTGGGCAGTCTTTATGATACAGTCCTTCAAACATATCAGAATCTGGTGCCGATTGAAATAAGGAATGTAAACCGCATCATGATAGACGCTAAATAGTATAAGAGTAAGATTTCATGATCTGACTCAAAAACATCCCCGTATAGGTTATTCAAGACGAATTCAAATAAAAAAGCATCAAAGAGGTCATAAATTGACTTTTATGATGCTTTTTTATTAAAAACCAGGATATTTCACTATAAGAGCAGTGATAAATCCGGCGAAAAAGGTCGAAAAATGTTGCATAGGTATGCCTTAGATCATGAATATGAATTTTCTTTATCTTAGAATTCTTACAACCTCGTTCCATTTCATGATGCAGGTAACTCTTGGTAACTGGAAAAATTCGATCTGTCTTCTCATATCCATAAAGCATGGCAAAATATTCTTTCATCTCCTCCACCAAGAACTTTGGAAGTTTTATGGTTCGTTTACTCTTTGGAGTTTTAGGAGTAGTCACTAGATCCTGCTTCTCCAATCGCTGATAGGATTTATTGATTCTGACTGTATTTTTCGTAAAATCAAAATCTTCCATTGTAAGTGACAGAAGTTCTCCAAGCCTGATTCCTGTCCAGTAAAGCATTTCATAAGAATAAAATGAAATTTCCTTATCCATAATGGCTTCTGAAAATTTCTTATATTCTTCCTTTGTCCAAAACAACATTTCCTTTGACTCTTCCTTCCCCATGCAACCAGCTTTTCGAGCAGGATTACTTTTTAAGTTATAATACCTACATGCGTGATTGAATAAGCAACTCAACTGATTGTGCATAGTCTTTCGATAGGTCTCAGAATACCCCACTCCGTTCTCATCCCGATAAGCTATCATCTCATTTTGCCATTTCAGTACATCCGATGCCGATATCTCATTCATCTTTAGGCTCTGAAAATACGGCAAAATCTTAGTCCGAATAATATGCTCCTTCGTCAGCCAGGTATTTCGTTTCAATCGTCCCATAATATCTTCTGAATATAGCTTGAAGAAATTTTCAAATGTCATATCCAGATTACACTCTTCCCTAACTTTATAATTACGCTCAAATTCCAAGGCTTCTCGCTTCGTTGCAAATCCTCGTTTCTTAATCTGTCTGTTTTCGCCTGTCCAGTTCTTACTGTAGAACTTTACAAACCACGTGCCAGTTACACTGTCTTTATATGCTGGCATAAAATCACTCCTTCCTTCTCTCTCCATATAAAGTAAGGTGACGACAGGATCGCCACCTTACCTCTTTTTATTGTTTGTCAGCATTATCGCTTCCATAGATCTTTTCCATGAAATATTTTCTGCTGACCTTACCATTTAAAGTAATAAGTCCACGTTCTTTCAGCTCGTCATTCAACCGACGTACAATTCCGTAAGCCTTTGAACGAGAGATTCCTAACAATTCTCTTACTTCTTCTGCATGAATAAACATCTCTTGCATACATCCCACCTCCTTCAAAATAAATTTGTTAATCGTTGCATCTAATAGAAAATTTGAGGACATTTGAGGTTTGGCTTCCGTTCGTATCAAAATCTGCTGGTGTTCCAACCAGCCTCAACAAAGTAGAAAAGGATTCTACTTTGTTAGTGTCGCTCCTGTGCGAGGTACCCTACCTGTTTGCTCTTAGGGGAGTGTCATCTTCGCTCGATTTGAAATTTCTATATTACTACTAAAAATTTCAGATGGTCTTGGCGAAAGTCTGTTATATTCTGATACAGCTCATTTAATTGTCAATGTACGATTTGTTTGGAATTACTTGTGTTTGTGTCTCCTTTCTCTTTTGATATATTTTCTATACTATTCTGTATAGATAAATCACTTTAGACATATACTATACTAATATGTTTAGAATGTTAATAATTTTTCTAAATTATTTTGTATAGAAATCTTTTCATTTCATTTTTGATGTGTTATACTTTTCTTAGCAAATTAGATTAGAATATGAACGGAGGTTCTTTATGACTCTTGGTGAACGAATTAAAAAAATAAGAGTATTTCGAAAAATGACCATGGACGAGTTCGGTGCAGCACTTGGCTTTGAAGGCAAAAGCATGTCGGTACGAATTGCTCAGTACGAAACTGGGGCTCGTGTTCCAAAGCAGGATATGTTACTTAAAATAGCTGAAGTGTTGCAATGTAACTACAAAGCACTTGATGATTACAGCCTTGGTGCCGCCGAGGATATCATCGAAACACTTTTCTGGTTAGAAGAAAGTCTTTCTTCCAGCTCTGATGGAGAAGGAAGAGGAAAACATTTCCCTGAATACACTGCTCCTGGAAATCTCATTCGTCTTAATGAAATGAAACCTGTGACAAAAGATGCCGATGTCAAGATGACCTACAATCACAATGAGTACATGGCGTCAGGTGCTCCTGTTGCTTTAACTTTTGAATATGGATTGGTAAATGATTTTTTGTTAGAATGGAATACAAAGAAAAAAGAACTTGCGGATGGCACCATTAGTGCCAATGATTATTTTGATTGGAAGATTACATGGCCTCATGCCTAAGCTCTTCCGAAAAAATTTTATACAAAATCTGTGATTTTGTACAAAAAAGTGAGATTTTCTTATTCATTGAATAGACGTCCGCATAGTACCAAAATAGTACCAAACGACATAAAGAGAGCCCACAAATCCTTATTTTACAAGGCTTTGCGGGCTCAAAATTTTTATTCAAACTCAATCGTCCCCGGCGGCTTTCCCGTCAAATCATAAAGCACCCGGTTTACATGCGACACTTCGTTTACAATTCTGCTTGTCACTCTCTGGAGCACTTCCCAGGGAATTTCGGCGGATTCGGCAGTCATAAAATCAATCGTATTGACCGCGCGAAGTGCAATTGCGTAGTCGTAGGTGCGTTCGTCACCCATGACGCCGACGGAGCGCATATTGGTCAGGGCGGCGAAGTATTGGCCGATACCGCCGGCAATGCCCGCTTTGGCGATTTCCTCGCGGTAGATGGCATCTGCGTCCTGTACGATCTTGACTTTTTCGGCGGTGACCTCACCGATGATGCGGATACCGAGACCCGGGCCTGGGAATGGCTGACGGTATACGAGGTTTTCAGGGATGCTAAGCTCCAGACCGGCCTTGCGAACCTCGTCCTTGAAGAGATCGCGCAGCGGCTCGATGATTTCCTTGAAATCCACATAATCGGGAAGTCCGCCCACATTGTGGTGAGATTTGATGACGGCGGATTCTCCGCCGAGGCCGCTCTCCACAACGTCGGGATAGATGGTTCCCTGTACGAGGAAGTCCACGGCACCGATTTTCTTGGCTTCTTCCTCGAATACGCGGATAAACTCCTCACCGATAATTTTGCGCTTTCCCTCCGGCTCCGACACCCCTGCCAGCTTGGAATAAAAACGTTCCTGTGCATTGACGCGGATAAAATTTAATTGATAAGGGCCGTTCGGTCCGAATACCTCTTCTACCTCATCTCCTTCATTTTTGCGGAGAAGTCCGTGATCCACAAAGACACAGGTCAGCTGATCGCCGACCGCTTTGGAGAGCATGACTGCGGCGACAGAGGAATCCACGCCGCCGGACAGGGCGCAAAGGACCTTGCCTGTTCCTACTTTTTCACGAATCGCACTGATGGAGGTTTCCACGAAGGAATCCATCCTCCAGTCACCGGAGCAGCCGCAGATACCGCCGACGAAATTATGCAGGATTTCCTTTCCCTGCACGGTGTGAAGCACCTCCGGATGGAACTGAATCGCATAGAGCTTCTGCTCTTCATATTGTGCCGCAGCCACGGGACAGTCCGCCGTATGGGCGGTGACCGTAAATCCCGGCGCGACCTTTGAAATATAATCAAAATGGCTCATCCAGCAAATCGCAGGGTTATGAATTCCCTGAAAAAGAGCCGTTTCATTTTCTATAACTACTTCCGTCTTTCCGTATTCGCGTACTTTGGCGCGTTCAACCTTGCCGCCGAGGACATGCATCATGAGCTGTGCGCCATAGCATAGTCCGAGAATCGGAATACCCAGTTCAAACAGCTCCCTGCTGTACGTCGGGGAATCTGGCTCATAGCAGCTGTTCGGGCCGCCCGTCAGGATAATTCCTTTCGGGTTCATTTCTTTAATTTTCTCAAGCGGGGTTTTATAGGAATAAATTTCACAATATACATTACATTCCCTGACGCGTCTCGCCACAAGCTGATTGTACTGTCCGCCAAAGTCCAGCACAATAACGGTTTCTCTTTTCATGCTTCCTCCTCTGTTGTCATACTGATTTCTTAGATAAAGCCGGTAAAGCTCCGCATCTGAATGGCCAGATCATTTCTGTATGACAAGCATTTATAATTCAAATTCATCTTTAATAGTTCAATGGCAGAATGAAAACTACACTGTCCAGCTTCATTCCGACAAACTTATTATAAAGAAAACCGCTCAATTATACAAGTTGTTTTCATTTGACAGTTGTTTTCACTTGAGACAGCTCATATTTTGAAAATATGCATTACTGTTCACTCCGTTCTCAGCAACGTATGATTTCTGGGTGCAATTTGCTCCGCAAAACAGAAATCATCTCTTAAATCACGTTTTAACGCAGCTTGACAGCAAGTGTTAAGCTACAGTGTAATATATTTTTTATTTTAAAAAAATAAAAGTTCTTTCAAATAATATCTTGCATATTTACAAATTACTGCTAGAATATGTGTTGCATGGTAAATTGCATGAGATGAGGCAGTTAATGGAGACAGAACAAAAGAGCCTTCTTTTTTCAAAAAAGGCATTAAATAAATTGATCGGTCCGCTTGTGATGGAGCAGATTCTGGAGGTAACCGTCGGGATGCTCGATATTGTGATGATTTCGGGTGTCGGAGAAGCGGCGGTATCGGGTGTCTCGCTGGTGGATAATATCAATATTCTGCTGATTGGGCTGTTTGGGGCGCTTGCGACGGGAGGTGCGGTTGTCGCGGGACATTATCTCGGACAGGGAAACAAGGAAAATGCATGCAAGGCGGCAAACCAGATTGTACTGTTTGTCGTTGTCTCCTCCATCGCAATCATGATATTGTATCTGCTCGGCAAAAGCTTTATTTTACGGGTCGTATTCGGTAATATTGATCGTGACGTCGAAAGCGCGGCAAATACCTATTTGATTATCACCGGTCTTTCGATACCGGCGCTTGCGCTATATAACGGATGTACAGCGCTGTTTCGTACGATGGGCAACTCCAAGGTAACGATGTGGATTTCGCTTATCATGAATGTCATTCATGCTGTCGGAAATGTCATTCTGATCTTTGAAATGCAAATGGGTGTGGCCGGAGCTGCCATTTCCACAACGATCGCCCGGTACGCGGCGGCAGCTATCATCATGGTAATGCTATTTCATAAGAAAAATACAATTCACCTCGACCGGAAGACTTTTGAATTCCGTTTTCATAAAAAAATGATTTCCAGAATTTTATATATCGGCATCCCGACAGGTCTGGAAAACAGCATTTTTCAGCTTGGAAAGATCCTTATTTTAAGCCTCGTTTCCTCCTGCGGTACTTATGCAATCGCGGCCAACGCCGTTGCCGGAAATCTTGCGACATTAAATGTTATTCCCGGAAACGCGATGTCTCTGGCCCTTCTTTCGGTCGTATCCGTCTGCATCGGAGCAAGTGACTTCGAACAGGCAAAATACTATACGAAAAAGCTTATGGTAAAAATACATATTTATACGGGAGTCATCAGCATGGTGCTCATTCTTCTGTCACCCATGATTGTGAAAATATATCGGCTTTCTCCGCATGCATCTTCGGCGGCAAAGGTACTGATTTGTCTGCATGCGGTCTGTGCGATGCTGTTCTGGCCGGAAGCCTTTGTACTTCCGAATACGCTGCGGGCTTCCAACGATGTCAAATTCACGATGGGCATCGCCATTTTTTCCATGTGGACGTTCCGAATTGCCGCAAGCTATCTGCTGGTCATGCAGTTTAACATGAATATCGTCGGCGTATGGATTGCGATGGTCATCGACTGGCTGTTCCGTGCCATCGTATTTGTTACCCGCTATTTGCACGGTGTATGGCAGACAAAATATAGTGATGGCTGACGCTTGATCCGGCATGCTGTTTTAAAGCAATATCCGGCACCTGATAATCCGGTATTTGGCCGTGTTTAACAGACAATGAATAGAAATGGGGGAATCAGAATGAGTCAGGAATGTAATAGTGACTGCGGCAATTGCGGTGAAAACTGCAGTCATCAGGAAACGGGAAAGAAGGATTTCAGACAGGCACCAAACGACCTCTCGCATATCCATAAGGTCATTGCCGTAGTCAGCGGCAAGGGCGGAGTCGGCAAGAGCCTTGTAACTTCCCTGCTTTCCGTCATGATGCGCCGGGAAGGATACCGCACGGCCATTCTGGATGCGGATATCACAGGACCGTCTATTCCGAAGGCTTTTGGAATCAAAGAAAAAGCATATGCGGATGAACTCGGCATGCACCCGGTTAAGAGCTTGAGCGGCATTTCTGTCATGTCCGTCAATCTGCTGCTCGATCACGATACGGATCCGGTCGTATGGCGGGGGCCGATTATTGCAGGCACCGTTACACAGTTTTGGACGGATGTTATCTGGGAAGATGTGGATTATATGTTTGTGGATATGCCGCCCGGAACGGGTGATGTGCCGCTGACCGTCTTTCAGTCTCTGCCCGTGGACGGTGTGATTATTGTTGCTTCTCCGCAGGAGCTTGTCGGCATGATCGTGGAAAAGGCCGTCAACATGGCAGCCATGATGGATATTCCGGTGCTTGCGCTCGTCGAAAATATGAGCTATTACAAATGTCCCGACTGCGGCAGCATACATTCCATTTTCGGAGAGAGCCGCATAGAGGAAACCGCCGCCAGACACGGCATAGATACCGTATGCAAAATCCCCGTCGATCCGGCGCTCGCTGCCCTGACCGATGCCGGGCAGATCGAGGCAATGACCGATAACAGCCTGCTGGAGCTTATAAGTATGCTGCGTAACATTTAGACGGAAGCTAAAGCGAAATGCACAAGTCCGCTCAGGCTCCTGATGCCTGCATGGGTGAGACTTGTGCATTTTGCGTGCGAAGAGCCCGGAAACAGGCTCTTTATTCTTTATATATGTTGGTGCAGATATTTTTCCTTCGTCGCAAGTCCGCCACGGATATGCCGCTCTGATTTGTTTACATCAAGCACTTTCCTCGCCTGACTTGCCAATGACGGATTAATTTGTGCAAGACGTTCCGTGACATCCTTATGTACTGTGCTCTTACTGATTCCGAATCTCCTCGCAGTCTGCCTGACCGTTGCGTTTGACTCTATAATATAATTAGCAACGTCCACTGCCCTTTCCTCAATATATTCTTTCAAGGAAATCCCCCTGATAAACTTGTTTTTACAGTTTATGCAAGGGCAATAGAGGATATTCTAATAATCCGAATTCGGCCCGCTGAATACATATTTTAAATAGGCAGCGGAGTCCTTTGCGTCCTTGTCAAGCTGATCCTCGGATGCACCCTCACTCAGGTCCCGCCATACTTTAATATCCGATCCGATCGTTCCGCCGCTTTTTACAAACGGTTCCATCACAACATTTTTGTTATATCCGATCGTACGCAAAGCACTGCCGATCTGATACCACGGCAGACCGCCCTTGCCGGGAACACGGCGGTTATTTTCACCCACATGAAAATGTCCTAATCGGTCACCTGCCAGTAAAATCGCATCCAGCATGCTGTCCTCTTCTATGTTCATGTGAAACGTGTCCAGCATGATCTTGACATTGGGCTCATCCACCTGTTCAACGAATTTCTTCGCCTCCGCACAGGTATTTAATAAATAGCCCTCAAATCGGTTCAGCACCTCCAGACAGTATTCCACACCGCAGTCCCCTGCAATTTTTCCTACTGTGCGGACATTATTTACACTCCGCTCCCAGTCGCCCTGCTTATCAATTTTCTTTGTATAATCTACCGGCCAATAAGAGTAAATCCCTCCGCCGATCGTATGGATATTAAGGAATTCCAGCTTTTTCAATACAGAGGAATAAAACGAAACCGCATTCTTAACAATTGCGGTATCCGGTGAGGCAAGATTCTCCTCCGCCGCAGGGCCATATCCCGCGGTAAGCATGATATCATAAGCCTCTGCCTCCGCCTTCAGCTCGCTCAGCTCCTGTTTCTCCATCTTGGCAACCGCCGCACAGGATATCTCCAGAATATCGAAACCCAATTCCTTTACCTTTTTTACATACCTTTTGTAATCTGCCGCCCACTCCTTTTCCCAGTAAGCAAAATAAATACCGTACTTCATTTTGATACCTCCTGTTTCAACTTGATTTTCACTATTCTTATTCTACAACAAATATTTGAAAAACATCCAGTCTTGGCAGATAAATTTTAGTAAAGCCCTCCGAAGCTTCCGTTTTCAGTTCCTCTTTGCCCGGCAGCATGTTTCCCTTCAGGCCTTCCCCCTTTACCTTTACAAACAAGTCATACATCGGCGCGATCGGAGACTCCTCCTGTTGATTAATCACTGCAAAATAATCTTTTCCGCTCTTTTCCCAGTTGATGACCTCGACAAATTTAGGAGCGTTGGAGGTAAACTTCATCAACGTGCAAAGCGATTTTACCATCCGGCAGAATACCTGCCTGCTGCCATATGGCTGCGACATTTCTATCGGGGCAGCCGTCCATATAATAACGGAGTTTCCTATCCTTTTTTTGATTGCGCACGGTTTATCCGTGTAAATTCCGGGCGGATTTGAATGAATAGCAGAAAACTGCGCTGTTCCCGTTAAGGTATACGGCAGCGTCAATGTTGCCAAAACTGTGCAATCTGTATCATCCTCTATCTCGATCCGATACTGTGCGGATGAAATTGTCAGCGGCACCTTCTTGGAAAAGCCTTCAAAGAATACCTCTCCTGCTTCGGTAGGGCTCATATAGGTGAAGGTATGCTCCGTTTTTCCGACACTTTTTACGCCGAGCAGCTTTTCCAGCCGTTCATTTCCGATCGGACCGCTGATAAAAAGATTCTTGCCCTTTTTGATATAAGCTTCTATGTCGTCCATTTCAGTTTCCCTAATATTAGCCACATGGGAAAGGATCAGCACATCCGCCGCTTCATCCGCAATATTTTTACTGCCGATCACATCATAGGATATATTATTTTCGCGCAGCACGGCAGTCGCTGAAACCGGCGCCTCCATATATATTTTCCTGTTAAAGCTCTTTTCCTCCATACTGACGCCGGTTTCATCAGGATCATACTTTGCGTGGCTGGCAAACCACACCGCCGCATTATGCTTAATCTTTCCACTCACATAGTCCTCATAGGATCTTGTGATATCATAAATTTCCTTAATCACTCCATGGTATACTTCGGGAACGATCGTACCATCCGGGTTAATGGCATCCACAAGCAGAAACGCGCCATTATGTACAAGTGCCGTGATCACATGTAAAAGCAGCTCTTCCTTCGTTTTTGTCGTCGTATGGAACATCAGTTCCGGATCGCATCTGGAAGTATGGTAAATAAACGGCAGGCTTGGGGACACGTTCTTATAATATTTATTGATAAAAGTCTGCTGCAGAAAACCGCCGTAATAATCTCCTCCCGCATAATCGACCGCTTCCATCAGAAGCTCGCTGCTCGCATTGAACCAGGGTGACGTAATCATCGAAAACTGATGCTCTATCGTGACCTCGGGATTGATTTCCTTGACGGCGTTTGTAGCAAAACGGGCATAGTCCGCCATCCATTCTTCTCTGCTATAAGCATACTCTTTGAAATCAGGATCTTTCCAGTCAATTATGCGCGGCAGCTCCCTGCCCGTCTCGGCTAGATATCTCTCCCTGCAGCTTGGGCAAAAGCAAATATCCGGCCAGAAGGTCATATCCAGAAACATTCCTTCAAATTTATAATTTCGATTCAATTCCTGCAAATTTTCTTTTACATACTGCCGATATCCTTGATTATTCGGACATACAATCCCATAACGGCCTGTTTTAAAGTTATTTCCATTCCTGTATTCCCGAAATGTTTTTCCGTCCGGTCCGATGCATCTCCATTCCGGATGGTTATCATACGCCCAATTATCAAACACCTGTGTAAAATAAACCTGTACGGCAATCCCTGCCGCATGGCATTTTTCTATCATTTCCCTCAAAAAATCGTGTCCCTTAAGGCCCATATGCATCCTGCCGATCTTTCCCGGAAAATAATTCAAGCCCGTATGCGACTTCGCCTTTATCATTGCCGCCTGCACACCGGCAGCCTTCAGTGCTTCCACATATTCATCACAATTCAGCTTTGATAAAAATTCCTCGCTCCAATCGTCAATATGCATATCCAATAAATTACGTCTATAATTTCCCTCTATCCACATGTCCGCCTCTTTCTATGATACTGTTTTTTTACAGATGTCATTTGCTTTCTTTTTTAATATTACTCGGAATAATTGTTTCTTTTTGCGCCGCATAATTAATATATTCGCTTGGCGTCATGCCAATCACAGATTTAAATGTCTTACTAAACGCATGGATCCCGGAAAATCCTGCTTTTTCCGCCGTCTCCGTAATGTTCATTTTTCCAAGTGTCAATATCTGCTGCGCTTTTTCTACCTTTAGATTAATAATATATCTATGAAGGGAAATGCCCAGATAATCACCAAATACTCTTGTCAGATAATTCGGCGTCACTCCAATCGCATAGCTGATCGTCTCATTGCTTAAAGCTTCCTCCATATAGTGCTTATTGATGTATGCAATTGCATTTTCTATATGAACCCATGATTTCGTTTTTCGGAAGCTGCTCATATCCTGTTTTTCCAGTTCCTGCATGCCATTGCGCAGACATAAGATCAATAGCAGCGTCGCATAGGCTTTTAATGTTATGTCCTTGTAATCCTTTTCTTCCGCAAACTCTTTATACATGCTCAAATAAAGCTTCTTGATCTCTGCCCTGTCGTTCTCATTAAGCGAGGATACCACGACCTGATCTCCAATCAGCTTTTCGCCCTTCGGAATTTCATAATCAATTCCTTGTTCCAATATATCCTGATGTTTTAATTCTTTACTGATTTCCGTTTCGAAAAAATCAAAATGAAAAATAAACTGCACGAGCGGTTCCTGTTCGAGAGACATGACGACATGCGTTTTAAATGGCGGAATAATAATCACGTCCCCGACGCCTAAAACATACTTCTTTCCATCAACAACAAACTCAGCGGAGCCTTGCGCAATGTACGTAAATACATTGTCGATATCTCTCCACTTTCCGCTCATGGTCAATGCCTTCTTTATTCGCATCATTCTGACATAAGGACTGATTATTTCATATCCTTCAACCTTCACCTTATCACCTCATCAGCCTTTTACCGCACCTGCCATCATTCCTTCCATAATCTTGTTATGGAAAAATAAATATACGACCAGTACGGGGATGGTTGCCATTGAAAGAGCTGCCAAAAGCAGCGTATATTGTGTCATATATTGTGATGTAAAATAAGTAAGTCCGATCGGAATGGTTTTCAATGTTTCCTGATTGATCATAACCTGTGCAAACGGAAACTCATTCCATACATGCATAAATGTCAAAATAACTACGGTCATCATGATCGGCCTGCATACCGGCATCATAATGGAAAACATAATCCTCGGCATGCCGGCCCCGTCGATCGTAGCCGCTTCCTCAAGATCAATCGAAATCCCCTTTAAATATCCGTCAATCAGAAAAACGGAGGTGGGAAGCTCAAACGCCACATAAATCGGAATTAAGGTAAATCTGCTGTTTAAAAGGTCAATCTGCTTAAACTGGATAAAAATCGGCACGATCAACGCATAAACAGGAATCATGATGCCTGCCATTAAAATCATATAAATCAGATTTCTTCCCGGAAAACGGTACCGCGATAAAATGTAACCGATAGTAAATGACAGCACCAATACAAAAAACAAAGATAAAACGCTGTTAAATACACTGTTGAAAAAGAAGACGCCGAATTTTGCCCGGCCAAACGCATTCACATAATTCTCAAAATGTAATAATTTTGGTAATGCAGCAGGGCTGACCGCAAATTCCTGATCCGTTTTGAGTGAAGAATAAATCAGCCAGAAAACAGGAAATATGCACGAAAGCGACAATACCATGATCGGGATATTTACAGCAAGATCAGCTCCATAATGTTTTATTTTTTCTTTCACTGTCAAACTTTTTTCCTCCCCATAATCAATTGTATAACCAGGCTGATGCCGACAGCAAACAGGAGGATAAATACCGCGATTGCGGCACCCATTCCAAAGTTGCCGAATTTGAATGTATAATCATAGCAATATAACGCCAGAGAAGAGGACGCTTTTCCCGGACCGCCGTTTGTAAGCGCAACAATATGGTCATATATTTTCATTGTGCCGGAGGCGCATAGGATAATACAGATTTTTAACGTATCCCATATGAGCGGAAGTGTGATATAAATGGATTTTTTAAATCCCGTTGCACCGTCTATTTCCGCACATTCAAATACTTCCTTTGGAATTGCCGAAATCGCGCTCATTAAAAGAATCATATACAAACCGATATACTGCCAAATGACCGGAATCGAAACCGAATTAAGCACAATTGCCGAATCATCAAGCCAACTCCTGATCCATTCCTTTTTTCCTATCGACCGCAAAAAAGTATTCAGCAAACCATAATTCGTATTATAAATAAATCTCCATACATAGCCTACAACGATCGGCGCCATAACGACCGGAAAAAAGATGACCGCCCTATGAAACGATTTCCATTTCAGCCGTCTTATCGTCATTAAAAAAGCGATGATAAGCGCAATTCCAACCTGTCCCAGCACACAAATAGCCGATAAAATAAACGTATTTTTTGTCACCAGCCAGAAATTTTTATCGTTGAGTAATGTGATGTAATTACTGAATCCGACAAATTTAGGATCTCCGACTCCTTTCCATTTTGTCAGGCTATAATATACTGATGTCCCTAAAGGGATGATTAAAATATACAAAAAATAGGAAAAGGGGATTAAAACTAATGTATAAATAAGCGCATATTGCCTCTTGGACCTCACCTGACGTATATTCATCCGTCATACCTCCCGTTTCGAAAAAGAGTGCGTCCGGAGTACCAATTCCGGCACGCACCCAAATTCCTTCCATCTACTAATAATTTGCTTCCATCGTAGACTGGCAATCCGCCGCCATGTCCTCCGGTGTAATCGTACCTGCAATTAACTGCTGCGTATCGGCAAATAAGACACCGCTTCCGATCTCGGCGGGCAACTGGCAGTCAAATATCGGAAGGAAATTCATCGTAGCCTCCAAATTGGCATATTCCGCAAATAAAGTCGGCATGTCTGTTTCAGACACCTTGTCCGATGCCATCGCTGCGGAGAAAAATCCGTTGCACAGCGCTTCATCCGCATATTCACCCGTCGTAACCTGCTTTAAGAACGCCAGCGCCGCTGTTAAATTTTCACCTTCCAAATCTGCCTTTATGACATAATTCCAGCCTGCACCTGCTGCCGTATCAAACTTTGTTCCCGACTCGCCCGTTACGGCCGGCATTAATCCCAAATGTGTATTTGCCAATACTTCCTCGGGAGCATTCTCCGTTATGGTGCCGATTGCCCATGCACCGTTAAAGAACATAGCCGCTTGTTTATTGTAATAAAGAGAATACATTTCATCCTGATTAATCGAGTTGACATCAATGTTCAGATAGCCTGCTGCCGCAATTGCCTGAAATCCTGTTAACGCTTCAACAAATTTCTCATCTGTAAATTTTGCGCCCTGATTGTTTTTCAAACTGTCAAACCAGTCTCCCCCCACATATTTATATGCATAGGTATTAAATACAGCCGACTCAGCCAGCCACTGATCCTTATTTCCCATCGCAATCGGTGTGTACCCCTTGGCTGCAATCTTATCACATGCATCCAGTAATTCATCCCATGTTTCCGGCCAGCTCTCTACGCCGCACTCCTTAAAAATTTCTTCATTGTATACGCCGATACAGTTTGCCTGCATCTGAAATGGTACGCCCCATTCCTTTCCGTCATAAGTGCAGTCGCTAAATACACCTTCCGCATAAGAAGCCGCCCACTCCGAGTCAGCTTGCACATATTGATCCAGAGACTGTATCAGGCCGGCATCTGCGAGTGTTCCGAGCATATCTCCTTTTGTAAGAAAAACATCCGGCAATTCCTCTCCCGCCATTAAAGTTGTCAGCTTCTCTTCATAATTATTGCTGTCGGTAAACTGATACTCGATCGAAATGTCCGGATTTGCTTCTTGAAAGGTCTTTGCGGCAGACCAGAATGCCTTTGATGTTCCCGCTCCGTCTTCTTCATGAAAATGAAATAACGAGAAGGAACCTGCTGCTGTATCTGTCGCTGCTGTTTCCTCTGTTCCTATCGCTTCTGTTGTTGCAGTTGCTTTATCCAAATTTTCTGCCTGTTCTGCAGAAGTACTTCCACAAGCACACAATGTAACTGACATTGCGGCACTAAGTAACATACCTACTACTTTTTTGTAATTTTTCATCTTTTTTATCCTCCTGAATTTATCAAAATCAACACCTCTCAAAATTATAAAATCCATAAAATTGTTGTAAATATAAACAAGAAACGTTTCCTTTAAAAAGAATTATAAAACATTATATACAAATATTATTTAGACAGAATTATTTTTATTTGTCAATTTCTATTTAATATTTTATAAAATAAACAAAAAAAGGTTGCAAAAACTATACTTTTTATTAAACAAAAAAAGAGCCGGCAATTTTTTCATATTGCCGATCTCTCAATCCAAAAAACCCATCTCACCCAAATAAATCCTCAAGCTTTTGAAAATACACTTCCCGTTCCCATCTTGTTTCCTCATCCAGCCCTTCATACTCGTTTTCTGTTTCCCGCAATACATATTCATCCCGCAGACGGCTCTGCATTTGATTCTGATGTCCGGCACGTACCGCACGTGCAAAGCGCTCCAGACAGGTTTCCCTTAAATAGTCAATGTCTCCGAAGCAGACCTCGTCAAACTGTATCCGCATAAATTTAATGAGTTCGGTGTCCGTCAGTCCATCCTGAGATTCGTTTTTATACATATAAAACAACTCCTGCAGCTGTCCCAGTGTTTCGGTATAATTGTCCTGATTAATAAAATCCGAGTCACAGAACGCAAAAATGAGCTCCGGCAGGATTCCTTCTCCAAATTCAATTCTTCGGGCTTCCTGCAGAGCATCGCTTCTGTACACCATCAGTTCCTGTGCATCTTCCACTGTCAAGGATAAGCCGTACTGTTCGGTTTTTTCATTGCAGGAAATGACTCTCTGTACTTCCTTTTTCTGCTGCTCCACAAGCATTAGGTCAAACATTCCGTCTATATTGCTCTCCTCCATAGTGTCCTCCCTCAGACAATCTTTCAAAAAATCTGATAAATTTTATGTCTCGTATTGCGCAAACATACCAAGTCGGCCAAAGCTTCTGTTATTTCTCTTCTGACTCCCGATTTTACTACATTCGCAAACACATTTAAAGACTGGAAATTAATTAAAAAATATTGTATAATAGAGGTGGATAAAAAGAAAAGCTGATAACATAACGTTACCGGCTTTTCTTTATTTTATACAACCAGCCTGACTGTATCTATACAAATCTTCTGATCGTAATAATTGTCCTGTAAAGCGCACTGCTGTATTTAATGCCGGTCGCGGCCGTACTTGCATGTACGATCGTTCCGTTTCCGACATAAATTGCCACATGCCCTCCATAATAAATAATGTCCCCCGGCTGTACATCGGCATAGCTCACCTCTGTCCCTACACACGCCTGTGCATAGGAGCTTCGCGGGAGATTGACCCCAAAATTCTGATAGACCGCCCAGGTAAAGCCGGAACAATCCGCGCCCCCTGTCAGGCTAGTCCCACCCGCCAAATAGGGATTGCCGACAAACTGACTGGCATAGCTGGCAACCTCTTGTCCCGTACCGGAGCCGCCCGATGAACCGCCGCCGGTAGAACTGCCTCCTGAGGATGCACTCGCTGTCTCCTGTTCTGCTTTTCTTTTTGCGGCCGCTTCCGCCTCGGCCTTCTTTCTGGCTTCCTCTTCGGCCTTCTTCCGGGCCGCTTCCTCTGCCTCAAGCTGCTTAATCGCTGCCGTCTGTGCCTTTATTTCCGTCTGGTAAGCACTCGCCTGCTTTTTCGCTGCGGTGAGCTGCGTATCGAAATCATCTATAGAACCCTGCTTTTCATCAATCATCGCCTGCAGGGAATCGGTCTGGGAAAGATAATCGGCCTGCATCTCTTCCATCTCGGCCTTTTCATTTTCCAGACTTGTCTTTAATTCCAAAACCTCTTCCTTAGTTTGCTGATAATCTAATAAAAGCTTTCTGTCATATTCATAAAGCTTCTCCACATAATCTACTTTATTAATTAAATCGGAAATACTTTGAGATTGTAAGAAAAGCTCCAGATAAGTCCTATCGCCCTTTTCATACATAAATTTGATGCGCTTTTTCATCGCGGTATGCTGTGCCTCTTCCTTTGCCTTGGCATCATCATACTGCACCTGCGCTTCCTGAATCTGACCCTCTTTGTCACTGATATCGCCTGACAGAATATCGACTGTAAGCAGCAAATCCACCAGCTGGCCGTCGATTTCTTCAATCTCGCCTTCGATCTCCTCTTTGCCGCTTTCTATATCTTCAATACTTTCATTAACGGAATTAAGCTTACTCTCCGCGTCTTCCTTTTGTTTTTTCGCATCGGAAATTGTCGTCGCATTTACCTGCATACCAGGTAAAAGACCCAGGACAACTGCCAGAGCCGCACATAGTATTCTTTTTTTCATTTATACTCACCCCTGAAACGAAGCTTACACCCCTTATGTAAACTCATTATTATTATACACAACCTGTCCTTATAATTCAAGAAAAAAGTAAACATCATGCCTTACGTGCAAATGCGCATCCTGCACGGAGTGCTTTTATAAAACAGGAACAAAAAATACCGGATCTGCTCCGGTATTTTTTAACAACATTACAATTCACAATTGTTTACCGTCCTCGGGAACGGAATCACATCACGAATGTTCGACATGCCTGTCAAATACATGACACAGCGTTCAAAGCCGAGTCCGAAGCCCGCATGCCTTGCAGACCCGTACTTGCGCAGATCCAAATAGAACTCATAGTCCTCTCTCGGAAGTCCAAGCTCGTCCATACGCGCAAGCAGCTTTTCATAGCTGTCCTCCCTCTGGCTGCCGCCGATAATCTCACCGATGCCCGGCACAAGACAGTCCATTGCTGCAACGGTCTTGCCGTCCTCATTCTGCTTCATATAAAACGCCTTAATTTCCTTCGGATAATCCGTCACAAACACCGGCCTTTTAAATTCCTGCTCGGTCAGGTAACGTTCGTGCTCCGTCTGCAGATCGCAGCCCCAGAATACCTGATATTCAAACCGATCGTTATGCTGCTCTAAAATCTTGATCGCTTCCGTATAGGTCACATGTGCAAAATCAGAATCTACAACATGCTTAAGGCGCTCTAGCAGACCCTTGTCGACAAATTCATTGAAGAAATTCATTTCCTCCGGTGCATGCTCCAGCACATAACGGATAATATATTTGATCATGCTTTCCGCAAGCATCATGTCGTCCTTTAAGTCTGCGAATGCGATCTCCGGCTCTATCATCCAGAATTCTGCCGCATGACGCGTCGTATTGGAGTTTTCCGCCCGGAATGTCGGTCCGAACGTATAGATATTCTTGAATGCCATCGCATAAGTCTCGCCATTTAACTGCCCGCTTACGGTAAGATTCGTCTCTTTCCCAAAAAAGTCCTGTGTATAATCAATACCGCCATCCTCAGTCCTTGGCAGGCTGTCCATATCAAGTGTCGTCACACGGAACATTTCTCCCGCACCTTCGCAATCACTGCCTGTAATAAGCGGCGTATGCACATACACAAAATCCCTCTCCTGAAAGAACTGATGAATCGCATATGCGATCAGGGAACGAACGCGAAATACCGCCTGAAATGTATTCGTCCTTGCGCGCAGATGCGTGATCGTGCGAAGGTATTCCATCGTATGGCGTTTTTTCTGCAGCGGATAATCCGGCGTAGACATTCCCTCTACCGTAATCTCCTCCGCCTGAATTTCAAACGGCTGCTTTGCCTGCGGCGTTGCGACAAGCTTGCCCTTAATAATAAGCGCCGTACCGACATTCAGCTTTGAAACCTCTGCAAAATTGGAAAGCCCGTCCGAATAAACGATCTGCAGCGTCTCAAAAAATGTGCCGTCATTGATCACGATAAAACCAAAGGTTTTCGAATCTCGCAGACTTCTTACCCATCCTCCCACTGTCACTTCTTTCTCCAAATATTGTTCTCTGTTTCTGTACAGCTCTTTAATTGATACCAAATTCATGTGATTCCCCTGCCTTTTGTTCTATTTTCACAGAAACGCTGCCCGTCCGCTTGTTCCTGTTACTGCTCCTCTAACGTAATGATTGCCTGATCTGCAAGAAATTCCTGTACCTTCGAGGTCAGAATGTATTCCTTGAAATCGTCCATATCGTTATCTTCCTTGAATGCAGCCTCTGACTCATAGCCGTAAAGTTCTACATAATCCTTGATTGCCTGATCCAGCTCCTCGTCGGTCACTTCAATACCCTCTGCCTTCGCGATCGCAAGCAGCACCAGGCTTTCCTTTGCCGCCGTCTCGGCATATTTAGAGGTTTCTTCCTGGAAGCCCGCCTCATCAAGCCCCATATAATTTGTCAGAAAGCTCTCGAAATCCATACCGTAAGCTTCCGCATAGGACTTCGCATTTTCCGTCATTTTATCAATCTTTGTCTGCAGGTATTCCTGTGGAATATCCTTCTTGATTGTCGCATTGGCAACCGCCTGATTCCATAGATCCGTATACATTGTGCTGTCCGCATATTCCACATTACTGCTCTCGATCTCCTCAAGCAGATATGCCTTATAGGCTTCTACGGTTGCATATTCCCCGCCTGTTGTCTCCTTAATGAAAGCATCATTCATCTCCGGTTCAACCTGCTTACTGATGGAATTAACCTTTACCGCAAATACAACATCCTTCCCCGCCATATCCGGATTGTTTGTATACTCATCCGGGAATTTCAGATTCAGCGTAGCGGTATCACCTACATTTGCGCCGATCAATCCTTCTTCAAAGCCCTCTATAAATGTGCCCGAGCCGATTTCCAGTTCAAAGCCCTGCGCCGAACCTCCTTCAAATACTTCACCGTCCAGCGTGCCGGTATAGTCAATATTAGCCACATCACCTGCCTGTACATCCGTCCGGTCCGTAATTTCCTCTGCCGTTGCGGAGCTGGTAAGCATATTGTCAAGCTCTGCCTGTACTTCCTCCTCCGTGACCTCGGTCGACATCCGCGTCACCGATAATCCCTTGTATTCTCCGAGTGTAATATAGTCCTCCGCACGGACACTGCCCTGACTGCCGCATCCCGACAGACAAACTGCCATACTGAGCACCCCTAAAACCAATAAACTTTTTTTCATAATAGTTCCTTTCTAAATTAGTTGATCCTACTCCGAACATCTCTGATAAATTATCTTATCACACCAGCCTCGCAAAAGGAAGGCTTTTCTCACAGCACCGGCGAAAACAGGCGGCAGAGCTGTTCCTTGAAGCGTACGAGCAGGCTCCTCTGTCCATATACATAAGCGGTGATTTCCGTACATTTTGATAAATCCTCCATGAATATTTCCTGCATCTTTGCTGGGGTATTTTCGTCATAGATTGTGGCATTCACCTCAAAATTTAATTGAAAGCTGCGGATATCCATGTTGGCCGTCCCAAAGCTCAGTGCCTTGCCATCGGAAATCAACCCCTTGGCGTGCAAAAATCCGTTGTCATACGTATAGCATTTCGCGCCGGCCGCGATCATATCCCCGATATAGGAATAAGTTGCCCAATAGACAAACGGATGATCCGGCTTGCATGGGATCATGATCTTAACATCCACGCCGGACAGTGCCGCCACACGAAGCGCATCAAAGATTGTCTCGTCAGGAATAAAATATGGAGTTTGAATATAAATGCTGTCCCGTGAACGCGTGATCAGTTTCAGATAATTATTCTTAATATTCTCATAAGTTGAGTCCGGACCGCTTGAAACGATCTGGATGCCCGTCCTGCCGCGCACCGCATCATCCGGAATTTCAAAATACTGCTTTTTTTTAAGCAGGTTTTCCTTTGCCGCATAATTCCAGTCGAGAATAAAACGGAGCTGCAGGAAAACAACGGAGGATCCGGTAATCCGCAGATGTGTATCCCGCCAATAGCCGAAGCGCTGATCCAGCCCCAAATATTCTCTGCCGACATTAAAACCGCCGACATAGCTGACCTTTCCATCGATCACGACAATTTTTCGATGGTTGCGGTAATTCAGGCGAAGCTGCAGGCGCCCGAACAGTGCCGGAAAAAACTCCGCCACCTGGATTCCATGCATCCGAAGCTCCTTCCACAGCCTTCTTCCCGTACTCCTGCACCCCATCGCATCATAGAGTACGCGGATCTCCACACCATTTTCAGCGCGCTCGGTCAGCACGTCCTTAATTCTCCCAAACAGCTCATCTTCGCGGATAATATAATATTGCAGATGAATATAGTGTTCCGCTTTTTTCAAATCCTCAATCAGCGCATCAAATTTTTCTTTGCCGTCGGCATAAATCTTGACATCGTTGTCATCCGTAAACACCGCCCCTGCGCTTTGCAGGTTATACAGCACCAGATCCGCATACCGCTTGACGGAAGGCTGCTTCTCCTCGAATTCTCTTCTTAAGATGCTGTCCTCCTGTCTGTGAATCGTGGAGTTGATTTCATCCTCAATTTCCTTGATATGAAACATTTTGCTCTTGTGAAAATCCTGTCCGAACATCATATAAAAAGCAATGCCCAGAATCGGGACAAAATAAAGCAGCAAAAGCCAGCCCCAGACGGATTTCGGATCACGCCTCTGAAAAAAGATAATGATGATGGAACAAACCAAATTAATATATACAAGGTTATCCATCATCCAATCCCACGTAAGCTGAAAATCAATTAATATCTGCTCCATCTTGATACTCCTGTGCGGGCTTCCCGTACATTTTCCGCTGCCCGCTGATTCTTACTTTATCTATTGCATACAGCAATCTGTTTGTGATACAATACTCATTGTCCAATCTACAATTTATTGATGAAACGAGGAGGTATATCGTGTCAACCTTAACTATTACATTAATCGTCATTACCGTCGTATTGCTCGCCATTTTGGTTGCTCTTTATTTTTTCGGGAAAAGAGCACAAAAGAAGCAGGAGGAACAGCAGTCACAGATCGATGCCGCAAAGCAGTCTGTCACGATGCTGATCATTGATAAAAAGCGAATGAAAATCAAAGAATCGGGATTACCCGCAGCTGTTATCGCGCAGACGCCGAAGCTCCTGCGCGGCTCAAAGCTGCCAATCGTAAAGGCGAAGATCGGCCCGCAAATCATGACACTTGTCTGTGATGAAAAAATTTTTGATGCTGTTCCCGTAAAAAAAGAGGTAAAGGCGATCGTCAGCGGTATTTACATCACTGATGTCAAGGGCCTTCGCGGCGGAAATCTCAAAGTCGAGAAAAAGAAAAAGGGCTTCTTTAAAAATGCATTGGAAAAATTGCAGGAAAAAGCCGGCGCCAAGTCGATCAAATAAGGCTTACTTTTTATTATTCATACTTCAGCATTTCTTCCATATTGTCATGCAGGGAATTAATATACTGGAGCATTTCTTCCTTTGTTTCCGGATTGCGCAGGGCAAATTCAATATTTGCCTGAATAAATCCGGACTTTGTTCCGACATCATAGCGATGTCCTTTAAAATCATAAACATACATCGCCTCATCCTTTGCCATCCTGCGCAGAGCATCCGTAAGTTGGATTTCTCCGCCGGCTCCGGCATCCTGGGTCTCTAAATAAGAAAAGACGGTCGGCGTGATAATATATCTGCCGAGAATAGCAATATCGGACGGGGCCTTCTCTACCGAAGGCTTTTCCACTAGGTCGCGCACCTTATAAACGCGATCGTCGATCGCCTTGCAGTCCACGATACCATATTTATTTACGACCTCATGCGCCACACGCTGTACGCCGAGCACCGATGTCTTATATTCATTATAAACACTGATCATCTGGCTTAAGCACGGCTGCTTGGAAACAACAACGTCATCGCCGAGCAGTACGGCAAACGGCTCGTTTCCGATAAAGTGCCTTGCGGTCAGAATCGCGTGACCAAGTCCTCTCGGCTCCTTCTGCCGGATATAATGGATATTTGCCATGTCGGAAATCTTACGAACCATTTCCAGCATTTCTGTCTTTTCACTTTTCTCCAATTCCAGCTCCAGCTCAATCGAACGGTCAAAGTGATCCTCAATAGAACGCTTATTCCTGCCCGTTACAATAATGATGTCCTGAATTCCGGAGGCAACTGCCTCTTCAATGATGTACTGGATCGTCGGCTTGTCGACAATCGCCAGCATCTCCTTCGGCTGTGCCTTTGTTGCAGGTAAAAATCTGGTTCCGAGACCTGCTGCCGGAATAATGGCCTTTCTCACGTTCATTCTGTAGTCCTCCTTCATCGCGCAGACGGCTTATTGTAATGAAAACACTTCGTTATTTCTGGGAGTAATGTTCATATGAATCTTGCAGTCAGCCAGATGCTCATAATTTACATCCAGCGCATAATCGATGTTGATCTGTATCTGTTCCTTTGATTCCTGTATATCCACTCTGCTTGCATCGATCCCAATCAGGATATTGCCATAAGGTGTGATATAGTTCGTAATGTTGCGCTTATTCTCTTCAAACACCATATGTACGTTTGTGACCCCGCTTTTCGTCAGGTTAAAGACGCCGTCATCAAAATTGATGATATTTTTCGTCACACCGTCAAAGCCCTCCATGATCTCTTCATAGAGCACATAATGCTTGTTTTTCTTTTTATAATAATTACCCCTTGTGATCACTTCTATTTGATCACTGTCCGCATCATTTCCGAGCTGAAGCCCGGAGACGGAAATCAGCACATCTTTTGTCATACTTTCCTCCGGATTGTTAATATCCCTCAATATCTACCTGCGCAGTCGTCAGACTGCCGTTATGCAGGATGTTCGACGCAAAGTTACTGAATTTATCGGCAAGGTCACTGACATAAAACTTATATTTTCCGCCATCCTCTTTTCCGGTATCTGTATTTAGTAGCTTCCCGGAAGTGAGCAGTCCTTTTAATTCCCGAGCCGTTTCATAGGCCGGATTAACAAGCCGCACCTTTTCTCCGGCAATCCTCCCGATTGCGGGAGCAAGCAGCGGATAATGAGTACAGCCAAGGATCAGCGTGTCTACCTCCTGCTTCATCAAATCCTTAAGATACCGCCTTACGATTTCATCGGTCACAGGATCCTCTAACATGCCCTCTTCGACAAGCGGGCAGAGCAGCGGGCATGCTTTCCCGATCACGTGCAGCGCCGGATCAATCTCATTGATAAAATGTTCGTACATTTCACTATGTATGGTGCTTTCCGTCGCGATGACGCCGATTCGCTGATTTTTCGTCTGCTCCGCCGCAACGCGTGCACCCGGCTTGACAACACCGATAATCGGAATTGAAAGCTCCTTCTCAACCTCCTCCAGTGCACAGGCACTCATTGTATTGCAGGCAATTACAAGTGCCTTCACCTGATGCGTCATCAGAAAACGGATGATCTGTCTCGTATATTTGGTGATCGTCTTTTTAGATTTACTGCCATATGGCACCCTGGCCGTATCTCCAAAATAAATGATTTTTTCATTAGGAATCTGTGTCATAATTTCCTTTGCGACGGTCAGTCCTCCGACACCGGAATCAAATACGCCGATAGGAGCGTTGCTGTTGCTCATGCTTTATACCTCATTACATCTATTATTTCATGCCTATCCATTCTATCCCTTATTAACAAATAATTCAAGTAACAGTTCAAGGGGTCTTTGAAAGCAGCTCCTTCACAAGTTCATAGGTTTTGCATTTCACGTACACCTTTTCACGCGGAGCGGTGAGCAGGCTTTCATAATCCTCTGCCAAAAGCATGTCCTTAAGCTTCTCGTCCGTTTCTTCGGAAAATGCCGCATAAGTGCCTTTTGTCAGACAGAGGTTTGGATACATGACTCCCCACCAGTTAGAACCTCTGGCATCGCCGATAAAAATTTCAATCGCATCATAAGAGCCTTCCGGGAACACATAATCTTCAAAGATCTTTTCCGGAAAGTAGACCTTTTCACATACAGCCTTTACATCATATGCAAAACCTTCTGTTTGAATTCTGCTTTCTGCCAATAGTTCGAGGTCCGGGAGATCCTCTTTTATCTCCTCCAGGAAAGCCTCCTTTGTTGGCTTACCCTCCTGATTCAGAAGCTCCTGTTTGATTGCAAAATATTCCAGCAAATCATTTCTGACAAGCCGTTTCAGCTCCTGATCCGCCTCGCTGTCGTTGTCCGGTATCACATGAAAACGCACGATTTTATCTGCAATCCTTGCAGACGCTGTCACCCGCTGCGCCTGAATCACCCCTATGTAATAGCTTCCTGCAATACCGAGAATCACTGATAATACCGCGATAAGCAGCCGTTGATAACGCTCTTTTTGTTCTGTCATATTGTGCTCCTTCTTAAATGTCCGCCGTCCGGCGGCTCTACCTTAATAAGGAGCATTTCCCGTATGGTTCTATTTTATTCAAGGCAAAGAATTTGTTTGCAGACTCCCGCCCAAAAACTGCCCATTATCTACAACTCCAATTGGCTGATAATGTTTTTCTCCTGGTTGTCGATATGTGTCTCAATCGCGGTCTGTGCCCTTTCTTTTTCTCCCAGCTCAACCCATTTGAGGATTTCCTCATGTTCATCAATCAGACGCTGGTGGTTTCTGCTGTCCTTAATATACTCAAGCCTGTAACGGTAAACCCGTTCCGCCAGATTGTTGACAAGCTGCATCAAGCGCTTATTGTCAGACGCCTTCAGAATAATATCATGAAAACAGACATCGGCCTTCGCAATTGTCGTTGCATCCTTTGTTTTTGTGGAGCGTTCAAAATTCGCTGCGGCTTCTTCCAGCGCCGACTTCTCCTCCGGCGTAATCCGTTCGCAGGCAAGGCGGACCGCAAGTGCATCAAGCGTCCTTCTGACTTCAAGCACGTCTCTCAAATCCTGCTTGGAAATTCTGGAAACCTCTGCTCCCCTCCGGGGAATCATCGTGACAAGCCCCTCCAGCTCCAGCATTCGGATCGCTTCCCGGATTGGCGTTCTGCTGACCCCCAGGCGGTTTGCAAGATGGATTTCCATCAGCCGCTCACCGGGTTTTAATTCTCCGGTTAAAATCCCCTGTCTCAACGTGTTAAATACCACGTCTCTCAGCGGAAGGTACTCATCAATATGCATTTCAAGCTTATGTTCTTCCATTATACATCCCTCCTGTTATAAATGTCTGTTAAATAAACCTGCTTCGCAAGCCCCTTGTTTTTTAAATCCTGATATGCACGCTGTGCCGTTCTTTCTTCGTCAAACAGTCCAAAGACCGTCGGTCCGCTTCCGCTCATAATCGCATTCAGCGCGCCATGCTCCTTCATAAAATTCTTGATTTCTTCAATTACAGGATATTCCCTGACCGTTACTGTCTCAAGCACATTTGACAGCAGTTTGGCCACTCCTTTTAAATTCTGCTCCCTGATCGCCTCGATAATCCCGTCAATGTCAGGATGGAATGTGAGTCCGGGCACATTTAAGTTTTCATATACAAATTTGGTCGACACGCCGACACCCGGCTTTGCGATCAGCACATGACAGGGAGGCATGGGAGGCAGCGGCGTCAGCTTTTCTCCGATTCCTTCTGAAAGCGCCGTACCGCGCATAATACAGTAAGGTACATCCGCTCCGATTTTCACACCCCGTTCCATAAGCTGCTCTGTGGACAGGTCGAGTCGAAACAGGCGGTTCACCCCGTACAGCACCGCGGCGGCATCCGTGCTTCCGCCCGCCATGCCTGCGGATACCGGAATATATTTTTGCAGTCGGATGGAAACGCCCTGTTTGATTTCAAATTCTTCCATTAAAAGCTTCGCGGCCTTATAGACCAGATTATTTTCATTAGTCGGCAGAAAATGCAGATTCGTCTCGACAAAAATACCTCTTCTCTTTACCTTTGCAATGCACAACTTATCATACAGGTGGATATTCTGCATGATCATCCTGACCTCATGATATCCGTCTTCTCTTTTCCTCACAACATCCAGCCCAAGGTTAATCTTTGCCATGGCTTTTAAATTCATCTGTTCCATAAAAATCCGTGCTCCCTTTTGTACTTTTTTTGCACCCTATTGTACTTTGTATACCGGATTGTAATTATTTTACCATTTTTTTATATAACTTTTCAAGGGGCTTTCTAATATATAGAAAAATAACAAGCAATTCAGCCTTTATCTTCCTGGCTCCGGAACAAAAAAGGATATAATGAATTTACAAAATCAGCCGATATAATAAATGAAAATTATTATCCCATTCACTGCGGCAGCAGGATGAAGGCCGCATTTGTTAACCAAGGAGGGTCAATACTATGAGTGTAAACGGAATTTCAGGATACTCACAATCAGATGCTTACAGCGCCTATGCGAAAGCTGCAAAATCAACCGAAGATACAGGAAAGAAGAATCAGACACCCGTCTCTTCCGCAGCGGAAGAAACCGGTGTCATTTATGAAAAAAGTGCCGATACGGATGCCGTCGCCGCAGCAAAAACAAAGTATCAGCCAAATACGGCAGTTATTGAAATGCTGAAGTCTGATGCCGCTTCCCGCCAGGAAAGTCTGTTGAAGATCGTGCGCGAAGCAGTGACCGGTCAGGGAAATGCGCTCGCACAGTCCGACAGTATCTGGAGCTTTTTAGCGAGCGGCAATTTTACCGTAACCGCTGCTGCAAAGCAAGAGGCGCAGAAGGCAATTTCCGAGGGCGGTTATTGGAGTGTGGAAAATACATCCGACAGAATTATTGAAATGGCAAAGGCTTTGACGGGCGGTGATCCCGACAAGCTCGAGGAAATGCGCAGTGCCTTTGAAAAAGGCTTCAAAGAAGCCACAAAGTCATGGGGTAAGGAGCTTCCCGAAATTTCTTCGAAAACCTATGATTCTGTCATGAGCAAGTTCGATAAATGGGCTGCGGAATCTCAAGCGCAGAATACAGCAGCCGGCGTAATTTAATAAATAGGATAAGAAAGACCTTACTGTTGCAGCATAGTAAGGTCTTTCTTATCCTATCAAATAATTAGCTGTGCTTTATAAACTCACCACGGCGCAGCTCCTCAAAAGCATGTGAAAGCTCCTCCTGCGTATTCATCACAATGGGGCCGCCCCACGCGACCGGCTCATGCAGAGGCTTTCCTGAAAAGAAGATAAAACGCAGCGTCTCCTTCTGCTGTGCCATAACAGTGATAAAATCCCCCTTGTCAAACAGTATGGCCGTTTTTTCGGGTATCGTCTTCCCGTCGATCTGAGCACCTCCCTCAATCAAAAATACAAAAACCGTCTCATCAGCCTTTGTCGGAAGCTCAATTTCTCCGCCGGCACGCAGTGTCACATCATAAATGGTCGCAGGAATATGCTTTGGCGTCACCCCGGCAGCATCACCGAATTGTCCGGACAGCACACGAAGCGCCGCGCCTTCCAATTCAACCTGAGGAATCATTTTATTTGTGATACTTAAATAAGCAGAATCTGTCATTTTTTCCGCACCGGGCAGGTTCAGCCACAGTTGAAAGCCAAGCATTCGGCCTGCCTGCTTCGGCATTTCCTGATGCAGGATACCGCTGCCTGCCGTCATCCACTGGCTTTCTCCCGCGAGAATTGCATCCTTATTTCCAAGACTGTCCTCGTGCTCAATCCGCCCGGAAATCAAGTAGGTGATTGTCTCGATCCCTCTGTGCGGATGCATCGGAAAGCCCGCAAGGTAATCCGCAGGATCTTCCGTATCAAAGGAATCCAGCATCAAAAAAGGATCAAATTCTTTCACATCACTTTGCCCCAGCACACGAACAAGCCGGACGCCTGCGCCGTCAATTGTCCGCTGTCCCTGAATCGTTTTTATAATTTCACACTTTTTCACTGTTTACACCACCTCTCTTTTTTTGAGTATAACAGGATCCCGTCTGCAAGTCCATAGAATTTAAAAGCGCCGCAGATAAACCACAGCGCTTTTTTATTCAATCCGATCTCTAATTTATACTTTCTTTTCCATAGATTTGACAATGATCAGCTTGTCGCCGCGATGGAGCTCCTGCGTCGTCAAATGATTGGCCTCCGCAATCTGGCTGATAGGCACATAGTATTTCTTACCGAGCTGCCAGAGGGTATCTCCCTCCTTCGCGATATATCCGATCATACTCGGCAGCCCTTTCATCTTCTCTGAATTCAATTCACTGATCTGAATACCGTTTAAAAACTCCTCCGCCATATTTTGAAAAGCGGACAGATGCAAATTGACTTGAATATTCACCTCAACCTCTTCATTGCTCGGCATGGAGAAGGTGATCTGGGAAATTGTCGCATTAAGGAAATGCGAGGTCTGGTCATTCATATTTTTTACATCCATCCTGCACGTAAACGGAACAGAACCGCTTGCGGCAAAAAACTGATTCGGCTCTTTTAAATCCGTATACAGAACTTGCAGCTCTATTGCGCCATCCACCTGCATTCCTTCTTCTGTCACGGTCGTATCGTCGATTGCAAGCTCTCCGGATACGGCGCATACCTGCAGCATCTGCGATTTTAAAGGATTTAGCTTAATCTTGCCTGTTGCGATGCATTTATTTCGCTCATCGCAAAGCAGTTTTCTGTAATGTCCTGTTTTGAATACACCTGTGACCTCTTCTGTCACTCCATAGGCGTCCTCCAAAATATCTGTTCTCTCCTCGCGGTAAAGCTTCATATCCAGCTCCACATTCATATCCAGCTCTGCAATTCTGTCCTCGCCGTCCTCGTCCGGTTTGATCTCCAGCCTCCTGTCAAGGATATCATAACGAATGATTGGAATCATATCCTCCATACAGTCACTGCAATCAAGCTGCATGTTGATCGGAAGCCTCGTTTCATAATAGGCAAGTTTTCCCTCTTCTCCTTCTGCCTCGTACAGGAAAAATACCTGTACCTCTCCCTGCACATAGATTTTTCCGTCTCCGATCCTGAATTCCATCGTACAGATGCGCACCATATCCCAGATAACTTCAAAAATATTCGGCAGGTTGGACGGAAGTTTGACTTCCTCTCTGATCCGCAGCATATCCCGCCTTTCAACAGCCGCCTCCGTCGTCAGAAGCTGCTTTGTCTTTTTTTGAAGCATCGGTACTTCCTCTACATCATATAACACCTCTTCATCATAAAGCTCTTCAATCTCCGGTTCGATAACCGCAATTGCACGCACACTTATCTTTCTTGAGTTGATCATACCGATGCTCAGATTTTCAAGCTTCTTGCATACCCTTACAGTGTCCTGACCGCTCGCACCCTCGACATGTACCATTTCTTCGAATGGTATTTTCCCTTCCATACAACTTACGTTCCGGTCTCCGTACTCACACTGATAAAGAAACGCGAAGCAGAGATTTCCCCGCACGAGCACCTGATTTTCAAGGGCCTTCACCTCTTCTATTTTAATCCATCCCTTTTCCAGCAGGATTTTCGTTACATCAGGTTTCGAATCCGGAACGTTTACATCCGCGTCAATTGTCATCTGCGTAGAAGCGCTGCATTTGATTCTATCCATATGTATGTTTTTTCTTTTAACTACCACAAAAAACCTCCCTGACTGATTTCCTTTATTCATTTTATTCAGTCAGAAAGGTTTGTATGCGTGCAACTGCCATTTCATTATTTAATTGACACAGCCGATCAACTCTTTGATATCCGCCACACGGTATTGCTCCATATAAGCTTCAATTCCGTCAATCACCTCTTCCGTTAAATATGGGTTGTGAAAATTCATCGCGCCCACCGCCACGGCCGTTGCACCCGCCATCATAAATTCAATCGCATCCTCGGCATTTGCAATGCCGCCCATGCCGATCACCGGAATCTTTACTGCATGAGCTGCCTGATAAACCATCCGAACCGCAATCGGCTTAATCGCAGGTCCCGAAAGTCCTCCCGTTTTGTTCGCAAGTGCAAAACTTCTTTTATGGATATCGATTTTCATTGCTGTCAGTGTATTAATCAGGGAGATTGCATCCGCACCGGATGCCTCTGCTGCTCTTGCCATTTCAGAGATGTCCGTCACATTCGGCGAAAGCTTCATGATGATCGGCTGCTTTGCCTTTTTTTTGATTTCCTTTGTAATCCTGCACAGCGCCTCTGTCTTTTGTCCGAAAGCAATTGCACCCTCTTTGACGTTCGGGCAGGAAACGTTGATTTCCAGCAGATCGGCTGTTTCTCCGGAAAGGCGCTCCACGACCTCGACATAATCCTCGATGCTTTTTCCGCATACATTGACGATAACCTTCGTATCATAGTTGTTTAAAAATGCAAGATCCCGCTTAATAAACAGCTCCATGCCTGGATTCTGCAAACCGATGGCGTTTATCATGCCGCCATATGTCTCGGCCACGCGGGGCGTCGGATTTCCTTCCCACGGTATATTAGACACCCCTTTTGTAATAACTGCTCCCAGCCTGTTCAGATCTACAAACTCACAATATTCCATACCGGAACCAAACGTTCCCGATGCCGTCATAACCGGATTTTTGAACTCGACGCCCCCAATGCAGACCGTAGTGTTTCTCATAGCTCGACCTCCTCTGCCAAAAATACCGGGCCGTCTTTGCAGATACGCTTATTATGCACAAGAGAATGGCTGTCCTGCTCCTTCGACCTGCATACGCATCCGAGACAGGCACCGACGCCGCAGGCCATGCGCTCCTCAAGTGACAGCCATGCCTCCATCCCATTTTCAGCCGCATACTGCTTAAGCCCGCGCAGCATCGGTGTCGGCCCGCATGCATAAAGAACCTTTGCGGACAAACCCTTCTTTTTGATTGCATCAATAACATTCCCTTTGATACCGGCACTGCCATCCTCCGTTGCGACTGTAACACGTCCGTATTCTGCAAGCTCCTCCTGTAAAAACAACTCGTCCCGGTAACCGACAATGATCTCCTTCTCACAGGACAACTGCTTTGCAAGCGCAAGCATCGGCGGTATTCCGATGCCGCCGCCGACCAGAAGAGAAGGAGCTTCTTTCAAGGGGAAGCCGTTTCCGAGGGGACCTAAAATCGAAATACGATCGCCCTTTTGATAACCGGCAAACTCCTCCGTTCCTTTTCCGGCCTTCCTGTATACAATGCGAAGTGCGTCCTCTCTCATTTCACAAATACTGATCGGTCTTGGAAGCAGCCTGCTGTCGGTTTTTGTATATACAGAAATAAATTGTCCCGGTCTCGCATCCACGGCAATGGACGTTTTGATCCACATGCTGTATACTTCCGATGCAATCTGCTCCTGTGACAATATCATTCCCTGTTCTTTTTTTGTCTCTGCCATGTTTGTCCCTCGTTAGCAAATAGTTTTTTCATCATCCTGATAGACAATGCGTCCTTCGCATATTGTATATTTTACCCTGCCGGTCAGCTCCCTGCCCGTAAACGGAGAATTGTTCGATTTAGAAATAAAATCTTTTACGATCCACACTTCGTTTTCATCAAACAGCACGATATCCGCCCTTGCCCCGGCTGCGAGCGTCCCCTCCTCAAGATGATAAAGCTCCGCCGGTCCCGCACTCATACGGGCAATCAGCTCCGGCAGAGTCAGATACCCTTTTTTTACAAGCTCGGTAATACCGAGTGCCAGTGCCGTTTCAAGTCCGATGATTCCGCTCGGCGCTTCTGTAATCGGTCTTGCCTTTTCTTCCCGGCTGTGCGGCGCATGATCCGTTGCGATCAGCCCGATCGTACCGTCCTTCAGCCCTTTTATGACTGCGAGCCGGTCCTCTTCTGTCCGAAGCGGCGGGTTCATCTTGGCAAGTGTACCGTATGCCGCCACCGCGTCCTCCGTCAGTGTAAAATGATGCGGTGTCGCCTCCGCATAGATATGCGAGCTCAGCTTTCTTGCCTCTCTGACGAGCGCAACCGCTTCCTTCGAGCTGATGTGCTGAATATTGACATCAGCTCCCGTTCGGAGTGCAATCTGTAAATCCCGCTCCACAAGCGATGCTTCCGCTTCTCTCGGCGAGCCTCCGATATGAAGTTCCCTCGAAGCCTTCCCGGCATTGATGCCGTTATTGCTGATCAGCCTCGGATCCTCTTCATGCAGGCTGACCGGCACATTTAGTTTCTTTGCACACAGGAAGGCTCTCTCCAGCAGCCGCTCATCCATAATCGGAATGCCGTCATCTGTAAAACCCGCCGCACCTGCGGCCTTTAAACATTCCATATCCGTCAGGCACTGTCCTAAAAGACCTTCCGTGACGGCCGCGGTCGCCAGCACATGAATCGGGGTATTCTCTGCCTTTTTTAATACATCCTGCAGCGTTTCTACGGAATCGACCGCCGGTTTTGTATTTGCCATCATCACAACCGTCGTATAGCCCCCCTTTGCGGCCGCCTTTGCACCCGTTGTGATATCTTCCTTATAAGTAAAACCCGGATCTCTGAAATGGACATGCACGTCAATCAGCCCGGGCGCTGCCGTCAGTCCCCGTGCATCAATGATCTGCATATCCTCTGTGTTTCCTTTCCATTTCGCCTGCAAATGTTCCCCGATTTGACTGATCCGCCCGTCCGCAGTTAAAATATCCTGTACCTGATCTGTCTTTGTCTTCGGGTCGATCACACGCGCATTTTTTATCAGCAGCATCTGAACTTCGCCCTCCTGTCAGGTGACATAAGCCTTCTGTTCTGACTTGTTGTCTCTGTCCTGATCAGTAACATTATATTTGATTTTCCGCCAAATTACAATTGCCACTATCACTCAAAAACAACCGTTTTATCCTTTATATCTTCCATCTTCAGCACAATGTAAGGATAAGAAGCGGCTTTTTTTAACTCCTCCTCTGTGGTCGGACCCATCAGACTTGTATCGCAGTAAATGGCATTGGAGGTCAAATACAGGTCGTTGACCTGAATACTGTAACCGCCGGTCAGCTGCATGCCGTAGCCAACTGCAACATAAAGAAACTCCCCATCGGAAAACGTCAGTTTAAAGGGCGCCTCCTTTTTCTCCTCAAGCACCGTAAGAAACTCGGCAGGCACCTTTTCTTCCAAAAGTACCGTAAATTCGACATCCTTAATTTTTTCTGTTCCTAATTTCTCATTTTTACAGCCGATCAGGTTCATAATGCACAGCACGGCAATCAGCAGCACTGTGAAAGTCCGTTTTTTCAACTCCAATACAACTCCTTAAAATAGAACAATCCTTCTTTGTTCAATTTATGTCCGTGCCAAAGCTTTTATTCATAGGACGCAGAAGCTTCTTGTATTTTGTATGAGGGTTTACTATAATAGAAAAAGGTGATTGGAGGATGAATTTATGATTCGAATTATTGTTGCTGGAACGTTTGTTGTCTTATTTCTTGTATTGAGTATCCCGCTTTTAATTGCGGAATTTATCATCGGCAAATGGAATCCGTCTTTGAAGGACAAAAGCTCTCTTGTGATTGTCAACTGGGCGTTTCGTGTTGTCCTCTTTCTGTCCGGTACAAAAATGCAAATCATCGGTGAGGAACATGTGCCAAAGGATACGGCGGTGCTTTATGTCGGCAATCACAGGAGCTATTTTGATGTCGTTATGACCTATACAAGAGTCCCGAGGCCGACCGGCTATATCGCAAAAAAGGAAATGCTGCGCTACCCGCTGCTTATGCATTGGATGAAAAACCTGCATTGTCTGTTTTTGGACAGAGATGACATAAAATCCGGTATGAAGACAATCCTCGAAGCGATCAGCCTGATCAAAAGCGGAATTTCTATCTGCGTATTCCCGGAGGGCACACGAGGGAAGACCGACAGGATGATGCCATTTAAGGAGGGAAGCCTGAAGATGGCCGAAAAGTCCGGCTGTCCGATTGTTCCGATGGCAATCACGAACTCTGCCGAGATTCTGGAAAACCATATGCCGAAAATCAAAAAAGCCACAGTCATCATCGAATACGGCAAACCGTTCTATCCAAAGGAGCTTACCAAGGAGGAACAAAAATTCCTCGGCACCTATACGCAGAATTTGATTCAGGAAATGCTGGATTCCCATACAAAAAAATTACTCCTTTAGAAATTCTACAATCCTGTCGAAGCCCATTCCGTGAGAGGCTTTGATCAGGATCGTATCCCCCGGACATAAAAGCGGTTCGGTCCGCAGGGCATTTAACAGTGCTTCTCTTGTCTCATAGTAATGAATCTCGTTTCCGCATAGGAGAGGTGCTGCGGCTTCATATAGGTGCCTCGCCTGTGTCCCTGCACATAAAAGCAAATGAATGCCCTTTTGGGCGGCGTAGCGTCCGACCTCTGCATGCAGTGCATCGCTGTCTTCGCCAAGTTCAAACATATCTCCCAGAATTGCCACCTTGCGGCCATTTGTTTGGCTCAGAAGATCGATCGCCGCCCGCATGGCCTTCGGATTTGCATTATAACAGTCATCCACAAGCAGATAACTTTTTGTCCGTATCAGATTGCTGCGGCCGCTGAGACTTTTGACTGATTCAATTCCCTGTTTGATTTCCTCTGTCGTCAGAGAAAAAATCAAACCAACCGCTGTTGCGGCAAGTGCATTGTCTACCATATGCACACCCGGAAGCGGGATTGTCACGGCAAATGCGCCGGCCTCCGTATGAATTGTACAGGAGCTTCCTTCCAGTCCATGACTTACGATATCTGTGGCAAAAATATTATTTTCCGCACCTTTTCCGAAATAAACCGGCATCCTGCCGTTCACTTCACGAATCTTCCTTAGCTCGGGATCGTCGCCGTTTAAACAAACATCTCCCTGTCTGTTCATATAATGAAAAATCTCAGACTTCGCCCTCAGTACCCCTTCCAGCGATCCGAGCGTCTCCAAATGGCACTGACCGATGTTTGTCATGACACACACATCCGGCCTCACGATCTTGCTCAATCGGTCCATCTCCCCGAAATCACTGATTCCCATTTCCAGAACAGCAATATCATGCTCCTTGCGCATATTGAATACCGTCAGCGGAACGCCCACCTCATTATTAAAGTTTCCCGCCGTCTTCAAAACAAAATAACGCTGCTCAAGTACGGCGGCAATCATTTCCTTCGTACTCGTCTTCCCTACACTCCCGGTGATCCCAACCGTTTTTGCGGGCAGAACTTTGCGATAATACTCTGCGATATCCTTCAGCGCCTGGAAGCTGTCTTTCACAAGTATATAATTTCCTGCCGGTCTTTCGGGTTCCCTCTCGCAGACGACACCGAGCGCACCGGCTTCCCATACGTGTGAAATGAAGGAATGTCCGTCTGCATGTTCACCCTTTGTCGCGACAAACAGGCATCCGGGCTCCGCTTTTCTCGAATCGATTACGACCGATGCGGCCTCTTCTTCAGATTTACAGAAAGGCCGGCTGCCGGTCTCGCACAAATGAAGCTGGCCTCCGCACGCCTCGGCTATTTTTTCTAAAGTCATTCCTTTCATATCCGATCTCCGTTCCCGTCATCTATATTCATAAACTCCCTTAAATTACCGATTTTTATATTTCTTTAATGAAATCTCGATAATCCACTCACATAATTCTCCAAATGATTTTCCGATTGCGGCTGCCTCCTGTGGGATAAGGCTCGTCGGTGTCATACCCGGCAGCGTATTAGCCTCAAGGCAATAGCATTCTCCGTTTTCGTCCACCATAAAATCCATCCTCGCATAAGTACTGATTCCCAGTGTTTTGTAGGCAAGCACCGCCATTTTCTGTATTTTTTCCGTCAGCTCTGCCCCGATCTTCGCCGGACAGGTCTCAATCGTACTCCCTGCCTGATATTTATTTTTATAGTCATAAAAACCGCTGACCGGTGCAATTTCCACAACCGGAAGTGCTTTTCCCTCAATCACGCAGTCTGTAAACTCCCGCCCCTTGATATACTGTTCCACCATGACTTTGCCTTCATAACGGAATGCCTCGGCAATCGCCTTTTGATATTCTTCCTCATTTTTTACAATATAAACACCGACGCTGGAGCCGCCCCCGCAGATTTTTACGACACACGGATATATAGGCTGCATCCGGTCCTCCGGTCCGCTCAGCACATAGCTTTTCGGTGTGTTGACCCCATTCATGAGAAATAGCTGCTTGGAAATGGCTTTATCCATCGCAAGTGCACTGCTCAGCGAATCTGTTCCGGTATATTTGATATCAAATAAATCAAAGGCTGCCTGGATCTTTCCGTTTTCTCCGCAGTCCCCATGCAGCGCCATGAATACCAGATCCGCCTTCTGGCAGATCGGTATGACATTTTCTCCAAACAACACGTCAGACTGATCCTTCCTCGATGCCTTCACCTGTCCGATATCCGGCGCAACCTCGCCGACCGGAGCCACCTCTCTGATCCAGTCCGTATCTGATTCAAAAATCATATCCGCATTTCCTTCATAACCTAAAAACACATCCAGCAAAATCACCTGGTGTCCGTTTTCCTTAAGCGCCTTGTAGATTTGTGTTCCCGAGCTTAAGGAAACATCTCTTTCCGTGCTGATTCCGCCTGCCAAAACTACAATTTTCATAGTACTCCTCTTCCCTTCTGACAAATCTTATCATATCCGGCCAATCAGGCAATTCCCGGACCTTATATCATTATGAATCACCGTCAAGTATGTAAGAATGAATCAGTCCCGATAAAACAAAAGCTTCCGGTTCATCATAATATGCAGATTCCTTACCACCTGCGTAATTCTCCATAAAAGGATTTCTTCCATAGAGATACTCCAAATTCCATCCGGCCGTATTTACATAATCCACACTCTTGCTGATGACATTTGCAAGCGTTAAAAGCCTCGCATTGGAAAATGCCCGCTGCACACTTTCTTCATTATATGCATCTCCGACCGCCGCTAGGTATCCATCCTTTTCCGATTCGTTCACGATCTCAATTGCATCATCAAATAACGCTTTCATAATACGGTTGCTGAGCTTCAGCTCCGTTTTGTAAGATGTCGTCAGGTAAGCAAGTGATCCGAGATATCCCGTCTCCTCCTCGGAAAAACCTGTGGGAGGTCCGCCGTTCGCGGCACTTTTCACAACGGTCAGATAAGCAGCCTCACCTGTCAGCTTATAAAGCTGTGCAGCCGCCCAATAATGTTCGTCCTCAGCATCTGTCTGCCTGTCCTGTTTTTCCGCATACTCCCATGCAGCCGCCGCACTCTCCCGGCACTTTTGCGCATAGTCTGTTTCATATTCCTCATAGATATCCGCAAACATCGACAACAGCGCCGCATACCGGTAAGCCTGTGCCTGTGTCACCGGGTTACCTGACGTAATGCTTCCTGCTTTCTCGTCCTGACAAGCCCGCAACGCTTCAATCTGTTCCTTTGCAAGCGTCAGCAGTTCCGGCGTTCCGCTTTCCTCTGCCGTTTTCATAAAATACTCATAGGTCAGAAGCCAGTCGGCAGTCTGCATAATGCTTCTGTTAAACTGTGCCCCATCAGAGATTCCGGTAATATGTTCGGAAAAATACTGCTTTCGTTCCTCTAAAATTCGCTGGTAAAAACCTTTTTCGATCGTAAACGGCGCGGAGCTGCCATGATATTTCGTACGGATATAATAAGTGCCCGGCTCTGTCAGAGAGCTGAAATCGCCGCGGGCATTTGTCTCTCCATTCTTATTATTATGCTTTGTCTCCACAATATAACCGGAAAAAACAGTCTTCTCCGTCTGAACATCCACAATCTCGAATTTTTCATCCGGCTCTTCACCCCTGAATACCGCTATTTTTTCACCCGTGCTTTCATATCCCGACAGGTTGACAAGCACTTTCTGTAATACCTCCGTCTCTATCGCCTCATCTTCCGGCAACAGGGAATGCTTTTCTCCTTCATCAAACCCGATTGTTCCGATATCCGGCTCCGATACTGTGCTTTCCACCGAACTAAGCTCCGCAGTAGCCTGTACCTCGGGCTCTGTATTCAGCAGGGACAGCGCGGTGTCCACAATTACATTCTCACAGCCGCACAGGACAAGCGCCATTACGGTCACAAGCGCAGCAATGATACTTTTTCGTCTGTTCATTCTGCCTCCTTTTTATGCCTTCTAAGGAGCGTTCTCTTCTTTATCACAAATAATCCGGCCGACGTCAGTACCGCAGCAGTAAAGATGCCGGTTGCAAGGCCCTGCGTAAACGTACCGTCATAAACAACCGTCAGGCCGCCGCGTATTTGATCGCCAAGATAGACCCGGCAAAAGCCGTTATTCCCTTCCCCCGTAACAGGAAGCTCCTTCTTCGTTCCATCCTCTTTGACAAGGTAAGCCGAGTAGCCTTTGTAGTAAATAAACGGAACATCCACATAAGGATAGTCCTTTTCAATCATCACCGTCACCGTATTTTTCACCCGTTCAAAGGGGAGCTCCTCTTTCGTATCGGAAAGCAGCCGTCCGCTGTCCGTAACAAGTGCGTCCGCATCCGTAACGGTCTGAGGAAGCCATTCTCCTGCGATGACATTTGCCGTATACGGCTGATACATATAATAATTATCCGCATAATCATAATAGCCTTCCGTGTTTTTGGAAAGACCGCTCAAAGCCCCCGCCGACATGATAAAAAGCACGGCCAGAAGTGCCGGCTTTTCCATAGAGATCCCGGAAAGCTTCTTTTTTGTGCAGCAGAACAAAATGATCGCATCCGCAAAGGAAAAAAGCACGGAGCTCATGACAAAAAAACGCCACGGAAATTGAATAAACGATAAATAACTGCCGATCCTCTCCCACGGGAAAAGATCTGTCGCAAGAAATGCAAACAGCACGCCTGCCGCAGCCAGACAATCGGCAAAGCCCAAAAGCATATTTTTTTCCGCATCTTTTTTCAAAAAAAGACGTGGTAACCAGAGCAGAGGAATCAGAAATCCGAGAGAGGGAAAAACAGGATAAAAAACTTCTGCAAACCGGACTGCCTCATCCGCGGGCTTCATCCATGGAATGCTGACATAGAACTGCGCCGAAAAAAGCTGTTCCATCACCGGAAGCCAGTAAAAGGTTGTGACAGCCGCCGTAAATACTGCCGTCAGCACAACCCTTCCAATCAGCTGCGGCTTTTTCATAAATATGCGCCATTTCAAAAGAAATGCGGCAATTCCAAGTACGAGACACATCACAAAGGTGCTTGTATGGCAAAGCAGCACGCCGCCAAAGCCGATGCCGAGTACCCACGGCCTGTCCATCTCTTCATAAAGCACATTGTAAATACCATAAATAACAAACGGCAGAAAAATAAATGCCGTATACTCACCTGCTGCACTCCTGATATAGACATCATCCATATGATACTGGCACAGCGTCAGTAAAATCCCCGCCGCCATCCCCGCATAACGGGAACCGGTCATCCGCCTTGTACAGTAATAAGCAGCACCGTAGGAAAGGCAGAAACAAAGCGCAATCAATAAATGGTAGCTGGCATTGATGCCAATACCGCATACGCGCAGAAGGGCCGGAAAATATAACAAAAAATCCGGATAAAACAAAGAGCTGGCATATCCCGCTCCGCCAAAGAACAGCACGTTTATTTTCAAAAACGGCTTTCCCATCAAAATCCCCTCCTTCAGACTTTCGATCCGAAGAAGATGGTATTCCGCATCATGTCCGTTGATACAATAACGGGTAATCAGCGGACTGCATGCGATCAGCATCGTTATAAGAAATACTGCCGCCGTGATTCTGTTTTCCTTATCCTGAAAATATGCTTTCATAGAGATCTCCGCACTTTTTTATAACAAAATTTAGAAACAATTCCTTGGAGCGCAAAACTGGCATGCCGGACCTCATTGACCAACATACCAGTTTTTATTATACTTCGTTATTCTGATTTTCACAAGGAAAATGCATCCTTTTCCGTCATTGTGCCGCAAGCTCTGAAAACGAAAACGTGACATCGTTTCCGTCATTATCAATATTGACCGTATAGCTCTTCGTCTGATAGCCGTTTCTGCTCAGCGTGATCACATGAGAGCCTGTCACCTTCGCCGCGCTGACCGGCGCAATCCCGACATAGTTTCCGTCCAGATATACTTCCGCCTGCGCAGGTCCTTCGACGTACATCTTTTTAGTTTCCGATAAAATATTTGTCGAGCTGGAGGATGTGCTAACCGTGCTGCTGCCCGATGAGGAACTGCCTGAAGAGCTGCTTAAGCTGCTTGACCTGCCTGAGGAGCTGCTCTTTTTAGAGCTGGAGGAGGAAGAACTTTCCGCCTCCTCTGTTTCTTCGTCCAGTTCGATATCGATGTTGGCAAATTCCGAGCCGACTTTGATATTCGTTTCAATTGTCTCATAGCCGGGCAGTTCTACCCGAATTTGATGAGTCCCGAATTCCAGCGGCACCCGCTCCGTAAAATCTGTCATATCGCCGTCAACGTAAAGCTGCGCGTAATCAGGACTAATTCGGAAGGCAATATGGCCGATTGCGACTTCTTCGATATCAATTTCCGACAGGTCGATTTCCGTCTCCTGATCACGAATTACCTTTACATCCTTCTGACCCGCGTAGCCTTTATTTGTCAGACGCACCGTATAGCTCCCCTCGGGAACAGGCAGCAGCATTTCCGACGTGATCGGCTTGATAATAGCTTGTCCTACCTCGATCCAACCGCCAATAAAATAAGCATCGTTTAAAAGTCTGAGATACCCATGCCCTTTTTCTACGAGAATAGAACAGATTTTCCGGTTATAACCCTTGATCGTCAGCGTATCAAGCTCTGTAATATCCATCAGCTGCGCCGGCTTGCCGTCCGAAAAAATGACAAGATCGTCGGTAAACTGATACTGCTCCCGGCCGATCTCCATGATTTTTTTATTTTCATCCACAGAAAACTTTGTGACGCCCGTATTTGTCCAGGTGTTAACCGACACCTGGACAGTGTTGAGCCTCCGGCTGTGAGTCGAATAGACAACGTCTAAAATTTCCCCTATTTCCAGCTGTTCCATCGAAAGGCTGTCGCCGTGCCTTCCTAAAATAGCAGTCGTTCCGTCATAGGAAAGCTCCTGTTCCCTGCCGCCCGTCACAAGGCGAAGTATCAGCAGCTTTTCTTTCGTATCCTTCCCGAGCAAAATGACCGTATCCTCATTTGTCAGTTTCTCCTCAGGCTCCTCGGCCAATGTCTCGCTAACTTCATTTGCGACCTTGCTTTTCAAATATTCCGTTGCGATCAGGTAGCATCCTAGAAACGTCAGAAGAATCATTGTCATAATGGGAACTATCGCTTTTTTCATCAGTACCTCACTAACTGTTTTAAAAACCTTTCTCTTGCATCATTTTGGTTGACGAGTGTCTTCAGCTTATCGATATTTTTATCCGGCACAAGCGCCTTGTTGGAATTATAATAATAGTTTGCTACCTTCCAAAATTTTTCCGGATAGGCAAGACGGAAATACAGGTTTCTTTTTTCCTCTGAAAGAAGCAGGGACTCCTCCTCATAGCTTTCCAGAAGCAAAAAGCCTGTTCGTTCTTCCCAGTTGTTTTTCTCCAGCACCTTCCGCATAAATTGATATAAATCTCTGACTCTTGTATCGGCCAGAAACCTTTCAAAATTAATAACGGAAATTCCCTGCTTGCCAATCATAATATTGTGGTGAACATATTCACCGTGGCAAAGCTGCCCGCTTTCAAAAATTCCATGAAGAAAGGTCTTTTCATCCCAACCGGTCATACTGCTGCTTACTTCCAGCGCCTGCCCGTAAAACAGATTAAAATTTCTAATAAAGTACAGCTCAAATTCTGATTTTTTACTCCTTGCCTGTATAAAATCCCTGATTTTCTTGAGTTCTCTCGTGTGTTTCTCGGATTCGCGCTTAATCGAATGAAAATACATCGGAACTGTGCAAAGCTGCGGAATTTGCATTGCCTGATGCAAAAGAGCCAAATTTTTCGCCGCCAGACGAAGCTCCGCAGGATTTTTTACATCGCATTCCTTTCCCTCACAGCAGTCCTTCAGCACATAGGGGGTACCCGATGCATCCGTTGTCAGCAGACCGCCTTCTTTGTTGTGAACAAAAAAGTCCACTCTGAAAAAGCCCTTCCTGCCTATATGCGAAAGCATTTCATCCTGCATCTGCAGCTTCGCAGCCGAACCGTGGTATTCCCGCAGAATTTTCAAGCCCTGATTTGTCTCACAAATCAGCGCACCGCGTCCCTTATAGGTCCTGTTTACTGTTAAATCATAGGCCTCCAGTACACTGCTCCCTTTATCGCCCACTTAGATCCCCCTCACCCGGTAAGACATATAGTTTCTCTATAGTTTGTTCACTACCTATCTTATGAGAGGGCTATAAAAAGTATGCTGACCTCCTATGGTTTCTTCTCTATATTTATTTTGGAAAGCAGGTATTCCTTCGTGTTGTGGGAAGGTTCCTCAAGCACATGCAGAAACAACTTCTGCAGCGCCTCACCGAGCTCTCTGCCGGGCTGCATCCCGGCTTCTATCAGATCCTTTCCCGAAACAGCAAGCATCCTGATAGAAATACAGTCGCCCGCCTCAAGTACCTGCCTGTATCGCTGTTCAAACTCAGCGGTATAAGCAAGTTTTTCCGACCGCTTATAATCGCTTTGCGCCGCGATATCCGCCCTTTTTACGGAAAAGAGCACCGGCATCAGCTCCGGACTGATTTCAACGATGGCACGACGTACACGCGGCATTGTCAGCTTTGGCCTGTAATCATGATATTTTACGAGCTTTGCGGTCTTATTAAGCGTATCATTGTCGAATTTCAGCCGTCGCATGATACGGACTGTCAGTTCCTCACTCCTGAGCGCATGCCGGTAGAAATGGGAAATCCCCTGTTCGTCGACCGTATGCTCCTCAGGCTTTCCCATATCATGAAACAGCAGAGACAGCCGCAACAGCTTTCTTTCTTCCTCATCAATCCGCTCATCCTCCGCACAGGAGGCCTGCAGCGCATAGAGTGTATGTTCTCCGACATTAAAGCAATGGTATGGTGTATTCTGCTCCGTATCAAACATCCGGTCAAACTCCGGCAGTATGACGGCTGTCACTCCCGTCTCATAGGCAATTCGCATCCTGTCAGGGTGCTTTGACAGCAGAAGCTTCACAAGCTCCGTCCTGATCCGTTCCGCGCTGATCTGAGAAAGCGATGGTGCAAGCTCTTTGATCGCCTGCATTGTCTCCTCCTCAATCTCATACCCAAGCTGCGCCGAGAACCGGATCGCCCTCAGGATACGAAGTGCGTCTTCCGTAAACCGTTCCTTTGCATTTCCCACGGCGCGAATTATTCCGTCTTCTAAATCCGCAAGGCCGCCGAACACATCAACGATCCCTGTCTCTTCACTGTAGGCCATTGCGTTAATCGTAAAATCCCGCCGCTTCAGATCCTCGGTCAGCTTTGTTGTAAAGGTGACCTCCTTCGGGTGCCTGCTGTCCTCATAGTCCCCGTCAATCCGGTAGGTTGTCACCTCAAAGCCCTCATTTCCATACAGAACGGTGACCGTACCATGCTGAATCCCGGTATCCACCGTCCGGCGAAACAGCGCTTTAACCTCATTTGGCCTGGCACTTGTCGTAATATCCCAATCCTCCGGCAGCCTGCCTAAGCAAGAATCCCGTACGCAACCGCCCACCGCATAGGCTTCATAGCCGCCATCCTGTAATGTACGGAGGATACGCTTCACCTTTTCTGGTAGTGTTATCTGCATACGGGACACCTCCCTACAAAACAAGTCTGACTGTTTCCCTTGCAATCGCAAGTTCTTCATTCGTCGGAATTACAAGAATGGCAACCTTCGCCCCATCCGCCGACAAAACAGCCTCTTCACCTTTTACGTTGTTCTTTTCAGAAACAACACTGGTTCCTAAATAACCGAGATAATCTCCGATCATCTGTCTGACCTGCGTATTATTTTCTCCGACACCGGCAGTAAATACGATTGCATCCACGCCATTCATCGCCGCCGCATACGAACCGATATATTTTGCAACACGGTATGCATAAGTCTCAAGAGCCGTCTTTGCCTGCTCATTTCCGGTATCCGCCGCATTCCCTAAATCCCTGAAATCGCTGGAAACACCGGAAAGTCCGAGCACACCGGATTTTTTGTTGAGAATATCGGTCACTTCTGAGATCGTCAGTCCCTCTTTTTTAACAAGAAAATCCAGTATCGCCGGATCCAGATCACCACTGCGCGTGCCCATGATCAGACCCTCCAGCGGTGTCAGTCCCATACTCGTATCCACGCATTTTCCGTTGCTGACCGCACTGATGCTCGCGCCGTTTCCCAAATGACAGACAATCACCTTAAAATCGCTTTTATCCTTTAAAAGCAGCTCCGCCGCACGCTTGGAAACAAATTCATGGCTCGTGCCGTGAAAGCCGTAACGGCGCACCTTATATTTTTGGTAATATTCGAACGGAATTCCGTAAAGGAAGGCTTTGGGAGGCATCGTCTGGTGAAACGCGGTATCGAATACACCGACCATCGGTACACCCGGCAGCACCTTCATACAAGAACGAATACCCGTCAGGTTTGCCGGATTGTGAAGGGGTGCCAAATCATTGCACTCTTCAATCGCCTTCATCACATCCTCCGTAAGCAGCGTCGACTCTGAAAAACGCTCTCCTCCGTGTACCACCCGGTGTCCGACCGCGTCGATTTCACTCAGCGATTTGATTACGCCGCTATCCTTGTCTGTCAGACTTTCGATCACAAGCTTCACTGCAACGGTGTGGTCCGGCATGTCGACTGCCGTCTTGATTTTGTCCCTGCCCTCCGGCTGATGCGTCAGCATTCCTCCGGTGATCCCGATCCGTTCGCAGATCCCTTTTGCAAGGACCTCCTCGGAATCGGAGTTGATCAGCTGATATTTCAGGGAAGAGCTTCCGCAGTTTATTACTAATACATTCATGTTTTGATTGCCCCCTTTGTCCTTAATATGCTTTACCCCAGTATACCATTGTTTCGGCTGGTTTTCCACAACAAACACAGGTATCTGTCACGTGTTCCTGTTCAAAAGGCATACAGCGGGACGTTGCGCCCGTTTCTTCCTTGATCGTATTCTCACAAGCCTCATCGCCGCACCACATGGCTTTCACAAAGCCTGGCTTTTCCTCAATTATTTTTTTAAATTCGGTATAGTTCCCGGCCTCATAGGTATGCGCTGCAAGGTGCTCTCTCGCATGAGCAAGCATATCGTTTTGGATGATGCTCAGAAGCTTTGCCGTCTTCTCCTCTACCTCATCAATGGAAACAATAAACTTTTCCCTCGTATCACGACGGACAATAACACACTGGTTCTGCTCGATATCCTTCGGCCCGATCTCAATACGGAGCGGAATACCGCGCATTTCCTGTTCGCTGAATTTCCAGCCGGGACTCTTGTCCGTATCATCTACCTTTACACGGAAGCCCGAAAGCTTTTCTCTGATCTCAAATGCCTTTTCAAGCACGCCCTCCTTCTTCTGCTGAATGGGAATGACCATGATCTGGCACGGAGCGATTCTTGGAGGCAGCTTTAAGCCGCTGTCATCGCCATGCACCATGATAATTGCGCCGATGATTCTCGTAGACATTCCCCAAGACGTCTGATGCACGTATTTTAACGAATTATCCTTATCCGTAAACTGAATGTCAAATGCCTTCGCAAACCCGCTTCCGAAATTATGGCTTGTGCCGGACTGCAGTGCCTTGCCGTCATGCATCAGGGCCTCTATCGTATAAGTGGCTTCCGCACCCGCAAACTTTTCCTTTTCCGTCTTTCTTCCTTTTACTACAGGAATTGCCAACACCTCTTCACAAAAATCAGCATAGACATTCAGCATCTGCTTCGTTCTTTCCTCAGCCTCTTTCTCCGTCGCATGTGCGGTATGCCCTTCCTGCCATAAAAATTCCCGTGAACGCAAAAACGGCCTTGTCGTCTTTTCCCAACGCACAACAGAACACCACTGATTATATAATTTCGGCAAATCCCTGTAAGACTGAATTTCATTTGCATAAAAATCGCAGAACAGTGTTTCGGACGTGGGCCTGACACACATCCGCTCCTGCAGGGGCTCCAGTCCGCCGTGCGTCACCCATGCAACCTCGGGTGCAAAGCCCTCCACATGATCCTTCTCCTTCTGCAGAAGACTTTCGGGAATAAACATCGGCATATAAACATTCTCCACTCCGGTCTGCTTGAACCGGTCGTCAAGCTGCCTCTGGATCAGCTCCCATATTGCATAGCCTGCCGGTTTGATCACCATACAGCCCTTAACATTCGAATAGTCAATCAGCTCTGCCTTTTTTACAACATCCGTGTACCACTGCGCAAAATCCTCTTCCATCGAGGTAATTGCTTCTACAAGTTTTTTGTCTGCCATATATTTTCTCCTCTTACAATAAAAAATAAGCCCACATCTGCAAGGGACCGAATATCGGCGGTACCACCCTTATTAGCATCTGTGCGCTCTCTCCTGCCGCGTTAACGCCGCTCTACGCCGTATTTTCATACGGAACTCCAAGGCCGGTTCCGGATTTCCACGCAGGAATTCTCAGCAGTCATTCCCTCTCTGTAACGCTTCGGCATCAAAGTGACACCCTCTCCGTACTAGTTCTTTTCACAGTTTCTATCTAACGCCATTCTATTTTATTTAGGTTGTTTTGTCAAGGCATTCATCCATTCATAGATAATCAGAGCGCTGACCGGACCCAACACGATACCGCTGATCCCGAACAGCCGGATGCCCACATAAATCGCCATGAGTACGGCAAGAGGATAGACGCCGAGCCGCTTACCGATGAGCTTTGGCTCAAGCAGCTCTCTGGCAAAGGAACAGGCTGCAAACAGAATAAGCAGGACGGCCGCCTCCTTATAATGACCCATGGTCAGTTCGATGACCGCCCACGGCACAAGGATTGTGCCTGTTCCGATAAATGGAAGAATATCAAAAAAACCAATTAAAACTCCGACCAGCAGGGCATACGGATTCTTTAAAAAATACAGTGTGATCACACATAAAGCCGAAATCAGACTCATGATAATAAACTGTGCGCGAAGATAGGTGCCCGCCGCCGTCAGTACTTTTTTAACAATTTCATACATCACTTGACAGCATTTGCTGTGACGGCACTTGTCCTTCATTTTTCCAACATCCTTTACAAACAGGAGTACAGAAATAAATGTCACGATAACGATAGTAAAACAGCCTGCGGTCTTTTTTAAAATCGTCATAGAATTTCCCATCAGCTCGGACATTTTTTCTGTCGTGGCATTTTCGACAAAAAGGTTAAAATTATCCATCACCTGTGTCTGTATTTTTACGGCATCGATACCGGTCAGATTTTCCATCCAATCGCAGAGCCCCGTAAAATTCTTTTCAAGCTCCTCCTCATAGCACAAATAGCTGCAAACCAGATCCTCAATCTGGACAAACAGCCGCCCGAACAGCAGCCATAGCAATCCCAGAAACAGCAGGCAGACCGCGATCATTAAACAGGCCGCGGAAAAACTTCTGTTCAAATGCAATTTATGATAAAGCCAGTCCACCACCGGAAGTATCATGGCGCTGATCAGACCGGCAAATAAAAAAGGAATAAAGACGGGGACCAGATACTTCATTCCCAAATAAACGGCGGCGATAATCGCAGCCGCAGTTATTATTTTTTTCTGTTTTTCATTCAACAGTCTATCCATATAAATCACCCATGGATAGTATTTGTAGCCGCAGACTTCCTAGTCTGGTAATTGCGACCTCATTTGCCGAATACTATCTTGTCTGGGTTCTATTTCAAAAATCATCTTTTTATTTGTTTTTGGATGAAAAAATTCCAAATAATACGCACATAGCGCAATTTCATAGGAATTCCGGCTGCCGCTGTTTTCAGACTCTCCATATTTTGTATCGTTGAGAATAGGGTGTCCGATATTTGCCAATTGTACTCTGATCTGATGAAATCTTCCTGTCAATAAATGAATTTTTAAAAGGCTTCTGTCCGCCTTTTCATCCGTCACTACACATCGATAGTACAGTTCTGCTTTTTTAGCCGCCTGCACCTGTTTTACCACAACCTGAGCTTTTCCCGACTTTGCATCTTTGATCAGGTAATCTGTCAGACGTACTTCTTTTCCCACATCGGGTACGATGCCGTTCACTACCGCAAAATAATACTTCTGCATCCGGTTTTGGCTGATCTGTCTGCTCAGCGCCGCAGCGGAAAACGTATTTTTTGCAAAAACAAGAACACCTTCAACAGGCTGGTCCAAACGATGAACCAGCCCTGCATAAAAATCTCTGTCTCCCTGTGTTTTTAAATAATTTCTGACTTCCCCGATCAAATCCCTTGCACGGATGTCCGCGGTCTGTGTCGGCATTCCCGCCGGTTTCCTGCAAACGAGGAGCTGTGTGTCTTCAAATAAAATTTCCATTTAGTAGTTTTCTGCCTTGCGTTCAAAATAAGCCTTCGGATGTGCGCATACCGGGCATACTTCCGGCGCATCAATACCGTCGTGTACGTAACCGCAGTTACGGCACTTCCAGCCAAGAGGCGCATCACCCTTAAAAGTCTTATCATTCTTCATGCTATCCAGAAGCTTTAAGTATCTTTTTTCATGCGCTGCCTCTACCCTTGCCACGCCTTCAAACTTCACGGCAAGCTCCTTGAAGCCATCTTCTCTTGCTTCTCTGGCCATCCGCACATACATGCTCGTCCATTCCTCATTCTCGCCCGCTGCCGCATCCACAAGATTTTCCTCCTGGCCGCCGATTCCATGAAACTCCTTGAACCACATTTTTGCATGTTCTTTTTCCTGATCCGCTGTCTCTAAATACAGTGCCGCAAGCTGCTCATAACCGGCCTTCTTTGCGGCAGATGCATAAAAAGTATATTTATTTCTTGCCTGAGATTCTCCTGCAAATGCTTCCTTTAAGTTCTGCTCTGTTTTAGTTCCTGCATATTTTGACATACTTTTGTCCTCCAAATTGATTTTCTATCTGAATTGATTAACCAAAATATCTTTCAAGCAAACCTTTGAACGCTTTTCCGTGGCGAGCTTCATCGCGTGCCATTTCATGAACGGTATCATGAATTGCATCAAGATTCTGTTCCTTCGCGCGCTTAGCAAGATCAAACTTGCCGGCTGTCGCTCCGTTTTCCGCCTCTACTCTCATCTCAAGATTTTTCTTTGTGCTGTCAGTCACAACTTCGCCTAACAGTTCCGCAAATTTTGCGGCATGCTCTGCCTCTTCATGAGCTGCTTTCTCCCAGTATAAACCAATTTCCGGATATCCTTCTCTATGGGCAACTCTTGCCATTGCAAGATACATTCCTACTTCCGTGCATTCCCCTGTAAAATTCATTCTCAAGTCATTGATGATATCCTCGCTGACTCCCTTTGCAACACCTACCACATGCTCTGCAGCCCACTGCATTTCTCCTGACTGTGCCGTAAACTTAGATGCAGGTGCCTTACACTGCGGACAAAATTCCGGTGCCGCATCCCCTTCATGAACATAACCACATACCTGACATACAAACTTCATAACCTTTGCTCTCCTTTTCTTTGAATTTCATTTTTAATCATGTGCCTGGGATTTTTTAATACAGTCTTTACACAGTCCGTAAAAATGAGCATTATGCCCGTCTATCCGACCCGAAAAATTAATTCCCGCTGTCTCATTGATGCCGTCCAGATCTGTCATATCCAAATCCATAACACAATGACAGGCTGTACAGACAAAATGATAATGCAGCTTCGTATTTCCGTCGAAATGATCAGCACCGTCTCCCAGATTCAGCTTCATGATTTCACCAATATCAGAAAGCAGCGTAAGATTCCTGTATACAGTGCCCAGACTGATATTGGGAAATTCTTCTCTGACATTCATATACACGACATCTGCTGTTGGATGATCGTTTCTTGTCATTAAAAACTCTTTAATAGCTTCCCTCTGTCTGCTGTATTTAAGATTCACATTCCACCTCCTTAATATTAGTAACTGTTACTATTTTAGTATAAACGTTTTTTATCAGATGTCAATAGCTAATCATTATTTTATAGTTTTTTTATAATTTTTTAGACTAATTATAGGTACGGATTCCCATAAATATGCTATACTTAAAATGTCTCATCTGCCGCGCCCATCTTTGTTTTGGCCGGTACGCCATGAATCACGAGGAATCATTTATGAAATTAAAAACCCGGCTGACGCTTACCGCGTTTGTAACCGTAATTCTACCCTTGGTTTTGACTGCCTGCGCTTTTATTATTTTAAGCATATATCAGCTCAAATTTATCTATAAAAATTACGGAATTGAAACAGAATATAACTATGAAGTACTCACGAATTCTGTGCAGGCCTTCAGTCGGCTGACACGGACGTCCTACAATACACTCCGGCAAATTGCCGGCAGCGATCCCGACCGGTTACAGGATATCGGATTCCTTTCAGAATTTAATGAAAAGCTTTCTTCCAAATCCTCTTACCTCATCCTGCGGGCAGGTGATGATTTTTATTATATGGGCAATGAGGAGGACAGTACGGAACTTCTGGAGAAGCTGCCCGGCTTTGGCAGCGGAGACGTTGAAAATGATACACGAGATTATTATTTCGGAGAAGAGCAGCGTCTCGTCAAAAAAGTGGATATCACTTTTTCTGACGGTTCTACGGGAATTGCCTATATTATTACAAAGCTTTCCACGCTTACGCCCTCCTCCTATGTTGTCAACCTTGTCATCGCAGTGACTGCTATCTTGATTATCACGAGCATTTTTACAACGAGAGAAACCTACAGGAGTGTCGTAAAACCGGTTCGAAAGCTCAGCGAGGCAATGCAGAATATTTCCGAAGGAAATCTCGACTTTTCTATCGCTACCGAAGGCAAGGATGAATTTTGCCTGCTCTGCAACAATTTCGACGAGATGAGAAAACGCCTGAAGGATTCCACCGAGACGAAGGTTCGCTATGATACGGAAAACAGGGAATTGATCAGCAATATTTCCCACGATTTGAAAACACCGATCACGGCCATCAAGGGCTACGTCGAAGGCATTATGGACGGTGTCGCCGATACGCCCGAAAAAATGGACCGGTATATCAAAACGATTTACAATAAAGCCAACGAAATGGACCGGCTCATCAATGAACTGACACTTTATTCAAAAATTGATACAAACCGCATTCCGTATAATTTTCATCGGATTAATGTCAGCGATTACTTCAATGATTGTATCGAAGAAATCGGATTGGATCTGGAATCCAAAAATATCACGCTCAACTACAGCAATTATGTAGACAGTTCGACCCGGATTATCGCAGATCCCGAACAACTCCGGCGTGTTGTCGGAAATATTATCGGAAATTCGGTTAAATATATGGATAAGCCGGAAGGCAGCATTGAAATCCGCATCAACGATAACAGCGATTCGATTCAGGTTGAAATTGAGGACAACGGAAAAGGAATTGCACAGAAAGATCTGCTGAATATCTTTGATCGGTTCTTTCGGACAGATGCCTCCCGAAATTCCTCACAGGGCGGAAGCGGCATCGGGCTCTCCATCGTAAAGAAAATTATTGAGGATCACGGCGGCTATATCTGGGCGACAAGTAAGGAAGGCGCCGGAACCACAATTCATTTTGTTCTAAGAAAATATCAGGAGGTACTGGAAAATGAGTAAAATACTTATTGTTGAGGATGAGGAAGCAATCGCAGAACTTGAAAAAGATTATCTGGAGCTTTCCGGTTTTGAAGTGGAAATAGAAAACAGCGGAGATTCAGGTTTGGCAAAAGCCATGGGGGAGGAATTTGACTTATTTATCCTCGACCTGATGCTTCCGAAGGTTGACGGCTTTGAAATCTGCAGGCAGATCAGAAAAACAAAGAACACACCGATCATTATGGTTTCCGCAAAAAAAGATGATATCGACAAAATCAGGGGATTAGGACTGGGCGCCGACGATTATATGACAAAGCCCTTCAGTCCGAGTGAACTGGTAGCCCGGGTGAAAGCACATCTTGCCAGATATGAACGTCTGATTGGCAGTAATGCAAATACCAACGAAATTATCGAAATCCGCGGCCTGAAAATCGACAAGACCGCTCGCCGCGTCTATATAGACGGTGAGGAAAAGGCCTTTACGACTAAAGAATTTGATTTACTCACCTTTATGGCTCAAAATCCGAACCATGTATTCACAAAAGAGGAGCTGTTCCGCAAAATCTGGGATATGGATTCAATCGGTGATATCGCAACAGTCACTGTACACATTAAGAAGATCAGGGAAAAAATAGAGTTTGATACCGCAAAGCCTCAGTATATCGAGACAATTTGGGGCGTGGGGTATCGATTTAAAGTATAATGGCACAAAGTCAATAGTATTCCATATGGGCAAGTTCTTTATTAAAAAAAGAACTTGCCCATTCTTTTAAGTCTATAATCTCTTCAATAACTGCTCTCTTGCTTCTTCATAGCCCGGTTTCCCTAACAAAGCAAACATATTCTTCTTGTAGCTCTCCACTCCCGGCTGATTAAACGGATTCACTCCGAGCATATAGCCACTCACACCGCACGCAAATTCAAAGAAATAGAAAAGCTGACCCAGATAATATTCGTTTACTTCGGGAATGCGAATGACCGTATTAGGCACATTACCGTCCGTATGTGCAAGAATTGTTCCGTTCATCGCACTTTTATTCACAAAGTCCACTGTTTTTCCCGCCAGATAATTCAAGCCGTCCAAATCGACCGGTTCTTCTCCGATAATAATTTCCTCTCTGGAGGTCTCAATGTCAAGTACTGTCTCAAATAGGTTTCTGGAACCGTCCTGAATAAACTGTCCCATGGAATGGAGATCTGTCGTCAGATCAACCGCTGCCGGAAAAATACCCTTCTGATCCTTTCCTTCGCTCTCTCCGTAGAGCTGCTTCCACCATTCAGATATGAAATGAACGCCCGGCTCATAGTTTGCCATAATTTCAATCTGTTTTCCCTTTCTCAAAAGGATATTTCTTATAGCCGCATACTGAAGCGCATCATTATTCTTAAAATCGGCCTTCAATGCATGCTCACGTCCCGCCTGTGCGCCTTCCATCAGCTTATTGATATCTGCGCCGCTGGCTGCAATCGGAAGCAAACCGACTGCTGTCAAAACAGAAAAACGTCCGCCGACATCATCCGGCACAACAAAGCTTTCATAGCCCTCCTCTGTCGCCAGATTTTTCAGCGAACCTCTGGACTTATCCGTCGTCGCATAAATTCTCTTTGCCGCCTCAGCCTTACCGTACTTATTCTCCAGCATCTCCTTAAATACGCGAAATGCGATTGCCGGCTCTGTCGTCGTGCCGGATTTGGAAATCATATTAATAGAGAAATCTCTTTCTCCGATCACATCCATCAGATGCCTGATATAAGTGCTGCTGATGCTGTTTCCTACAAAATAGATTTCGGACGTCTTTCTGATTTCTTTGGACACCGTATTATAAAAGCTGTGTCTCAAAAATTCAATTGCCGCTCTGGCACCCAGGTATGAACCTCCGATGCCGATTACAAGAAGTACCTCCGAATCATTTTTTATCTTTTCTGCTGCCTTCAAAATTCTCGCAAATTCTTCCTTATCATAATCTACAGGAAGATCAATCCAACCCAAAAAATCATTTCCTGCACCTGTCTTTGCCACGAGTAATTTTTTCGCATCTTCTGCAAGTTTTCCCATCAGCTCAATTTCCTGCTCACTGATAAAAGAGGAAGCCTTGCTATAATCATAAGTTACTTTGCTGCTCATCTTATTAGCTCCTTTGCATGATAACTGCGTATGCGCAGTATACCTGAATTTCCACACAGCGATTTTTAAGTCACATTGCTGCATACGCATCTAGTTTAGCAAAAGGTATCATGTTTAGCAAGATAAAATTTCGCTGAGAAGCTCTTCGATCAGCTTATCATCCTCTATCCGTTCTGTTTTAATCACACTTTTTTCCTCTTCCAGCGGAGTCAGCAGCATATGGAGCTCCTCCTCCGAAAGAATGGACGCCCGAGGCACCTGATTTGCCTCTATCGCACTGGAAACCGCCATTCCATGTACAGACAGCTTCTTGTCGATATATTTATATAGAAGTCTTTCTTTTCTTCTCATTTCGTGCATAAAATAAATAATGAGAAACGCCTGGCAAAAAAACAGCAAAATTCCATATAGATACCCCTGATTGCTTCCGATCATCTCCAATATTGCTCTCATTGTTCAACCCCTCCTGTTGATTATCTGACATCTGCGTGTAATAGATCCTTATACGAGTCAGTATACCGCTGTTATTGCGCGAAAAACCTCGAAACGCGGAGACTCTTCCAATTATTTTTTATATATGTTATACTTTGCAAAGAATAAGTTTCCTATTTAAAAAGGAGAATCAGAATCCATGAAACGAATTGTTCTTACAGGCGGCGGTACGGCCGGACATGTCACACCCAATATCGCTCTGCTTCCGCTACTAAAAGAAAAAGGGTATGAAATCCATTATATCGGTTCATATGGAGGAATCGAAAAATCTTTGATCGGTGACTACGGAATTCCCTATCACGGTATTTCTTCCGGAAAACTTCGCAGATATTTTGATGTAAAAAACTTTACGGACCCGTTTCGTGTGATAAAAGGTTTTTCAGAAGCGAATAAACTAATGATGGAATTGAAGCCGTCCATTGTCTTTTCAAAGGGCGGTTTTGTGTCGGTTCCCGTCGTCATCGCGGCAAAAAAAAATAAAATACCTGCCATTCTCCACGAATCCGATATGACGCCGGGACTTGCGAACAGGCTCTGTCTGTCGTCAGCCGCAAAGATATGCTGCAACTTTCCGGAAACAGTCAAGCAACTTCCAGCTGAAAAGGCTGTTTTATCCGGTTCTCCGATCAGAAAAGAGCTTCTGGAAGGAAATAAAATAAAAGCGCTTGATTTCTGCGGCTTTACCGCAAACAAGCCCGTCCTGCTCGTCATGGGCGGCAGTCTTGGCGCCGTGGCGGTCAATCGAGCCGTCCGATCAATCCTTCCCAAACTGCTCGGTGAATTTCAGATTGTTCATCTGTGCGGTAAGGGAAAAACGGATCCGGACCTTAACCATATGGAAGGCTACAGGCAATTTGATTATATCAAAGAGGAATTAAAGGACTTGCTGGCACTTGCCGATCTCGTCATATCAAGAGCCGGTGCCAACGCAATCTGTGAGCTTGCCGCGCTGAAAAAACCGAATCTCTTGATTCCGCTTCCGTCAGGAAACAGCCGCGGCGATCAGCTGCTGAATGCCCGTTCGTTTGAAAAACAGGGCTTCTCGCTCGTATTAGAGGAAGAAACCCTGACTGATGAGCTGCTTTTATCTGCGGTTCGTCTGCTCTACGAACGACGTACCGACTTTATTGCCCAGATGGAAAAAAGCCCGCAGAAGGATGCGATCTCTACAATTATTCAACTCATAGAAGAAACGATAATTGGTTAAGAGCTTTTCCTAACCAATTATTTTATTTTGAATTGCTGCGAGCTCCTCTGCGGCCGGCGAGGTTGGATTCCATCCGATTTTCTGATTATCATCCGCATATCTCGGAATCAGATGCATATGAAAATGAAAAACAGTCTGTCCTGCTGTTTCACCATTATTCTGAACAATATTAAAGCCGTCACAGCCAAGCTTCTCTTTCATTTGTGCGGCAATCCGTTTTGCGAGCTTCATCGCCTTTCCCGCCATGTCCTCATCCAGCTCATAAAGATCTGCATAATGTACTTTCGGAAGCAGCAGCGCATGTCCCTTCGTTGCCGGTGAGACATCAAGAATCACCCGAAAATCATCATCCTCATAGATCGTCTTAGATGGAATTTCACCGTTCGAAATTTCACAAAAAATACAGTCATTTTTTATCATTTTTTAACATCTCCCTCGACAAAATTTTCGTTTTTTTTTATTTAAACCTTGTTAATATATACCTATACATAAAGCATTACGTAATTATAACGAATGAAAGCATCATTCAAAAGGAGGAATTCTATGCTTAGTTCATATGAACAAAACACATATAAACGTGCGATGCACGACATCATCAACCCGCTTTCCGTGATATACGGTTCATTGTATGTCATTCAGTTACAGCACCCGGAAGTACTGACTTATAAATACTGGAGTGAAACGATGGAGGATTTGGAAGCCCTGAAGTCTCTGCTCGCCAGCTACAGCTATTCTTCTGAGCCAAAGTCAAATACCTGATCCAAAAGACGCAGAATTCTGAAATCACCTTTCACCTGCATTTCTCCGGACATAAATGCACGCTGGAAGCTCATTCTGCCTGATATAATATGGTTCATGACATCGGAATCCAACTTACATAAGACATCCGGATTTTCAAAATTACCATAAAAGCAGTTGAGCACACTTTCTTTAATATCAATCACAAGCGGTTTCTTGCGCTCCTTAATTAAAAATTTATAGCTTGCATTCACGGTTCCGTGCGGCGCAAAGTTCTTTGCAAAGTCTGACACGAAAATTGTATTTTCATCCACATTTTTTTGATCAAGCCGATCCTTGAAATAGCTTGTCAGCTCCTGAATGTCCTCCTTCTGCTGCTGCACATATGCTTCGTCCGCCACATACTTTGAAAGCTGCTCTGTCTCCTGTGGAGTCAATGTAATATTACTCGTTACCTCAACCATCTGCTTGACCGCCTGATTGCTTGCGGGCAGGCTTGTCAGCTTCTGTGAAATCGTGCGATACAGATTTTCCGCTTTTTTTTCAATAATAGTTTGGTAATCCTTATTCATTTCAAAGGACATCATATCATTTACATAACCGCACAGGCCGCTGCAGGGTAGTCCCCCGAGAATTTCCCAAGCGACCGCAAGGCTTGTTTTTGCCTCTCGTTCCCCGGAGGTCGTCGACATAACAATCGGACTCATATACGTCGACGCTATTTTCTCCTTATTGCCATACAGCCAGCAGGCATCCAGAAACTGAAGCAAATATCCGCCTATGCCAAACCACTCTACCGTAGTGGCAAGGACAATTCCATCCGCATCGTTGATTGTAGCCGGAAGCGTTGTGATCGTATTTTTCAACTCATACAGATTGAACCTTTCCACCTTAACATTCAGCTCTGTCAGCACCTCCTGCATCTTATTGATAACATAAAGAGTCGGATCGTCTAAGATTCCTCTGCCTCCGTAGTAAATATTAATTTTCATTTGTCCTCTTCCTCTCGTATAGAATCACCGCCAGCAGGAACCCACCAAGCAGTCCGGCAATATGTGCGGCATTATCGATATTCTCGCCGGTTATGCCGGAATACAAAGCGTAAAAAATCAACAGGCAGACTTTAAATGTCGTCATATCATCCAGACGCCCTTTATTGCATATAACAACCCACAGAAGCGCGCCGATAATACCAAAAATAGCACCGGACGCACCTGCCGATACAATATTCCAATTAAACAAATAAGCAAATGTAAACGAACCCGCACTGCCAAGCAAACCGCTGCCGATATAAACAATCAAATATTTGACCTTGCCTACCGCACGCTCCACATTATCTCCCAGGAAGAAAAGTGCAACCATATTTCCTGCCAGATGCTGAATACCAAAATGCAGAAACATACAGGAAAAAAATCTATAATATTCATTATATTTCATGACATACGGTACATACATTGCCCCATACTTTAGCATAAATTCCAAATCGAATGTCGAGCCGGCAATGGACAAATATATAAAAACAATAATATTGATAATAATCAGAGAAATATTTACCGGTGCATAATTCCTTTCAAAAATACCCTTTCGCCTTGAAAAAGGACCGGACCGCCATGATTCAGCCTCAGTCTGTTTCTCCCGCGAATACCTCCCATTTCCGTCGGCTTCCCCTGACGGATCGCATGCGCTTTCAATAATACTGCGGAGTCCGTAAAAATCGGCCGGTTGATTTTCATATATAATAAGTCTGTTTACGGTCATATCCACGATCCAGCAAAACTTATCGTCCAGCACAAATTTTTTTGCCTCCTGCGCTTCATCAGTCAGGATGACTGTCAGCAGATGAACTGTCTCATAACCTCCGTTATGAAAAAAATCTCTTGCGCGGCTGTTCACCAAAGCATACTGCTCCTTTGTAAGCAGCTCTGCCCCCCTGTAATCCATTACCTGAACTGCCTGAACGCTGCCTCTCATATAATTGGCATACAAAGTAATCTCAGGAACATTGGATGGTATTTTCCCATATGCACTTTTCATTAATAAATATTCCAGACGCTCTTTCACAGGTTTATACTCCTCCATAAAAGGGTATCATTTCCGCAAAAAAGTGTCAACGAAAATAAAATAGTTCCCCGGCAAAAGAAACCTCATCATTATAAGCAAGAATGGTACTTTCATTCGCATTCAAACGAATTCCGTTTTTGCTTGTCCCATTTGTCGAATTCAGATCCATTAAAAAATAATTATCCTGTTCAAAATAGATTTTGGCATGCATTCTGCTGATTGCCGGATTTGTCAGTACGCCATCCGCCACCGCTTTTTTCTTTCCTATGATAAATGGTGTTTTATACAATTTGAATTCGGTAATTCCTTCATTTGCAAAATTCACAAGCCGGTGTACCGGTTCCGCCTCCTGTAAGAAATCTTCCGTCTCCCCGCAATAGCACTTTTCCACCGATGCCTCCTCCCGTTCTCCATTGATCTTTTGTATCTCTCTTACCCTCCTTCTCTGTTTGCGATCGAGTGCCCGTCTTATTTTCTGCTGTCTGCCAAACAACAGAATTGCCAGAAAAAGTGTAACTGCGCCTGTTGCCGCAATTAGGACTGTCAATGTTTCATAAGGAAGAACCGCCATGACCGATGCCGGCTCATAAATATGCAGGTATAACACAAAACCGGTCAGCAGCAGCAAGACCGAAGCGCTTATCAAAAAAGTCCTTTTTTCTGTTTTGCTGTTCTGCACATCCTCAGAGGCTTCACAGTGATTACTTCCGCTTTCTGTCTTATTCGACTCCTGTGATTCTTCTTTCATCATTGTCCCGTGCTCTGTAGTTGTGTCTGTTGATACTTTATACTCCTTTCTTCCATCTGCAGATGCCTCATACCCAAATGTTCTTAGGCTCAGCTGTTCTTGTTTAACCGATTCAAAATCAGCTGTTCTATTTTTTATACCTTTATATTCTGATCCAGTTCCTTTCATATCGTAACTGATCATTTTCTGTGCCGGCATTTTTACAAATAGGCGGTGCAAGTCGTAGTCTCCGCTTATAATTTGTTTGTAGAAGGCATATGCCAGTACAACCGCCTTCTCATCCTTATGATCTGTCTTTTGCAGAAGAAATTCTGCAAATTTCTGAAATGACTGATGGATGTCCACATGATAAAGCGGATAAAAGCAAAGAAAGGCCTGCTTTGTTTCAATATCCGCATAGATATATTCCGGAAGAAGAATAATATTCTCTTCACTGAGTAAATAATCGGAAACGGCCTCAAAGCCTTTCATTAATCCGAGAAGGATACTTTTCATGTCGGAACAGCCAATATCCTGCTCCTCATAAAGACGTTTCAGGCTTTGTCTGGATGTAATATCATAAGCATATTGCTCTTTCCCATCCACATATCTGACCATACACCTTAGAAAACCCGGAATATTATTTTCCTGCAGCATTCGGATTTCAAATTCGTTTTTATCCGCTGTCTGATGTTCTTCTTCCAGTATCAAATAATTTCCGTTTAATTTCCGTTCATAAGCTTCCCTGAACAATATCCGTTCCCCTGCTTTCTTTGTGCTCGTATAAAAACAGGCTCCTCTATCCGTTTTGCGCAGCATTCCGCAGAAAACGCAAATGGCTGTTCTCCCATCAATAATACAAGCAGGCCCTCCTTTATCTGCATGCTGCCGCCTCCCGACACACGCACCTCTTGTTTTGTCACCTCAATCTGCTGTTTCAGCTCCCAACTTCCGAGCAGTCTGTCCGGAAACACCTCATTAAACGCCTCATGTGCGGCTCCTTCCATATGTTCCGGCTCCTTCTCCTGACTTCCCCGCAGAGCTCCAGCGTAACACGCTTTTTCAATTATGCATCTGTCATGCATATACGCTGCCGAGAAAAAAATAAATAAAACTATACCGATTAATAATGGCATTAAAAGTGCCAGCTCCATCGTAAAGCTCCCTTTCAAATCCCACGCCTTACCTTTTTCGTCCGTAATCTTACATCTTCTCATTCTGCTCTCCTCCTTTACCTCTCAAAATTTCATTTATTTTTTTCTTTTTTCTTCAACCTCTTTATTCCTGAATTATAAAGGAACGCTCCATTCGGCGGCTGGCATAATGAAAAAGATGAGGATATCTGACAAAAATAAAAATGGTACAAATGGAATCGTGGTTTTTTTCTCTTTTTGCCTGACAAGGAGGAGGAAGGCCGCACAGCCGGCAGACAAAAGCAGGCCGCCCAGAAGAAGCAGATTATTTTCTCTGCCAAGCATCAGTCCTGTGAGCATTATAAGATAAGCATCCCCCTCACCGACAGCACCCTTCAGCAGTTTGCTGCAAAGCAGCAGCACAATCCCCGGCAGTAATCCCCCGATTATGCTGCCCATTGACAATCGACAACAAAAATTTTTTTCCAGCCAGATCGCCGCTTTATTTGCTGAGAGCCATGGCAAGCCAAACAATTTTCCTAACTGCGGCAGCCTCACAAGAGCAATTCCCAAAAGGGTAATTGAAAGAAAAAACAGCAGTACTCTCATTGAAATCACTCTCTTTTTCAGATCCGTATAGCTGCTTATTCCAAGTAAAAGAAACACGAGTATTTTCACCTTTTCCCTCCTTTATGATTACTATTAGCCTACCATCCACATCTCAAGCAGGGTCTTCGATTTCCGGTTTCGGATAAAGGAATTGCAGTCACGGTCCGTTTCAATCCGCTGCAGGAAAGACTGTTATGGTATTTTTCACCATCCTTCGTAATATACAACTGTTCATTTCCGATACTGCTGTGGCAGACTTCACAGCTATGATATTTTCCGCCCGAATTATTTCGCAGGTTCTCGATTTCTTTAGAAGAAGTCTCATGAATGCTTAAACGGATATGGCTGCATTCCCGGTCACGGTGATAAACCTCGCTGTCTTCTGTAATATAGACATATTCCTCCTTATTTTTTTGCGCCCTGCCGTCGAGTCCCTTTTCATAGCCGATCCATGTATGCATGAGACAGCTTTGGGAAAATTGATAATCAAATAGATTAAGTAAGTCGTATGGAAGCACAGCCTCATAGTCGATGGCAAGCTTAATAAATTCTCTGTCCGACAGATCTGTTTTCGTAAAATCAAGTCCTGCCGCCCCATCTTTGACCGGCGCTCCCCTTAGCCGGGATATCCCAATTTCTTCTATAAAGGCCGTCTGTAAGGCTGTCACATCAGTTTCCCATTCGACATATGCCTGCTGTGCCAAATATTTTGTTTGCTGATGCAGCACCTCCTGTACACGTACTGAAAAAAGCAGAAGGCTTAACAGTGACAATAAAGAGAGCATAGCAAATAAAAACAAAGGCAGTACAAGCGCCGCCTCGATTGTCAGGCTGCCCGCAGGCTTCATAATGACAGATAATAACACTCTCTTTCTGTTGCTTTGACCATGAAAAGATTTATGTCCGCATATCCGGAGAGATATTTTTTTATTTTCCCAGAAAGAGAGCATAATTATCCACCACTCCAATTCCTATTTTTTAGTTTTAATAATCATTTTTTATTGTGATTCATATCCGAATTCGCGCCTGCTTTGATAACGGTATCCATACCTGCTTTCAAAAAGGACTTCCGCATCCAGGTATTCTACACATCCATCGATCCGAAACGATTCATTTTTTGACTGCCGGATATTTATTTCCACAAGATCCATGCATCGCACTATTTTTTGATCCGCATCTGCCCATCTCAAAAAGACTCCCAGGTATTCCTCATATGAAAGGCCGTTTCCGTCTCCTCTCCCCATGTACTCGCAAAATTCCGACAGTTCCTCTAGCGGAAGAATCCAGTCTTTGCCCTGTTTTTTTACCATGACTCTTCCTCCGGACAACAAGCGGCTGACTTCTATTGCTGATTCTGCATATGCCCATGCATAAATGATAGAATCCCGAACTGCCTCCGTAAGATCTCGAAGCTCAAATGCACCGACAAGCTGTTTGGATATCTTTTCAGCCTCTTCACATTTCCCTTTTTCAGACAGCAGGCAGCTTAAATTTTCACTTTCTCTAAGCTGAAGCACCTCCTGTACCGCCTGCTCCAGATTTTCTCTGTCTCCCGGATTTCCATACAATATATATTCCAGTTCACAGTACAGGATACGATTTTCATATGCGTCCGTATAGTCCGCACACTTTTGCAGTAAATATTCGTCAAACAAAGATTCTGCTTCTTCCATCTCCTGAGGCTTATTCGGCAGTCTCCCTCTCTGCAGACTCCTCATAGACGGCACCTCCTGATATGGGAGTCCGGAAAGCACAGCGGCTCCTTCCCCATCTACGAGCTCTAAAATATCTCCGTCACTGTATTTTTTGATCTTATCAGCAGGGTTGTAAAAAGATTTTCCATATTCGTCGATCCGGCTTTGAATAATATCCCATTCATCATGGAAATCTCTCTTTTTTATTTGTGCCGCCTCGTCCGAGGCTCGCTCTGTCACAGAGCAATGCGAGCAGTCTCCGTAATTTTTCAAATATCGCACCGCTTGATTGCGAAATACATGTCCGTTGAAATCGCTTGCAAGAAGATATCTTTTTGCTGTTGCTGTCTCAACTGACAACTTGAACCAGTCTCCTTCCCTCTTTCCGGCTCTTCCCTTTTTTCCGCTGCTCCGCCTGCCGGCGGCGCTTTCTTCTCCGGACTCTTCATCCTTGCCCGCATCTTGACTGAGATTTTCCTCCAGATACTGTTCCAAATGCTTCAGTACATTATTGGCATTACCAACAGTTTTATTATAGGAGGAATCGATATAAAGCAAATCATAACGCTCAAACAACCCCTGATGATATTCTCCAAAGCAGGAATGAAGTCCTATATCCATCAGCATTTCGATTTGCAGCCGCATTGCCTGTGTCCGTGCGCTCTCAATAATGACGCAAAGCAGCGCACAGACTCCGGATAGCAGCAACGCCAGAAAAATCGTAATTTCTCCTTTTTTCATATATTCACATTTTCTACACAGCCGCACTGTCGCTGACAATTCTCTCAAAAATACCGTTGATCAATGTTGTCAGCTGATCCCTGAATATAATGACAAGCCCTATCAGAACCACCAATACCAAGATCAGCTCCACAACGCCTGCCGCTGATTCTTCTTTTATAAATCTATTAATAATCGCTTTCATTTGCTTCTTCCTTTCATATTTATTTGTTCAGTACCTATTAATCCTGTCGAACTGTATCTTAGAATGAGGTCTTTGATAATCTACTACATTCGAAAAACTGAGAATGCCGGTACCACAATAACAAAAAGTACTACAAACAGCATGAGGAACATTGGCAGAAGCAGCTTTGTTCCCGCCTCTTCACCCCGGATTCTGGCCCGGTTTTTTCTGTCCAGAAACGCTTCCTGTGCTTCCTTTTCCAGAAGCTCCTCCATATTTTCTCTTCCCCTTTGCAATGTCTGCTCAATCAAATTGATGAACAGTCTATATCTTGGCAGCTGACAGCGGGATGCAAAACCTTCATAGGCCGTGATTTCTCCGACACCGTCCTCCATGATCGCATTTGCCGCAATCATTTCTTCATATACAAAATGACGGTTTCCATTTCTTTTAAGTCCTTCCTCATAATCAGTACAAATTTTCAGCCAAGCCGCTCTGGTCGTCATCCCCGCACCGAAATAAAGTGCATACTTATTCACGATCTGCGGATAATCTCTGATCATTTCCGCGTTCCTTTTTTCTAATCTTTCATGAATTTCCTTTCCTTTTCCTATGTAGACTGCAATCCCTGCAACAAGACTGAGCAAAAGAAAGTTGATACTGTCAAGCCGGTGTACCTCAGTAAAACTGACTTCCATATCACCGATTTGTTTGGGCAGGCTTTGGTATCCCTCCTCCTTTGTTTTCTCATCCTCCTCAGTAATGGCAGCCCGCAGCCAATCCAGACGCTGCTCTCCGGCATTCCTTTCTTTTGGATATACCCGTACAAAAATAGGAATCTCATACGTAAACTCCTCGTAAGACAGCTCGGCCGTCAGCCCAACCAGGATGCCGTCCTCTGTATCCGGAGTTTCCTCCAGCTTTTCCTGATCCAGCCTTCCGCTTTTGGAAAGTAGAAGCGGGTGATCGGATTTCCATCGGATTTGAAACGGATATCCGTCTAAGAAGGTAACAAGATTCAAGCTTTCGGTTACCCTGTCGGGGGAAGCATGTTCGCCCATGATTTCTCTGACCAGATCATTTTCCGCTTTTTCCGCCAACTGTCTGGTTCGCTCCTGTGTATATCTTTGTTCCTTAACAGTAAGCTTTATTTTTTCCCGCCATGTATTCGCTTCTCCCGACGCCCAAAGCCATAGATGTTTTTCTCCATCTCCGTATGCATTCCTCTCGATTCGGATGCCCTCCTCCAGTACTGGCAGATGCAGCCTGAACAATTCGTATAAAAATGCCGTCAAGCAGCCGATACATAAAATCAGCAGACATAACTTTATCCGCATTGCGCAAAACTCCCTGCTTTTCTTACCGGATTCCCCCCGTGGATATAACTGATTCATTGTCTGAAAAAGCTGTTTCGGCAGGATGCGTTCGATCAGCCGCTCCTTTTTTATTTGATTACCGTATCGTAAATACAGCAGGGCCATTACACTGCTTCCCGCCAAAAGCACATAAATTATCAGCATCTTTACCATCCTCCTTCTGTTAAATGTTTTTATATAATTGTCCTTTTATCAGATTAAACTTCTATTGCAGCAATCCGCTCCGACAGCAGATAAGCAGCCGTAAAAACAGCCAGACACATACTCATTCCAAAGATGCCTGCCGCGTTATGATAAAGCACCTCTGAAAATTCATTTGTGCTGTACCGTAAATATCCGATGATTGCAAGAGGAATGATGCTCATAATTTTTTGTTCATACCGTTTACCGCTAAGCAGCACCTCTATTTCTTGCTCGATTTCCTGCTTCGTATGCATGATCTCCACATTTCTTTGGATAATCCGGCTGAAATTGCCGCCATTTCTTTTTGCAGCCGTAAAAATACTGCTGAAATCCTTGATATCCTCTATTCCCGACCGTTCCGCAAACTCGGACAAAAATGCTTCCAACGTTCCGTTGAAGGACAAATGCTGCATCAGCAGCGCCAGCTCCTTCACAATCATACTCTCTTCTCCATATAGCCTCTGCATATCCTTAAATGCCTCCCGAAACGCATTTTCTACGGAGCATCCGGCATTCAGCGCTGTTGCTGCTGCTGCAATTGCTTCCTGAAACTGCACACTGAGTTCTTTCTTTCGTTTTATTATTAATATTGATTTTTTCTTTTTTAGAAATGGAATGAATCCTGTAAACAAAGGAATAAATAGGTAAATAGAATCGTAAAAAAGATATGCAATCAGGCCTCCGACCGCCATGTATTCCAGCGTAAAAAGTAAACCTTCTTTTGCAGAAAAGCGGTATTTCTCATACCTCATAAGCAATACCGGCCCTTTTCAGCTTCTGTGTACGTATAAGCGCTCTGCGCTTTACAATTTCTCCATAGACTTCTCCTTCCAACTCTTTTTGCTCTTCAAATTGATACAAAAGCTCTGTTTCGATTTCGTTGCCATTCAGACCACAAAGCTCCCTAATTTCCAACAGGCGCCTGCTCTTATCCCGCAGCCTTCCAAGATGAACAATCAGATCAATGCCCGAAGCAATCTGCCTGCGAAGCGCCGCCAGCGGAATTTCCGTATGGAGCATAATCATCGTCTCTAAACGGCTTAACGCATCCTGCGCACTGTTTGCATGAATAGTGGAGAGTGAGCCGTCCTGTCCGATATTCAGCGCCTGCAGCATATCGATTGCCTCTTCGCCGCGCACTTCTCCCACAACGATTCGGTCCGGTCTCATGCGCAGCGCCGTCCTGATCAAGTCTCTGATCGTAATTTCCCTGCAGCCATTTGCATTTTTGCTGCGCGCTTCAAGTCGAACGAGGTTGCTGATCCCCTGTATTTTTAATTCCGCACTGTCCTCTATTGTGATTACACGTTCCTCCTTCGGAATAAAGCCTGACAGGACATTTAAAAATGTTGTTTTTCCTGCACCGGTTCCGCCGCTGATCAAAATATTATAACCGGCCTCCACAAGTTTTTGTAAAAAGGAAAGACATTCGCATGAAACAGAGCCGAACTCAAGCAGCATCTTTGCATCTATCGTTTTGTCAGAAAACCTTCTGATTGTCAGTATCGGCCCGTCGATTGCCGCCGGTTCCAGTACAATGTTGACACGGGCCCCATCGGGCAGCCGTGCGTCCACGATTGGGGAGGACATATTCACTGTCCGGTTAGCACCGGCCGCAATCTGCTGGATCATATCCTGAAGCCGTTCTTTTGATTCAAAACACTTTCCACTATTTTCTAGCCTGCCGTTTCTTTCTATAAAAATTCCGTTAATTCCGTTTACCATAATTTCAGTAACCGAATCATCCTCAATGAAATCCTGTAAAACATCCAGTCGTTTCATCGCGTTAAACAATTCTCTGCGAATTTGCTTTTTCTGCTCCAGACTCAGATAATGGCTTTTGCTGTCCCTGATAATACAATCGTCAATAACAGCCTTCACTTCCTCCTCCGTCAAATCCGGCCTTTCTAAAAGACGTTCCTGCACCACTCTTTTGATATTCTGTTTTCGTTCCTCCATGTAGACGTTCATAGCTCCTCCAATGACAGCAATCTTCTGACATAAGTGCCCAATCCGGTGTATTTTAAATTCATGAAGCCTTCACCCAAATCCTCAAAATAAGGAAATTCCAATCTATGTATTTTTTCCTGAAAGGATGCCGCCTCCACATGTTTTTCCATGGAAGCCGTAAATGCTTCCAGCTTTGCCTTTGAAACATGATCTGAACGGCATGGCATATAAATCCGGTCACACAGACGCAGAATTTCCATAATTCCGCATACATTGTCGCCGATATCCAATAGAATACTTTGATAACCACTCTCCGCCGCAACCGCTCCAAGCAGAGCAAGCCATTCCTCTTCTGTCACACACTGCAGCTCGGATATGGATGCCGCGGGAGCCATGACAGAAAGTCCTTCTGCCATTTGTATATAAGGATGAAGCGGCGCCGGAAGATGCCCATTGATCGAAAATTCGTATGCCAGATCTGTCAGATTCTTCTCCGGCTGCAAAGAAAGCAGTTTAAGAAGCCCCGAACAGCCTTCCAGATCCATATAGAGTACCTCCTCTCTTTCGGAAAGAAGCTGTCCGAGTGTGATTGCAAAGGCAGTCTTTAACGTTCTTTTAACAGGAGAATAAACACCGGTAACTGTTGCCCGACTTTTTCTTAATTGTACACCGCAAAGGGCAGGCATCAGCTCTTGTTCTTTAAACAATCTGCAAAAAATTCCATATCCCGGCTGATATTTATAGACAGTTTCCTCCTTAGGTTCCACTCCTGCCTGCCTGTCCTTCGTCAAAAGCAGGACTCTTTTTATTTCAAGCTGCTCCAGTTTATTTTCCAGCAGCAGCCCCTGATAAAGTCTATCCTCTATCAAAAGTATTCCGATCGCATTTTGGACCTCATGCTCCATAAATCCGGCTGCATTAGTAAAAGTCCTGATCTCATAACCGTATGTTTCCTTTCCTCTGAGATAATCGGCCAGCTTTCCCGCATAACCGGCTTCCGAGTCACAAATTACCAGTTGATTTGATTTCAATAGATTCCCCCTTGCTGCAGCAGAACGCTGAATAAAATCGGAACGGCAAAACGGATTGATATCCGGCCTTCTTTTTTGTCGCAAATAAGCAGCTTGAGAGCCGCCATCACACCACCTAGCAGAAAAGCGGCGCCTATGCAGTACAAAAGCTTCATAGGACCTATAAAGCTTCCTATTACGCAAAATAGCTTTATGTCGCCTGCTCCAAGCAGATGACTGGAAAAAAAGATACCGAGACAGATCACCGGAACGGCTATCCCCGCCAGCCCGATCAGCAGGCCCTGTGCCCCGCTGTCAGATACCTGAAATGCTAACCCGATCAACAGGCCAGCTGTAATCAGCCAGTTTTTTACCTGACAATATTCAAGGTCCATGACTGCCGCCATAAAGGCGATCCCTACCAACAAAATTATTTTCATTAAAATTTCCATTCCATTCTGATGCACTTTCCGCTAGGAGGCACGTTAGCCTGCCACTAGTAAACAGGCTGACGCTGCTTTGAGAAGTCCGTCCGATTATGAAAACTTCCCTGCAAGAAAAATGCTCAAATAACATTTTGGCTGTGATTGCTCGAACCAAGCTTGATTTGTATTACTTATATGCAAATTAATTTGTAATTAGGATTATATAAAAAGATATGGCGCTTGTCCATAGGTAAATTAAAAATTTTTCATCTTTGTCAGTGTTCCACAAAATTGAACTTTTAAGTATTTTTATAAATACTGAAAATTGTATATTATAACAATAACTTTTTCTATTTTGCATTTGCCTGGCAATTTGCATGCTACAGCAGCATTACACCATATAGCAAAGCTACACCCGGTATTCCGAGAACAGCAGAGGTCAGCAAACTTACCGCATTGATGCCTACCGAGACTTCCAACCCGAAAGCAACCAGAATTTCATTTAAAAAATAAATGACGATCGCACCAAATACACCTCTGATAAGGAAGTTCAGCAGTAGCTCCGTATGCTTTTTGAAAATGACAATACTAAGTACAAGCAGCGCAATTACGAGGATCATGAGCATCCCTTGTCCCATCGATATAAAATCCATAAAAATCTCCTGTCAGCAAGTCCTTTTATTCAAATATATGTATAAACAGGAAATATATGACTATACTATTTATAAAAGAAGTAGAAAGCAGGGATGATATGACCTTCAAGAGAAAAACGACCTATGAAGAAACGCTGCATGCGGAATTGATGCGTGATATTGCAAAGACAAAATGCGCCCTCGACTGCGCCTATTCAAATTTTGACAACGTAGTCGACCCGGATTTGATCGACTGCTATATTTATGAAGTAAACGCGGTCCAAAAGCGTTATAAATTTCTTCTGGACCGCGCCGTCTCCTTAAACCTAATAGCTCCGTTTGCACCGGAGGTGAGGGAATATGCCCCTGAATTAAACGCGGAAACCGCGGAGGAATCCCTCATCACTTAAATTTTCGTTTAGTTGACTCTTTCCATATGTCAGACCTGCATATACGGTCTGAGAATTCTGCATGACAGGCTCCGACAGATCCTGTCCGGCAACCTCGGCGAAAGCTTCTCTCAACTCCCCCAGGAGTCTCTTCGCATGATGGAGTCCGGCAGGGTCTTTCTTTATCCCCGAAAGTGAGATTTCTTTACTGATAAATATATACAGTCTCATCAAAGGATATGCCAGCTCATAGCTAAAATCAAGCGCTTCCAGCAAATCGGCAACGCATCTCCCTGCACGGCCGCAGTTGCTTTTAAAGGACACTAAATCCTCTTTTTCATATGCTGCAAGCGCATCCGAGATGTATGTATCCGCAAGCTCATATAAAATAACGATAATTCCGCTCTTATTCGCCTGAGAAATTCTCAGCGTGTAGTTCTGAATCAACTCTTTCTTCATTTAAGAATTCCTCCTACTGTAAAAGCTGTAATGCCTGCTGAGGACGTTCATTTGCCTGTGTCAGCATGGTCGTGCCCGCCTGCGTCAGCACCTGCAGCTTTGTATATTCCACCATTTCATCGGCCATATCCACATCCTTGATTGTAGAATAAGAATTTGTCAAATTTTCAGAAGAGACATCCAAATTTGAAATTGTCGATTCAAAACGGTTCTGATAAGCACCCAGCTGCGAACGAACACTTGAAATATAGGAAAGTGCTTCGGTTACCTGATCAATTGCTTTAAGCGCATCCTCCTTATTCAGCATGCTCAAATTTTCAATTCCCATATTTTTAAGAGAGATATTCGGTATAACAACCTGTATTTCCTGACCCTCAGCTGTTCCGACCTGTATTTTCATACCACCGATACCGGTAATATCAAGATTTGCCGAAAGAGTTGCGGGTGGTATCAAAGTTTTCACTGCTTCCTCATCATAATCAATAATCAGCTCACTTCCATCCGGCATTTTTACCGTTGTAGATCCGTCTTCTGTCTCAAGCGTTGCGGTGGCAGGAAAAGTATGGCTCTTCACTTCGACCTCATTGGTTACTGCATTGATGCCATACTCAATCTTATATTCACCTGTCCGGAAGGAGGAATTATAATATCTTACACTCACCTCAGCCTGATCGGAATAACCCTTTAATTCCTGCTCGCCGCCAAGCAGATTTTGTGTATTGTATTCCGTATCCGCCGCCACTCTTTCTATTTCTGCGCAAAGCTGATCAACCTCACCCTGAATGGCCTCCCTGTCTGCGGTCACATTCGTGCCGCTTGAGGCTTTAATAGCCAGCTCGTTCATTCTCTGGATCATTTCCTGAATTTCGGCAAGTGCACCCTCGGCTGTCTCTATGACATTGACCGCATTAGAAGCATTCTGATTTGCTCTGTTCAGGCTTTTAATCTGTGCATTCATCCTGTTCGTGATGGCCATTCCTGCCGGATTATCTTTGGCGCTGTTAATACGGTAGCCTGACGACAGCTTCTCGGAGGATTTTGCAAGCAGCTCCTCATTTCTCGTTAATATATTGTTTGTGATCATTGCCTGGATGTTTGAATTAATTTTCATATGCCTTCTTCTCCTTTTTGCTGTAATACAGTAATAAACGCCTTAGCTACGTCATACAGCTCCTTCATCGGAGCTGTAATGTCCTGATCGGACTTGTCCTTTGTAAGCTGTTGAGAATCGGATGCTCCTGTCTTAAAAAATTGAAGCCCGTTCACAGTTCTGCCGTCACCCGCAAGTGCCGTTTCGAAAGCTCCTGATTTCATTTCCAACTTTTCCAGCCCTTCCGCCTGATCACCGGAAATAAACCCGCTCACCTGCTTATTATGAACCTCAAACTCTGCCTCTATGTTTCCGTAACGCTCTGTTTTCATCGATGCAGTTACCTTACCGGACTCTTCACTGTTCCTGATAATTTTTAAATTAATTGAGGTCCACTCTCCGTCTATCTGCACCGGTACTTCATAATTTTCATCTCTGGCAAATCCTGCCGCAACAGAAAGCTGTTTCGATAAGAGCCTCATTTCCTTCACATCGACCGAACTCGCCGCATTCTGAATATTCTCGGACAGAAGCTCTTTTGTGAAAGTTTCCAACTCCCCATATGCGAATTCTGCCTCCTCCCTGGAGGTTAACCCGTTCTGGATGGATTCCATCGCCTTTTCCAGCTTTTCCTTCCGGCTGTCCTTCCCGTTCTGTGTCTGCTTCATGAGCTTCTCAAAAAGGCTTCCCCCTGTATTCATCAGGCTGTTCGCTGCCAGCAGATTATTAACCGTCACCGGCTGTCCCGAAGTCTGCAGTGCTTTGATTACATCTTCCTCAACCTTCGCCGCTTCCCTGATATCCATCAACTGTTCCTGCAGGTACTCCCGATCGGATTGCTGTCTGCCGTCCAGTTGTCTCATATCTTCCGCGAGCGCTTCCAGCGTCGTGTTTGCCGACAGCTCCGACTGCTGCAGAGACTCCGGTGTCATTTTATCCAATACCTCTCCGGCCAAACTCGAATAGTATTGCTGTCTGTGGTCCTTCGCGCTGCTTTCACTTCCTGCTTGAAAACCGATTCTGATCTGCTCTGAAATGGATTCGCCCCTTTGTACAAGCTCTGTCAGTCCTCCGAAGCTGTCGTCCACCGAAATATCCATGCCTGACGCACGGTTCGAACGGGACGCTGACAGCAGGTTTTTCAATGTGAGCGGCTCCCCGCTGTTCAACACATTTCCGACAAGTTTCCCTTCGCTTTTTTCTATCTGCCTGAACAACCGGTAAATGCCGAGGAATGACATTCGCTCCTGTTCGGTGATTTCATCGTTTTTCTCTAATTTCCATAAAAATTTGCTGTATTTTTCTGCTTCCTCTTCGGCATCCTTCTTTGAAAGCTGTTCAGAAAGCTCATAAATATTTTCCTCAAGCGGATTATCACCATCTTTGATCATTTGGAGGGTTTTTGCGGGCGTCATCTTCTCTATAACCCTCGTCACAGCTTGATCAGCGCTGCGGACAGCCTCCACTGTTTCCCTGTTGATCTCCGTCTTACTGTAACCCAGTATCCGGACAGCCCTTCTGTTTGCCTCATTTTCTTCCAAGCCCATTTCTTCAAGCAGTGTGTCAATATTTTGAAATGCTTTCTTTATCGAATCACCCATATCCGCTCTTGGTGCCGTCATCAGAGCTTCATACGTCCTTCCGGCTTTTTCGTAAGTACTCTTTAATGCTGTTCCCTCTTCATAAACATCGGAAAGCGTCAGAGATTCTTCGCTTGTACCGAGCTTTCCAAGCACAGCCGCAGGCACGGTTCGAATCTGCTCCAGTACATTTTTCGTATTTTTATATAGGCTGATTTTATCGGAAAGAATGCTTTCCTGTGCTGCGCTGCCGCTGCTATCCCTGCCTGCAAGCAGAGGCCGGTAATATTCCTGTTCTGCCGCCTTCAATTCTTCTACAAGCTTCTCTAAAGAAGTGGTATCGACAGAAAACCCTTTCCGGAGCAGTCTTAAATTAGCCTCCACCGTCATTCGCAGCCTTGTTTCCTCCAATAGGCGCTTTGCTGATAAAAAGGTACTGTCTGTTTCATTTTCTGAAAATACCTGAGCAGTGCTTCCCTGCTCTTTTACTCGGTCTTCATTTTTTAGAAGATTGCGAAGTGTCAGTTCCTCGTTACGGGTTACCGTTTCCTTAATTGCCTCATCGGATATATTCTCCGTATCCTCAATCAGAACCGCCGCTTTTTCAACGATACTTTCACTCTGTGCAAGAGATGCCTCCTGAGGCGTTCCTCCATCCGATACAGCTTTTACCATCGCATTTAAAATTGACGCATCGTCGGCCGGAAGCGGAAGGCTTCTTAATTCCTCCAGCCGGGTAATTGTTTCTCCTGTCAGCGGAATGCCATTTTCAATCGCCCACCTCGCGTTGTCCATTGTCTTTTCATCTGCTCTCAAACCGGCACCTCGGATGATATTCACCGCCTGTTCCCGAAGCTGCTCCCAGTCGAGTGTTTCCGCCTTTTTCGCATAATAACCGGCACCGTCCTGATAATAGCCTCTTGCCTGCCTGCAGCCTTCATTCCCTGTGCTGTACTCCGCTTTATATAAATTCTCAATCGTCGGCTCAAGCTCGTTGTTAATCATATATTTGACCGCATCATCGGAAAGCGGTTTTAAATTTTCAGCCTGCTTCCAAAGCTCATTTATCTGCCGTACCGTTTCCTCCGTGACAGGCAAATCTTTTTTCTTCAAAGTATCCTCTATTTGACTTGCCCGGCCGGTGCTTCCCGCAATTTCGGTCAGCTCTTCTTTGGAAAGATCGTCATTGTAGCCCTCCACAACAATACCGGACTCCGCCAGTGTCACTTTGATTTCATCGAGGATTGTCACCTGCGTCTCTATTTCCATATTTCCCGGGGAATATCCTTCCCTTTGCAGCTCGGCAAAATCTTCTGTTGACATAGAATTAGACATAACTGCCATGTAATCTCTCTGTAAGGCCACGTCCTGCTGCCCCGCATCCTGCATAAGGTCCTTGACGGAATGTAATTCCTCTTTTCCATATGCAGCGTTATCCATAACTGTGCCAGAAATGTCTAATGTATAACCCGCCGCCTGCTCCGCTATCCTTGCGGAATCCTTTTGGCCGTGGGTACCGTATGCAATTTTTTCTTTGTCAACATTTTGATTGATGCCCTGCGTTCCAAATTCCACCTTCATATGCATCTTTCCTTAATCAAAACATTTTAATAAATCTGTATTTTATTTCGGCCGATATATGTAAATTCTTAACCCTGCAAAAAAAAATACAGGAATTATCTTGAACATTGAGATCTCAAAATAATTCCTGTATCATTCATAGATTAAAAAACAAACACTGCGGCACCGTATGCGGGCAGCGAATACGCGATTGAATACGGCTGTCCGTCCCATTCTGCCTTCCGAACCGAATAATAAAGCTCCCGCACTCCACCCTGACCACCGAAACGCACTTCATCGCTGTTTAAAATCAGCTTATATTTTTTGTCCTCCGGCACGCCTATCCGATAATCCTCACGGGCAACCGGAGTGAAATTCATGACAAACAACAGGCTGTTCTTCTTGCCTTCTCCATATCTGACAAAGCTGTAAATGCTTTTGTACGTATCATCCGCATTAATCCATGCAAAGCCCCGCGGATCATGATCCCATTCATACATGCAAGGGTACTTTTTGTAAATCCGCAGCAGTTCCCGCATATAAGACTGAACGCCGGAATGCAGATCATCCTCCAGAAGTGCCCAATCCAACTCCTTATTTTCATCCCATTCCGAATCCTGACCGAATTCCTGTCCCATAAAAAGCAGCTTCTTCCCGCAGTGACCGATCATAAATGTGTAGCCGACACGCAAGTTGGCGAATTTATCTTTGTAATAACCCGGCATTTTATTTAGCATGGAACATTTCAGATGTACAACCTCGTCATGTGAAAGTACTAAAATATAGTTTTCCGAATAATTATAACTCATCGCAAACGTCATCTTATAATGATTGTCTCTCCTGAAAAGCGGATCGAGCTTCATATAATCACAAAAATCATGCATCCAGCCCATGTTCCATTTAAAGCTGAAACCCAGTCCGTCATTTTCCGGTTTGTCCGTCACCCCCGGCCAGGCGGTCGATTCCTCCGCGATCATCATCGCACCCGGAAACATGCCGAGTACTACCGAATTCAAATGCTTAAAAAATTCGATTGCTTCCAGATTTTTATTCCCGCCGTATTTATTTGGGATCCATTGTCCCCCTTCTTTTCCGTAATCCAAATACAGCATAGAAGCGACGGCATCCACACGAAGCCCGTCTATATGAAATTCCTTGATCCAAAAAATCGCGTTGGCTATCAGAAAATTTTTAACTTCGTTCTTACCATAGTCAAATATTTTCGTTCCCCAATCCGGATGCTCGCCCTTTCTAGGATCCGCATATTCAAACAGGCAGCCACCGTCAAAATTGGCAAGCCCGTGCGCATCTTTCGGAAAATGTGCCGGCACCCAATCCAGAAGCACGCCAATATTATTTTTATGGAGTTTATTGACCAGATAAGCAAAATCCTCCGGTGTACCATATCGGGAGGTCGGCGCATAGTAGCCTGTCACCTGGTAGCCCCACGAGCCGTCAAACGGATATTCCGCGATACCGATCAATTCAATATGCGTATAATTCATATCCAGAAGATACTCCGTTACCCTGTCTGCAAATTGACGGTATGTATAAAAGCCGTCGTCTTCCCTGCCGGGATGACGCATCCATGAACCGATCTGACACTCATAAATTGCCATCGGCTCTGTCTGCATGACCGTTTCCTCACGGTGCTTCAACCACATATGATCCGACCATTTAAACTTTGTGATATCTGCTGTAACGGAGGCCGTTCCCGGGCGAAACTCCGCCTTGTTTGCAAATGGATCTGCTTTAAACAGTTTTTCGCCGTACGAGGTCGTAATTTCGTATTTATATAGCTCTTCCAACCCCAGTTTTGGTACAAATGTCTCATAAATACCGAGAGGTTCCAGACGCCTCATCGGATTTGCACCCTCTTCCCAGCCGTTAAAATCACCTACAAGGCTGACGGCAGCGGCATTTGGCGCCCATACCGCAAAATACACCCCTTTTATCCCGTCCTTTTTTGTCAGATGTGCGCCGAGCTTTTTATAGATATCATAATGCGTACCGGAACCAAACAGGTACTGATCCATTTCAGTGACAAACGGAGTCAGCTTTTGCGCTGCCGCCATCCAATCGCCCCCATTCCTTATTTTGTTATGAAATCTTTTTCCCGAAGGATAATATAATCCTCCTCATCATAACGTTTTGCAAACAATACATCCATAAAATGAGACATATTTTTTTTATCCACATGCTTAATTGCCGTATCGATAATTTCCTTTACTTCGTCGACCGATACGATATGGTCAAGTGCCTGCAGCTCCCCGATCCGTGTATACAGCGCAAGCACACCCATCTCGTCGATGCTGTATTCCTGCTCCTTCGCATAACCTCTTCCGTAAGCCACAAGGTCATCATTTGTATATTCGGCAATATCGATTCTCGCATTAAACACGCCCTTCATCAGCTTTGACGCGTTAAGAAGCGGCTGCACCGTGTCCTTTGTCCCCTCCAGTACAACAAGCACCGGCTCTGTCTCCTCGGAAAGCGCCTCCGCAATCAGCTTCATGGAATCCTTTGTCAAACCGCCTGCATTTTCAACAATCAATGCGCCGTTCTGTAATTTTTTAATCGTCATCTGAATGTTTTTCTTATTCAGTGCCTCACCGGAAATCTTTGCGACCTTTCCCGAGAAATTGGAATCCATGATCTGGATCGCCTTCACAATATCAATCGCAAGGCCTTTTCTGCCCGACAGATCGGAGCCCGTTACAATGACGTTCCCTTTATCGGCATTCATGCTCATATCATCCATAACATCTACGATCTGTGCCTTTAATACTTCTATGCCTTCAAAGCGGGCAAATATTCTCTGCTCCTCCTCATCGAATTCCCGTCTGCTCTTCGGCGCTTCTTCAAGCGTCATATAGCTCGGATGATTGGATTTTTTCTTTTTATTTTCTTTTAATGATTCCTCAATATCCTCGGGATCCTCTTCTGCATCTTCGGGCTCAATTCCCGCCTCATAGTTGGCCTGCGCGATCGCATCCAGCGGGAGATCTCTTGTTTTGATAATATCGTCCAGCTCCTCCGGCTGTTCAATATCTTCCAGTTCTTCTACCTCCCCATAATCTTCTGCCTCATAAGGATATTCCGGCATAACGGAGGACTGCGGCAAAATTGGCTCTTCCGGGTACTCCTCACGGCCTTCGTTATTATCCGCCGCCTGCTGCAATGGCGGCTCCTGCACGAATACCGGCTCTTCCTGAGCTTCTGCTATCGGCGCAGTTTTTATCGATTCCTCCTGTATTTGTGTTTCTCCGGCCGAAGGTGTTTTTAACAGTTCCTCCGGCGCATCAATTACCCGGGGGATTTCACCTGTCTGCCTTTTTACAAGCTTTTCATCCTGTTCTCTGATTCTTGCAAGATTTCCGCCATACTCCTCCTCCAGCGTCATTATTCTGCCGGAAGGCAGCGTACCGGGGATTGCCATCGTTACTTTGGATTTTGTAATCGGAACCTTTACAACAGAAGGCATTGGCAAACCGGCGGAAGCCTTTTCTTCCTCCTGTTCGTCTCCGCCGTCATCCATGCCGAATACGGAATCATCAATCAGCACCGGCCTTGGGGCGGGGGTATCCGACTCAAGAGACGGTTCCCTGACAGGCTTCTCCGGCTCCTTGGGAAGCTGAATTCCCGGAATGACACCGATGAGCTGAGACATAATATCATTTGTCTGTTCCAGTGATCTCCTCTTGACCTCCGTCAGACGTTTCTGTTCATTTTCTCTTTTCTTTTCTTCCCAACCCTTTAAAACATCTTCCAGATTAATCTGACCGGTAATCTGTTTTTCAACCATGTCTGTATCAGGAAGGCTGAGTGAAATCTGACCATCGTATTCCTGTGAAAGCATGGAGTCATATTTTTTGCCTGCTGTACGCGGAACTTCCTTTTCCGGTTTTGAAGTACCGGTTTGCGCCTCGTTTACCGGGTGAGACACCTCTGTTACAGGCGATTCATACAGTTCCTGCGGCTCCTCGACAGGAAGTCCATACATTTGCTGTGCCTGCGCAGACTGATCATAACCTTGCCGATCATATTCCTGTTGTTCCTGCGTCTGTTGTTCATATACCTGTTGGCTATATATTTGTGGCTCATACACAGGCTGGGATTCTTCTGTGACGGGCGGTTCATACAGTTCCTGCGGCTCCTCGGCTGCCTGACCATATGCCTGTGGCTCATAACCCGGCTGCACATACATTTGTGGCTCATACACAGCCTGTTCATATTCCTGCTGACTGTACTCCGGCTGTGGCTGCTGTTCATACATCTGCTGATAATCCTGCCCTGCCTGTGCCGATTCATACAGGTTTTCCCCTTGCCCATAATAAGGCGTCTGCGTATTTGCATCTTCATTTATCAGGAATTCCTCCATGCTCTTGGCAAGCTCTTCCTGTAAATTCATCGTACTGAATTTTCCTGTGTTGACAGGCTGTATCTGGATATGCTCCGACCCGTAGTTTTGTTCCTGAGACATCGCTTCCGGCATTTGTATCAAAGACGCGTTTTCCTGTTGGCCTTCATACTTTATTTTCTGATCGGTTGAAAGTCCCGTATGCTCCATTTTCAGTTCCATGGCCTTCTTGACATATCTGCCTTCGCCAAACCATAGAATCAACTCATCACATTCCGCAATACAGTTGGTTTCCTGTCCTGTCTTATGATAAAGATACGCTAATTCATATGCCCATTTTTCCCGATAATCCCTTTTTTTAAACTCCTTAAGCACTTCAATTCTTTCTTCTAAAGATACATCCTGTACCTCATATATTTTATACAGCAGAATATAACTGCCGGTATCTCCCGGAGCGATCTGTACAAATTCCTTATAATACTCTACTGCCTGAAGAATGTCCTCCATTTTAACGGCAAGCTCGCAAAGTGCATAAACAATCATCCGTCCGTTTGGATAACGCTCATAAGCCAGGAGTAAAATATCCCGGCTTTCTTCATATCTTTTATTTATTTTATATATCTCACTGACTGTACAAAGCATCGAAACACTTTTTACCCTGCGCCAATCAATGCTATCTGCGACATCCATCGCTTCCGTATATTTTCTCTCGGAAAGCAGCGATTTAATCTGATCGGCACAAACCTGGTATTCATATTTGTCCAATTAACTTTCACCTCATGCTTTTATCAATGATTTATTAAATAATTTTTGGATATTTTTCAACTTTTTTCTAACAAAAAACAACAATATCTGTACATTTCTAACTAAGTTTACCATAGGTCTAGTATATTGTCAAAAAATATTCGGCTTAAAAACACATAAAAACAGCCGTTTTGACAGATGTCAAAACGGCTGCTAATCACTTATCGTTCCCACGGGACTCTCCTCCTTCCTTTCCCGACTTATTTATGTAATCAATCTCCTGCTTTCTTTCAAACAAAAGTGAACTTCGCCAATTTCACGATCAAATGCTTCGGCAGCATAATTATCGGAGTCTTCATGAGGTTCTATTATCATCATAAAAAGCAGGTTCCTGATTGATAATTGTATTATAGCATCAGCCCGTCCCCTTGTCAATAAGTTTACAGTTTATTTATTAAATTTATTAATTATTTATAGTTTATTTTGGATATATTGATTAATTTTTTTAAATTAATTGTATTATTTGTACAATTTGGTCAATTTTGTGTCATCAGATTGGTGAACTCTGCAAACTGTTCCAACGTCAATGCCTCACCCCGAATATTCTCAGAAATACCCATTCTTTCAAGCGCCCTCAGTATCTGTTCCTTTTCAAATGACAGATCAGAAGAATTATAGAGGCTGTTTACAAACATTTTCCTTCTTTGATTAAAGGAAGCCCTGATAATACGAAACAGCAGTCCTTCATCCTCCACCTGCACCACCGGCTTTTCATATTTGTCCAGACGGATTACCGCGGACCCCACCTTTGGACGCGGAATAAAGCAATTGGGTGATACCAGTGTGACAATCTGCGGCTTCGCATAGTACTGCACCGCTAGGGAAAGTGCCCCGTAATCCTTCGTTCCCGGGCCTACCTGCATACGGTCGGCCACCTCCTTCTGCACCATGACCGTAATACTCAAAACAGGCACATGCTCTTCAAACAGCCACATAATAATCGGCGTCGTTATATAATAAGGAAGATTGGCAACGATCTTAACCGGCTTTCCGCCATTTTTCTCTTCAATTAATTTTATGAGGTCAATTTTTAAAATATCCGCGTTAATGACAGAAACATTATCGTAGTCTGAAAGCGTTTCTTCCAGTATCGGAATAAGCGCCCTGTCGATCTCGATCGCAGTAACACCTTTTGCGTTCTCGCATAGATATTGTGTCATCGTACCAATTCCGGGACCAATTTCAATGACATAATCTTCCTTTGTAATTTCTGCCGCCTGAATAATTTTATCAAGTACATGTGTATCAATCAAAAAGTTCTGTCCGTATTTTTTCTGAAAAACAAACTGATATTTCTGTATAATTGCCGTTGTATTTGTCGGGTTACCCAATGATGTCATGTTTTTTCTCCTGACGCTTTCTGTTTTCTCCAAGGTTCTCTTATTCGCTGATCCGGTACATCCTTTTTGCGTTTTCCATCGTGGCACTTTCAATTTCATCGGCAGAAAGACCCTTGATCCTTACCATCTCTTCTATTATATATGGAATATTCAGCGAGGAATTTCTCTTTCCTCTGTTTGGTACCGGAGCAAGATAAGGACTGTCCGTCTCCAGCAAAATTCTGTCAAGCGGAAGCATACCGGCTACCTCCTTTATCTTTTTTGCGTTTTGAAATGTCAGAACTCCGCCGATTCCAATATAGAATCCCATTTTTAAATATTCTTCCGCAATTTCCGGTCCATAGGAAAAACAATGGATCACGCCCCCGATTTCTTCCGCGTGCTGCTCCTTCATAACCTCCAGAGTATCCTTTGCGGCATCTCTGCTGTGTATGATGACCGGAAGCCCTTTTTCTTTTGCAAGCGCCAGCTGCCGAATAAACCATTTTTTCTGGATATCTCTGTCTGGCTCGTCCCAGTAATAGTCCAGGCCGATTTCTCCGATTGCCACAATTTTCTTTTCCTCACTCTTCTCACCGAGCCAGACAATATCCTTTTCTGTCAGCTTACCGGTCTCGCTTGGATGGATGCCTAACGCTCCATACAGAAACGCATGGCGCTTTGTCAGCTCCAGCGTCTTTCTGCAGCTTTCTAAATCGGAGGAGACATTTACCGCATAGGAAATCCCGTTTTTTTCAAGCTGTGCAAGCAACTCCTCCCTGTCCTGGTCGAATGCCTGATCATCATAATGTGCGTGTGTTTCAAATATCATTTTATTTCCTCTTTTTTTATTCTAAACATTTTTGAAAAAATGCTTGCATTTCTAAAAACTATATAATATAATAATCCTTGCGTTACCAATAAGCGCGACTAGCTCAGTTGGTAGAGCACCTGACTCTTAATCAGGGTGTCCAGGGTTCGAACCCCTGGTCGCGCATTGTAAAGTGCTGATTTTGTGGACGTATGTGCCATGGGGTCGGTGCTTTTTTTTGTTACATAGAATATTTCCATAGAAATGATCTCAAATCCTTTACAAACTTCCTTCCGAGTAAACCTTACTCCTTGCGATCTTTTCCTTTGTATCCTCTTTCATCAGCGTCCGCAGTTCCTCAAGGAATGGAAAGCCTTTGACCTCCTCCGTAGCAGCAACCATCTGAAGCTCATACTCAAGGGGAATCCATGTATTAATATCACTTTCATTATGGGAAATCACCGCCTCCAGCTTGTCAAGTGCCTTATAAAATCGCGCTTCCTTCGTCTTAAGCTCCTCCATCTCCGCAAAAAGCGCACCCAGCTCTGCGTAAGCTCCTTCGGGCAGCATCTGAAGCAGACCGTCAACCGCCTGCTTTTCCACTTCTTCATGTTCTGCAGTCTTATCAAAGGAAGGAATATCCCCGGTAACCGCCTCGCCCCAGTCATGAATCAGGCACATCCGAATTACCTTATTCATATCAAGCTCCGGGAACTCCTGATCCAAAAGCATCGCCATCGTCGCAATTCTCCATGTATGCGCCGCAACAACCTCATGAACACCATCCGCGGTATAACTGTGACGAGTATTGGATTTCAACTTTTCTATTATTCCCAAAAAATCCAAAAACTGTCTTGTCTCCATAAAAGTTTTCTCCTTTCCGAAAAATCCCGTTACACTCTTCAAAGTATAAAGCAGTTTTCTCAGAAAGGCAATTCCTTCTGCAGAAAAAAATGCGCCTCGCCCACTCCCGTAATTATATTTTCCGGCAGCACGGTATTTGATACCACGGTATTTAATACCGCAATTGACACATTCAAAAAAATTGTGCATAATAAACCAAAATAAAGTGACAGGCAAACTTGTTTTATCGGTGGTTACAGAGGATTATGATATGAAAATAAGCAAATATGGAGGCCTGATTGCCGCAGCCAGTAAAAAAGCAGCATTGCCGATGCTTCGGATCGGAGCAATTCCAGTCATCAAACGGATTGTAATTTCTTTTCAGCAGGCCGGTATTTTTCCAATTGTAATTATTACCGGTGCCGATGAAGATGAAGTCAAATATCAATTGAGCAGTTACGGGGTTATTTTTATTGCAAATGAGCAGCCCGAATATCCGCAGCTTCTGGATTCCGTAAAAATCGGGTTGCAGTATTTGTCCGGCAAATGCGACCGGATCGCTTTTACTCCTGTAAATATTCCCATGTTCATGCCGGATACGCTCCTCAGATTAATAAATATGGAGGGTGAGATCATAACCCCCTCTTACCACGGACAAGGCGGGCATCCGGTTATGATTTCGGAGTCGGTAATTCCTGACATTCTGGCATACAAGGGTGAAGATGGTCTGCGCGGGTTAATCCACTCGCTGAGGGAGAAAAGAAAATGGCTTCCCGTAGAGGATAAAGGAATTTTGACCAGCGTGCATAACGAGGAACAGCTCCGGTCAAGGCTGTCCGAGCATAATCATGCAATTCTCCATCCGGTTGTACACATCAGTATTGAGCGGGAAACAGCCTTTTTTAATGCACGGCTAAAATTACTGCTGTTTTTGATTTCAGATACCCACAATATGCGAAAAGCTTGCGGCGCAATGTCATTATCCTACGGAAAAGCCTGGGACATGATTAACCGTCTGGAACTGGAACTGGGATATTCTGTCGTAGAGCGCAGACAAGGAGGAAAGCATGGCGGCAACACCGTTTTAACAGAACGGGGAACTGCGTTTCTGCTGACTTATCAGAATTTTGAGGAGGAAGTATTCCATTTTACACATAGCCGTTTTCAGGAATCTTTTTTGATAACAAAAATACTATAAAGTATTTTTTAGTTTTAATTTTTCAAGTTCTTTTTGGAAAGAAGTTGCAGGCACAAGCCGCTTATTGCATAATAGAGATAATATATTCTCAATAAAGATTCGGGAAATTGCTTTCGGATGGAGAGGAGGCGACTCTTTGTACTCTAACCAACAATCTGTTTGCGGTCTGATCCTTGCGGCGGGAATTTCCTCCCGTATGGGAGATTTTAAGCCCTTAATGCCGCTTTTGGGAAAAACGATTATTGAAAATACTGTCGGCAGTGTTCTGGACGGCGGTGCCCAAGCAGCAGTGGTTGTAACAGGATATCGCTGTACAGAAGTGGAGACTGTTTTGCGGCGCCGTTATGGAAATCGGGTTATCCTCATTCGCAATCCCGATTTTGCAGAGACAGATATGCTGCATTCCATCCAGCTCGGTTGTACTTTCATGCCTCCCTGTGATGCTTTCTTTTTGCTGCCGGGTGATATGCCCGCAGTCCGCCGGACCACTTTCCAAAAGCTGCTGGATGCAAGACATCCCGACCCACCCAAATTGATATTTCCGACACTGCGCGGATATCGAAAGCATCCGCCTCTGGTGGATGCTTGTTTAATTCCTGATATCATCGCTTTTCGGGGAAACGGAGGACTGCGCCAGTTATGGGGACAATACGAAAACCTGATTACTACTGTTCCGGTGGATGACGAGGGTGTTTGGGTGGATCTGGACACGCAAAAGGATTACCGATTGTGCAAACAAACTTATGAATTTGAAAAATAAATTAGGAGGTTATGATTGAGCTATGGAAAAAATTAGTCAGTCGGTGGTAAAAAAAGATCATGCACCGAAAATGTCCGGCCGTTCCGTTTATGTCGGAGATTATCCGAACGACGGTATTCTGACCGGTAAGCTGCTGCGCTCCAAACTGGCCAGAGCCAGACTGCTGGGAGTCGAGCTTCCTGCAATGCCGGAAGGCTATTATTATGTTGATAAAACTGATGTCCCCGGAGATAATAAGGTAAATATTGTTTTGGACGATACTCCCATTTTTGCCGCGGATACCGTGGAATACATCGGAGATCCTATCGGAATGGTCGTTGGACCGGATGAAAAGCTCGTGGATCGGATTCTCTCACAGATTAAAGTTACTTACGAAGAATTGGAGCCTGTACTGGACATACGCATAGCCGACACCGTATTTTTTAACTATGAATATGAAAAAGGGGATTTGAACAAGGCATTTACAGAGGCTGACAAAATTTATGAAGAGGAGTTTACAACCGGATATCAGGATCAAACGTATCTGGAGCCTCAGGGCATGATGGCGGAGCCCGAGAAGGACGGACGTATGTATGTGCATGGCTCCATACAATGTGCCTATTATGTTCACGGTGCCGTGATTCGTGCGCTGGGCTGCAGACCTGATGAGGTTCATATCTTTCAGGACGTAACCGGCGGAGGTTTTGGCGGCAAAGAAGACTTTCCTTCCATATTGGGCTGTCAGGTGGCTGTGGCGGCAAAGAAAGTAAACGCTCCTGTCCGCTGCATTTTCGGACGGCGGGAAGATCTGGAATTCACTTCCAAACGGCACCCCTCTCTCTGTACCTACAAGGTCGCCGTAAAAGACGGCAGGGTCACGGCAATGGACATTGATGTAAATTATAATTCCGGTGCGTATACCACATTGTCTGCAGTTGTTTTGCAGAGGGGTATTATCTGTGCGAGCGGTGTCTATCGTGTTGAAAATCTGCATGTCCGCGGACGGGCGCTAAAGACAAATACCGCCCCCACGGGTGCCTACCGGGGATTTGGTGCCCCGCAGACCTTCTTTGCCGTAGAAATGATGATGGATCATATTGCCCGGGATTTAGGAATTGATTCTCTGAAGTTCAAAGAAAACAATTTGGTCCGGCAGGGCGATTCCACTTCCACTTCCGGCAACTATCATTTTCCGGTTCCGCTTCCCGATATGATCGAAGAAGTAGATCGGATTTCCGATTTTCGCAGAAAACATCTGGAGTATCAAAAGCCTCAGACAGGCCGTTATCGCAAGGGCATCGGCATGTCTTTATGGTTTCACGGAGCGGGCTTCACCGGTTCCGGCGAACGGGATCATATCAAAGCGGTCTGCAAGCTGCACAAATATCCGGATGATACCGTGGAAATTTTGGCATCCAATGCCGAAATCGGACAGGGACTGCGGACTACCTTCCCAAAAATCGTTGCTCATGAGCTGAATCTTCCCTTGGAAAAGGTATATTATAATCATCCGGATACCGCCCGTGTTCCCGATTCGGGTCCCACGGTTGCTTCCCGCTCCCTGATGATTGTCGGCGAGTTGCTGCGGCGTGCCGCCATTAACCTGCGCGGGCAATGGAAGAGCGGAGAAGATCAGGTAGTGGAGGAGCACTTTAAAGAGCCGGATTTCATGATCCCATTTTATCTGGACAAATTCAAAGGCGATGCCTATCCGACTTATTCCTGGGGTGTCGGTGCAATTGAGGTGGAAATCGATACCCATACCGGCATTTCCAGTGTTCTGGGTGCCTATGGCTCCTTTGATGTCGGAACACCCATTGATTATAATATTGTAATCGGCCAGATGGAGGGCGGTTATTTGCAGGGCATCGGCTATGCTTCCATCGAGCAGATGGATTACGACAGCAAGGGCCGTATCCGCAATAACTCCTTCTCGGACTATCTGATTCCTACCACGAAGGATGTACCAAATTTAAAATGTATGCTGCATGTGGAAAAATACCCGGATGGTCCGTATGGAGCCAAGGGAGCGGGCGAACTGCCGCTGGTAGGTGCTCCCGGTGCATATGTAGAAGCGGTCGAGCAGGCACTGGGATACCAAACAAAGCTGAATCACGCTCCTTTCACCGCGGAAGATACTTTAAAAGTAATTATGAAGGAGGCTGAGCAGAGATGAATGAGATTCGATTCATTCTAAACGACCGGGAGGTATTCTACGAGGGCAGCGCCTCCGATCGTCTATTGGACGTTTTAAGAGACTATTACCGCACAACCAGTGTCAAATGCGGCTGTAAAGAGGGGGAATGCGGCGCTTGCTCCGTCCTGATGGACGGAATTCTGGTCAACTCCTGCTGTGTAGCTGTCGGTGCCGCAGAGGGCTCCTCTATCGTTACAATGGAGGGCTTTCGTGAAACCGAACGTTACGCGGTATTAGATCAGGCGTTTGCGGAGGTATCTGCCGTTCAGTGCGGTTTCTGCATTCCCGGTATGGTGCTGGCTGCAGAAGCACTTCTGGCGAAAAATGCTCATCCCACGGAGGCAGAGATCAGAGAGGGGCTTTCCGGAAATCTCTGCCGCTGCACAGGATATAACGCCATTATCAATGCAGTGTCAAGTGCCGCAGAGGAGGGAAACGGACTATGGTAAATGGATACACAGCGGCCTCTCTGAAAGAGGCTTTGCGCATTCGTGCCGATCAGGAGGTTATCCCCTATTCAGGCGGCACAGATCTGATGGTGGAAAATCGCCCGGGCGCCGTCTATCTTTTTTTGAATAAGATTTCCGAATTAAAGCAGATTTCCGTGGATGCGGATTATATTCGTATCGGAGCCGGTGTCACTTTTACCCAGGCATTGGAGGATGATCGGATTCCGCAGCTGATGAAAGACGCCGTCGCACTCATTGCCGCACCTGCCATCCGCAATGCCGGCACATTTGGCGGCAATCTCGGAAACGGCTCCCCTAAGGCTGATTCCGTGCTGATCGAGTTTGCCGCGGATGCGAAACTGCGTTTGGTATCACTGCAGGGCGAACGCATCTTAGATGTAGATCAATTTTATCTGGGCCGCAAAAAGCTGGATCTGAAAAATGATGAATTAATTGCGGAAATTCTCCTTCCAAAAACCGGTCTGGAGCAGTATTACTATCAGAAGGTGGGCGGTCGCAACGCATTGGCAATTTCCCGTATATCCTTTGCCGGGGTGTTTTCTATGCAAAATGACGAAATCACCAATCTGGTGGCAGCCTTTGGGGCAGTGGCAGATACGGTTTTGCGCTTTAAGGATCTGGAAGGCATGATGCTGGGTAAATCTATGAAAGAGGCTAAAATCTTGAAAGAACAATACCTGAAATCATATGCAGACCGAATGGTTCTGACACGCGGCCGTGTATCGGCTGAATACCGCAAAACCGTCTGTATGAACCTGTTAAACGATTTTCTGACCCGGTTCGGCATTTAACTGATTCAAACCCGTACAAAGCAAAAAATCGACTGAATTTTCTGAAAGGAAGTATCTTATGTATACCATTTGGATTAACGGCAAAGAATACGAGTCTGCTCACGATAAAAAGCTCCTTCGTTTTCTGCGTGACGACCTGCATCTGACCGCTGCCAAGGACGGTTGCAGCGAAGGTGCGTGCGGTACCTGCACGATTTTGGTAGACGGGCTGAAAATAAAAGCCTGTACCGTGTCTCTCAGCAAGCTGCAGGGGAAAAAAGTGTTGACAGTGGAGGGTATTGCACCGCAGGAAATGAAGGTTTATGAGCACTGCTTTGCCGCTGCCGGAGCAGTTCAATGCGGATTTTGCATTCCGGGTATGATTATCTCAGCCAAAAGTCTGCTGGATACCAATCTAAATCCGACCCGAGCGGATGTGAAGCTGGCAATCAGGGGAAACCTCTGCCGCTGCACCGGATACAAAAAAATTGAGGATGCAATTCTATTGGCGGCAGAATTCTTCCGCGAGAAAAAAGAGCTTCCTCACGCTCCTGCCGTTTTGCACATGAACGAACATGCCAAGCGGATTGATGCCGCTGAAAAAGTTAACGGATCAGGACTTTTTGCAGATGATATTACAGCGGCAGGAATGCTGTATGCCAAACCTGTCTATGCAAAATATCCCCGCGCCCGCATTGACCGGATTGATGTTACCGAAGCTCTCAGGCATCCGGATTGCGTAGAGATTTTGGTAAAGCAGGATGTTCCGTTTAACAAAATCGGACATATCAAGCAGGATTGGGACGTTATGATGGGAGAGGGCGACATTACCCGATACGTCGGCAACGTTTTGGCAGTCGTGGCGACCGATAAACCGGAAAAGCTGGAGGAAATCTGCTCACTCGTCAAGGTGGATTACACCGAATTAAAACCCGTCACCAGTCCGTTTGATGCACTGCGGGGAGACGCGCCTCTGATCCATGAGGACGGCAATATCATGAGCCGTGCCAATCTTGTACGGGGCAACGCAGACGAAGCAATCAAAAACTCTAAATATACCGTTACCCGAAAATACAAAACCTCCTGGCAGGAGCACGGCTTTATGGAGCCGGAATGCTGCGTAGCCATGCCGGAAGGCGACGACGGCCTGCTGATTTACACTTCCTGTCAGTCTGTCTATGATGTACAGCGGGAATGCGCTCAAATGCTTCAGATTCCGAAAGAAAAGGTACATTGCCGTGCGACGCTGGTCGGGGGCGGCTTTGGAGGCAAGGAGGATATGTCTGTTCAGCAGTATGCCGCTCTGATGGCCTGGGTGATTAAAAAACCTGTCAAGGTCAAATATACCCGGCAGGAATCTCTCAACTATCATGTGAAGCGTCATCCTATGGAAATGGAGTTCACCACCGCCTGCGACGAAAACGGTATTCTCACCGGCATGAAGGGGATTATTATTGCGGATACCGGAGCCTATGCATCTTTGGGCGGACCTGTCCTGCATCGTGCCTGTACTCATGCAGCGGGGCCTTACAATTATCAAAATATTGATATTTTCGGTATGTCGGTTTATACCAATAATGTAGTCTCCGGAGCATTCCGGGGTTTTGGCGTAACCCAGAGCTGCTTTGCCACAGAAATGAATATCAATCTCCTGGCAGAAATGGCAGGCATCGATCCCTGGGAATTTAGACGACGGAATGTCATCAAGCCCGGTGATGTGCTGCCAAACGGGCAAACCGCTGATTTAAACACCAACATGGCAGCCTGCCTGGATGCGGTAAAGGATGTCTATTATCAAAATCCGTATACGGGAATTGCCTGCGGTTTCAAAAATTCCGGAACCGGCATGGGTAAGAAGGATATCGGCAGGGTGTTGTTGTCTGTGGAGCAGGGAAAGATTCATATCCGTACTTCGGCCTCCTGTATGGGACAGGGAATCGGTCAGATGACCCTGACGGAAATCTGCCATGTAACAGATTTAAATCCCGAATTATTTATTTTTGAGACGGCGGATACCCTGCGTACGCCGGATGCAGGTACCTCTACAGCCTCTCGGCAGACAGTCATGACCGGAGAGGCAGCCCGGCGTGCAGGGGAAAAGTTAAAATACGCGCTGGACGGCGATAAGACTCTGGCGGATTTAGAAGGCAGAGATTTTTTTGGCGAATACTCCGCCGTTACCGATCCGCTCGGTGCAATCAAGGAAAACCCGGTCAGCCATATTTCTTATTCCTATGGCGCACAGGTGATTATACTGAATGAGGAGGGGCGCATTGCCAAGGCAGTTTCCGCATTTGATGTAGGAACCCCGGTTAATATTGAATCGGTAGAGGGACAAATTGAAGGCGGTATGGTTATGGGGATCGGCTACGGTGTGACGGAAAAATTCGAATGCGTGGACGGCTACCCCAAGAGCAGATTTGGTACGATCGGTTTTATGCGCGCTACCGAGGCGCCTGAACTGGAGGTTATTCTCTGCCAGCCTGAGGAAGCCGATAAACTGCCTTACTCTCTGGGTGCGAAAGGCTGCGGTGAACTGTGTATGATTCCTACTGCTCCGGCCTGCGCTCATGCCTATTACCGTCTGGATGGAAAATTCCGTCAGAGTCTGCCCCTGGAGGATACTCCATATCGCAAGCGAAAGGAGTCTTCCCTATGAAACTTACACATGCGGCTATCTATACATTTGATTTGGAGCGCCTGAAAAATTTCTACACTACTTATTTCAGAGGGACATCCAACAAAAAATATAGCAATAAAACAGGCCTTTCCACCTACTTTATTACTTTTGACGATGAAGAGGGAGGTGCCCGGCTTGAATTGATGACACATACCGAGCTCACAGAACACACGCTTACAGAGCGGGAAAACGGGATCGCTCACCTTGCATTTTCTGTGGGTTCAAAAGAAGCAGTCCTTGCATTGACTGAACGAATTACAGCTGACGGCTATCCGCTTTACAGTGCTCCGCGCATAACGGGCGACGGCTATTTTGAAAGCTGTATCGGGGATCCGGATGGCAACAGAATTGAAATTACCGTATAATTTTTTTTATTTTTTAAAAAATAATGTTTGAAATTCTATTTTTTTGTGGTATACTAGGACTGTTCGCGAATCACAATTCGCAGAGCAGTCCTGATTATACATCGATGCGTGGCTCAGCTTGGTAGAGCGCTGCGTTCGGGACGCAGAGGTCGCAAGTTCAAATCTTGTCGCATCGACTCCTTATCTTTCATCAGTTAATAGCTGGCAAATATAAAAGAGAAGACTTTGAAAGTCTTCTCTTTTATTATAAAAATATATTAATAATCTATTACAAAAATGAATTGGATTTACAGCTGCTCGTATAATACAAATTTACCGACCTCGCCGCGCAGCATTTGCGCCTGTGCTGATAATTCTTCACTGGAAGCCGAGCTTTCTTCCGCGGAAGCTGCATTGTTCTGCACAACGCTGGACAACTGCGAAAGTCCCTCGGTAATTTCTGTAATTGCCGAAACCTGCTTTAAGGAGGAATCCTCGATTTCTTGGGAGGAGTGTTCCATCAGACGGGCCTTTTCCGCAACGTCCTCTAGAATATTGGCTGTTTCCGTAGCCAGCTTTTCTCCATTGGCAACCATGCTCACGGAATGACTGATCAACTCCGAGGTCTGTTTAGCTGCCTCTGCAGATTTGCCCGCAAGACTGCGTACTTCATCCGCCACTACGGCAAAGCCTTTTCCTGCTGCGCCTGCGCGTGCCGCTTCAATCGCAGCATTGAGGGACAGAATATTGGTTTGGAATGCGATATCCTCAATCACCTTGGTAATATTAGAAATCTTTTCGGAGGAAATACTGATATCCCGCATTGCATTATTCAGGTTCTGCATATGCTCATTTCCCGTCTTAATTCCGTCACTGGCCTGTTCAATGTATTCCGACGTCTTGCGCACATTCGTCGCATTCTGGCGGGCTTCATGCTCCACCTTGCTGATTGATATATTCAAGCCCTCCAAAGTAGATGCCTGCTCAGTAGCTCCCGATGCCAGCCCTTGGGAAGCCATGGAGATCTGCTCGGCCCCCATTCCAACCTGATCCGCTGAGGCTTTGATCAGCGCCAGCGTCTGATTCAATGCCACAGTCGTACTGACCATCGACTGTTTGATTGCATTAAAATCTCCCAGATAATGCAGATCCACTTGAAATACCATATTTCCCTGAGAAAGCAGCGTCAGCTTATCTGAAATATCCTGAATATATTCAACAAGCATCTGATTGGTTTTACGGATTGTGGCTGCCATATGCCCCAGTTCATCCTCACCTTCATATTGAATGGAGTTGTTCAGGTTACCCTTTGACATCTCGCTGAATACATATTCGATTTCCTTCACAGGTGTACCAATCGACCTTGTAACAAGCGCGATAATAATAATCGCAAACACAATTGATGCCGCAAGTGAGCTGAATAATACAATTACAGACATTTTCATCGTCACAGAGGCTGACTCCTTCAAGATAGTCATACGACTATTAATCGCTTCCGCGGCCTCATTGACCACGTTGCCTACCAGTGTCGCATTCGGAATATACTCCTCTACCAGTATCACCTTTGCTTCCTCATCGGCCTCCGGTGTGTTTTCCTTTGCTAAAGTAAGGAGCCTTTTTTGGCATTCGTTATTAGTCTCTAGGATGGTATCCAAACTTTCTAAAACATCCTCAGAGGCGCTTGCATATTGTTTGAACTCTGTAAGCACCTCATCCAGACCTACCTGCTCAGAGTCCAGTTTGTCAATATACTCCTGACGTTGTTCCACATCATTTGTATGGAAAATCAGAGCCGCATACCGCTGAAGAGAAAGATTATACCGGCGAAGCGTCCAAATGCGCACTGTATTCGGCAAAGCATCTTCCTGATAGCTTTCTACCTGGGAATACATATTGTTCAGGTTTACATAAGATAGCACTGTAGATGCCAGCATTAAAAGTAAGACTATCGAAAATCCGACAATCAGCTTTCCCCTAATCGGCAGGTTTCTCAGCAGCCTGACTATTCCTTTGTTTTTCTTGGTCTTTTCTTCGTTCTTCATATGCACACTAATCTCCTTAATTATATATTCTAAATATTTTTTTCGATCAAGCGTTTTTTACATTAAAAAAGATCCTCGCAGCCACAAGAATCCATAAAAAACAGACCTATTTTCTGCAACTGACAAGCATATCGCCAACTGCGACTTAGCCTCTAAAGCTTTGCGTCATCACTTTTCAATGATTTTGCCTTTATTGAAGCTGATTATATCAAAAAGCCGAATAAAAATCAATACGATTACGATCTCTTTGTGTTTACTATCTCTTGTCATAAAATCAAATTATAACTATAATTACTTATAATAATTTGTTAATCGGTGTAACGAAAAGATAGTTTCCTGCACTTATAATCAGGCGATGAAAATGGAGAGGCAGAGAATGAAGAAACGAAACCTGGAAGAAATATATCAAGAAAATATGTCTGCCGTATATAAATACTTATTCTGTCTGACCCATAACCCTGATCTTGCAGAGGAATTGACTCAGGAAACCTTTTATCAGGCTGCAAAAGGAATCGATCGTTTTCGCGGGGACTGCAAGGTATCCGTCTGGCTCTGTCAGATTGCAAAGCATCTTTGGTACGGGGAATTGAGAAAGCGCAGGCAGGAGCTTCTTCCTCTGGAAGAGGCCGGAGAGCTTGATTCGAACTTTAACTTAGAGGAACGCTATCTCCAAAGCCTTGATAAACTTACTCTCTTTAAAAAACTGCATGAGCTGGACAGCTCCGCAAAGGAGGTTGTATATCTGCGATTGACCGGCGAGCTTAGCTTTGCGGAAATTGGTGAGATTATGGGAAAAACAGAAAACTGGGCACGTGTTACTTTTTACCGCGGAAAACAAAAAATTGTGAAAGGATGGGATCAGAATGAATAACGAAATTACCTGTGCGGTCGTCAAAGACCTGCTTCCGAATTATATTGATAAATTGACGAGCGACGAGACAAACCGGAAAATGGAGGTTCATTTTCAAGATTGTGAAGCTTGTACAAAGGAACGTGACGACATGCTGAAGGAAATTAAAACAGAAACAGCTCCCGAAGTAAAGGATTTCAAAAAATTTATGACAAAAACAAAATTATTCTATGTGTTAAAGGGTATTTTTTATGCATTGTTCGGCATCAGTGTCCTGACGTGCTTTATCGTGGATATTACCGTCAACAGACGATTAACGTGGTCACTCATCGTAGATGCTGCTCTGATTTTCGTATTTATTCCCGCTTTTACGGCGATTTACAGTAAAACTCATAAGTTGATCAAAGCGGCGGCGGCTTGCAGTTTTTTACTGCTTCCGATGTTGTATGTATTTGCACTTGTCATTCAAGCAAATGAGTATGCACCGCAATCGGATGGTTGGTTTCTGCATTATGCAATACCAATCAGCCTGATCTGGCTCATCATATTATGGATTTTTATTATAATTGCGACATTCACAAAAATAAATTTCTGGAACGCAACGGGCATCCTGCTTCTGACGGTCATCTTTGGATCTGCGGCTACGGATGCGATTGCAGATCAGAAAAACATGCTCCTGCTTTACACAACCGGTCTGGAATGGATCGATTCTGTAAGCTACTTTGCCTGTGCCATCATTTGCTTTCTGATCGGAAGGAAAAAATCAAAAAATAAAGAATAGATGCATGATCCTATTCACTGTCCGCTAACAGATCATGGTACTCACTGTTTTTTTCCATCTGTGCCTTCGCATAAGGGCACAGAGGGATAATTTTCTTATGTTCCTTTCTTGCCCAGCCAGCCAACTCATTTAAGAGCAGCTTACCAACTCCCTGTCCCTTCAGAACATCCGAAACATAGGTATGATCAATGATAATAAGATGTTCTCCCGTAGGAACAAACGTCATTTCAGCCAGTATCTTTTCCTCGGAATCATCTATAAAAAAAGAATGATCACCCTTTTTAATTTCCATTATTTATACCTCCTTACTTCGGAATCGTCACCATAAAGCAGCTTCCCGTATTCACCTCACTCCTGACGGTGATCTCTCCACTGTGAGCAGAAACTATGGATTTCGCAATGGTAAGGCCGATCCCCGCGCCGCCGGTCTTACGGCTGCGGGATTTATCCGTCCGATAAAAGCGTTCAAAAATAAGAGGGAGCTCCTCCTCGGAAATACCGATACCATTATCCTTTACGCGAAGAATGCCGTTTGAACCCGTATCCTCCGTTTCAATCATAATAATTCCTCCCTCCGGTGTATATTTAATTGCATTTGAAAGAAGATTGATTGCCACCTGACAAAGTCGATCCTGATCGGCATTTACAAAAGAAGACTCTCCCGATACTGATACCGACAGCCCCTTTTTTCCTGCCTCGGCCTCCAATGCCTCATAGGCAATCCGGGCAATTTCGAGCAGATCTGTCTTAGACTTGCTTAGCTTCAGACTGTCGCCTTCCGCCTTCGCCAGCTGTTCCAGATCCGCAACAAGTGTCCCCAGGCGTATGATTTCTTCATAGCAGCCCGCAAGCCTTTCCGGGGTCGCCTCCCAAACGCCCTCCAGCATTGCTTCCAAATGAGCACCTACGGCAGCCAGCGGTGTCCGCAGTTCATGTGCCACATCCGTCGTCAGCTGTTTCCGCAGATTTTCCTGCTCACTCAGCGCGCAAGAAAGCTGATTGACCGCTGCCACAAGATCATACAGCTCGCGCGTATTGGTCTCGCCTTCAAAGCGAAGTTCATAATTTCCCCTTGCAATCTGCTTGGTAATGTCAACTGTCTTCGTCACGGGACGTGCGATCCGGCGCGCCAACAGACTGCCGACAATCACCGAAAAAACACCTGCCAAAATGCCAATTACGAGAAGGACAATGTTCAAAGTATTGATAAACTGAAAATCATTTTCACTAAAAAAATAGGGACCATAATAAGTAATCGACACAGAGCCGACTGCCTGTCCCTCCCGCTCGATATCATACCGATGGGAGACAAAGCCGCCGCTTCGGCTTGCTTTTTCCATACGGGATGAAATTTCATCCATGACCTGCCAGCACCTGGTCATGTCGTGATTTTCCGCATCCCACAGCAATGTTCCGCCCGCGTCGTAAATTTTTAAAATATAGCTGTCATACAATGCGTACATTCCGATTGTATGAAGGAAATCCTGATTCCAACCGCCGGCAGACGCATCATACTGAACCGCAAGATCGCTCACGATATTTTGGCTCCGCTCCTGCTCCTGCTGCGCGATATAGCTTTCAAACTCCCGGTTGATGAACCAATTTGAAAAAAAACTGCTAAGTGCGACCGTAATCAGCACGATCGTCAGGATCGATAAGGATAGCTGCGTTCGTAAGCTTTTCAGCATAGTAGCCTCCTCCTTTCCTTACCTGCCGCAGATTAATTTTAATTTTAACATACAAGTACCTGTTTTGCAAAACACAAGGAACAGTGCAGCCGATTTTAATACGACTGTTTCCAATTGGAAAAAATCTGCTCTGATTCCTGCAAAAAAGCGTACGAAATTGTGATATTCTCTTCTGTCACAGTCTTATCTCCGTCAAAAATCGGCCATGGGTTACATCCGCCCGCCTCAACCTCAACACGTTCCATAGGGAACTGATTACCACAGTTCTGGCATACAAGCATACTTCCTTCCTGCTTATAATATCCCCTGCCTGAATCATAGCATACCTGACAAGTGTTAAAAGCGGTGCGAATACTTCCATCCTCTGCCTTAACAGCGATAATTTCCATCTCCACTCCATCCATCGTAACAGGGTAAAAAGAAGCCTCCTCGGTAATATCCGCCACGGGAATCACTAAATCTGTTCCTTCCTCTGTTTCTTTGTCCGTCTCTTTGTCCGCTTCTTTGCTCACCTCTTTACTTGCTTCTTCACTGCTGTTTTTTGCAGCAGGCAAATTCTGCTTTGCACAGGCAGTCAGCGAAACTGCCATCAGACACAGCAGGATAAATCCCAATCCCCTCTTTGAAAATCGCTTTCCGTAAACATTCTTTAATGAAAACATATTCCTTCCTCCTATTATTATTCACTCTCATTCACTACCGTAATTGTTCCCCGTATCATACCCATCCAGCACGTGTACTGAAAGGTTCCCTCTTCCTCGGGCGTAAATACAATGATGTTTTCACCGGTCTGGAATTTGTGTCCAACGCCGTATTCCTGAATCAGCAGTTGGTTATTGCAGCCGTTAATGCTGCCCTGCGGCGCATCGATCACCCATTTTACCGGTACGCCTGCTGAAACGGTAATATCCGGATATTTTCCCGGAGAAAGTGTGCTGGTTACGACTTGAACACCCTCTTTTGTATCCATTTCCGCGGTATCTGTCTGTGCGGTTTTATTTCCGCCGGAAAATACAGCCGACTGAGAAAAACCCGCCAGATTCATGCCCTGAGAAAACATCGCCAACCCGAGCACAATAACAAGCACCGCACCGGCCTTCATCACCTTCTTCGTGAATCTTTTTCCGAGTGCTGTTCCTGCCGCTCCGAGCAAGAACATCAGCGGCACAGTACCCAGACTGAACAAAAACATCGACAAGGCGCCTGCAAAAGCATTTCCGGTCGAAAGCGCATAAATCTGCATCGCCTGCAGCGGGCCGCAAGGCATCAGACCATTTAAAAGGCCTACAATCAACGGACTTTTGCTTCTGCTTTTTTTCATATAGATGCTTTTTGCAATCTTTTTTGGCATCCGTGGAGCAAGCCTGCGAAGCCATGGAAAGCTGCCGAGCAGATTAAGTCCCATAATTACCATAAAAACACCTGCGAGCAGCTTTAATACTCCTTGCAGCGTATTGGAAAAAGTAAGTACGGAACCAAGCGCACCGACAATAAATCCAACCGCCGTATAGGAAAGCACCCGTCCTGCATTATAAAGAAGAGCAGGTCTTAAGGAAGAAAAACGGCCGCCTGTTGTTTCTTCGCTCTGTGGGATGCACTGAGACAAATTAATGCCGCCGCACATCGCGATACAATGTACCGAAGTGATCAGTCCGATCACAAAGAGCATTCCATATCCCACATCTGACTCTGCCAGCCGGCTCGGCACCAGCAGGTTTAAAATACCGAAATGGCGAATCAGGACATAGCCGCAAATAATAATCAGCACCAAATCAATCGAAATTCCTGCACCGCCTGTTTCCTTCTCGTCGTAAGGCAGCACCTCGTAATCCAGTCTTTCAATCACTGCTTCAATATCCTTTAAAGAAATGATATCCGTATCGTAGGTAATTTCCGCGATACCGGCAGCGTAGCTTACCGATGCACTTTTGATACCCGCGGTATTCTGCAGTTTCCTTTCAATTGTATTCTGGCAATTCACGCAGCTCATACCGCCGATGCGCAGCCTTTTGGATTTTACAACCGTACCCATCCGCCATCCTCCTTGTTGCTTCCTGCATAGATATGAGTATACGAAACTAATTTGTAGAAATTATGTAGAATTAAATTTAAAATTCCAACTGCCGAATGCCACAAGTGCGAACACAAAAAAAAGATACCGGAAAAACCAGTACCCTTTTTATAAAAGTCATTCTTATTTACTTTTCTTTACCAGGCTGATCTTAATGTCCATGCCCATGCTTTTCGCATATCTGGACAGCACATCCATTGTAGGTTCCGTTCTCCTTGCCTCAAGTCTTGCAACATTCGGACGCATGATTCCTGAACGCTCAGCAATATCTTGCTGTGTCATTTTCTTTTTCTTGCGGTACGCAATTAATTCTTCAATGACATCATCCGAGTAGAACTTCTTTTCTTTTTCCATCACAGCAATTTCTTTTCCTTCCTTAACTACTGAATAATCCACGTTTTTCTTGCTCATAATCTCGCCCCTTTACTCTAATTATAATCCATTATATCCTAGGAAGGCCTGCATGGCCTGTACCTGGGATTCTTTGAATTCTTCCAATAGGTAATCCTGATGCTCAAGACCTTGATTTTGAATCATCGCCTGATACTGCGCGAGCTGCATCGCCTGCACCGCATTCAGCAAATATGCCTGATCCACTGCGTTCGCCTGAATCTTCTGCATCCCTGCCTGCACGGTAAGCGCCGCCTGATACTGCGCTGCAAGTGCCGCCTGATACTGTGCGGCCAGTGCACTCTGATATTGTTCCAATAATGCAAGCTGCTGTACATAGAGGGAAACCGCATCCGACGTTGTGTCCGCCTTTGCCGTCACACCGCTGCAAAGCGTCACACCTGCCGCCACTGCCACACCGAGCATTACTCTTAATAGTTTTCTTGCCAATTGACGCATATATTCCTCCTTTTGCATAGTGATTTAAATCTATGCCTATGGTAAAAATATATTATATTTTGCCAATTTCCGCAAGACATGAAACCAAAAGATTGTGTGAATTCTTTGTGTTTTTCCTGTGAAACCAAATTATACAAGCGGGTTCTTCTTCATCTCCGATAACAGCAGCTCTGCTGTCGTAAATGCAAGTCCCGTCACAGTATCCGCACACCCATAAAAAATCGCAATCCGGTCTGTCGCTGCGTCCGCCAGAGCAGCACATGGAAAAGTCACATTCGGCACGTCTCCGACACACTCATAATACTCATAGGGTGCCAGAATATAATTCCTTGTCCTATATTTTACCCTCCAGGGCTCATTGCTGTCAAGTAATGCCGCACCCATCCGGTAAACATAGCCGTTACACGTTGTCAAAACGCCGTGATAAATCAAAAGCCAGCCCTCCTGCGTCTCAATCGGAATCGGACCCGGACCGATTTTCGTACTTTGCCATGCGGATTTATCTCCGGCAACCGCACCCATCATATACCGATGCTTTCCCCAAAACTCCAAGTCTCTGCTCCTGCTGACAAAAATATCACCGAACGGCGTATGACCCGTGTCGCTCGGGCGGCTCATCATCATATAATAACCGTTAATTTTGCGCGGAAACAACACGCCGTTTCTGTTATAAGGTAAAAATGCATTTTCAAGCTGTACAAATTCTTTAAAATCATACGTATAAGCCATTCCGATTGTCGGCCCGTGGTAACCGTTGCACCATGTAAGATAATACCGGTCCTCCATAAAACATACGCGGGGATCGTAACGATATTCCCTCTTTAAAATCTCTCCGTCCCCGCCGGTAAACCGCACCGGCTCCTCATCAATTTCCCAAGAAATACCGTCTCTGCTCCTGCCTGCGAAAATATCCATGCTGACAGATTTACTGTCACACCGGAAAACACCCGCGAATCCATCCTCAAACGGCACGACCGCACTGTTGAAAATACTGTTGGAATTCTTTTGTTCATTACGACCGATAATAGGATTGTCCGTATATCTCCAGACCGGATTTCGATCACCGGCCGGCCGATCCTGCCATGGAATGTTCGGCAAGGAAGCTCCGATTATTTTTGTCATATGTACCTCCGGTTATTTTGATGTCCAGTAGCTGTCCGGCTCTATGATGCTGAAATAATCATTAATCGGCAGCAATTTCTGATTTCTGATTTCAAATGCCCGCCAGATCACACCGCAGTGAGCCATCGGCACATGATAGGAAGCCAGAAGTCCATCCGCGCTGTAAACCGCAATGACCGCATTTGAAGTCGACATATTGTAGGAAAGCATATCTCCGCCTGTACAGTTACTGTAATCTGAGACATAATACTGATAACTGTCCGCACCCTCAAGATTGATAACCTCGGCGGTTGTCAGGCCTACGCTGTCGTTTTGGGATCGGACCACATTCGCCGCATTCGAAGAAAAAGCGCGCGCATCCAAATCGAGGGGAGTCGTATCCCATGACAGTGCCACCTTATATTTATTTTCACCGACATCGGAGACTGCATAACCAAGCACTGCCTGCCGATCCATCCGCACGATGACCGTGAAATAGCTTGTTTCGTAGCCGCCCTTTGTTATTTCTGCCGTATAACTGCCCGCACGCATCGGTGCCGTAATCGCTCCCGTTGCATCCAGCGTTCCCGTTGCGATAACATCGCCGCTTCGATTGTTGATCCCATTGCGAAGCTTGAGCGCCGCATCCGAAAGTGCACCTGCGTTACCTGCATTTTCTGCATCACGCACCATGATCTGCACATTATAAACAGCTCCTACCTCCGTATAGGCAAGATAGACAGGCTCAACAGCATAGACCGCAGAACCCGAAACTGCCTTAATTCCATATACCTTCACTTCATCCAGTGTATTTTTATTAATAGTCAGCGTATAGGTGTCTGCGTCATCCGCCGGCAGAATCAGGCTGTAATACCCGTCTCCGTTTGTCGTCGTTTTAGCGACCACTGCACTCTTCGAATCAGAGGAAAGCTGAATCTGTGCATCGGCCATCGCCATATTGAATTCATCCAGCACATAGCCTTCTATCTGTTCTGTTTCGGCAATATTGCTTACGGCATAGTATGTAAGATATGCCCAGTTGAGCAATGTTTCTTCGAGATAATCATATTGCCCTACTGTCCCGCTGCTGTATTTTGTAAGCTCCGACACCAGATATTCTGTTGCCTTGTTGTCTTCGCAGTAGGAGTACTTCACCATGACATCCTGATTGAAATAATAACGGGACTGCACCGCCGCTGAAGAAATGTCCACCGGCGTATTAATGATTGAACGGTGCTGCGCGATATAATTAATTTTTCCGTTATCATAATAATAATCAATTGTCTCAATATCGTCGCCGCAATATTCGATCGCTGTGATTTTCTCAATCTTTTCTGTTTCAGAATTTGTATACACCAGGTATTCCATCTTCTTTTCGTCTTCACGAACCGCATATTTGCGGGAAAACTGATAGGTGTTCACAAGCGCCTCAGACGGATTCTTGACATTTTCAAGCCTCGAAAAAACCCGATCCTCCCAGGTGAGTGTCACATCCCGTTTTGCCGGTTTAAACACTGTCCGGCTGTAATCGATATAATTGTTGTCACCGTTTACGAGAGAGGAAACATCGATCAGCTCTTCCGCCATCGGTTCTTCCCCATCGCCCGTTTGCTCGGCTGCCGGTTCCGTCGGTACCGCATTTTCGCTGCCTGTCGTATCCTCCGGATCTTCAATCGGATTTATGACCTCTGTTGTCTCATTTTTTTTCTCATTACTTGAAAAAAAGGATTTAATGCCGAGATAAGTTCCCGTCACAATTGCGATCAAAACCACCCCATAAATAATCATACCGATCAAGGTTACGGAAAACTCGTCCTTCTTACGCTTGATTGCCGCATGTTTTTTTCTTTTCTCCCTGAAGAGAATCATCCTTTTCTCTGTATTTTGAATCTCGTTCCTGTTATCAGCTTCTTTATTTTCTATTGTTTCCTTATTATCTCCGCTCATCAATAACACTCCTTACCATTGGGAACCTCTTGCTTCTGCTTGTATCAGTTTCATCATAGCATACAATAGAGAAAGCAAATAAAAATATTTTCTTAAAATTTCTTTAAGTTAGATATCCGGTTCTTTGATTTTCCCAATGAAAATTTACTCCTTCAAACCGGCAGTCACTCTTCGCCGTTCTCTTTTTCTTCTTCACTTTTCTCCGATTCTGTATTTTCTGCTGCCGCATCCTGATCCGTACTGTCATTATTCGGGTCATAATAATCCTTCTTAATCAAACCCTTTATTGACATGGCCGCAAGAATAATGCCAATAACCGTGAACAAAACCACGGACACCATCATAAACCAATAATCGGAAGCCTGTGTATCCCGAAGCTTAAAAATATCATATGCGAGATAAACAAGATAACCTCCCACTACAATTCTCATATACAGACTCATTTGTGTCGGTCCCTTGTGATTGTTTTTTCCCATGTCTGATCTCCTTTCCGTTAATCTTCTTTTGCGAGTGTAATCGCTTTGTCCGCATAGGTTTCGAGCAGCCCAAAATCATAAAGCATCTGCAGCAGTCCATAACGGTTGCGCAGCTCCTTTGCCGCGATAACCGCGCCCCGTACTTCTTCATCCGAAACACCTATTTGATCCGGGCGGACCGGCGCATGAACCTCCTTCAGCAGGAAAACAACCTCTGCCGCCTTAGGCAGCTTTTCCATAGAAGCTCTGATTTCCGGCATCCGTTCCTTTACGGCCGCAAGCCTTTCAAGCACATGCTCCGGCGCATTTTTCCCGATTTGATCCTCCAGCTGCAAGACGCCGCCTGCTGCCGATCGATAAAGCCTTTGCATCAAATCCTCCCATCGATCTCTGTCAAACAGAACCGCACTTTTTTCGGCGGTATTAAAATCCAGTACTTCCTTTTGAAACAATTCATAAAGGCGCAGCACCAGCACCGTACCGATCCCTACTTTTGTTCCGTGCAGAATCGCCTTTTTTCCATCAAACAAAAACCTCATTTCCCAATAATGGGACAGATGATGCTCGCTTCCTGAAGCAGGTCTGGAATTTCCCGCAAAGCTCATCGCAATACCCGATAAGATCAGGCCCTCCATAATCCTTTTAACCGCTTCCTCCTTCTGCGTCCGGATTTCTCCGCAGCTTTTTGCAACGACCTCAATCGAGTGCCCCACAAGTCCGGCAATTTCCTCACAGTAATATTCACCTGTTACAGCATGAGCCAGTCTCCAGTCACACAAACACGTATATTTACCGAATATATCTCCGGCTCCCGCGGCAATCATATTCATCGGCGCATCCTTCAAAATAGTAAGATCGCCAATAATCGCGGTCGGCACCTGCGCAGAATAAGTCGTTTTCAGGCTGTCCACGATCAAAGGACTGACATCGGAGGCAAAACCGTCCATCGACGGAGCGGTTGCCAAAATAAAATAGTCCAGTTTTTTTTGAAAACTGACAAATCTGCAAATATCGTTGATGGTTCCCGAACCGATCGCAATGATAACATCCGTATCCTGCGGCAAATTCCGCTCAAGCAGCAAACAGGCCTCCATATCGGCGACCGGTGTTTGATACGGAAAGCAATACACTGCATATTCAATGCTGCTCTCCTCAAGAAGCCATGCGAGATGCTTCCCGGCGATTTCCTTCGTTGTCTCGTCATAGACTAGCAGCGGACGGCTGTAATGATGCTTATGAAGCAGCGTCACGACCTGTCTGAGAGCACCCTTTTCAAGCACAATGTCCTTGATATTACAGCGGTGCGTGCGTCCGCAGCTGCATACAAAATCCTTATTCAGATAATCCTTTAAGTTTTGCTGTATCAGCATTGTCGTCTCCTGATTAATTAAACAAACCGGTATACGGTCTTTGTCCGGTAACGCTCTCCCGCATCAAACTCCGGCTTCCGGAAGCCCTCCTGATTAATACTGTTCGGATAAAACTGTGTTTCGAGACAGAACGCGTTTCTCGGTCCGTATACGACCCCGCCCTTTCCGATGAGCGCCTGCGTTCCGTTCCCCGTATAAAACTGCACACCCGGAAGATCCGTATAAACCTCCATCGTTCTGCCGTCCGCAGATGTCTCCGCAATTTTGCGCAGTGTTCCGTCATAATTGTCCAGCACAAAATTATGATCATACCCGTTTACCATCGTAAGCTGCTCCCAATCCGTATCAATTTCCTTTCCGATTGTCTTTGCAGCTGTAAAATCCATCGGTGTGCCTGCAACCGCCGCAATTTCTCCAGTCGGGATCGCGCCCGGAACAATCGGCGTATAATGAGATGCATACAGCACGACCGACGTGTCCAGAATGCTTGCCGCATCATGACCTGAGAGGTTAAAATACGTATGATTTGTCAGATTAATCAGCGTTTTTTTGTCGCTGATACCCTCATAAAACAGCTCAAGTGCATTGTCATCCGTCAGCGTATAAGTGACAGAAATTTTCAAGTTGCCCGGAAATCCCATTTCACCATCCGGAGAAAGATAAGAAAATTTAACCCCGTTGCCGGTAGGTTCGGCATTCCAAAGCCTTTTGTGATAGCCCAGATCAGAGTCGCTGTGCAAGTTATTTTCATTATCGTTCACCTTTAACCGGTAGGTTACACCGTCGATCATAAATTTTGCACCCGCGATCCGATTAGCGCTTCTGCCGATAGTTGCTCCGAAAAAGCAGGGATTTGTCAAGTAATCCTCACCCTTGTCAAATCCCAGCACAAGATCCTTTACCGTTCCGGCTTTATCCGGAACAAGCAGCGTGACAAGAACTGCGCCGAAATTTGTAACCGAAGCCTCCATCCCTCTTTCATTTTTGATCGTGTAAAGTAAAATATCTTCTCCATCCTTCGTTTTTCCGAAATACGTTGTTGAAACACTCATCATTAAAATCTCCTTATTTGCTATTTATCATTACAGTTCTATTCTCGCATCCAGCGCGCGGGAAAGTGTGACTTCGTCGATATATTCCAACTCACCGCCCACCGGTACACCGCTCGCAATTCGTGTCACCTTAATTCCTGTCGGCTTGATCAGCTTGCTGATATACATTGCGGTCGTCTCCCCCTCGATGCTCGAGTTCGTCGCGATAATGACCTCATCCACATCATGCTGCAGTCTTTGGAGGAGCTCTGCCAGCCGGATGTCGCCCGGCCCGATTCCAAGACTCGGATTGATCGCGCCGTGCAGAACATGATAGACGCCCTCATATCTTCTCGTCTTTTCATAGGCAGTCATATCCCGCGTGTTTTCCACAACCATGATGACCTTCTGATTCCTTGATGAATCCGAACAAATGGGGCAAAGCTCCCTGTCCGTCAAGGTAAAACACTGCCTGCAGTATTTAATATTATCTCGCGCTTCAACCATGGTTGCCGCCAGCCTCTTAACATTTTCCTTCGGCATATTGATAATATGAAAAGCGAGCCTCTGTGCCGATTTTGAACCGATACCCGGCAAAACAGACAGCTCTGCAATCAGCTTATTAATATACCCGCTATACAAGTCCATCCTGCTATCTCCTAACGATTGCAAATCTCTTATAAAATAGGCAGATTTCCCTTAAAAAGGAAATCCGCCGCCCATATTAAGGCCACCCGTCAGCTTTGACATCGCACTTTGGGATTCTTCTTCCATCTTGCGAAGCGCTTCGTTGGCAGCTGCCATGATCAGATCCTCCAGCATTTCGATATCATCCGGATCTACAACCTCCTGAGACAGCTTCACCTTTGTGATTTCCTTTTTGCCCGAAACAGTCACCTCCACCGCTCCGCCGCCTGCAGCCGCTGTAAATTCCTTTATCTCCAGCTCTTTCTGGTTTTCCTCCATTTGACGCTGCATTTTCTGTGCTTGCTTCATCAGGTTGTTCATATTTCCGGGCATTCCCATTCCCCCGCCCGAAAATCCACCTCTCTTTGCCATGTTTCTTCCTCCTAATTAATAAAATCAATCTTCGGTCTCAATTTCCATATGGATGACCTTGCTTAAATCTACATAGTTCTCCTGAAACTTTTGATTCTTTTCCATCATAATAATATCAAAGTCCACTTCCTTGCCGATCCGTTCGTTGATTACCTGCGCAATCGCCGTCCTCTGCAGCTCCTTATTCAAAAAGTCTCTTGCGAGCGAATCCATAACGACGATCAGCAGTTTATTATCCTCTCTGGCCGTAGGTTTCGCCATCTTCAAATACGGACGAATGATACCGGGCATTTGTGCGACGATCCCCTGCCAGATCGATCCGATCTTTTTAATATCCTCATTCAGCGCTTTTGGAAGCTCAGGCCGCTCCTTGCCCGGCAAAAGCTCATTTATTCCGTCCCCATTTGTTTCTGAATTACCACCATCCGGCAGACCACCTGAAGAACTTATCATAACGCCATCTTTTATCTGCTCCTCCAAAGCCCTGATCCGGTCAAGCATAGACTCAGAATCAGTCTCCATACTCGGCTTACATAGCTTGATGACCGCCATTTCAATCAGCACTCGTTTTTGGGAAGCATATTTGATCTCACCGGAAAGCTCTGAGAATATACGGATATAACGCATCAGTGTCTCCTGATTAATCATCTGGGCTTCTTCCCTCAATCGCTGCAGATTTTCACTCGAAACATCCAGCACATCCTCAATATCCTCCGAGGACTTTACGAGCAGCAGATTTCTCAGATACCATGTGAATTCGATGACAAACTGGGACAAGTCCCTGCCTTGCATAATAATTTTTTCCAGAAGGTGGATTGCATCTAAAATGTCCCTCGCCATAACGGCACGCAGCATTGCACTGAACACCTCCGTATCAACTGCGCCCAGTACCTCCAGCACATTGTCATAGGTCAGCTCCTGTCCGAAATAAAACGAGACACACTGGTCCAAAAGACTCAGCGCATCACGCATTGCGCCATCTGCTGCCTTTGCAATATAACGGACTGCCTTATCCTCCGCTATAATCTGCTCCTCCGCCATAAGCTCTCTGAGCCGGTCGGAAATAGTTTCTATCGAAATCCGCTTAAAATCATACCTTTGGCATCTGGAAAGGATCGTCACCGGAATTTTATGAACCTCGGTCGTTGCCAGAATAAAAATAACATACGAAGGCGGCTCCTCCAATGTTTTGAGCAACGCATTAAACGCTCCCGCAGAAAGCATATGAACCTCGTCAATAATATAAACCTTATATTTCCCTTCCGCAGGTGAATAGGAAACCTCATCCCGGATTTCGCGGATATTATCCACACCGTTGTTGGAGGCTGCATCAATCTCTATTACATTCATCGAATTTCCAGCCGAAATGGATTTACAGCTTGCACATACCCCGCACGGGCTTCCGTCTTCCGGATGCTCACAATTCACGGCTTTCGCAAAAATTTTGGCGGCTGTTGTTTTACCGGTTCCGCGCGTTCCGCAAAACAGATAAGCATGCCCGATTCTATCCGAAGTAATTTGATTTTTCAGCGTCGTAACAATCGGATCCTGTCCCTTTACGTCTCCAAAATTATCGGGTCTCCATTTTCTGTAAAGTGCGGTATATGACATGAAAATTACCTCTTTTTCCTTCTTGCTAATCCCCAAAGCTGATGCCGAGCATCTTCGCTTCTTTTACAATCGTGGAATCCGGAGAAACATATTTCAGCTTTCCCGCCACATCCTTTAATGGTATTTTTCCGACCTCTCCGTTCACGATACCTGCCATATAACCGTACTCCCCGTTCATAATCAACTCGGCTGCCTTCGTACCGAGACGGGAAGCCAGCACCCTGTCATATGCGCATGGACTGCCGCCGCGCTGCATATGTCCCGGCACGGTTACGCGGATCTCCTGACCGGTCCGTTCCTGGATCTGTGCCGCGACCTCATAGGACACGGATGGATAGGCACATTTTGTCTGCTTCTCCCGCAGCTCCTTTTTGGTGAGCAGGACATCCTGCTTAGAAATCGCACCCTCCGCTACGGCAAGAATGGTAAATGTGCTGCCGCGCTTCGTCCTCTGAGCAATCGCCTCCACAATCCTGTCAATATCGTATGGAATTTCCGGAATCAAAATAATATCCGCACCGCCCGCAACACCTGCATTCAGCGTAAGCCACCCAACCTTGTGTCCCATGACCTCGACGATAAATACACGGCTGTGGGAAGAGGCCGTCGTATGGATGCAGTCTATCACGTTTGTCGCAAGATTCACCGCACTCTGGAATCCGAACGTCATATCGGTTCCCCATAAGTCATTGTCTATTGTCTTCGGAAGTGTAACGACGTTCAAGCCCTCTTCACTCAGCAGATTTGCTGTCTTATGGGTACCGTTTCCGCCAAGAATTACAAGACAGTCCAGATTCAGCTTATGATAATTCTGTTTCATCGCAGAAACCTTGTCCAAACCGTTTTCATCCGGCTCCCGGATTGACTTAAACGGTGTTCTGGAACTGCCGAGTATCGTGCCGCCGCGTGTCAGTATCCCTGAAAAATCAGAAAATTCCAGTTTTCTGTAGTTGCTGTAAATCAACCCTCTGTAGCCATTATAAAATCCGTAAATTTCGACTCCCTCCGGTCCCAACGCAAACCACAGTGCCTTTACAACACCCCGCATCGCTGCATTCAACGCCTGGCAGTCACCTCCGCTTGTCAATATCCCGATTCGTTTCATCGTATTCTCCTTATTTTTATTTGCTATTTGATTATATCGCATTTTATATCTTCTCACAATAAAAACGTTCAGCGGGTGTATTCTGTTAACCTGGAGATGAGGAGGCGGGTAAACTCCCGTTTTCCATCGCCGGACATATGGGTCAAATCGGAATAGTAAGCCGGATTCGTGTTGTCAAAATCCAGGTCGTCCTTCAAAATACACTTAGCACCCTGCTGCGCAAGATACGCTTCCAAAACCGCCGCTTTCTCCATATAATTTTCGTCAGTTTCCATCCGATAATAGCGCGGAGACTCCAAAAAAATCACCTCAATGCCACCCGCTTTACACATTTTGATAATTTCTCCGATCGAATTCAGCTGCAGCTCATTCACACCCGGATTCTCAGCAAGTTCCATTTCCTCCAGCTCTTCCCTTGTGCAGCCGGGCGTTTCGTCGGTCTGGGTACTGCCGCCCCGATAGTAACGTCCCGCAATGAGCGGGTACGATACCGGGTAAGTCACCATATAATCATTGTTCGAAAGCACAAAATAATCATAAAACGTAAAGAAATCCGTATCCTCTTTTTTTGCGAGTTCCTTCCATAAAGACAGCTTTCCCTCCATGCTGATATCCCAAAGCAGGCGCTTGTCACTCAAATCCGCACCCCGATCCATCATGCTCGGGTTGAAATCTACGACAAGGAGTCCGATTTCTGTCCCTGCCTTCAGCAGCTCCTTCAGTTCAATCGCCATATTAAGCGGCTCATTTCCGTTGTACGTAAGCGCATAGGACTCCCCCTCAAGCTCCTCTTCGACAAGATACATATCAATTCCCTTCCGATAGGCGGAGGAACCGAGAAATAGGGTGTCCACCTGTTTCTTGGCTGCAATGAAGCGAACCCCCATCGCATCGTTCGGAAGCAGATAGGAGCAGTAATTTTTCAGCAGAACAATGCCGGAAAATACAAACAGCGCGGCAAAAATTGTAATTCCTGTTTTTTTCAGTTTCATATGATTCCTCTTAATATTGCATATAAATAAATTCCGACTGTCCAAAAATACCAAACAGCAAAATGAGCACAATCATGACAGCGCTGCCCAGATACCGATGTTTTTTCACTGTATCCTTACCATTATAATCCATCACTTCGGCTAAAAACAGCAGAAGTATCGCCGTAGCTGCCACGCCGAAATAAGCGACTGCCGTATTGTCCTCCGTAAACGGCAGGATGGCATCCTTTAAAGCCGAGATACTGATATCCATATAAAAAAAGATTTGTTTTATCATAAAAAATGCGTCACTGACACTGGATGCACGAAACAAAATAAAAGAGATGTCTACAAGAAGAAAGGTTCTCACCATCTGGAACACATGATATGTCTTGGAATCATCCCTGATATGCAAAGTTTCCCGCAGCCGCTTGTAAACGGACCCGAAAAGAATACCAAAAATAATAATTATTCCATGGTAAAGTCCATGCGCCACATAATGCCAGCTCGCCCCATGCCAGAGTCCGGTCAGAAACCATACCGCAAGCAGACCAATGACCGGAGGCACAAGCCTGCCGGCTTCCTTCGATACTCTTTTTCCAAGCTTCTTCCCGATTTTCGTGCAAAACTCCGACCGTATGACCGGATAATACAGGTAATCCTTGAACCAGATATTCAACGTCATATGCCAGCGGCGCCAATATTCCGGAATTGATTTTGAAAAAAAGGGCTTGTTAAAGTTTTCGGCCATACGGATTCCAAAAAGTTCGCTGATACCGAGCACAATATCCATATATCCGGAAAAATCACAATAAATCTGAATTGCATAAAAAACTGCCGCAAACAGAAGCGTCATACTCCCATAGGCTTCCGGCATTCCGAAAACGCGGTCGACATAAACGGCCAGCCGCTCCGCAATCACAAGCTTTTTAAACAGACCGGTCAAAATCCGATAGCCGCCTTCCTTACAGCGCTGCCAGTCAAACGAATGCTCCCCGTAAAGCAGGCCTTCCATATTGGAATAGCGGTTGATCGGGCCCTGTGTAATTTGAGGAAAATAAGAAACAAACAGCGCATATTTAAAGAAATCCTTCTGCGGTTCGCAGATTCCCCTGTATACATCCACGCAGTACCCGATTGTCATAAATGTATAAAATGAAATTCCGAGCGGCAGAAGCCAGTTTACACGAGGAAGCAAGCTGTCCGATCCGCCCGCCCGTAAAAATAAGTTCATGTTTTCTAAGAAGAAATTCGTATATTTTAAAAGTCCGAGGATCAGCAGGTTAAAAACGAGACAGATGGCCATCACCTGTTTCTTTCTTTTCTGCGTCATCGCCTTTCTTGCTCTCTTTTCCTCCCTCGACAGCACCTCCCGATGTGCCGCAAGCTCCCCGCAAAGAGCCTCATCCTCCCGGCCCATCCATACACCGCACAAATAAGTTGTCACCGTCGAAAGCAGCAGGAAAATAAGATAAAAAGGATTTGCATAAGCATAAAAAACATAGCTGCCGGCAAGTAACAGCAGCCATTGGTGTTTTCTCGGAAATAAATAATATGCTATCAGAAGTACAATCAAAAAAATAATAAACCGCAAGGACACAAATGCCAAAGCCTTATACCTCGTCTTCTATCACATCGGCCATTTCACCGACGTCTTTCAGCTTGATGACCGTTTTCATATCAAACCGGATATCAAACTCTTCTTCCACCGCATCCATTAATGTAATGTGGATCAAGCTGTCCCAACCGTTAATATCGGCAGCTGTTGTATTCTCTGTCACCGTAATACCGTCATCGTCAAATACGTCCCTGAACACCGCGTTCAGGCGCTCAAAAATTTCCTCTCTGCTCATTTCTCATTCACCCTTATCCATTGGTTTTGTTTTTGATAGGAATCCGTCACGGCAAATTCCCACGTCGTGTTCCCTGCTTCGTCCTCGTCGGTCTTGGCAAAACCCATCAGCTTATAAAAATCACAGACCATTTTATTTTTTGCAGTCGGATAATAATAGCCTCTGATCAGACGAATGCCTGCCGCTCTGCTTGCAGCCGCCAGCTCGTCCATCATCGCAAACTCCATATCCCGCTTCAGCACGCGGCAGCTCATGATCCACAAATCTATGTGCAGAATCTCATTTTCCTTTCTGCCGATTACGACAGATACGACCCCATTGTCCCCGAACTTATCCTCAAGCTTGCCGTATAAATCAATATACTCATCGGATTCGGCGATTTCCTCGATCTCAGGTCTCGTATACCTTTTTGTCGTCAGATTAAATTGATTGCTCTTGTTCGTAAGCTGTGCAATACGCTCCAGATAAACCGGCTCAAAACCCCTGATAACCGCTTTCATTTCCAGTGATTCTAAATATTCTCCATAATCGGAAAAGCTCTGCTCCAGCTTGCTGCGCTCTGCATTTTCCTGATACATCTTATTTCTGGCCGCATCGTCGGACGATAAATTCGTCACCTCAAAATAACCCGCATGGTCCAATATCTGTATATAATTTTCCACGCTGCCGATGTCCGGTGTCGCCACACCGGGAATTTGAGAAGCAACGATCTCTCTTTCCGCCGGGTTGTCATCCACAAATACAAATGATTCCGGCAACAAATTCAGTTCGTTCGCGGTTTCAATCACATTTTTGCTTTTAGGCTCCCAATTGGACTTGATTGAAATAAAGTCGTCCGGCTTCAGTACGCTGTCCGGGTGGTTTAAACCTGCAAGTGCGTTTTCATATTCATTTTTAGAACAGACATTCAAAATAACGCCGATTGATTTCTGTTCCCTGATATAACTCTGAAACTCACTGTATACCTGTCCCATCGGCGTCTCCGGTCCGATTTCCAGATTTTCCGCACCGTCGTCACCGACGATTCCGCCCCAAAGAGTATTATCCAAGTCCAATACGAGCGCTTTTTTATTCTTACCGTAAATGGACTTGATGATATTGCTGAGATTATAGGCAAGCGTCGGAACAGCCTCCATGCACAGCGCATATTTATACATATGCCAATACAGCGGATCCGCCCATTTATCCAAACCATAACAGGCAGACAAATATTGAATATCCTGAATAAAAAAATCCCGATGTTCCCTTGCATAGACTGCAAACCGCTCATTCAGGCGGTTTAAATAGCTGACTCTTCCATGAATATCCGTGGCGTCCGCATTGCCCAGCAGCCGGTAAAAAGGATACTCAAAATTATTCTGAATCACCGGGCAGTGATACACTCCCGCAATTTTCTCCCACATCTTTCTAAAGTGCTCGTAATCCGCCTGAAGCATCGCATCCACTTCCGCTTCAGACTGACCGGGCAGCGGATAATTTCGGATATTACGATTACTTGTATGAACATAGATTAAATCAGGTGCAAAAGCCTTCAGTCCGGGATTATCAAACATGATATCTTCCCAATACTGCGCATACTCGCACTCATAAAATTCAGCTTTGATGCCCTGATTCAGCAAAAACAACTCCATGACCGCACACACATCATGCGTAGTCGAACCACCCAAAACTGCAATTCTCTTTTCAAGAAATGATGCCCCGGATGCCAAAAGCTCCCTGCGCATTGATTTTTTCTTCTTTAAAATAGATCTTCCGTCAAAGGGATATTCCAGTTCCTTCATAAACTACCTCACCGCCGTAATCATTCTATCCGCCCGATGCTTTGCATCGGCATAAACAAAATACCTCATTCAGTATAACTGTTTTGCATGGTGATTGCAATTCAAAACAGAAACCCGCAGCTTTCTAAAATCGAACAGCTAATCCTCATAATGAATATAATCACTTTTTTTGTATTCTGCCGGAGAAATTCCCACTATTTTCTTAAATATACGTGAAAAATAATACTGATCTTTATATCCGAGACGCTGCCCCACTTCATATATATATAAATCCGAAGAACGAAGAAGCTTACAGGCTTCTTTCATTTTTAGATTTAAAAAAAATTCTATAGGAGAATGCTTCGTATATTTTTGAAAAATGGCGCTTAAATAGCTTTTGGAAAACTCAAATTCTCTTGAGAGAGCTTCCAGTGTCAGATTTTCATTCAAATGCGTATACATATAGCGCACAACATTGGTCACTTGCTTATTCTGCTTCCGTGTCGAACAATTTTTTTCCCGGTAATAAGATTCTGCCAATATGAGCGAAAGCACCTGAGAAATATAAATGAAATTCCCAAGTGTATAATTTGCCTCAAGTACCATGAACAACAGTTCAAACAGAAACAGCATTCTATTTGTAGAATTTAATGTTTCAAATCGTATGACACGGCTTTCTTCCAACGGGTATAGCTGAACATCTTCGCCTTTAAAGTGAACCCACAAAATACTCCATGGATTATCTTCGCAGGCAAAGTATCGGTGTCCGCAAAATCTCGGAATGCAGCATGCCTCGTTCTCATGAAGAATAATGTCTTTCCTCCCATTGATCTGTATCACCCCTCTCCCTTCTGTACAATAAATGAAAATATACTCTTCTATCCCTTCCTTTCTTTCTCTGTAATGGTGGGTTGCACATGGAAAAAAACCCACATCGGTCAAATACATTCTCCTAATCTGGGGATGCTCAATATAGTCTTGAAATGCCTCTGTCGGAAGAACAATCATCCGTTCTCCTTTAAATCCGTCGCGTTTTTTATCATTGATAATATCCATAATTTAAAATTATCATAGATATAGAATTTTGTCCATCAATTCCCTTAATGTGTCATTTCCATTTACCCCTTATCCTTATATGATAAGGAATACAGAAGACGTTTTAATGCTGCCGTTAATATCGGCATAATCTTCAGAAAAAACAACAAAAATTGTCTCCCTGTAAGGGAAAAGAAAGGAATGACAAACGTATGAGTAAACAAAAAGTAACTATGTGGGAACAAGCCTGTATCATACCGACCTATCAGGTATATCCTCCGGAAAAAAATCCATTATTTATTGAAAAGCGGGCTTACCAGGGCAGTACAGGAAAAGTATATCCCCTTCCCGTTACTGAAAAAATATCCGATGTGAAGGAGGACGTTTCCTATCATGCAGTGTTTCTTGAAAATGAATACCTTAAGGTTATGATTCTCCCGGAACTCGGTGGAAGAATCCAGCGTGCCTACGACAAAACGAACGATTATGATTTTGTATATTATAATCATGTCATCAAACCGGCACTTGTTGGTTTGGCAGGGCCATGGATTTCCGGAGGCATTGAATTCAACTGGCCGCAGCATCATCGGCCCTCCACCTACTCACCTGTGGATTTTACAATGTCTGAAAATAAAGACGGCTCCTGCACCGTCCACGTCGGTGAGACAGACAAGATGTACGGAACGAAGGGCATGGCCTCCATAAGTCTCTACCCCGGTAAGGCCTATATTGAAATCAAAGGACAGTTATATAATCACACAGATCTGCCTCAAACTTTTTTATGGTGGGCCAATCCTGCCGTTCCGGTAAATGACTATACCTATTCCGTTTTTCCTCCGGATGTAAATGCCGTGATGGATCATGGAAAAAGAGCGGTATCCACATTTCCAATTGCCACAGGCGAATATTATAAATGCGACTACTCGGCAGGTGTAGATATATCACGTTATAAAAATGTAAAAGTACCCACCTCCTATATGGCAGCACATTCCGATTTCAATTTTATCGGTAATTATGATGAAAAAAAGGAAGCCGGGCTTCTTCATGTAGCTGATCATCACATTTCTCCCGGCAAAAAGCAATGGACTTGGGGAAACGGAGACTTCGGCCGCTCCTGGGACAGAAATCTCACAGAGACAGATGGCCCCTACATTGAATTAATGACCGGCGTATTCACCGATAATCAGCCTGATTTTACATGGCTGAAACCACACGAAGAGAAAACTTTTGTGCAGTACTTTATGCCATATAAAGGTGTTGGCCAGGTAGGAAATGCCACAAAGGATGCCATGGTAAGCATCAGTTCGTGCGATCATAAAACAGCACTTGTCAAAGTATATGTCACGGGAAAATATGATAATTCTACAATCCTTGTAAAAGAAAATAATCGGGTACTCTACGAAGAAACCGTATGCCTTTCACCTATCAGTTTCTTTCAGGCATCTATCCCTGCCCCACAAGTATTATCTGACTGTGAGATTACCGTCACCTGTAACAATAAACTTCTCGTGGATTATTCTGTTTATAAAAAGGAGCTGCATCCGATTCCGGCGCCTGCCGAACCAATGAAAGCTCCCAGTGATATGAAATCCTTAGAGGAGCTGTATCTTGCGGCTACGCACCTGGAGCAATATCGTCATGCTACCTTTGAACCGGCAGACTACTATTTAGAAGGGCTTCGCCGGGATGCGACCGACATTCGCCTGAACAACGGCTATGGTCTTCTTCTATATAAAAGAGGACAAATCAGAGAAAGCATCCCGCATTTTTATGCGTCTATCCACAAACAGACCTGGAAAAATCCTAATCCTTACTCGGGAGAATGCTACTTTAATCTCGGACTTGCTCTGGAAGCGACTGCACAGGAAGAAAAAGCATATGATGCATTTTTCAAATCTACCTGGAGTGGTGAAACACAAAGTGCGGGCTTTTACTGGCTTTCAAATATAGCAGCCCGCAGGGGAAACTATGAAGAGGCTTTAGAATTTGCCGAAAAATCCTTATTGCGCAGCTGGCATAACATGAAAACCCGAAACTTGAAAGCCGCACTTTTGCGTATACTTCATCAGCCTGACAATGCTTTTTTAGAAGAAAGCCTTCAAATCGATCCTCTGTATATGGGACTTTTATACGAAACAGCTCTTGTACAGAATGATAAGACTTTATTTAAAACGATAATGAGAAAAGAACCCCATAATTATTTGGAGCTCTCGCTTGATTATGCAAAGGCCGGATTTTATGAAGATGCAGCTGAAATTTTAAATACCTGCGAATGTGATGACCCGATGTGTCACTACTACTCAGGATGGATTTCTCTTCTAAGAAAGTGTACCGATCAAGCCAAAGAAGAATTTATAAAAGCCGAAAGCCTGTCTTCTGACTGCTGCTTTCCAAATAGGATTGAAGAAATTCACATTCTGGAATGTGCTGTCCAGACACTTGAAAATGCTCCTATGGCCCATTATTACCTTGGAAATCTGCTTTATGACAAAAAACAATACGAAGCTGCTGTGATTCACTGGGAAGCTGCCGCAGCACAGAAACCGACCTTCTCCGCTCCCTTTAGAAACCTTTCCATTGCTTATTACAATAAGCAGAATCATGCAGAAAAGGCGTTCAGCGCCATGGAAAAAGCCTGTGCGCTGGATCCCTTGTATCCGCGCTTATGGCTTGAGTACGATCAGCTTGCAGCAAAATTAAATATAAGTCTCAAGACCCGGCTTACAGTTATGCAATCCCATCCGCAGATTACAGCCGCAAGAGATGATTTATATCTTCGCTACATCACCCTTCTTAACTGCGAAGGCCATTATGAGGATGCTTTATCCGCACTGAAATCCAGAAGCTTCCATCCATGGGAAGGCGGAGAAGGAAAGGTAAGTGCACAATATAAATATGCTTTGATTCACCTTGCACTTAAGAAGCTGGCTGAAAAAAAAGCAGGCGAAGCAATTGAACTGCTCTCAAGTGCACTTGCATATCCTGATAATCTTGGCGAGGGAAAGCTGCCCAATGTACCTGATAATGAAATTCATTACCACATGGGAGTGGCATACCGTATGCTTGGCAAAAAAGAGGAGGCTGATAAGTTTTTTGAGCTGGCTGCCTCAGGATCTCCGGAGCCCGAGAGTGTCTTATATTACAACGACCAGCCCTCCGATTATATTTTTTACCAAGGTCTTGCAAATCAAGAGCTTGGCCGGGAGGATGCAGCAAGGAAATCCTTCCACCAACTGATTATCTACGGAGAAAAGCATTTATTTGACCACGTAGCCTATGACTTCTTTGCAGTATCTCTTCCCGAAATTGAAGTGTTCCAGGATGACATTGGTCAGCGCAATACCCAGTATTGCAACTATTTAAGAGCACTTGGAAATCTGGGATTAGATAAAAAAGAATTAGCTGCAAAACTGTTTCAGCAAATTCTCAGCAAAGAAGAAGATTATCAAGGAGCGCGCTCACACATGTAGTTGATCTAAGAAAGAATCCCGCCTGCGGGATTCTCCGCCTGCGGTGGGGCGCCTCGCGACATAATACCCTGCCGCCGCAGTGCGATCTTACCGGAGTGTTTTCATCGTATAGGACGTACCTTCCTATACGATGAAAAAAATCGTCTTTTCCCCTTAAATACGGGGAGAAAGACGATTTTTTATTACATAAAATATACTTTATTCAGCTGCCGCACCCATTACATCCTGATAATTATCCGGTGTGCAGATGATAGCCGGAACTGCTGTCTCCATCGGCATTTCTGTTCCATTTTTAATGTAATCAGTCAACACCTGAATCGAAGTTCCTCCAATTGAATCAGCAGAAAAATAGCAAGAAGCTTTCATACAAACATCTTTTCCTTCATTCCACTCATCCTTAGCAAGGTAAGCGCCAAGACCAATCACGCATGAATCCGCATCTAAGCCTGCTGTCTCCAATGCTCTCACACCTCCTATTGCGCTTTCCTCATTTGCAGACATTACAAGCCACTTTTTAATTTGAGGATTTGCCGTAATAACTGCTGTTGCTGCCTGATTTCCCTTGTCCGTTGTACCATCATTGTCACCATAGAAAACGCGGCTCTCGTCAAAACCGGTCAGTTCAAAAAACTTATCCTTTTCTCCTTCAGTACGTGGAACACAGCTGGATACCGTATCCATTGTAAGGAATAATACACCGCATTCCTCATCCTCAATCAAATTATTATCTTTTGCATACTGTGCCATCCACTCACCGTTAGCCTGTCCAATTACATATCCGTCAATGCCTACCCATGGAGCTATTTTCTCACCGTTCGTCTCCAAAGCATCGTCAACGGCAACAATGGGAATCCCTGCTTCAGCACATTTATCTACAACAGCCTGCGACATTGTTTGATCCGGAATACACATTACAATACCATCAGCTTTTTCCGCAATTGCTGTGTCTACAAATTTCAAACAGCTCTCCGGATTCATTTGCGCATCACAGTAAACAAATGTGTCCCCGTTTTCATCGCAAACCGCTTTAGCCGCATATCCCTCATCAATAAACCAAGTCTGGTCACCGGCTTTGTAAATTCCATAAATCGTAAGACCGGCTGCTGATTCTTCCGCTTTAGCGCCCACAACCGCACTTTCCTCTGCCACTTCGGAGGGTGCGTCGTTCTCCACCGACGTCTCCTCTACTGCCTCCGTACTTCCACACCCTGCTAATACAGCTGCTGTTGCCGCAGCCGCTAAAAACATTGTCAGTAACTTCTTTTTCAACTTTTTTACCTCCGTTTTGATTTTTATACTGCTTATCTATTATTTTAAATAAGGCAATGTCGACCTTACCCTATAAAATAACTTTGTCTACAGATTTTTCATGCTATCCGCAAGCATTCTCTTTTCTCTATTTGTTTTTCTTACATAATCAATTGTCAATGCAATTAATAGGAGCGCTCCCCTCGCTACATACTGCCAAAACGTCGGAACCTGCACCATTGTAAGTCCTGTATTGAATGCCTGAATCAGCAGCACTCCCAAAAATGTGCCGCCCATTTTTCCAACACCGCCTGTAAAGGACACACCTCCTAAAATCACCGCCGTAATTGCATCAAATTCAAGATTCACACAAGCAGTAGGTTGTCCCGAGTTCATACGCGCAGCAAGAATAACTCCGCCAAGACCGCATAATCCTTCCATGATCAAGAAGCAAGTAAACGTAATTCTTCTAGGATTTAGTCCGGCCAGCCGCGCCGCCTCAGGATTTCCTCCGACAGCATAAATGCTTCGTCCAAACTTTGTTTTTGATAAAATGAAACCAAATACCAAAAATGCAATGATCAAGATCCATACTGTTAATGGAATTCCCAAAAACCTTGCTTTCCCAATCCAAATAAAAGTACTGTCAGCCACGGCTACTGCTTTTCCTCCGCAAATAATATATGCGAAACCCCTGAAAATGGCCTGTGTTACAAGTGTAGCAATAAATGGCTGCAATTTAATATAGCTTACCATCCAAGCATTAAACAGGCCTGCAACCATAGCGGCTCCTATTGTAATGATCAAGGACAGTCCGAAACTCAAACCAAATGTCCCAACAAGCAGCGCACATAAAACACCTGAAAATGCTGCTACCGAACCGGGCGCCAAATCATTAAGACCTGCAATAATCAAGTAGGTTTCCCCAATTGCTACTAAACCAACTAAGGCTGCTGCAATTAAAATATTCATCAGATTTGCAAGACTAAAAAAATTCTTATTTAAGCTTGTAAAAATAATTGTAACAATTGTCAATGCGCAAATTAGGACTGCAATACTGCCATCTATTTGTATTCCCTTGCTTTTTCCTGCCTTATTCATTTTGAGTACCCTCCATCATAGCCAATCCCAGTAATGTCTCTTCTGTAGCCTCTTCCCGGCTTAATTCCCCCGATATTTTTCTTGACTTCATCACAATAATTCTATCAGACAGCCCCATTACCTCCGGTAACTCAGAGGAAATCAAAATGACTCCGAGGCCCTGCTTGGCAAAGTCGCATATCATTTGGTAAAATTCTGACTTTGCGCCGATATCAATTCCCTTTGTCGGTTCATCCAGAATCAACACCTTTGGATTTGTTGCCATCCATCTGGCAACAACAGCCTTCTGTTGGTTTCCTCCACTCAACTCCACAATCTTCTTTTCGGGATACGGTGTTTTGACCTTAAAGCGCCTGATGCCTTCTTCCTGCATCTGACACTCTTTTTCCTTATTGATGATTCCTGCTCTATTCGCATTTTGATCCAGAGAAGCAATGGTAATATTCTCTCCCACGCCTAAATTTGTCAAAATACCTTGCGTCTTTCTATCCTCCGGCACCAGTACAATTCCTCGTTCCATCGCCTCGTGCGGTGAGCTGTTGTGAATTACTTTGCCGTCAAGCAATATTTCTCCCGCGATTACCTTGTCGGCCCCAACAATTCCTCTCATAGTTTCGGTTCTTCCCGCACCCACCAGTCCGGAAAACCCAAGAACTTCTCCTTTATGCAAGGAAAACGATACGTCCTTTACCAAGTCTGTCTGAAGGTTTTTAACCTCCAGCAGCACTTCTCCTATCGTATGATTACGCTGCAGGTTATCGTATACGTCACCCAAATCACGACCAACCATTTTTTTGATAATTTCCTGTTCGGATATCTCGTCTATACAATAGGTTCCCATATAGCTTCCATCTTTAAAAATAGCAACCCGATCAGCGATCTCCTGTATTTCCTTCATACGGTGAGAAACATAGATAATAATCTTCCCCTCTGATTTTAGTTTTCCAATGATGTGAAACAGACTTTCGATCTCCGTATCGCTCAGACTGGCGGTGGGTTCGTCAAATGCAATTAAATTTAGGTTTTCTCTGCTGTAAGCTTTCATAATTTCCACCATCTGTTGGTATGCAATGCTCAAATCCTTTACCTTGTCAGTTGGTTTCATGTCAAGTCCAAAATCTTCTATGATTTTTTGTGTGAGATTATTTGCCTTTTTCATATCAATGATGCCAAACGCCCCCGAAGGCATCCTTCCCAAATACACGTTTTCCGCAACAGACAAGTCCATAATAATTTGTCGTTCCTGGTATATGACACTGATTCCGGCTTCTATTGCTTCACTTGGCTGATTGAAACGTCTGGGTATCTCATCAATTAAATATTCGCCTTGCGTTGGCTGATAATCCCCATTCAAAATTTTTAACAGTGTCGATTTTCCTGCACCATTTTCCCCCATAAACGCAAGTACCTCTCCACTGTTAGCCTCAAAGCAAATATCCTCTAGGGCTTTTACTCCCGGAAAGTATTTTGAAATATGACTAAATGCTACTTTACTTCCCATACACTCACTCCGTTTCCTACACATTTTACCCGCTTAACCTGTAACTATGTTTGATTATATCTCATTTTTTTTCATACTTCATTCTTGATATTTGCCCTATAATTTAAAAAAATTGCTGTTCGTCAAGAGATAGATTGCTATTAAATCGTAAAAAATGTACATTAAGTATAAAATAATATTTATCCAAAAGGAAATGTATGCAAATGAGCCTAATATCAAAACCAGATTTCAAAGAATCTACAAACATTATGTATAATAGCGCACTTTTTTCGTTATCAAACACGCATGGAATGAAGGTGTCACTAAGTACCTTTGGGGGTGGAATACGTCATATTTTTTTACCAAATTCAAAATTTGAATTACAAAATATTGCCCTATCTCTTTCAAAAGAAAATGATTATTTCAGCTCTGCACTGTATGCCGGATCTATACTCGCACCAAATGCAGGACGTATTCAGGACGGAAAGCTAACCATTAACCAAAAAACCTACACACTTTCAAAAAACGAAAATCTCTCGCACAACCTGCATGGCGGGTATCGTAATGCAGCCCTCCAAAACTGGGCCGTTTTGGATACCACTGCAACTGCGCAAAAAAGCAGCGTAACCTTCTATGTCACACTGCCAGACGGCTTAGACGGGTTTCCCGGAAACCGCAAACTCCAAGCCACTTATACGCTAGATAATTCTGATACACTTACCCTGCAGCTCTTTGCAGAAACCGATCAGGATACTTATTTGAATCTATCTTCCCACCTGTATTTTAATCTATCCGGCAATTTTTCAACTTCGGCCCTTGATCATCAGTTGCGGCTTGCGGCAGACCATGTGATTTACAACAGAGCAGACCACATTCCTAAAGAAATAAAAAACGTGGCACACACTCCTTTTGACTTTCAAATGCCGCAAAAAATACGTTCGCAAATGGAACCGCTAACATGTCAGCAGCTAAAAAATTCCAATGGTTATAACCACGCCTTTATATTAAAAAAACATTCTCTGACACAGCCCCAAGCTGTACTCTCCCTGCCCAGCTGCAGCCGCTCTGTCTCTCTTTTCACAGATGCCTCCTGTATTGTTTTTTATTCCGGCGGGTTTATTGAAAATCGGACGCCGCTGTCAAACGAACAATTTGCCTGCCCCTCTTGCGCCCTTGCCATGGAAGCCCAGGATTATCCAAATGCACCACGAAACTCTTCTTTCCCTTACTCCATTTTAAGAGCAGGCAAAAGCTATAAGCGAACAATACAATGGCGCTTTACTTTCTGAGGTCTTGACTTTGCCTCTATATTTTTCTATAATTTTAGAATATTTTAACTAATCTGTCCATAGTCCATTAAGGAGATCTCATGATTCCTCATGTACCAGGTGTTCTCTACCCTTCAGAGATATTTTTTCATACAGCAAGCCCTTTGGCTCAAAAGACCTTTTTTTATCCTCTTTGTGCCGGACATTATTTCTGCAACCAAAATTACAGGGTCGTCCGCGACAATTATGACAGCTACCTGCTGCTCTATGTAATTAAAGGCAGCGGATACATTGAATTAAACGGAGAAAAGCACAGCATTGCCCCTAATCAATTTGCACTGATTGATTGCTACTATCCTCATATTTATGGTTCCTGCAGTGATTCCTTTGAATTTTTCTGGTTTCATTTTGACGGAAGCAGTTCCCATGAATATACACAAGTGATTCTTCAGACCTTTGGATCCGTTATTTCCTTACAAAATAATCTACAGCATCAAAAACATTTACAAAACATCTTATCCAATATCGGATCTACCAACATGCACCATGAGGCACTTCTATCAAAATATATTCTTTTAATATTGACCGATATTCTAACTTATAATGCAGCTTGTCCAAATACTTCTCTTCAAATGAACCCCATTGAAGAAACGATCCAGTATATCAGCAGTCATATTCAAGAAGAATTAAGTATTCAAGAGCTGGCAAAACGTGCCAACCTAAGTCCCTATTACTTTATTCGGGTCTTTAAAAAGGAAACCGGATATACGCCTCATGAGTTTGTATTAAATTCTCGCATTAGTATGGCTAAGCTTTACTTAAAATCCTATCCTCTTTCCATTAAAGAAGTTGGGTTTTTATGCGGATTTTCAAGCGAAAGTGGCTTCTGCACTACTTTTAAGCGAATGGTCGGCAACAAGCCCTCCGATTTTCGTTCCAATAACACAAGTTAATAAAAAATCACTGTATTAAGCTAATACAGTGATTTTTTATTAATATATAAACTACATCTTAAACTTTTCAATTCCAGTCATCAAATTATGTGTACTAATCTTCATTTTGGTGACAATTTCCTGAACTTCTCCCGCCTTCCTATTTGTATCAGAAACACGGTTTGCAATGTCTGTTGTTCCTGCCGCTCCTTCATTTGCAGAGATGGCAACACCATCAACAGCACCCATCACATTTTGTATCGCCACCATCAGCTCTGATGAGGTATCATGAAACTCCGATACTAACTGATGTATATAACCGGCATCCTCTCTATACTGATTGGCAACCTCCGTTAATACCTTGTAATCGTCTACAACATCTGTAGATACAAACTGCAAAACATCTCCCGCGCATTCAGACAGCCTTTCCACAGATCCCGTTACCTTGGCAGTCGTGTCTTGAATTTTTTGAACCGCCTCCTTAGACTGTTCGGCAAGGCCTCTGATTTCATCCGCAACTACGGCAAACCCCTTTCCTGCCTCTCCGGCTCTAGCTGCCTCAATTGACGCATTCAATGCAAGCAAGTTTGTCTGAGATGTAATCTGCATAATAACTCCGGAAAGTACATCTATCTCTTTTATAACCCTCGCTTCTTCTAATGCCTGCTCGAGCCTTTGGCTTGTATTCTTCAATGCCTCCGCAGCCTTTTCCTCGGATTCATTTACCTTTTTCTTCGTCTGCTCCGCTCTTTCATTGATAACAACTGCCTTGCTGATGCCATCCTTAGACTTTGCTGCAATCTGCTCCACAGCTCTTTCTATTTCCTGAGAGGTAGCCGCCATTTCCTCGGATGATGCAGCAGTCTCTTCCATCCCCGCTGCAAGCTCCTCGGTTGTTGAAGATACATCGCCAATATGATTGTACAATTCTCCTACATTTTCAACAACATGCTCCACATCTTCTTCTATTGTTTCAGATTCCTGCTTAACACTGGCAATGAGCTGTGTTAATGCATTCTTCATGTCATTAATACCGTTGGCCATCTTTCCGATTTCATCTTTTCTGCGCAGCTTTTTCTTTTCAATCTCCCGTGTAAAATCACCTTGTGCGATACTATGGATATTCTGTTCCAGCTCCTTGATAGGCTTTACAGAATAGTGCATTGACCGTTCAATAATTACTGCTGTCACAAAAATAATTGCAAGAAATGAGATGAATAAATTAATCACCAAATCATCTAAATCTTTTAATGCCTCAGACTCACCTACAGCAACAACCATGCTCCATCCCGCTTTACTAAGCGGATAAATGCCCGCAATTACATTCTCGCCGCCAGTTGTATAATTCACTCTTCCCATTTCTCCGGAAACAACCTGATTTTGCAATGCTTCCAAATTTGTTCCGCTTATTTCCACTATTTGTTTAGAAATTAACGTATCATCTGAATGTGCTAAAATGGTTCCATCTGTATTATTCACCAAAAATGCATAGCCGCTCTCTTTATATTGAATCTCATTCACTAAAGCTGTAATTTTTGAAAGCTTGACATCGCCCCCGATAACACCTGATACACCGCCATCTTTACCATTAAGTCGGGTTGCCACAGCCACTACCAATTCTTCCGATATCTTATCCAGATAAGGCTTGGAAAATGCACCTCTTTCCTGACTCTTTCCAAAATTATACCATTCGGTGTCTCTCGGATCATACTCCTCAGGAACTTCCCATCCGGAACCATCAATCATAGTCCCGTTCAGGAATCCAATATAAAGATCCGAAAAATTCGTATTCCCTGCCAACACGTTTCCAAGATAACTCATCCGTTCCGTCTTATCAATTTCAATAAACTGAAATGTGTCACGAACATCGTCAACATATTGTATCTGGGCTTCCAGCCACCCGTCAATTTTATTTGCATTTGCCTCCGCCGTCCGCTCAAGCTCAGCATACGTGCTTTCAGTAATAATTTCCTTTGCAAAATGGTAACCAATAACGGAAACCAATCCCAGTCCCGCTATGGTTAAAGGTACTAGAATTATAAGTATTTTAGTTTTTAAGCTTTTCATAGAATCCTCCTCTTTTGTAATTAACTACCAACTTGGAAGATACTAAATTTTTCTTATTTTGTCAAATTTTTATTTTATTTCGTTATAAAAAAGTTTTTTCCTCAGACCTTGCATAGAAGCCACGGGTCCTTTCATCTATCTTCTGCGTATTCATAACCGTCACGCTGTCACGCAGTCTGATATCCTGACTTGATGCACCGAGCAGCAAGGTAATTTCCCCTTTTTCTACGATCCACTCCATCGCTTCATTCAAAAATGCCGTCTGGGATACTTTCATCTGAAAGGTTACCGTTTTTTTCTCGCCCTTTTTAAGGAATATCCTGCGAAAGCCGGCAAGCTCTAACGACGGCCTGACCATCGAAGCCACCTCGTCCGAAAAGTAGAGCTGTACGACCTCTTCGCCATCTCTCTCTCCTGTGTTTAAAATATCGGCACTGATTTCAATTTCATCCTCCGCATTCACTGTCTGCCTTTTCAGCCGCAGATCGGAATAGGCAAATGTCGTATAGGATAAGCCGTGACCGAACTCATAAAGCGGGTAGGCCGTATCATTGATATAGCCGTTCGGATTGCGGATCATGCCGGTATGTCCCGCCGAAATGTAGCCGCTGCCCCGCGGCAGTCCATAGTAAACAGGAAGCTGGCCCACGTTTCTTGCCACTGTGACAGGAAGCCTTCCCGCCGGATTATATTCTCCGAACAGTGTTTTACAAAGTGCCTGTCCTCCCATCTCTCCCGGCTGCCATACCTCCATGATTGCGTCAAAATGGGAAGCCGTATATTCATTTGATAAGGCTCTTCCGTCAAAATGAAGAACGACTGTTTTCTTGTTCAGCGCAAACACCTTTTCCGCAAATTCCTGCTGTCTGCCCGGCAGATCAATACTCGTTGAATCCACTCCTTCACCTACGGTGGAGGTGATTCCCCAGCCATTTTTACCGCCAAGCGTCAGCAGTACAACATCTGCTTCGGCAGCGAGATTCAGTGCCTCTTCCATTCCGCCCAAATCTGTTCCGGCGCAGTTAATCCCTTTCGCAAAAGCAATCCTGCTTTTTGGCAGATATTCACACAGCGCCCCATACAGCGAACGCGCCTTGGGAAATTCCTTTTGCAGCCGTTTTTCTATTTTGGGCGAAACCTCACGCACCTGCCCCACATAACTCTGTGCAATATCATAAATAATCAGCCCGGGCTCTTCAAATTCCTGACCATCCTCTTCCCTGGCCGATGTCATATCGAGCACTGCCGGATAGGAAAAGGTGCCGAACAGGCTCCGCAGGCTATCCCCATGCGGACCTATGACCGCAATCTTTTTTGTTTCTTTTGACAGCGGCAGCACCTTGTTATCATTTTTCAGCAGAGTAAAGCTTTCCTTTGCCAATTTTTCATTCAGCTCATCCGTTGACTGCAGATGCAGGACACTTTTTAGCCTTTCCACATCCGGATACGGGTTTTCAAATAAGCCAAGTTCAAATTTCGCCCGCAGGACACGGCGTACTGCCTGATCTACCGTATCAATACGCAGTCTGCCTTCCTCAACGGCCCTGCGCATTTCATAGGTAAAGCCCTTCGGTCTCGGATATTCCACATCCAGTCCCGCTTTGATTGCCCGAATTCCCGCATCTTCAAACGAATCCGCAACGCTGAACGGATCAACCAGTCTATCCACTGAAATATAATCCGAAACAACGAAGCCGCCAAAGCCCATATTTCCCCGCAGGATATCTGTCAGCAGTTTTTTTGAACCAACGACCGGCTCTCCGTTTATGCTGCAATAAGAATTCATCACGCTGAAAAGACCCGCTTCTGTAATCGCACACTGAAAAGGTTTACAGTGAATTTCCAAAAGATCTCTTTCCGAAACCATGTTTCTGCCCATATTCAGACCGCCCTCTGTAACGCCGTGTCCGACATAATGTTTGGCGGTGGCTACGAGGCCCTCATTGAAATTCTCAGTTTGGAGCCCTTTCACAAAGGCGCTTGCCATCGCCGCCGTTAAAGCCGCATCCTCTCCATAGGTTTCCGTGATTCTGCCCCACCTGGGATCTCGGGTAATATCAACAACGGGCGATAACGCTTGTCTGAAACCCACATAGAGCATCTGCTTTCGGATGATATCGGCCATATCAGCAACCGCTTCCGTATCAAATGTGGATGCCTGAGCAATTGCACTCGGAAATACGTCTGCTTCTGTAAACTGGGCGCCGGCAGAAGCCTCACAATGAATCAGCGCCGGAATTCCCAAAGGCGTTTCCTCCACAAGAAATTTCTGCAATCTATGTACATATTCGGCGATCGTTTCGACGTTATCAGACACGGTAAAAGCTCCTACATTACCGATTCCGTTTGGGATATAGTCTTTAAAATCGGGAATTTCAGGCGTTATCGTCACTAAACAGGTTATTTGATCAATCTTTTGTTCAAAAGACATCCGTTCCATCAAATCATCGATTCTTTCTTCGATTGGCAGTTCTGAATTTTTATATTTATACATGATCACTTATCTCTTTCCTATGGGATTATAGTTATAACTTGCGCCTGACCGGGGGATCAGGCGCACATACTGCTTATTCCAGGTAATCGTTCACGTTGTCGACTGTTACAATTTTAAATGGAATATACACATCATCAATATCTGCCGGACTTGTGCCGCCCTTTAACTGTTCAAAAATATCCGCACCCGCTTGGGCCTGTGCTTTTGCATCCTGCAAAGCAGTCATAGCCATTTCACCGCTCACGATGGACTGCAGCGCCTCGTCACTTCCGTCTACGCCAAGCACAAGAATGCTGCCATCCAGCTTTCCTGCTGATTTTAATGCTTCCACAACACCAAGTGCAGCGTCATCGTTCTGGCAGACGATCGCATTAAAGGAATCATAGGACAGAAGAGAGTCTTCGGTCGTGCTCATGCCCTGATCCTTGGAATTCTGTACATTGTATTCATCCAAAATCGTAATGTCATCTCTTGCGGCAAGAGCCTCTTCCAGTCCCTGCTTTCTGTCAATATACTGCTGATCATTCGGTTCACCCGTAAAATATAAAATCTGAGCATTCTCAGGCAGTACTTCACACAGATATTCACCCTGTGCTTTTCCGGCATCATAGTTCGGAGAGCCTACATAAATATATCCTTCATAATCGTCGCCGCCAGATACGGAGGTTAAGAAAGAAACATAGGGAATTCCCGCAGTTTTTGCTGCCTCAAGTGCCGGCACCGAACCATCAAGGTCGTTGCTGATCGCCGATACGGCATTTGCATTCTGTACGATAAAATCATCAATCTGTCCGTTTTGGACATTCGTATCTCCTCCGGCATCCGTTACCATGATAGAAATACCCTTCGCTTCCGTTGCTTCTTTTAAATACGTTCTGAATTTTGCGCAGTAGTTGTAGGTATCACTGTTATTTGCAAATCCAACAAGATAATCACCCTGTACCGTTTCCTCAGAGGCTTCCTCATTCTCCGCCGGTGCCGCAGCATCCGTTTCTTCAGATGCTTGTGTACCTTCGGACGGCTCTGCTGCTCCCGTACCCGACGTACCTCCGCAGCCTGCCAGCAGCAATGATACCATTGCAGTTGTCAGTAAAATACTTAATACTCTTTTTTTCATTTTTTCTCCCTTCCGTGTATTTCTCTACACATCCTTTGATTTATATCAATGCATGCTTCCGGCAGCCATGCGTTAATACCCTATTTACTCTTTCTGTCTTCCTTTGTCTTGATATCCACAATAACGGCAACTGCGATCATAAGGCCTTTTACAATCAACTGGTACTGTGTGGAAACATGCAGCAGGTTCAAGATGTTATTGATCAGTCCGACAATAATAGATCCGATCAATGCACCTGTAACGGTACCAATTCCGCCAAGAAAGCTTGTTCCGCCTACAATAACCGCCGTGATTGCATCAAATTCATATCCATCACCTACGGAAGGCATTCCGGCCATCAGCCTGGACATCAGTACAACACCGGCAAGCCCCGTCAAAGCACCGCTCAGGGTAAAGATCAGTCTTTTATTGCGGCTTGTGTTGATTCCTGATGCAATAGCCGCTTTCTCGCTGCCGCCGATTGCATAAATAGTAGTGCCGAATTTCGTTCTCTTCATCAGTACTGCGATCAGTGCCACCATGATAAACATGATGATGACCGGAACAGGAATACCGGCAATTGTTCCCTGGCCGAGCCATCTGATGGGATCCACACCTCCGACGCTCTGTCCGTTTGTATAGAGCTGTACGATTCCTTTTAATACGTAGGTCATCGCCAGTGTCGCAATAAACGGCTGCAGTTTAAAATGCGTGATCAGGAAACCGTTTGTCCATCCGCAAATAACACCTATCGCAATTCCTGTCAAAATCGCGAGCGGGACATTTCCGGTCGCCGCCAGAACACCTGCAGAAAAGCACATCGCAGTCGTACACAGCAAACCTGCAGAAAGGTCAATCATACCCGATACAATGAGCATTGTCTCGCCGCAGGCAATAATCGTCACCACAGAAATTTGTTTTAAAATGTTGATCAAGTTCTGCGCTTTTAAGAAATTATGGTTGATAATCGCCGATGCGATAAACAGGATTACAAGAATAATGACAATTCCATATTTCCGGTATAGCTCTCCCATCGTAATCTTTTTCTTTTTTGTATCCATCACTTTGCCTCCACTATCATCTTCATTATTTTGTCCTGCCTTGCCTCTTCCTTATCCAGAATACCGGCCAGCGTTCCATGCGCGACAACCACAACACGATGGCTCATCGACAGTACTTCCGGCATATCCGAGGAAATCAAAAGAATTGCGATTCCCTTCTTTGCAAGCTCCGTAATTAATTTATATATTTCCTGCTTTGCGCCCACATCGATTCCCCTCGTGGGCTCATCCAGAATCAAGACCTTAACATTTCTTACAAGCCATTTTGCAAGAACGACCTTCTGTTGATTACCGCCGCTTAAGTTTCCGACAAGCGTATTCGTATCAGGTGCCTTTACGGCAAGCTTGCTGCAAATCTGACTGACGGCTTCCTCAATTTTTTTCTCCTGCCAAAAGCCTCGCTTTGCAAACAGATCTCCGTTCGGAAGCTTAATGTTCTCCTTGATAGACTGAACACCGACAAATCCGAAACTTCCCCGATCCTCCGTTACCATTGCAATCCCGTCATTAATGGCATCCCGGACACTTTTAAATTCGCACTTCTTCCCCTTCAGGAAAATGTCTCCGCTGTCTTTTTTGTCCATACCAAAAATCGTTCTGGCAATTTCACTTCTGCCCGCGCCCATCATTCCTGCGAGTCCGAGTATTTCCCCTGCCTTAATTTCAAAAGAGATATTCCGGTAAAACGGATCACTTGTCAGCTTTTCTATCTTCAGCACAACCTCCTCGCCGTAAGCCGGAAGAGGCGGGTAAATGTCCTCAATCGCCCGCCCTACCATCAGCGAAATTAATTGATCCGGGTTGACATCCTTGAGCTTTCCCGATTGGACACCTTTTCCGTCCCGCAGCACAGTATATTCGTCACATAGGTCAAAGACCTCTTCGAGACGGTGTGTGATAAAAATAAAGGCGATTCCCTGCTCCTTCAGTTCCCGCACCTTATCAAACAAAAGCTTTGTTTCGGTGTTTGTCAGTGCTGACGTCGGCTCGTCCATAATGATCACCTTACTGTTTCTAGACAGAGATTTTAAAATCTCTATCATTTGCCGCTGTGCAACACTTAATGCCCCCATCAGCGCAGACGGATCATAATCAAGCTCCATCTGGTTAAGCAGCTCCTGTGTCGTTTCCTTTCTCTTCTTTTTATCCAGAAACAAGCCGTTTTTTACCGGCTCTCTTCCCAAAAAAAGGTTTTCGGCGATTGACAGCTCCGGTACATAGTTCAATTCCTGTGCCACGATGGAAATTCCGTGTGCAAATGCATCTTTTTCACTTCTCAGATGCACGGTCTTTCCATTGCAGATTACACTTCCCTCATAATTCTGGTAGGTTCCCGAAAGAATCTTCATGAGCGTCGACTTACCTGCGCCGTTTTCTCCGACAAGCGCATGAATCGTACCTTTCCGGATTTTCATGTTGACTTCATCCAAAGCGACAACTCCCGGAAATTCCTTTCTAATATTTTTCAACTCTACCGCGATAGTTTCTTGCAAAAAAATCATCTCCTTTGTTGAAACGTTTTATCTATCTATATTTTTTTATTTGACGTTTCCGTCTTTTTCATTTTCTTTATTATATCTTTTATTTACGGCTTTTTCAATATACTTTTTATTTTTTGTTACTTTTGTATATAAGCCATCTTTGTTTATATTTGTTGTAACGTTTTACCTTTCTTTTCTTTTGTTTATTTTTATTGAAATCTATCATTGCATTCATATAAAGATCAAAGAGTGTGTCTCCTGTGCGGAGTGCTTTTGTTCCGCGCGCGTAGCTGCGCATATTATTTCATTTGATAGGGAAATCCGTAGGAATTTCCTATCAAATGAAAAAGGAATAATCCCGTACAGGACTATTCCCTCCATATTGATTCCATGCCGATTTCTACTATACAATCGGGCTTGTGCTTCCCCGCAGCAGCAAGTCAGGTTTGTATAGTACCTCCTTGCGTTTATCCGACTCCTTATCTTCCATCAGCGAAATCATTTCTTTCCCCATAAAAGTTCCCATCTCTACGATCGGTACATGGATCGTGCTGAGCGGAACCTCCATTACATCCGCAAACGGAACATTGTCAAAACCGATCACCGAAATATCCTTCGGAATACTAATCCCATAATTTCTGGCTGCCTGATACAGACCGAAAGCCATTTCATCATTAAAGGAAAAAACAGCTGTTACATTCTGGCCTCTCAGGTACGACAAGGAACGGTATCCGGCCTCCATCGTATAATTTCCATGATAAACAAGTTCCTCGGAAAAATCGATCCCATGCTCCTTAAGTGCTCTTTTATATCCGTTAAACCGCTCCTGTGTGACCTGATAACTGATCTCTCCGGTCAGGCAGCCGATGCGGACATGTCCTTTATCCAGCAGATGCTTCGTAGCCAGATAGCCACCCAGCTCATAATCGAAATACACATTGACGCCCGGACATGTCAGCCCGTAATCATCCATCGTCAGAATCGGAATTCCCAGTGATTCCATATCGCACTTCAGCCGGGCATTTTCTTCTATTTTATCTATCTCCAATGATTTTGCCCAAATCAGTGCCGAAACATTCTCCGAGGCGATTAATTTGATCAATTGGTCGGAGCCGGTGTCCTCACCGTTCAGTACATGACAGATCATTGAATATCCTTTTTTTTCCAATTCTTTGTGGATTGCCATAAATAAGGAAGAAATATGTGTGTTCCTGATGTCGTTGACAACAATGCCAATCATCTTGCTTTTTCTGTTTACAAGGCTTACAGCAGCCATATTGGGCTGGTAATGCATTCGCTCCGCCGCCTCACGCACCTTTTTTCTCGTCTGCTCCGAAATCCTGTTCGGCTTGTCCGACAGCGCCATCGAAACAGAAGAAACAGAAACCCCGCATTCACGGGCGATATCCTTTATTGTTGCTTTCATAGCTTTCCCCTTACAGCATAAGAATTTTTAGCTTAAGTATACGCGTTCCCCCTTTTGATTGCAATTAGAATATCAAATTAAAGAAGACAGAACACTTGCCTTTGTTACGATTCCCAACAGCCGTCGTTCATTATCCACAACCGCAAGCGGGTAAGATGCTTCGGCTGCCAGCGGCATAATATCCTGTATCAAAACATCCGCAGCAGTTGTAGTGACGTCTTGAATCATCACCTCGGAAAGAATTAAATTCTCTTTCTTTGCACGCATTGCATCAGACAATATCAATAAGCCGCTTAATTTCATTTTACCGTCAACAACATAAACCGAGGACAGTTCATTTTTTCGCATTTCCCGAAGTGCATGATCAAGTCCGTCGCTCAGCTTTACCGGACTGCTGGGCGTTATCATAATATTTCGAACTGACAAAACCTTTGATTTATCCGCAGAATCAATAAAACGCCGCACATAGTCGTCAGCCGGATCGGCACTCATCCGTTCAGGTGTATCCACCTGTATCAAACGTCCGTCGCGCATAATTGAAACCGTATCACCAAGCTTAAATGCTTCATCGATATCATGTGTAATAAAAATAACTGTTTTTCCCAGCTTTCGCTGAATAGACAGCAGCTCAAACTGCATATCCTTGCGCACCAATGGATCCAATGCGGAAAACGGCTCATCCATAAGCAATATCTCAGGGTCATTGGCAAGTGCGCGGGCCAGACCGACACGCTGGCGCATCCCTCCCGACAAATTTTCTATCATTGTTTTTTCCAAGCATTCAAGTCCTACCAGTGCAATCGCTTCCGCTGCACGCTTCTCCCGCTCGGGGCGGGAAATGCCGCATACCTCCAATCCATAGGCAACATTGCCAAGCACATCTCTGTGCGTCATCAGCCCAAAAGACTGAAATACCATAGCAACCTTGTGCCGCCGGAATTCACGCAGCTCCTTCTTAGACATTCTCATCAAATCGATACCGTTATAGAGAATGGAACCGGAGGTAGGACGGTTCAGACGATTAAAGCAGCGCACCATCGTTGATTTCCCAGAGCCCGACAAACCGATAATGACAAAGATTTCTCCTTTCGGAATTTTTAAATTAACATTATACAGCGCTGTTGTTACGCCGGTTTTTCGGAATACTTCTTCCTTTCCGGCACCCTTGCTCAGCAGCTCCGCCGCCTCCTCGCGGCGGATGCCGTACAGCTTGGATACATTTTTAGTTTCAATAATTATATCGCTCATGCTTCCTCACCTCCCGCTGCTTCCT
>JASGGU010000020.1:0-49626 GCA_047602645.1 Lachnospiraceae bacterium | reverse complement strand
TCATCTGCTAATGCCCAACACATTGAATGCGGCCGTGGGAACGGAAAATATTCATCAAAATTCTGAGGCGGTAGATGTTTCGGAATTGCAGACCTTTACATTGGAGGAATTATCAAAATATAATGGGGAGAATGGCAACAGGGCTTATGTGGCCTATCAGGGGCTTGTTTATGATGTCACAGATATTCCCGCATGGAATAATGGAACCCATCATGGACACAGGGCAGGTACTGATGTGACGGAAGCAATTAAGCGGGCACCTCATGGGACCTCAAAGCTTGAAAATCTGGAGGTAGTAGGTGTAATTAATTAAGGGCGGAAATTTATAGTATAATTATTTCAAACAAGGGCGTTGCTTTGCAGCTCTTGTTTTTTTGCCATTTATAGAATTTCTATGAATGTAGTCAGCATTTCTATCGAAGCACCCTCGCGCATTTTGTGTAAATTGTATTGTAAGCGAAATGTGAGTCAGTGAAAAAACACGATCTGCCCCTGAACAGTATCAGGGCAGATCGTGAATTGTGTCAGGAAAATCAAAGAGTATTTATATATTAAATATCCGGAATTGAAATAAAGTTAAGTCATGCTACCCGATTTCGGATTCTTCCTTTAAATTCTTAAACGCTGTCGAAAGCATAAGTTTAATGCGGTTCAACTGGTTGACCTCGCTTGCACCCGGATCGTAATCGATTGCCACGACATTCGACCGCGGATATTGCCGGCGCAGTGCCTTGATGACACCCTTTCCTACGACATGGTTCGGCAGACAGCCAAATGGCTGTGTACAGACGATATTGCCGACACCGGAGTGGATCAGCTCCAGCATTTCACCGGTCAAAAACCACCCTTCACCGGTCTGGTTGCCGATTGACACGATTGTTGAAGCATAATCAGCGAGCTTGCTGACCGGAACGGGAGCGGTAAAATGTCTGCTTTTCTCCAGTGCCTTCGCCGCAGCCCCACGCAGACGGTCAATGACAAAAATACCGATTCTTCCGGCCGTCGCGCCGGAACGTTTGGTACCAAGATGTTTCGCCTTGTACAGCTGGTTGTAAAAGCAGTACTGCATAAAATCAAGCAAATCCGGCATAACGGCTTCCGCGCCCTCTGCCTCAATCAAATTCACAAGGTCGTTGTTGGCCAGAGGAGAAAACTTCACAAGGATCTCACCGACAATACCGACACGCGGCTTTTTCAAGTCAGTAATAGGTAACTCGTCAAACTCCCGGATAATTTCCTCACACATTTTCCGGTACTTAAAGAAGGACGGATGAGGACTGCTGACAAAATCCTGGCAGCGGACAAGCCATTTTTTATGGAGCGCATTGGCAGAGTCTTTCACAGCCTCGTAAGGGCGCATCCGATAAAGACAGCGCATGAAAATATCACCGAATACGGCGGCATAAACTCCTCTTTTGATCAAATCAAAGCTTAGCTTAAAGCCGGGATTGGATTCGAGCTTGGAGAGATTGATCGAAATTACCGGAATATGCGGATAACCCGCCTTTTCCAGCGCCCGCCTGATAAAGCCGACATAATTTGTCGCCCGGCAGCCACCGCCTGTCTGGGACATGACGACAGCGAGCTTGTCGGTATCGTAGTTGCCTGAAAGAATCGCGTCCATAATTTGTCCGACAACGATCAGGGACGGATAGCAGGCATCGTTATTGACATATTTAAGGCCGACATCGATTGCAGCCTTGTTGGAATTATCCATCACAACCAGATTGTAGCCACATGTCTGAAATGCTTTTTCGATAATATCAAAATGAATCGGAGACATTTGCGGACAGAGGATTGTATAGTTTTTGCGCATTTCTTCCGTAAAATAGACACGTTGATATGCCGTGGAATGAATTTCACGCTGTTCAGTTGATTTCTGCCTGATTTTAATCGCGCTGAGCAAAGAGCGGATGCGGATCCTTGCAGCTCCCAGATTGTTAACCTCATCGATTTTTAAGCAGGTATAAATTTTACCCGAGCCGGTAAGAATATCGTTTACCTGATCGGTCGTGACGGCATCCAGACCGCAGCCGAAGGAATTTAACTGTACAAGGTCCAGATAGTCGGTAGTCCTTACAAAGTTCGCGGCTGCATACAGACGCGAATGATACATCCACTGGTCGGAAACGATCAGTGGACGTTCACATGGTGCAAGGTGGGAAATCGAATCCTCCGTCAGCACTGCAAGTCCGTAGGAATTAATCATTTCCGGGATTCCGTGATGAATTTCGGGATCAATGTGATAAGGTCGTCCGGCCAGCACGATGCCGTGTCTGCCTGTTTCTTGTAAATATAGAAGGACTTCCTCACCCTTTGTTTTGATATCCTCCCTTGCTGCAAGGAGCTCCTCCCAGCCATCTTGTACGGCGGCATAAACCTCTGAGGAGGGCAATTCCTTAAATTCTGAAATTAGACCCTTTGCGGCAATTTCCATATCCCCGAACGATAAAAAAGGATTTCTGAAAAGCACCTCTCCGCGGCAGATTTCATCCATGTTATTTTTAATATTTTCACTGTAGGAGGTGACGATCGGACAATTGTAGTGGTTGTTTGCATCCTCAAATTCCCGCCGCTCATAAAATAGAGAGGGGTAGAAAATAAACGGGATGCCCTGCCGGATCAGCCACTCCACATGACCGTGTACGAGTTTTGCCGGATAGCATTCCGATTCGCTCGGGATGGATTCAATACCAAGCTCATAAATCTTATGAGTGGAGCTGGGAGACAATACGACCTGATAGCCCAGCTTTGTAAAGAACGTAAACCAGAACGGATAATTTTCGTACATGTTGAGAACTCTCGGAATGCCAACCTGTCCGCGCTTGGCATCCGGCAAAGCAAGGGGCTCGTAGTTAAATATCCGCTTTTCCTTATATTCAAATAAATTGGGAATATTATTTTCATTTTTTGTTTTACCGAGGCCCCGTTCGCAACGGTTGCCGGATATATACTGGCGGCCGCCGGTAAATTTGTTGATTGTCAGACGGCAGTTGTTCGTGCAGCCCTTGCATTTTGCCATACTTGTCGTAAATTCGAGCGTGTTGATCTTTTCGATCGGAAGCATCGTGGTAAACGACGACTCCCCATAGCGCTCCCGTGCGATCAACGCAGCACCGAAAGCACCCATGATACCGGCGATGTCGGGACGGATTGCTTCACAGTCCGCTATCTTTTCAAAGCTTCTGAGCACGGCGTCGTTATAAAAGGTACCGCCCTGTACGACAATCTTGCTTCCGAGCGCTGCGGCATCGGATACCTTAATAACCTTGAACAGAGCATTCTTGATAACAGAATAGGCAAGTCCGGCGGAAATATCAGGAACTCCGGCCCCTTCCTTCTGTGCCTGCTTCACTTTGGAATTCATGAAAACAGTACAGCGGGTGCCCAAATCGATCGGGTGTTCTGCAAACAGTGCGGCTTTGGCAAAGTCGGTTACAGAATAGTTTAAGGATTTTGCAAAGGTTTCAATGAAAGAGCCGCAGCCGGAGGAACAGGCTTCGTTGAGCTGTACGCTGTCAACCGTATGGTTTTTGATTTTGATGCATTTCATGTCCTGACCGCCGATGTCGAGGATGCAATCTACGTCAGGTTCAAAAAATGCGGCCGCGTAGTAATGCGCAACCGTTTCAACTTCACCGTCATCCATAAGAAGAGCGGCCTTGATCAAAGCCTCTCCATATCCGGTGGAACAGGAATGCGCGATCTTTGCATGTGCCGGCAGAAGCGAATAGATTTCTTTGATTGCGCGGATCGCAGTGGCAAGCGGGCTGCCGTTGTTGTTGCTGTAAAAGGAATAAAGCAGAGAGCCGTCTTCCCCAACGAGCGCTGCCTTTGTTGTGGTAGATCCGGCATCAATGCCAAGATAGCAGTTTCCGGAGTAGTCGGAGAGCTCTCCTGTTGACACACAGTGTGCGTTGTGACGGCTTTCAAATTCCCTGTATTCTTCCTTTGAAGCAAACAGCGGCTCCATGCGGGCGACCTCAAATTGCATTTTAATATTGCCCGAAAGCTTTTCTGCCATCTCAGAAAGCGTGAGGAAAAGATCCTCATGGTAATTCATGGCGGAACCGACGGCAGCAAATAAATGGGAATGGGCCGGTGCGATGATATGCGCCTCATCGAGCTTCAGTGTTCGGATAAATGCTTCTTTTAATTCCGATAAAAAGTGCAGCGGACCGCCGAGAAATGCGACATGTCCGCGAATCGGCTTACCGCACGCGAGTCCGCTGATCGTCTGATTGACAACGGCCTGGAAAATAGAAGCGGCAAGATCCTCCTTTGTGGCACCTTCATTAATCAGCGGCTGAATATCGGATTTGGCAAATACACCGCAGCGGGCCGCGATCGTATAAAGAGACTGGTAATTTTTGGCGTATTCATTTAAGCCTGCCGCATCGGTTTGCAGCAGAGAAGCCATCTGATCGATAAAGGAGCCGGTACCGCCTGCACAAATACCGTTCATGCGCTGTTCGACGTTTCCGCCTTCAAAATAAATAATTTTTGCATCTTCGCCGCCAAGCTCGATGGCAACGTCTGTTTCCGCCGCATAATTCTGGAGGGCGGTTGATACTGCGATGACCTCCTGAACGAAGGGTACCCCTAAGTGATTGGCGAGCGTCAACCCGCCGGAGCCTGTAATCATCGGATGTATGATGAGGTTTCCGAGCTGTTCATGAGCCTGTGATAACAACCTCCTTAATGTTTCCTGTATATTTGCATAATGACGCTCATACTCGGCGAATAAAATGTTGTTCGCATGATCCAGCACAGCGATCTTTACCGTAGTGGAACCGATGTCGATTCCGAGCGTGTACAATTCCTGAATGTCTGACATAAAGGACACCCTTTCTACTTATTTATATGTGGCACAATTGAGTCCGCAATCAAAGTACATTATACGACATGGATTTACAAAGTGCAACGAAATATCCTATGTAAAAAATGTGAAATAATTATAAACAAACAATATAAACAAATGAAATTTTTTGAGCAGTGGTTTACTTTTGACATTTGGAATGATAAACTTTACATGTCAGTCATTTGCGCAGATGTCTGCTGGCTGGTCTTGTATTAATTTATGATGAAGGAGCTTGTATATGAATAATTTATTGAACAAAATGGAGCGAAGGTGGGGAAAATATGCGATCCATAATCTGTCTCTCTATATCATTATCGGCTATGTGCTGGGTTATCTGTTAAGACTGACCGGTTCTGTGGAATTTATCAGTCTGAATCCCGACAAGATACTGCATGGTCAGGTGTGGCGGCTTGTGACATGGATCCTTGTGCCGCCGTCCAGCCTCGATATTTTTACAATTATTATGCTGTTTTTCTATTATTCTCTTGGGAACTCTCTTGAAAAAACGTGGGGCGCGTTCCGGTATAATATGTATATCCTATCGGGAATGCTATTTACAGTAGTGGGTTCTCTGCTGCTTTATGCGGGTTATGTCATGATCGGCAATTATCCTGCCCAAGCAGTCGGCAGCTTTGTGAGTACGGCATTCAGTACCTATTATATCAACCTGTCGATTTTTCTGGCGTTTGCGGCATGTTATCCCGATATGCAGATACTTTTGTATTTTATTATTCCGATCAAAATCAAGTGGCTCGCTTATGTGGATGTTGCGGTGTTGGCAGCCAGCTTTTTTATGGGAAACATGGCGATCAAAATTGCAATTATCACGTCGCTTCTCAATTTTATTTTGTTTTTCTTTGGAACAAGGAATTATCAGCGTGTGTCCCCGAAAGAGATACACCGGCGCCATGCCTATAAACAGCAGGTAAATAATGCGTCAGGTATTACGAAGCATAAATGCGCCGTGTGCGGCAGAACGGAGCTTGACGGGGATCATTTGGAATTCAGGTTCTGCTCCAAGTGTAACGGTAATTATGAATATTGTCAGGATCATTTGTTTACCCATGAACATATTCATTAAAAAGGGAGAAAAGTCGTATTATGAAAGACGAACAGGCGTTTAGAAAATTGATGATACAGGCCCGTGTATTTTCCAAAAAGCAGGAAAATTATATATCCAGAGAAAAAGTGAACGAACTTTTTGCTGAAATGCAATTGACGCAGGAACAGCTTTTGCTTGTCTGCAAGTATCTCACAGAAGGAAATGTGACGGTTTTTGAGGATGAAGCCGCTTATGAGGCACATGTGCGGGAGGTTCTTCGGGAAAAGAATACGGATGCTTCTGAGAGAAGCCCGGAGCCATTGAACCGGTATCTGGAAGATCTTGATAAATTAGAAGAAATTAGCAAGGAGGAACGCCTTCTTCGCGTCGGGGAAGTATTGCTTAAGAAGGAGACTGCCCAGAAGGTGATTCCGCCTCTTTATTTGAGGGAGGTTGTTGATGTTGCAAGATTGTATGAGGGACAGGGCGTTGAGGCGGAGGATCTGATCGGGGAAGGAAATATTTCTCTTCTGATAGGCTCCAAAATGCTGGAGTGCTGTGAATCGGCGCAGGAGGCAGAGGATTTTTTATTAAAAATGATTATGGATGGAATGGAATCGCTGATCATGGAAAAATCCTCCGACGAGGAGTTGGATTTGCGGATTTTGGAGAAAGTCAACGAATTGAATGAAAAGGCGAAGGAGCTTGCCGAAACACTCGAACGGGAAGTAACATTAGAGGAGCTTGCGGCAGAGCTGGATACGGATATTGAAGAGTTAAATGAGACAATGCGGCTGTCAGGCAATGCAATCGCCTATATTGCTCATGAGCATAAGCATGAAACGGCATCCGGACAGGAAATATAAAGAAAACAGAAGGGATTAAAATTGAAAAAAGCGGCACTTGTATTGGAAGGCGGCGCAAATCTCGGCGTATTTACGTCGGGGGCCGTCGATTATTTAATGAAAAGAGATTTTTATTTTCCGTATGTAATCGGCGTCTCATGCGGAGCGTGCAATTCGGTGGATTACCTGTCCAGACAGCCTGGACGGACAAAAGACTGCATGATCATAAAGGAAAAAGCGTATCGGACGATCACGCTGAAGGGGATGATCAAAAATAAGAGCTTGTATGATATGGATATGTTGTTTGATAAGTTTCCCAATGAATATATCCCGTTTGATTATGATACTTATTTTTCGAGCCGCAGTAAAAGCGAGTACGTAGTGACAAATTGTCTGACGGGAAAGGCAGAGTATTTAAGTGAGTCGAAGGACAGGAAGAGACTTATGGATATTTGCAGGGCATCAAGCAGCCTGCCGCTTGCCGCGCCGGTCGTATGGATTGACGGCATTCCCTACATGGACGGCGGCATGGCGGATTCCATTCCGCTCGTACATTCTTTGCGTATGGGCTATAAAAAGAATGTGATCATCCTGACAAAGGAAAAGGGTTATCGTAAAAAGCATATTGTAAGGCAGGAGATTCTTGTGAGTGTTGCATATAAAAATTATCCGCCGTTTGTCAGAGCGGTGCAGAGAAGGCCGGAGATATACAATCACACGATGGAACTTGTGGAGGATCTGGAGCGCCGCGGGCATGTATTTGTCATTCGCCCTAACGGAATGCACATTTCCCATGCGGAATACAATAAGGATAAATTACAGTCCTTTTATGAGCTTGGTTATGATACAATGGAAGAACAGTTTGATAAAATGAAGGAATATCTGAATAAATAATGGAGGATGAAAAGGATATGAGACCGGAAGAATTGAAGGAATATGAGATAATAGAACAAAGACGGGTTGCAGATTTAAATTCCGATGGATGGCTGCTTTTGCATAAAAAATCAGGAGCAAGAGTACTTCTTTTGTCTAATGATGATGAAAATAAAGTGTTTTCAATCGGTTTTCGGACGCCGCCTCATGACAGCACGGGACTTCCGCATATTCTGGAGCATTCCGTATTGTGCGGTTCTCGCAAGTTTCCCGCAAAGGATCCGTTTGTGGAACTTGTAAAGGGATCACTGAATACCTTTTTAAATGCGATGACCTATCCTGATAAAACTGTTTATCCTGTGGCAAGCTGTAATGATAAGGATTTTCAGAACTTGATGGATGTCTATCTTGACGCGGTATTTTATCCGAATATTTATACGCGTGAACAGATTTTTAAGCAGGAGGGCTGGCATTACGAGTTGGAGGATCAGGATGACGAAATTACGATCAATGGTGTTGTATATAACGAGATGAAGGGTGCGTTTTCTTCCCCTGATGATATGCTGGACAGAGAAGTATTTAATACGCTGTTTCCCGACACTGCCTATTCATTTGAATCGGGCGGTGATCCGGAGGTTATTCCGACGCTGACTTATGAGAGTTTTCTGGCGTTCCATAAAAAATATTACCACCCGTCCAACAGCTATCTTTATCTCTATGGGAATATGGATATGGCTGAAAAGCTTACATTTTTGGACCGGGAGTATTTATCTCATTTTGAGGCTGCGCAGATTTCCTCGGAGATCACATTGCAGAAACCGTTTCGGCAGCCTGTAAAAAAAGTAAAGCGGTATTCAATTACCAATGAAGAGCCCGAGACAGATAACACTTATTTATCCTACAATACGGTGATTGATACAAGCTTGAATAAAGAGCTGTATTTGGCGTTTCAGATCATTGAATATGCGCTGCTGCTCGCACCGGGTGCGGTTTTAAAGCAGACACTTTTAGACCGCGGAATTGGTAAGGATATCCAGAGTACTTATGAAAATGGCGTATACCAGCCCTACTTTTCCGTTATTTCCAAAAATGCGAATGCGGATCAGTTAGATGCTTTCCTTGCCACGATCAAGGAAGTGCTTTATAATGTATGCAAGGACGGTTTTGATAAAAAGGCGTTGCGCGCGGGAATTAATTATTACGAATTCAAATACCGCGAAGCAGATTTTGGCTCTTATCCAAAGGGATTGATGTATGGTCTGCAGGCATTTGACAGCTGGCTTTATGATGAAAAAGCTCCGTTTATGCACATTGAGGCAATCGAGACGTTTGCCTATTTAAAGGAGCAGGTGGATGATGGCTATTTTGAAAAGCTGACCGAGCAATATCTTTTGAATAATCCGCATGCTTCCATCGTAGTGGTGGAGCCGGAGCGAGGACTGACCGCCAAACTGGATAAGGAGCTTGCAGACGGGCTTCAGAAGATGAAGGAGTCTATGTCAAAAGCGGAAATAGAAAAGCTCATTGCCGATACGAATGCACTGACTGCTTATCAGGAGGAACCGAGCACAAAGGAGGAGTTGCTTACCATCCCGTTGCTGCAGATTACCGATATCAAAAAGGAATCGCAGCCGTATTTGTATACAGTCCATCAATTTAAGGATACGACAATACTGACTCACGATTTGTTTACAAACGGCATCGGCTATCTGAATCTCGTATTTGACACAAAAAAACTTCCGCTTTCGCTTCTCCCGTATATCGGGATCTTAAAAAATGTACTGGGCTTTGTCAGTACAAAGAATTATTCGTATGCGGATTTATTTAATGAAATCAATCAGAATTCCGGCGGTATTACGATGGGAGCCGCAACGTATATAGAGGAAAAGGATCCAAAACGCTACCGGACGATGTTTGAAGTAAGGGCCAAGGTGCTGTATGAGAAACTTCCGTTTGCCTTTGCAATGATCAGGGAAATTCTATTTACCTCTGACTTTTCGGATGAAAAGCGTTTGAAGGAGATTTTAGCAATGCTAAAATCACGGCTTCAGACGAGCATAACGAGCTCCGGGCATTCTACCGCGGCGCTGCGTGCCATGTCGTATTGCTCCGAAACTGCCGCGATAGCAGAGCAAGTCGGTGGTTTATCATTCTATCGTCTGGTGGAACGTCTGGAAGCTCATTTTGAGGAGGAGAAAGAGGCACTGATCAGTAATTTGACAGCCTGTATGCATGCTATTTTCAGGGAAGAAAATTTGCTTGTCGACTACACGGCAGAGCCGGAGGAATATGCGAAGCTGGAAAAAGAAATCAAAGAGCTTTTGCCGATGTTATATCAGATTCCGGTTGCAAAGAGGACGGGATCGCTTGTGCCGGTCAGAAAAAATGAGGGCTTTAAGACCGCTTCCAAGGTACAATATGTGGCAGTTGCGGGTAATTACATGGAGAAGGGGCTTCCTTATACCGGTTCTTTAAAGGTACTTAAGGTCATTCTTGGGTATGACTATTTATGGAATCAGGTGCGTGTCAAGGGAGGTGCTTACGGTTGCATGAATTCCTTCTCAAGAGTGGGGGATGCTTATCTGGTTTCCTATCGGGATCCCAATTTGGAAAAAACGCTGGAGACTTATCGAGGGGCTGTCGAATATTTGAAGCGGTTTAAAGCGGATGAACGAGATATGACAAAATACATCATCGGCACAATCAGCGATATGGATGTTCCGCTGACGCCATCTGCAAAAGGGGCGCGAGGCCTTGCTGCTTACCTCTCCAACGACACGTTGGAACTGCTCCAAAAGGAACGGGATGAGGTGCTTGGGACGACGAGTGCCGAGATTGCGGGACTTTCCAAATATGTAGAGGAAATCCTTTCCCAGAATCAGCTTTGCGTGCTTGGAAGTGAAGAAAAGATAGAGGCGCAGAAGGCGCTGTTTGATACGGTGGAAAATCTGTTTCGCGAATGACGGCTGTGAAACAGGGAGGAAGAGCAGAAAACAATGGAAAAAGGAGGATGGATATGAAAAAGAGAAATTTATTAATCAAAATGAGTGGGCTGTTTATGGCTGCGGTGCTGCTGGCAGGCTGCGGCTCATCTGTCTCTGAGAAATCCGAGGCCATGCCCGGGGCTATGCCTGCGGCGGACACAGGTTCCTATTCCTATTCGGATGATGTGTACAGCTATGCAGCGGCAGAAGAGGCTGTTGCAGAGGAGAATTTTGATACCGCGGATGGAGGAAACGAATCCGTCGGAGAGCTGCAGGACAATCGGAAGCTCGTTAAAAATATTAATTTGAATGTGGAGACGGAGGAGTTTGACAAGCTGTTAGCCAATGTTGAAAGTAAAATCACAAGCCTTGGAGGCTATGCTCAGTACAAGGATATTGGCGGAAGCAGCTATTACAGTGAAAGCGGAAACCGTTATGCGAGCATTACCGCCCGCATTCCCAGCGACCGGCAGGAGGAATTTGTAAATACTGTATCAGAGCAGTCGAATGTAACAAGCAAAAATGAAAGTATCGATGATGTGACACTGCAGTATGTGGATATCGAGGCGCACCGGGATTCTTTGCGGATCGAACAGGATCGATTGAACGAATTGCTGGATCAGGCTCAGGATCTGGAGACAATCATTGGGCTTGAGTCCCGCCTGACAGAGGTGCGCTATCAATTGGAATCCTATGAATCCCAGTTGCGTTCGATGGATAATCAGGTGGAATACAGCACTGTTTATCTATATATTTCAGAGGTGGAGCGTCTGACTCCGCAGACAGAAAAGTCTGCATGGGATCGGATGAGTAAGGGCTTTGCCGAAAGTATTTATAATGTTGGAAAGGGCTTGCAGAATTTTGGAATCGGCTTTGTGATTGCAATTCCGTATCTTTTTGTCATTGCAGTTGTCATCGGTATCATTGTTGCCGTTGTACTGTTGATTGTAAAGGGCATGGAAAAGAATCAGAAGAAAAAACGGCAGAAATCTCTTGCACCGCGTGCAGTTCAGCCGCAGGAGCCGGTAAATCAGCAAAATAAAGAAGGAAACGATTCATGATAGAAAAACAATACAAAGCGGGCTTTGCTGCTCTGATCGGAAGACCGAATGTCGGTAAGTCCACATTGATGAACTGTCTGATTGGACAGAAAATAGCGATTACCTCTAATAAGCCACAGACGACTAGAAATCGGATACAGACTGTCTACACGAGCGAAGAGGGGCAGATCGTATTTCTGGATACGCCCGGCATCCATAAGGCAAAAAACCGGCTGGGCGATTATATGGTAACGATTGCAAAGAGATCGCTCTCGGAGGTAGATACCGTTTTGTGGCTTGTTGAGGCATCGTCCTTTATAGGACCGGGTGATAAGTACATTGCGGAGCAGTTAAAATTGCTCAAAGTTCCGTTGATTCTGGTAATCAATAAATCGGATACTGTAAAACGGGATGATTTGTTACAGATCATCGATGTTTATAAGAATCTGTGCGATTTTGCGGAGGTGATTCCGGTATCTGCGCTGAAGGGCGATAATACGGATAAGCTGATTGATTTGATTATGCGTTATCTCCCTTACGGCGAGCCGTTCTATGATGAGGATACGGTCACGGATCAGCCGGAGCGTCAGATCGTGGCTGAACTGATCCGCGAGAAGGCATTAAAATGTCTGGATGATGAAATTCCTCACGGGATTGCTGTTACGATTGAGAGTATGAAATATCGAAAAAAAATTGTGGATATTGAGGCAATGATTATTTGTGAGCGGGAATCTCACAAAGGGATTGTGATCGGTAAGCAGGGAGCAATGTTAAAGAAAATCGGAAGCGCCGCACGATATGAGATTGAACGCCTGCTTGAGACACAGGTAAATTTGAAACTGTGGGTCAAAGTCAGGAAGGATTGGCGTGACAGTGATCTGCTTTTAAAAAATTTTGGTTATCATGAAAAAAGAATTTAGAAGTATTTACTAACAATCATTTTCATTTTTTCCTATAAGTAACAGCATGTATTTTTTTAAACTGCGAATCCTAATAAGAGGATGAGGGACATGAAAAAATACAAGTGGATGGGAGAGATGAAATGAACAGACAGGATAATTGGAAGAGGTTTGAGACGACAGGCCGGATCGAGGCCTATTTGAATTATCGGAATGAACATCCATATATGGATGCAGGGACGTACTATCAGGCGGTGAATTGCCGCCGGGCAGGGGACATAAGCGGTGAGAGATTTTGTCTTAGCGACAGGAATGATTTTGGAGACAGGGCCTGTCAATGATTATGACAGAAGATTGGTGATACTGACAAAGGAAAGAGGAAAAATTACCGCCTTTGCAAAGGGGGCCAGACGACCCAACAGCAGAATGATGGCGGCTACCAATCCTTTTTCCTTTGGTACGTTTAAGCTTTATGAAGGGAAGACTGCGTACAATGTCATAGAAGCGGAAATCAGCTATTATTTCGAAGAACTGCGGACAGATTTTGAAGGCGCATATCTCGGCATGTATTTTTTAGAATATGCGTCTTACTACACAAGAGAGAACAATGACGAGCTGCAGATGTTAAAGTTATTGTTTCAGTCGGTACGGGCGATTGTAAAGCCGACGATTGACAATTGTCTGGTACGGGTCATTTATGAAATGAAGGCACTTGTCGTAAACGGGGAATTTCCGGGTATCCCGATCGATCGGAAATTGAGCGCCGGTGCGGTCTATGCGGTCGATTTTATTGTCCGTACGCCGATTGAACGTCTGTACACATTTACCGTTACGGCAGCTGTGCTTGCTGAACTGCAGGAGTTGTCGGATTTTTACAGAAAGCGATACATAGATAAAACTTTCAAAAGTCTTGAAATGGTTGAAAATTGCATGTTGAAAATATAAGGCAGGTTGGGTTATAATAACGGAGTATGTAATGAGAGGTGTTCGGCCGTAACAGCCCGGCACGCAGACATCAGAAAAAAAGACAGGAGGCCGTACCGATGAAAAAGTGGATTGTTCTCATAGCAGGTATTTTGAGCGGCATACTGCTTTACGGCTGCGGCACAAGCAGTACCGATATCAATGAGACAACCGTAATAATCAATAAAAATGGAGAAATAACAGATGCTATTGTTGAGAGCTTTGATGCGGAGTATTATGACGCCTCGGAGTTGCAGTCGATGATTGACGAGGAACTGGCCGAATACGGAAAATTATCCGGCTCTAAAAATCATGCGCAGCTGGCCGAATTTACGGTTTCAAAAGGTGCAGCCAAGGTGCTGATCGAATTTGCAACACCAGCCGATTACGCGAGCTTCAATGGCGTATCTTTTTTCTATGGAACGATCAGTGAGGCTTATGAGGACGGCTATGATCTGGATGTGACATTAAAAAGCAATACAGGTCAGGATACGATCGGAAAAGCAGAGCTGATGGAGATGGGAAAAAATCATATTGTTATTGTCAGCGAACCGATTAGGATCCAGACATACGGCAAGATTTTATTTTCAACAGCCAATGTAGATATGATTGATGAAAAATCGGCAAGAATTTCAAGCGAATCGGAGGGACTTGCCTATATCATTCTAAAATAAAGCTACAGTTCAGCCTTGCTGTCGGACTGTAACAAAATAAACAATATTGAGAAAGGCTTGGTAAGAAATATGGAAAAAACAATGGAAAAGATCGTGGCACTTTCGAAGGCGAGAGGCTTCGTCTATCCGGGCTCCGAGATTTACGGAGGTCTTGCAAATACGTGGGATTACGGTAATCTTGGTGTAGAACTGAAGAATAATGTAAAAAAGGCCTGGTGGCAAAAATTTATCATGGAAAACCCGTATAATGTTGGGGTGGATTGTGCAATTTTGATGAATCCACAGACATGGGTAGCCTCCGGGCATATCGGTGGCTTCTCGGATCCCCTGATGGACTGCAGAGAGTGCCATGAGCGTTTTCGCGCAGATAAGATCATCGAGGATTATGCTGCGGAGAAAAGCTTGACGCTGGACGGCTCGGTGGACGGCTGGTCACAGGAAAAGATGAAGCAATATATCGAAGAAAATACAATTCCATGCCCGACCTGCGGAAAACATAACTTTACGGATATCCGGCAGTTTAACCTGATGTTCAAAACATTTCAAGGCGTTACGGAGGATGCAAAGAATACTGTTTATTTAAGACCCGAGACCGCGCAGGGCATTTTTGTCAATTTTAAGAATGTGCAGAGAACATCCCGTAAGAAGATCCCATTCGGCATCGGACAGATCGGAAAATCGTTTAGAAATGAAATTACACCGGGTAACTTTATTTTCAGAATCAGAGAGTTTGAACAGATGGAGCTGGAGTTTTTTTGTGAGCCGGATACCGATTTGGATTGGTTTGCTTATTGGAAACAATTTTGTATCGACTGGCTGACGGGCCTCGGCATGAAGGAAGAAGAAATGCGCGTCCGCGATCATGACAGTGAGGAGCTTTCCTTTTATTCCAAGGCGACGACGGATATTGAGTTTTTATTTCCGTTTGGCTGGGGTGAGCTTTGGGGAATCGCTGACAGGACCGATTATGATTTAACGCAGCATCAGAACGTTTCCGGTCAGGATATGAGCTATTTTGATGATGAAAAGAAGGAAAAGTATGTGCCGTATGTGATTGAGCCGTCACTTGGTGTGGACCGGGTGTTGCTTGCCTTTTTATGCGGAGCGTATGACGAGGAGGAAATCGGCGAGGGCGATAGGAGGACGGTGCTTCATTTCCATCCTGTACTTGCGCCTGTAAAAATAGGTGTACTGCCGCTTTCCAAGAAGCTGAACGAGGGTGCGGAGAAGATCTTTACCGAGCTTTCTAAGAAGTATAACTGTGAATTCGATGACCGTGGAAACATTGGTAAAAGATATCGCAGGCAAGATGAAATCGGAACGCCGTTTTGCATTACATATGACTTTGATTCCGAAACGGACGGGGCGGTGACTGTGCGCGACAGAGATACAATGGCGCAGGAACGAATCAAGATTGAAGATTTGGAAAAATATTTTGAGAATAAATTTCGCTTTTAAGATGGAATGAGAAGAAATAGCGGTATTCATTGGAATATCGCTATTTTTTTAACAAGCTTTCTTTTCGGCTTTTTATCTATTTATAAGTGGACAATTATTTTTTCATATGCTATAATGATTTTCGGCACGGAAAAGAATTATAGCTTGTACGTGACGCAAAGACAATTGTCTTTTGTGAGAATAGCTGAAGGAATTGGTAAATGGGCGTGTGGGAAAAAACCTGTTTAAACAGAATAGTAAAGATCAGTCAAGGTAACCGGAAAACAGGGATACTTTGGCTTTTTTTCATTAAAGAAGAATTGGCGTATTTACACACAAATTACCACATTCAGGCGGCTGTCTAAAAAACTATGATAATTGGAGGGAAAAAAAGAATGGCAAAATGGGTGTATCTTTTTAAGGAGGGTAACGCGGACATGCGCAACCTCTTGGGAGGCAAGGGTGCAAACCTTGCGGAGATGACGAATCTTTCACTTCCGATCCCACAGGGCTTTACGGTAACGACCGAAGCCTGCACGGATTACTATAATAACGGAAAGGCAGTCAGCGAGGAAATCAAAGGGCAGATCTTTGATGCTCTTGCAGCACTTGAGGAACAGCAGGGAAAGAAATTTGGAGACACAGAAAATCCCCTTCTCGTATCGGTTCGTTCCGGTGCACGTGCGTCAATGCCCGGCATGATGGACACGATCTTAAATCTGGGACTCAATGATATTTCGGTAGAAGGTTTTGCAAAAAAGACAGGCAATCCGAGATTTGCGTATGATTCCTACAGACGTTTTATTCAGATGTTTTCCGACGTTGTAATGGAAATGAGCAAGAAGTTCTTTGAAGGTATCCTGGATGAAATCAAGGAGGCAAAGGGTGCTCAGTTCGATACGGATTTGACGGCAGAGGATCTTCAGGAGGTCATTGCGAAGTATAAAGCTATTTATAAAGAAAAAATGGGACAGGATTTCCCACAGGATCCGAAGGTACAGCTCATGGAAGCTGTGAAGGCCGTATTCCGTTCATGGGATAATCCAAGAGCGATTGTCTACAGACGTATGAATGATATTCCGGGCGATTGGGGTACCGCAGTTAACGTACAGGCAATGGTATTCGGAAATATGGGCAATACATCAGGAACAGGTGTTGCATTTACACGTAATCCCAGTACAGGCGCCAGGGGTATCTACGGAGAATATTTGATTAACGCGCAGGGTGAAGATGTCGTTGCAGGTATTCGTACTCCGCAGCCGATTACGAGACTTGAGCAGGACATGCCTGAAGTATTCGCACAGTTCATGTCTATCGCAAACAGATTGGAAGATCATTATCGCGATATGCAGGATATGGAGTTCACAATAGAGGATACAAAGCTTTATTTCTTACAGACGAGAAGCGGAAAGCGTACGGCTCCGGCGGCACTGCAGATTGCCTGTGATCTTGTGGACGAAGGCAAGATTACGCCGGTAGAGGCTGTAAAGAGGATCGATGCGAAATCTCTTGATCAGCTCCTGCATCCGACCTTTGATGTAAAGGCATTAAAGGAAGGAAAAGTAATCGGTTCAGCACTTCCGGCATCCCCGGGAGCAGCAGCCGGCAAAGTTTACTTTACGGCAGATGATGCGAAGAACCACCATGAGGCAGGGGAGCGTGTCGTTCTCGTTCGTTTGGAGACATCCCCCGAGGATATCGAGGGTATGCATGCGGCAGAAGGAATCCTGACCGTACGCGGCGGTATGACGTCTCACGCAGCCGTTGTGGCAAGAGGTATGGGAACGGCTTGTGTATCCGGATGCGGAGAGATCAAGATTGACGAGGATGCAAAGGTATTTGAGCTTGGCGGCGAAACAATCAACGAAGGCGATTACATTTCTCTGGATGGTTCTACAGGTAAGATTTATATAGGGGATATCAGTACGGTGGAAGCCGAAATCGGAGGCAACTTCAGCCGTATTATGAGTTGGGCAGATGAATACAGAAGACTTAAGGTTCGTACAAATGCGGATACACCGGCAGATGCGAGAAATGCAGTGAAGCTTGGTGCAGAGGGCATCGGTCTTTGCAGAACAGAGCATATGTTCTTTGAACCGGACAGGATTCCGAAGATCAGACAGATGATCCTTTCCACCACAGAGGAAGCCAGGACAGAAGCGTTGGAGAGTCTGATTCCGTTCCAAAAAGAAGACTTTAAGGGTATTTACGAGGCGATGGAAGGCAGGCCGGTGACAATCCGTTTCCTTGATCCGCCATTGCATGAATTCGTTCCTACAGAGGAAAAGGATATCAAGGATTTGGCAGAACGTATGCATCTGACCGTAGAACAGGTAAAGGCAACATGTAATGCGCTGCATGAATTCAATCCGATGATGGGACACAGAGGCTGCCGTCTTGCGGTAACCTATCCTGAAATCGCAAGAATGCAGACTCGTGCGGTCATGGAAGCGGCGATTGAAGTGAAAGCTGAGAAGGGTTATGATATTGTACCGGAAATCATGATTCCGCTCGTAGGAGAGAAGAAGGAGCTGAAATTTGTCAAGGATACGGTTGTAGAGGTTGCCGAGGCAGTGAAGAAAGAAAAGGGCTCCGATATCCGTTATGTGGTCGGTACGATGATCGAGATTCCTCGTGCCGCACTGTTGGCAAATGAAATTGCAGAGGAAGCAGAATTCTTCTCATTCGGAACGAACGATTTGACACAGATGACGTTCGGTTTTTCGAGAGACGATGCCGGTAAGTTTCTGGATGCTTACTATAAATCAAAGATTTATGAGTCTGATCCGTTTGCAAAGCTCGACCAGAACGGCGTTGGTCAGCTGGTAGAAATGGCTGCAAAGAAGGGCCGCGCAGTAAGATCCGACCTGCACCTTGGCATCTGCGGTGAGCATGGCGGTGATCCGTCCAGTATCGAGTTCTGTCATAAGGTAGGATTGGATTATGTATCCTGTTCCCCGTTCCGTGTGCCGATCGCAAGGCTTGCGGCAGCACAGGCGGCGCTGAATAATTAAATAAGTTGCTTGAAATCGGAAGATTTTGAGTGTGGAGAGGTTCACTGGGTTGACTGGTGAACCTCTTTTTTCTTGTATAGAAAATTGCTTCGAATTTCCTATACAAGAAAATTTTATGCGCAGCTACGCGCGCGGAACAAAAGCTGTGCTGCCGGAGCAAATGATCGCGAGAATGGGCGAAGCACACTTTTGTTCTCCTTGTAATCATGAATTTAAGTATTCATTTTGCCAATTCCTACGGATTGCCTCTTGACTATAACGATACGTCATAGTATATAATTTGTTCTGTTGAGTGGAAAGAGTAGTTCTAAGACGAGAGTTACGGAGGTGTCGGGATTGAACTGCAGAAAGGCAGATTATAAATATGAAAAAGAGAAAAAATCGGAATGTACATCAAACAATGGATCAGTATGAGGCTGAGGCTATAGAGCGTTGGGGCGAACGTGCAGAGAGTTCCATACAATTATGGAAAAGTTATACAAGCAATCAGCAGGATTTAGTATTGCGCGCTATGGACGAAAACTATGAGGAAATAGCAAAGCTGATGCGCGAAGGTACTCCAATGGATTCGGCAAAGGTACAGGAGCGCGTCAGAATATGGCATGAACAACTTTATTATTTTTATGAACCGTCAATTGAGGTAATTGAAAACCTGGGAGAGATGTATAAGAATGATCGGGAATTTCGTAAATATTATGAGAAGATTGACCCGGCTCTCCCGGACTTTTTTGGGGATTCCATTGCGTACTATGCGGACGTATTGGCGACAAGATGGCTGGAGACACAATCCTTACAATTAGAAGAGTAAGAGAAAGGGAGTGAGGAACATGAACACAGATGAAAGGTTTATATCACCATTATTACAAAAGGATAAGGCAGCTCTGCCGTTTAAAATAGAAAATCCAAAAAAAACATTGGAGGATCTAGTACTTCCAGAAGCAGCCAGACAGCAAATAGACAGTCTATTGCACAAAGTGAAGCTGCATAAAATTTTATATATCAATTTTGGATTAGGTAAGGTAGACTTGAGTGGAGGCCGGACGGCCATCAATTTATACGGCCCTCCGGGAACCGGAAAATCTGTTACGGCAGAGGCAATTGCCAATGCACTGGACAAACCGATGATTCGAGTAAACTATGCAGAAATTGAATCCAAATTTGTAGGAGAAACACCAAAGAATATCAAGGAAGCCTTTCAATTTGCCAAGGAGAATGATGCAATCCTTTTTTTTGACGAGGCAGATTCCATTTTAGGTAAAAGGCTTTCCAATGTAAGCCAAAGTACAGATCATGCTGTGAATGTCAGCCGTTCTGTTATGCTTCTTGAACTGGATTCCTTTTGTGGAGTAACGCTTTTTGCAACAAACTTTATGTCCAACTATGACAGTGCTTTTGTGCGCCGTATCATCGGACATATTGAGATGCCGCTGCCTAATGAACAGGGCATCATACAGCTTTATCAGAAAATGATTCCTTTTGAATACCCAAAAAGTATTACAGATGAGGAGCTTTATGAGATTGCAGATCATTCAAAAGGTTTATCAGGTGCGGAAATTTTAAATGTTATTATTAATGCTGCCACCTTTGCATTAAATAGAGATGGTATTCAGTGTAAGGTTGGCCTGCATGATTTTGAACTTGCGGTTGAAAGAGTCAAGAAAGCCAAGAAAGCAAACCGGCAAATATAACCTATCTATGAAATAAAGTTTATTCAAATGTGCAACTTATATCAGGTAATGATCTATGAATGTTGATATACTGATGAAAGGAGTGAGGCAAATGTCTATACAAACAATAGAATCAATGGCAAAGTGGGTGGAAAATAACATAACCCAAAATCCAAGCCTGCATGATATGTCATCACATGTTGGTTATTCACCGTATTACTGTTCAACAAAGTTCAGGGAACACATGGGTATGACATATAAACAATTTCTTGCCCAATGCAGATTAAAAGCTTCCGCATATGATCTTTGCATAACCAATGACAAAATCACCGATATTGCTTTCCGTTACGGATACTCGTCATCGGAAGCGTTTGCCAGAGCTTTTTCTCAAGCATTTCAATGTTCGCCGCGGCAATATCGGAAAGCTTGCGGTGTCTCTCTTGGCAGACTTAGTCAATAGGCGTATTGCTCCCTCCAAATTTGAATGCAAGGAGATAAAATGTCTGATAAATTTGGAAGAAATGATCCCTGCTGGTGTGGCAGCGGTCAAAAATATAAGAAGTGCCATGGACCTGTTGAAGAACAAATGGAAAGCTGCCGTTTAAAGAAATGTGAAGTGCCTTCTCGAAAATTAATTAAAACAAAACAGCAAATTGAAGGTATTAGAGAAAGCGGCAAACGAAACATTGCTGTACTGGATTTTATTTCAGATTATGCGGTTGATGGAATCACCACCGAAGAACTTGACCGGCTTCTCTTTGAAAAAACCAAAAAACTGGGAGGTATCCCGGCGCCCTTGAATTTTCAAGGATACCCTAAGAGCGTGTGTATTTCAATTAATGATGTTGTATGTCACGGTATTCCCTCTGAACATGTATTCCTGCGAAGCGGTGATATTGTAAATATTGATGCATCAACAATTTATAACGGCTTTTTTTCAGATTCTTCCCGTATGTTTTGTGTAGGTACTGTATCTCTTGAAAAACAAAAGCTGGTTGATATTGCGAAAGAGTGTGTAGAGTTGGGCATTGAACAAATAAAGCCATGGAGTTTTCTTGGAAATGTGGGGCAGGCGGTAAATGACCATGCGCGGAGAAATGGGTATTCTGTTGTTCGGGAAATTGGAGGCCATGGCATCGGTCTGGAATTTCACGAAGAACCCTGGGTTGGTTATGTGACAAAGCAAGAAACCGGAATGCTCTTGGTTCCGGGGCTTGTTTTTACCGTAGAGCCTATGATAAATATGGGAAACCCCAAAATAACAACTGACAAATACGATAATTGGACTGTTCGCACTGCTGATGGAAAGCCTTCTGCACAGTGGGAAAAAACAATACTAGTAACTGAATCCGGTTATGAAATATTGGCATATTAATGGACCGTTCGTGATAATATGAAATTTTTATGCCGAACTATTTCAGGCTTTCGGCATAAATTTTCATAGCTTCGGATAGAAACTTAGACAGGCCGTCGCCATATTTGTCTACAGTTACAGTAAATCTTTCGTCAGTAACATACATTTGTCCGACTTCGGCAAAAGCTTCCGGAGAATATCTGTAACCGAAGTTTGCATTAAAGTGGTTGTACATTTTAGCCATAGCTTCTTGTGCAGTTACAGAGTCTGGTGCATTATTCCTTATTTTGGCCAAATTCATAAACAAATCATCCATATCTTTTGCTATTGCTTCCTGCTCATTTTTCGGTAGTGACTTTATGCGGGCGTTACTTTGATCGACAGCCTTGTCACCCCATAAACGCCTGGCTTCATTTTCATATGGATTGTTTGTAAAATCAAACCCATGAAACTTTTCTTTGATACTCATTGTCATATTTCCTTTCATATTCCTTACTGATTTATCAAGAGTTTCAAGCATTAATTCAATACGCTTTTTTTCTTGTAAAAGAAAATTCTTTTGTAGATTGAATGCCTTTTCTCTATCAAAATTCGGATTGCTTAGAAGTTCTTTGATTTGTACAAGAGAGAAGCCACATTCTTTAAAGAATAAGATTTGTTGCAGTCTATCCATATCCTCGTCTGAGTATTCGCGATAGCCGTTTTTCGGATTGCGGCTTGGACTGAGGATTGATATTGTGTCATAATGATGAAGTGCGCGCACACTTACACCAGTTATTTTTGCTACTTCTTTTGCATTCATTGCTATCACGCCTCCTTACAAATTTCATTGTAAACTATAACATAACGTAGTAGTCAAATGCTACAACAGATTTTGTTTTTTTATGTGACTTGGTTACAGAAAGATCTTTTCGATCATGATATTATTATTTCAATAATAACCGTTAAAATAATAACAATAAAAAGGGAGAAGCGCTATGGCTAAAAAAACTGTGATTATCGGCGGGGTTGCCGGAGGAGCTACGACGGCAGCAAGACTTCGGAGAAGAGACGAATCGATGCATATTGTCCTGCTGGAGCGTGGTGCGCATATTTCTTATGCAAACTGCGGTTTGCCTTATTATATCGGTGACGTGATCAAAAGCAGGGATGCGCTTTTGCTGCAGACACCGCAGGCAATGAAAAATAAATTTGCGATTGATGTTCGGGTGTCCAGTGAAGTGCTTAGGATCATGCCCGATGAGAAAAAAATCGAAGTAAAAAATCTTGTTACGGGAGAAGTCTATGAAGAGGTTTATGATAATCTTGTGCTGGCAACCGGATCCTCTCCTGTGAAGCCGCCGATTCCGGGCATTGAGGCAGAGTCCATTTTTACACTGTGGACGGTACCGGATACGGATCAGATCAAAGCATATATTCAGGAGAAACAGCCGAAGCGTGCGGCGGTCATCGGCGGCGGATTTATTGGACTTGAAATGGCGGAAAATCTCCATCGGCAGGGCTTAGAGGTGTCTGTGATCGAAATGCAGAATCAGGTCATGGCACCGGTTGATCTTGAAATGGCAAAGCTGATTCATGAAAATATGAGGATGAATCAGGTCCGTTTAATCTTGAATGATGGAGTAAAGGAATTTCATCAGGCGGATGGATTTACAAACATCGAATTAAAAAGCGGAGCTGTCATAGAAGCCGATTTGATTATTCTCTCGATCGGAATCAGACCGAACAGTGAACTTGCAAAACAGGCGGGGCTTGCCTTAAATCAGAAGGGCGGAGTTCTTGTAGACGAGTATTTTAAGACCTCACATGCGGATATTTATGCGGTAGGAGATGTAATAGAAGTAACCCATTATGTGACAAAGGATCAAACGATGGTGCCGCTTGCCGGACCTGCCAATAAGCAGGCTCGTATTCTCGCCGATAATTTGTCGGGGGACCGGAAAACATATAACGGAACCTTGGGGACTGCGGTTGCAAAGGTATTTGATCTGGATATTGCCAGTGTGGGATTGAATGAAAAGCAGCTGAAGGCAATGGGAAAAGTGAAGAATCAGGATTATTACTTGGCACTTATCAATCAGAAATCTCATGCGGGATACTACCCGGGAGCAGCGCCTCTCACTTTGAAACTTCTGTTTGATAAAGAGGGGAAAATCCTAGGCGGTCAGATCGTGGGACAGGAAGGCGTGGATAAGAGGATTGATACGCTTGCTGCGACAATGCGGTTAAATGGAACAATTTATGATCTGGCAGAGCTGGAGCTTGCTTATGCGCCTCCTTTTTCTTCTGCGAAGGATCCTGTGAATATGCTGGGCTTTGTCGCTGAAAATATTCTGAACGGACTTGTAAGCTTCATTGAGTGGGATGAGGTGGATGCATTACTCGCCGATGAAGAAAGAAAAGATGATTACATCATATTGGATGTGACGGAGGAAATGGAGCGGATGGTCTTTTCCATTCCGGGCTCTTACCATATTCCGCTCGGACAGCTTCGTGGGAGAATGAAAGAACTGGATCAAGAAAAACTGATTATTTCCTACTGTACGATTGGGGTGCGTTCCTATAATGCGGCAAGAATGCTGCGCCAGAACGGTTTTGAAAAGGTGGCTGTACTTTCAGGTGGAACCTCCTTTTATAAATCGATGCATGCCGATATAAAAAAAGTTGCGGTTATTTCGGAAATAGAAAAGGAAGAAAAGAAACTGAGTCAGCAGACATTATCCGATCAGGAAATGAAAGTACTGGATTGCTGTGGCTTACAGTGTCCCGGCCCCATTATGAAGGTGCATGAAGTGATTTGCGGCATGCGGGAGGGAGAGGTCTTAAAGGTATCAGCTACGGATATGGGATTTGCGGCGGATATTGCTTCCTGGTGCAGAAGAACGGGAAATACATTGCTAAAAACTGAACGGCAGAACAAAGAAAACCTTGTATTTATAAAAAAAGGAAAGGAAAGCTGCAACCTAGAGGCAGAACCGGAAATTGTGGATATGCCGCAGGGAAAAACCATCATCGTGTTCAGCGGGGATTTGGATAAGGTGCTGGCCTCCTTCATCATTGCCAATGGAGCGGCAGCCATGGGCAGGCAGGTAACAATGTTCTTTACCTTCTGGGGTTTAAATGCGTTAAGGAAAACAAAGGCGCCCGCCGTGAAAAAGCCGTTTATGGATAAACTGTTTGGTTTCATGATGCCAAAGGGCAGCAAGAAGCTGAAATTATCAAAAATGAACATGGCCGGAATGGGAACCGCCATGATGAAAAAAGTCATGAATGACAAAAATGTAGATTCTCTTGAACAATTGATGCAGCATGCGATGGATAATGGAATCAAGCTTGTGGCCTGTACAATGTCTATGGATATTATGGGAATTACAAAGGAGGAGCTGCTCGACGGAGTTGAGCTTGCAGGTGTGGCCTCCTATCTTGGAGATGCAGAGGAATCTAACGTAAACCTGTTTATCTAGAGACAGGATCATGCTTCATCCGGTATTCGGAGGGTGACATGCCATAATATTTTTTGAAAATCCGGCTGAAGTACAACTGGTCCTCAATACCGACGGCAGCGGAGATTTCCTTCATATAGACATTGATATTGCTTGTGCGCAAAAGGAAACCTGCTTTTTCCATGCGGACTTGATTAAGATAGCCTGTGATGCTTATGCCGACTTCGGACTTAAACAGACGGCATAAGTAGCTTGCACTCAAATTAACAGTTTCCGCGATAGCGCTTAGGGCGATTCGCTTGCTGTAATGCGTATTGATGTATTCCATCGCTTTTTGTGTTTCTGCTTTGAGGTGTGTCAAATCCGTCCGGACGATGGAAAGAGGAGGAGAGAAGACCGCCTCCGCTGCAAGTGTCACGAGGCGGGAAAGCTCCGGAGCGTTTTCACACGTCTGAATTCCTTCCTTTAAATCCAGTAAATAGTCATGGATTTCAATGGAAGGAGAATAGTTTAAATATTCCAGCAGATCTAAGGACTTTGTAAAAAAAGTTTTTAAGATTTCAGGATAAACATGAAGCGTTCGGCATGTCCCGATAATGTCCGCAATTTTTTCGACGCTGTCCGCGAACTGCGCCATCCGGTTGTTCTGTATCAGATTTACAAAGTCCTTGTAGTAGAGAAAACTCATATAGTGGATTGGCTGAAAGCCTTCTGCATGGAGAAGTTTCAGCGGTTCATAAAAGTTCAGAGTCGTAATATGCAAGAATTCCGTATACCATTGTTTCAAAGACTGATAGCCATGGATATTCTCCTGAAAAATGACAGTTGGAGAAACGGATAAATACAGCTCAAAAATGGAGAGAAGCTTTTGTCCCAGCGCATGCAGAAAGGAATTGCAGTTTTCCGTACAGAAGGTCGGAAAAAAAATCAATACGGTGCTCTGGGAAAGAAATAAAATCTCCTTTCCTGGAACCTCGTCCAGAATTTCCTTCAAGCTGTTATAAACAAGTGTATTAGAAAATTTTTTATCCTGGGAACTTTTTTGGGCCGGAAAATCCAAATAAAAGGCAGTGAAGACTGCATCCCCTTCTGCGGTGCAGGAAGGACTGTTTTCTAAAAGCATGCCGACCGTATATTGGGGATCCTCAAGAAATTCCTTAAGCTGTTGATGAAACTGCATTTTCTCGTATTTTTTCTGTTCCTGTTCACGGGGGACATCCGTAATGCTGAAACGGGTATCCAGGCGCTCTGTAATCGCTTTTAATTGCTTTGTCAGATTTTCTTCCTCGATACTCACCTTTAGAATATAATCTGCGGCGCCGAGAACGAGAGCAGAGCGGACAGATTCAAAATCATCATAATTGCTGATCACCAATATTTCACCTTTAAACTGTTGTTCCTTAAGTGCTCTGATGAGTGAAATGCCATCCATAACCGGCATTTTTAAGTCCGTGATGACAAGATCGGGCGTGTGCTGATCGACAAGGGCGAGCGCTTCCTTCCCATCTGAGGCTGTGGCACAGATGGAATAGCCATATAGATTCCAATTAATTACAGATCTCAGAGCGATTTTTACAATCGGCTCATCATCAACAATCAATACTTGATACATACGTGTATTCTCCCGATTAAACAGTTATTTTCGGTATTTTTAAAATACATACCGTTCCTTCGCCGGGTGTGCTGGCAATGGCCAGTCCGTATTCTTCCCCGAAATTTAAGTGGATGCGGTCGTTGACATTGCTCGTTCCGATGCCTTTTAACAGCGGGCTGTTGTTTTCCGAACCTGTTAAAAACCCTTTTCCGTCGTCTGAAAGCGTAAACAGAATCGTATCGTTCTCACAATGACATTGTACAACGATTTTAAGAATTGTGCCGTCATTTTTTGAGCCATGAAGCACAGAGTTTTCTGCCAGAGGCTGAAGGATAAGCTTTGGAATCTGACACAATAAAAGAGATTCATCAATATCATACGTAACATTGAAATTGCCTGCATAACGAATTTTCATGATAGACAGATAGTGTTTTAAATTATTCAGTTCTTCTTCGATTGTAATAAATTCCTGCTTATTAACAAGTGTATTTTTCAAAAGCTCACTGAGGGAGCGGATACCGTCACTCACAACAAAATCTTCATTCATATTTGCAACAAGCTTTAAGGCATTCAGCGTGTTGAACAGAAAATGCGGATTGATCTGATATTGCAGCATCTGCAGTTCAACCTCCCGTTTTTTTTCTTCGTGTTCCTTTTGCGCAATCAGCAGTCCCTGTATTTTTTCCACCATAGAATCAATATTATAAGACAGGTAGGACAGTTCGTCATGGCTGCTGTCGTTGATCCGCACATCCAGATTGCCAAGGGAAATATCTTGGCAGATGCGGATCATTTTTTTAATTGGAAGAGAAATACTCATGTAAATAAATAGAATAACAGTGCAGCAGATACCAAGTACAAGGGCTGTAGTAAGTGCAAAATCTTTAGCCGCCGCATTTGCTTCGGAGTTGATATAGGAGTATGGAATGACTGACACAAAAAATTTGTCAATTTCCCGGTTATAGCTGTAATTGACAAGATGCTGCTTTCCGTCTATTTCCAGTGTAAAGGCGCCCTCCTTTTGATTGATCCGATTAATGCTTCTGATTAAATCAGGAGCTGCAAATTTTTTTCCCAGGGGAACACTTCTATCCCATGAGGAAAGGACAATTCCATTGGAATCCATAAAAAAAATATTGGAACCGTTTTGCAGGTTGACCGGTTCCAGTACGGTCTTGGAAAAAAGCTGTTCGTCGATTGAAATCAGCGTGTAGCCAAGCACCTGAGAAGTGTTGTAGCGATTGAATATTTTTCGCCCGAGAACGAGAATATCGCGGGAGCGATAGGTCACCACATAGTTCCAGCTGTCCAGCTCGGAAGAATTGATATTGTCTAAAATGGCTTCGACATCCGATTCATAAAAGCCGTCATAGCCAAGCGAATAAAAAATGCTGCTGTCCTTATCTAAAATCGTGATGTTTTTTGCCTGAGCCGGGTAGATAATCTTCGTTCTGACCAGATCCTGAATATGCAGCATGATTTTATTTTTTTCAGCGGTTGTGATGTTTTCCATAAGCAAAGCATTCTGAATATCCTCATTTACACAGATGGAACCGCACAGATACTGATATTTCTCGATTTCTGTCATCATATTTGTATTGACGAGTGCAAGAAGCTGGGCGGTCGATGTGGAAATTTTTCTTTTTACGGTCGCGGAATTAGTCCGGTAGCTGTAAAGGCTGATAAAGAGAAGCGGAAGAATGGAGACAAGGAGAAAGGTAATAACCAGCCGTTGCTTTAAACTGATTTTGCGAAAACATTTCATGGCGGGGCTCCTTTCTTTTAAACTCCCTTCTATTTTATATGAATTAGCAAAAAAATACCAGATGAACTGAAAGGAGTATGATTCTGTCTATAGGAATGTCAAAATAGTCCATATCAAATCGTTGCATTTTTTGCAAAAATAAAGACAGGGAAGAAATCGTCCATAATTTTGACAGGAATCGTAAATGTACAAACGGGTTGAGGCTCTTTATAATTGAGGTATCAGGTTACTGATGAAAGCCGGCAGAATGCAGTGACTTGAACGGAACAATTTCTAAATACGATAGAATGGAGGTTATTTATGAGAAAGAAACTATTATCAGGATTGCTTGTGACGGGTATGGTACTTGGTTTGACCGGCTGTTCCTCACAGAGTCAGAGTGATGCGGCAGCCGTTTCAGAAACGCAGGAGGTTCAGAACGGAGAAACAGCCGAGGCGGACAGCACCGAAGAAACGAGTGATGAAAAAGCCACGATTGATGAAAACGGAGAACAGACGCTTAATATTGCGATATTCCAGGGAGGTTTCGGCGATGCGTACTGGAACGCAGTAGTATCCGCATTTGAAGAAAAGAATCCGGGTGTCAAGGTGAATATGACAATCAGTCCGACGATTGCCGATATTATCAGGCCGCAGATCGTAGCGGGAAATGCGCCCGACTTTATTTCTCTGAACGATAAGCAGGAGGACGGTTTGATTTTGTCCATGATCAAGGAAAAGGCTCTGCTGGATATTACCGATGTATTTGAAGGGGATAATTATGCAGGCACCAATCCTCTCAAAGACGATATCAAGGATGGTCTTTTAGAAAGTGCCAAATGTGCGCCCTATGGGGATGATAAAATCTACCTGGCCCCGTTTAACACAGGACCGCAGGGCTTGATTTATAACAAAACAGTTTTTGATGAAAAAGGCTGGACAGTTCCTGAAACATGGGATGAATTCTTTGCACTCGGCGATACCGTGCAGGCGGACGGAAGATCTCTGTTTACTTATCAGGGAATCTATCCGGGATATCTGGAGGAAATGCTGTGGCCGGCAATTGCTTCCGCAGGCGGTATGGAGGCCATCGACGCAATCTGCTCTTATGAGGAAGGCTCCTTCAATAATCCGATTGTACTTTCGGTATTGCAGGAAATCGCAGATATTTCGGCTGATGGATATCTGTTAAAGGGTACAGTGGGTATGAACCATACGGAATCCCAGTCAGAAATGATGCTGGGAAAAGCAGCGTTTATTACAAACGGCACCTGGATGGAAAGTGAAATGGCAGATGCACCGAGAGAGGATGGCTTTGAATTTGCAATGACGGCAGTCCCGACTTTAAAGACCGGCGATACTGCTTACGTGCTGGACAGCTGTGAACAGTTTTCGATTCCCGCACAGGCAAAGAATCCTGAGCTCGCAAAGGCGTTCCTGCGCTTTTTATACAGTGATGAGTCCGTAGCTCTATTTGCGGAGAACGCCGGCAGTGTTTATGCGACAAAGACAGGAAGAGAGCTTGCAAAAGACTATATTTCGGAAGCTACTTATAATATGTATGGAATCTATGATCAGGAAAATACAAAATCATTGATCATGAATTTTGAAGCGCTGCCATCCAATTCCAAGATCAACATCAGTGATGAAGTATTCAATCCGATCACTTCTGTTATGAATGGAGAAATAACCGCCGAAGAATGGGCGGAGAGCGTGGAAGCAGCGTTCGCACAGGTTCGGCAGGACAGGGCGGCAGAACAGGAATAAGATGAGTACATTCATAGAGTGAGATATTATAAAGTGGGGCTGCGGTGGAGGAAAGGAATTCCCTTTCACAACAGCCCTGTTTTTTAAGAAAGACAGGATAAATTCCTGTGAAGGACCGGAGGAACAAATATTGTGAAAAAACCAAAACTATTTATAGCGGCCTGTATTCTGCCCGTATTATTATTAACCCTGCTGTTCATGGTAATGCCCATGATCAATGCCGTCTATCTTTCCTTTACGGATTCCACGGCTCTGAATGTAGGTTTTAACAGTAAATTTATAGGGCTTGAGAATTATCGGTATCTGTTTCGAGATAAGCTGTTTCTTTTAGCGCTGAAAAATACGGCGAAACTGATGGCAGTCGTACCGGTCGTTACGCTGTTTTTCAGCTTGATTTTTGCTTTTTTGCTGACAAAAAGCAGATTAAGGGAAAAGGCTTTTTACAGGGCAGTATTTTTCTTTCCGAGTGTGATTTCCCTGACAATTGTAGGAATCGTCTGGTCCTTTGTATTTAATCCGACCAAAGGAATTTTAAACCACTTGCTTGAACTTATTCATCTGGAGCAATTTCAGCATGCATGGCTTGGAGAAAGCAAGACTGCGCTTTGGTGTATTGCGGTGGCGCTGATCTGGCAGGCAGCCGGATATTATATGGTGATGTATATCACCTCAATTGACGGTATTTCACAGGAGATATACGAAGCGGCCGATATAGACGGGGTATCCGCCTCCCAGAAATTCTTTTATATTACGGTTCCCTTATTAAAGAATACAATCGGAATTACCTATGTGCTGTCATTGTCAGGGACGATCAACCTAAGCTTTACGCTGTCCAACGTTATGACGGCGGGAGGGCCGAACGGGGCCTCGTCCGTTTTGCTGCAATATATGTATACACAGGGTATGAGGAACGCAAATTTCGGCTATGCTATGGCAATCGCAATGTTTACGCTTGCGCTGGCCATTTTGCTCGCGATGCTGTCAAGGCGCATCACAGGCAGGAAAGAGTAGGAGGGCAAAGTGATGAATAAAGATCAATTAAAACGCGGTTTGTCCAATTGGACCCTTCGTATTTTTTTACTGCTGGTAACTGTTGTATTTTTATATCCGTTTGTATGGAATATCATCTCATCATTTAAAACAAATACGGAATATCTGACCGATCCTTATGCCCTGCCGCAGGGAATTCGTTTTGAAAATTATAGTAACGCTATAGAAAAAGCAAATATGGCAGCGTATTTTTTAAATTCGATTTTCATTGTTGTGCTGTCTACCGTGATCTTGCTTATTTTTGTTGTTCCGGCGGCCTATGTGCTTGCGCGTTATACTTTTAAAGGCTCTAAGGCGGTGACGACGCTGTATATGGCATGCATTTTTTTACAGCCGACCTATATTATGATTCCGTTGTTTTTGGAACTGCAGGCAGTTAACGGACTGAATAACCGTGTGGTCCTTTCGCTTGTATATGCGGTCATGCAGTTTCCGTTTGCGATATTTACGCTGCAGGGCTTTATCCAGTCGCTGTCAACTGGCTATGAGGAGGCGGCCAGAATTGATGGGGCAAACAATCTGAGTATTTTGTTAAGGATTGTGATGCCTCTGTGCAGGCCCGGCATTGTGACGATCACGATGCTGACCGCAATGGGCTTCTGGAATGAATATCCGCTCGCACTCGTTATTTTGACCGACGAAACCAAAAAGACACTGCCGATCGGCCTTGCGAATCTGTTTGAGGTGCAAAAGTATGCCACCGACTGGGGCGCGCTGTTTGCGGGCTTGATCATCGTTCTGATCCCAACCGTCATGATCTATCTGATCGGACAAAAGCAATTGCTGGCAGGCATCAGCGTCGGCGGTTTGAAGGGGTGACAGTATGAGAAAAAACAGAGATGCAGAGTATGCTTCCATCGTTCCGCACGCAAGACAGCTCACACATCAAAAAATGGAATTTTATGGATTTTTTCATTTTACAATTAACACGTTTACAGACACGGAGTGGGGAGACGGGACAGAAAGTCCGCAATTGTTTCATCCCGAAAAGCTGGATGCGAATCAGTGGGTGCATGCGATTAAGACAGCCGGCATGACGGGAGCGATCTTAACATGTAAGCATCATGACGGCTTCTGCCTGTGGCCGAGCAGTTATACAACGCATACGGTCGCAGCCAGTCCTTATAAAAACGGTGCGGGTGACATCGTAAGAGAGGTGTCGGACGCACTGCATAGGGAAGGACTTGCTTTTGGCATTTACCTGTCTCCATGGGATCGCAATCATCCTTCCTACGGACAGGGAGCAGCTTACGATGATTATTTTGTGAATCAGCTGACAGAATTGCTTACCGGATACGGACCGGTATTCTGTGTATGGCTGGATGGTGCCTGCGGGGAGAATCAGGAGGGAAAACGGCAGCAATATGACTGGGAGCGATATTATGCCGTAATACGTAAATTACAGCCGCAGGCATGTATCAGTGTATGCGGGCCGGATGTGCGCTGGTGTGGAAATGAAGCGGGGAAGACGAGAGAATCAGAATGGAGCGTGGTGCCCAAAGCACTTTGTGATGCGGAAAAGGTGGCCGAGAAAAGTCAGCAGAAGGATGAGGTGTCCTTTCGTATGCAAAATATAAAAAGTGACGAGCTGGATTTGGGAAGCAGGGTACGACTTCAAGCGGAAACAGAGCTGATCTGGTATCCTTCAGAGGTAAATACCTCCATCAGACCCGGCTGGTTTTATCATGAGAGTGAGGATGAGCAGGTAAAAACGCTGAAGGAGCTGGCTGCCGTCTATGAGCGGTCGGTCGGCGGAAACGCCACATTTTTATTGAATATTCCACCTACAAAAGCCGGACTTCTTCATCAAAATGATGTTAGAAGGCTCAAGGAGCTGGGGGATTATATCAAAAGCACCTACGCGGAAAATCTGCTGCTGATGGGGAAGCTTCACACAGACGGGCAGAGTGCTTCCATGGATCCGACAAGACGGGACGAATACGATTGCCTGTATAGCACGAAAGAGGGAGAAACCGAACTTACACTGCTCGTTAGATTTCCCCAAAAAGTTAAAATATCAAGGATTGTGCTGATGGAGAACATTGTATACAGTCAGCGGATTGAACAGTTTGAGCTGTGGGCGGAAACGGACGGAAGACAAGCCCTGATTAATCGTGGAACTACAGTTGGCTACAAGAAAATTGTGTCTTTTCCGGCAATTGAGGCGAAGGAGCTTGTATTAAAAATTACAGATGCCAGGGATTGTATCCATCTTTTCTTTTTAGGTATCTATACATAGTCTGCCAGCGGTAGTTAAAAGAATAAAATAAATGGGTCGAAAAGAGGTCAACGATGAAAAAAGGAAGATTTACGCTGCCCGGAGAAGCGGGTATGGAAAAGGAAATCGCAGAACTGACAGAAAAATGGGGTGTAGATGCAATCAGGGATAGTGACGGGACAAAACTGTCCGAAGAATTGACGCAAATGGGTCTGAAGGTTTATTCAACACTTTGTCTCATCAGAGAGGATAACGAATGGGCAAAGGCCCATCCGCAATATCGTCAGCAGATTTATCTTATGACGGAGGCGAAGACCGCATTTGGAGAAGCACTCGAAATAGATCTGATGGAGCATTATTTTAAGGAACAATTTGCTCCAAATGAGGATGTCGATATCATGAAGTACTGGCAGGTGACAGACAGGACCTTAAATGTGCCGGTACAGAGTTGGGAATATCGGTCAGGAATTGTATATCTATCAGAGGCAAAGCCTTTCCATCAATATACCGTAACTTTTTTGGCATATCAGCTATGGGAGCCTGTTTCCATGTATAATCATCTGACGAATCACTGGACGGAGGAACACAGACTGCCGCTTGATATCCGTTATCCGGAAGCGGCTTCGCATACGCTTGAGGTGCTGAAACGGTGGCTTGAGAAGCATCCGAAGACAGATGTTGTGAGGTTTACGACATTTTTTTATAATTTTGATTTGATGTATAATGAACTCGGCAAGGAGAAACAGGTAAACTGGTTCGGTTATTCAAGCTGTGTCAGTCCTCTGGCACTGCAGCAGTTTGAAGAGGAATTCGGATATTCCCTGACACCGGAAGATTTTGCGGATATGGGATGCTATCATACGCCGTTTAAAAATCCTTCAAAACGTTATCTGGACTGGATGGATTTTAATCAGCGATTTGTTGCCGGATTTGCAAAGCAGTGTGTAGAACTCGTGCATAACGCCGGGAAAAAGGCAATCATGTTTTTGGGAGATCATTGGGCGGGTACGGAGCCTTATGGTCCGTATTTTCCGTCAATCGGCCTGGATGCGGTAGTTGGTGCGGCAGGAGACGGAGTTACAACCAGAATGATAGCAGATATTCCGATCAGGGAAACCGAGGCGAGATTTTATCCTTATTTTTTCCCGGATATCTTTTGCGAGGGAGGAAACCCAGTGAAGGAATCCGAAGAGGTATGGGTGAAATGCAGGCGTGCATTGCTTCAGAAGCCGATGGACCGGATGGGATATGGTGGATATTTAAGCCTTGCATACCAATCTCCGGGTTTTGTAGAGCATGTGACGGATATTGCGGCTCAGTTTCGATCCATTCATGAAGAAGCGGCGGGGACGATGCGGTATACGGCACCGTTTCGGGTCGGTATTTTGAATGCCTGGGGACGAATTCGTACATGGCAGACGCATCAGGTTGCCCATTCCCTCTGGAATCAAAGATGTTATTCTTATCTGGGTGCCATGGAGGCTCTGGCTGGTTTTTCGATGGAAGTGACATTCTTAAGCTTTGAGGATATCAAACGGGAGGGAATTCCCAAGGATATGAAAGCTTTATTTAATATGGGCGATGCAGGTACCTCATGGAGCGGAGGAGATTATTGGGAAGATGAGGCTATTTTATCTGCTGTGTGCAAGTGGGTGTACGAAGGAGGAGGACTGATCGGGATCGGCGAACCTTCCGCAGCGTCAAAGCCGGGCAGCTTTTTTCAGTTGGAGGATGTATTTGGCGTGCAAAAGGAAGTAGGGATGACGGCAAGTATTAATAAAAAACCATTAAAAAGAGCCGGCTCCGTGCATTTTATTACCGAAGGTATTGCAGAGTCTGTCAATTATGGTGAAGGAATGAATATGGTATATGCAAAAGGAGAGCAGGTGCAGGTTCTGGACAGCCAAAATAACAGCTGCTGTCTGGCAGTCAATGAATACGGAAAGGGCCGTGCGGTCTATATAGCCGGGCTTCCCTATACAAATGAAAATGCGCGTCTTCTTTACAGAGCAATTTATTGGGCAGCCGGAAAAGAAGACGAGGCAGGCCGCTGGTTTTCTTTAAATCCGAACACGGAATGCACCGCATTTCCAAAGGTACATAAGCTGTGCCTGATCAACAACAGCAGGGAGTCGCAGCAAACGGCGGTAACATACGGGGACGGGACAAAGACAGAGTATCTTCTTGCACCGCTGGAAATGCGCTGGGTAGCCGTATGACGAAAAATTATGACAACACATCTTTTGTTTCCTTGTCCCGATTGCGCCCATAGGCATGGAATTCATTCTGCATATCGCAGGTTGCGAGCAGGACTTCCTCAATTTGTCGGAAGCCCTGCCCCCTGATTTGGTTTTCAAGCCATTTTCTGTCCTTGCCGGTATGCAGAAGATTTTTTTCCATGATTTTTCCGTCTACGATAAGGTTGGCTGTCAGCGACATCGGGGGCAGCTTTAAATTCAGGTCAGACGGCATCAGCGGGCGCTCCTCTGCTTTTGGTAAAAAGCTGATTTTGCCGTTGTTTTCAAGGAGGGCGCTCTGCAGCTTGGATAAGTCAAAATATCCGCTTGTGCGGCATTGCATGAGAAATTCATTCACGTCTATTTTGCATTTTTTCAGATTTTCTTCATAAAGCTTTCCGTTATCATAGAGAGTGAGAGGCTTTCCTACAATAAACCGTCTGGCAGTAATGGATTTTGTGCACAGAAGGGAGAGCAGCAGTGAAGCTGCCGCATAGACAATCATTGCTGTGAGCGGCCTTATAAAATCATCTTCAAGGGCCGTAGACATTTCCGCTGCAATTGATCCGATTGTGATGCCGGTAATATAGTCAAACATACTCAGCTCCGAAAGCTGCTTGTATCCCATCAGCTTTGTCAGAAGGAACAGAACAAGTACGGAGCCGAGAGAAAGTGCGATGATATAAAAAATATCCTGTAGCATAAGACTGATCCTCCTTAAAATAAAATTTGTTCCGCTTGCAAATACTATACACATATTAAGAGAAAATATACATGTCCGCAGTTGCGAAAACAACGCGGACTGTTTATAATGGACACGATAGAGAAAGGAAGTCGAAAAATGAAGAAACTGCTGGTTTATTTGAAGAATTATAAGAAGGAATGCGTACTTGCACCGCTTTTTAAAATGCTGGAGGCATCGTTTGAACTGCTTGTACCGCTTGTAATCGCGGCAATGATTGATAAAGGGATCGGGCAGAATGACCGTCATTATATTTACCAAAGCTGCGGATTTATGATCGCACTTGGGATCATCGGCCTTATTTGTTCAGTTACCGCGCAGTATTATGCGGCAAAAGCTGCGGTGGGTTTCAGCACCGGGCTGCGCCATGATTTATTCGGTCATCTGCTCGGACTATCTTATTCAGAAATTGACACGCTGGGCACATCCACGATGATCACCCGCATGACAAGTGACGTCAATCAAGCACAGACCGGGGTCAACATGTTTCTGCGCTTGTTTCTGCGCTCGCCGTTTGTCGTGTTCGGAGCAATGATCATGGCTTTTACAATCGATTTCAGAGCGGCTCTGATTTTTGTCGGTGTGATTCTTCTATTGTTTCTTGTTGTCGGGCTGATTATGAAATTTAATATTCCAATGCTTCAGGCTGTGCAGAAAAGACTGGATGCGGTGCTTTCACTTACGAGGGAAAATCTTGCGGGTGTACGCGTAATCCGGACATTCTGTAAGGAGGAGGAAGAGATAAGGCGGTTTTCAAAACAAAACGAAGCACTTGCAGGAGAACAGCGCAGAGCCGGATGGCTTTCCGGCGCATTGAACCCGCTTACTTACACCATTGTCAATATCGCAATTGTGCGCCTGATCTGGGTAGGTGCGATTCAGGTGAATGAGGGCATTCTAACGCAGGGACAGGTTGTTGCGCTTTACAACTATATGTCACAGATTCTTGTCGAACTGATCAAGCTGGCAAATTTAATTATTACAATCAATAAAGCGATTGCGTGTGGAAACAGGATCTCGGATGTGTTTGCGGTTAAAAGCGGTATGGACGAGCCTGCGCTTTTGGACAGTATGTTGGCTGAACGTGCGGCGGACGATATGGCTGTTATATTTCGTAACGTATCTCTGCGCTATCACAATTCAGGTGATGAGGCGTTGACCGGCATTGATTTTGCCGTGAAAAAAGGGGAAACGGTCGGCATTATTGGAGGAACCGGTTCCGGAAAGACGTCGGTTGTGAATTTAATTCCGCGTTTTTATGAAGTATCCGCCGGAGAGGTGCTTGTGAACGGTATAAATGTGAAGGAATATCCGCTTGATCAGCTGCGTAAAAAGGTCGGCGTTGTTATGCAAAAGGCAGTTTTATTTAAGGGAACGATCGAAGAAAATTTGCGTTGGGGAAATGAAAATGCCTCAAAAGAGGAACTTGAGGAGGCAGTCGAAATTGCGGCGGCTATCGATGTTGTGGAAGCAAAGGGCGGACTTTCTTCACCGGTGACGCAGGGCGGCCGCAATTTATCCGGCGGACAGCGGCAGCGCCTTACGGTTGCTCGTGCGCTTATAAGAAAACCGGAGATTCTCATTTTGGACGACAGCGCGTCTGCACTGGATTTTGCGACTGATGCAAAGCTGCGTGGGGCAATCAGAGAGCTTTCCTATCAGCCGACCGTTTTTATCGTGTCACAGCGTGCTTCCTCGCTTCAGCATGCGGATCGGATCATTGTGCTGGAGGACGGTGAAATGGTCGGAAACGGAACACATGAACAGCTCATAAAGAACTGCAAGGTGTATCAGGAAATCTATGCTTCACAATTTAAGAAGGAGGCTCTTGCATGAGTAAGCTGAAAGGTCAAAAGGAAACGCTGAAAAAAATAGTGACTTATTTAATAAAATACAAGCTTTTACTTACCGGGTCGATTCTGCTTGCTGCCGCCTCGGTCGCACTGACACTCTATGTGCCGATTCTGATTGGCAATGCGATTGACTTGATTGTATACGGCGGAGTAAATTTTGATAAAGTTCTGCAAATCATAATTACGATTCTAGTAGTATCTGCTGTGACAGCAATTTCGCAGTGGCTGATGAATGTGATGAATAACCGCATGGCATATTTTATTGTACGGGATATTCGCAACGAGGCTTTTCAGAAAATAGAGGTTTTGCCGTTAAAATATCTGGATGTTCATTCACAGGGAGATATATTGAGCCGCGTGATTGCGGATACAGATCAGTTTGCGGACGGCCTGCTCATGGGCTTTACGCAATTGTTTACCGGTGTTGTGACAATCCTTGGTACGCTGGTTTTCATGCTGTCCATGAATGCCAAAATTACACTGGTCGTCGTGTTTGTGACGCCGCTGTCGCTGTTTGTCGCGCGATTTATCGCAAAAAGGACATTTTTATTGTTTCGTGAACAGTCGGAGTTGAGAGGAGAGCAGACTGCTTTTATTGATGAAATGATTGGAAATGAAAAGGTCGTGAAGGCGTTTTCCAGAGAGAGGAAAGCACTGGAACAGTTTGACGAAATGAATGAGCGCCTGCAAAAGGCATCTTTGAGTGCAATTTTCTTTTCCTCGCTGACAAATCCGTCCACGCGATTTGTCAACAGTGTCGTCTATGCAGGCGTTGGTCTGACCGGGGCGATTGCAGTGTTAAACGGAGGCATGACCGTCGGTGTGCTGTCCTGTTTTTTGAGCTATGCCAATCAGTATACAAAGCCGTTTAATGAAATATCGGGGGTTGTGACCGAACTGCAGAATGCGATCGCCTGTGCGGCGAGAATTTTTGAATTGGTCGAAGAAGAAGCAGAGGAACCGGATAAGCCGGAGGCGGAGGAGCTGACGGATGTACAGGGTATTGTTGCATGCAGAAATGTGGAGTTTTCCTACGTACCGAACAAGCCGCTGATTGAAAATCTGAGCGTGCGCGTAAAGTCTGGGGAGAAGGTAGCGATCGTCGGTCCGACAGGCTGCGGCAAGACGACGATGATCAATCTTCTTATGCGTTTTTATGATGTGGACAGCGGGGGTATCAGCGTGGACGGAACCGATATCAGGGATCTGACACGGAAAAGTCTGCGCAGCTCCTATGGTATGGTGCTGCAGGAAACCTGGCTTCGAAATGGGACGATCCGTGAAAATATAGTCATGGGAAAGCCGGAGGCCACCGAGGAAGAAATCATAGCCGCGGCCAAGGAGGCCTATGCACATTCATTCATCCGAAGACTGCCGCAGGGCTATGAAACTGTGATCGGAGAGGACGGAGGAATGCTCTCACAGGGACAGAAGCAGCTTTTATGCATTACGAGGGTAATGCTCTGTTTGCCGCCGATGCTCATATTAGACGAAGCGACATCTTCGATTGATACGCGGACTGAACTTAAGATTCAGAGCGCATTTCAAAAGCTGATGAGCGGAAGGACGAGCTTTATCGTGGCGCACAGGCTTTCCACAATTCAGAATGCCGATGTGATTCTGGTAATGCGAGACGGAAAAATTATTGAGCAGGGCAGTCATGATGAGCTTCTCGGCAGAAATGGCTTTTATGCAAGCCTTTATAACAGTCAGTTTGCATGAAAAATAATTATTAAGAAAATAGATTTATACTATTTTTAAAGAATAGTATTATAGCAGCCCTGCTACCATGATGCTATAGTGCAGATGAGGAAAATGTAACAAAAAAGGGGTGCTAAAGATGGCTGGAAGCTATGTGCAGGATATGACAGAGGGAAATGAAATTTCCCTGCTGGCGCGTTTTTCAATGCCGATGCTGATCGGGAATATTTTTCAGCAATTTTATAATATGGTGGATTCAATCGTCGTCGGCAATTATGAAGGGGCGAATGCGCTTGCGGCGGTAGGAGCGACGAGTTCTTTAAATTTCCTGTTCTTTTCATTGTGCAATGGGATGTCAATGGGAATCGGCATTATGATTTCTCAGTATTTTGGCGCAAAGGATGAGGTTCATCTCAGGAAGGCGATTTCCAATACTGTTTATATTATTGCGGTGACCGGAATTTTGATGAGCGTGCTTGGTATTATTCTTGCAAAGCCTATTTTACAGTTTTTACATACCCCCGATGTTATTCTTGCGGATGCAGTGCTTTTTATGCAGATCGCCAGCGGCGGTATTTTGGCGGTGGCTGCCTATAATGCGGTGGCCGCAATTTTGCGTGCACTCGGGGATGCCAAGTCACCGCTTATTTTTTTGATTATATCGTGTCTCATCAATGTCGTGCTTGATCTGGTCTTTGTCATCTGTTTTGGTATGGGGGTCATGGGAGTCGGTATAGCGACAGTAATTTCTCAGGTGGTTGCGGCTGTCGGCAGCCTGTTGTATGCGATCGCAAAAAATCCTTACTTTAAAATAAGCAGGGAGGAGATGCGTTATGATAAAAATATTATTGAGAAGTGCATTCGTCTTGGTCTTCCGGTGGCGGCACAATCGTCTTTGATTGCGATTTCATGCGTTGCGCTTCAGGGTGTTGTCAATGGCTTTGGAGCAAATGTTGTCGCCGCGTTTACTGCTACTTCCCGAGTGGAGCAGCTTGTACAGCAGCCGTTCAATTCTCTTGGTGCCGCGGTTTCTACCTTTTCCGGGCAGAATATTGGTGCGAGAAAGCTGGAACGTGTGAAAACAGGCTATTACAAAAGCGTCGTTCTCGTTGCGCTGTTCAGTGCTTTAATGCTGGCCGCCGCGTATATGTTCGGCAATGCGATTATGCGTCTGTTTGTGAATGATGAGACAGTGATCAGTATCGGCGCGAAAGCTCTTAAGATCACAAGCCTGTTGTACTTTCCACTTGGTATGATTTATGTGACGAGAGGACTTTTAAACGGAGCGGGAGATGCGTTTTATGCGATGGCAAACGGAATGGTTGAGATCATAGGCAGAATCGGTTTTGCCAATCTGCTTGTGCTGATTCCTGTGATCGGTGTATGGGGGGTCTGGTGGGCGACCGGCCTGACATGGCTGATTACCGGTCTTGCGAGTGTGCTGCGCTACCGTCAGGGAAAGTGGAAGCAAATGTCCATAGCGGACGCCCAATTAGAACCGGCAGGAGAGACATTAGTTGCCTGAAAATAAACAATCATGGTTATGGCCGCGGCGCGATTTTTGTGCCGCGGCCCGTTGCGTCTGCGGAAAAAATGTGATAGCATAGGACATGGGACAAAATGGAGAAAACTAGGTAGAATATGAAAAATTACAGACTTTATTTATTTGATTTTGACTATACACTTGCAAACTCAGAAGCCGGCATCATCGGCTGTTTTACGCATGTGTTTGAGAAAAACGGCCATAAGGGAATCGATCCGGAGGCGATCAAACGAACGATCGGGTTACCGCTTCTGGAGGAATTTCGCCTGCTGACAGGAGTTCGGGATGAAGAAACGCTGGAACGGTACCGGAGTGAATTTACATTAAAAGCGAATGAGATCATGACGGCGCGCACCGAGTTGTTTCCGCAGACACTTCCAATGTTAAAACGTCTGAAGAAAAAGGGGGCAAAGACCGGTATCGTATCAACAAAGCAGCGTTTTCGGATTCAGGAGACGATTGAGAAATATGCGCTGCAGGAGCTGATTGATTTCGTTGTCGGCATCGCGGATGTAGAAGAACCGAAACCAAACCCGCAGGGGATTTTTCTGGCGCTTACTCATTTTGCTGTGGATAAAAGCGAAGCGCTTTATATCGGAGACAGCACAATTGATGCAGAGGCCGGGAAAAATGCCGGCGTAGATTTTGCGGCAGTGCTGACAGGAGCGACGAAACGGGAAGAATTTGAGACGTTTCCATATGTAAAACTCATGGAGACATTTGACGAGTTATCAGGTTGAAGGAAATCAGGGGGGTGCTGCTATGAGCGGAGAGGTCAGCTGTGAAGCGTGCGCAAACTTTGTGTATGACGAGAAATTTGAGGAATATTACTGCCAGATGAATTTGGATGAGGACGAGTACGGAAGACTGATCGGCAATTCCAGATACCGTTGTCCGTATTTTCAGTTTCAGGATGAATATAAAGTTGTACGTAAGCAGATGTAGGAAGGGAAAGAAAAATGGCGCTGAAGCAGGAAGTGCTGCAGATACTTGAAGAAAACAGGGGAAAGAGTGTTTCAGGAGAAGAGATGGCCGCCAGGCTGTCCGTCAGCAGAAATGCGGTATGGAAGGTGATCCGGGTGTTGAAGGCGGAAGGCGTGGAAATACTGGCTGGGACGAATCGGGGATATTGCCTTTCGGAAAAAAATGATCTTCTCTCAGAAGAAGGAATTAGGAAGTACCTTTCTGTTTCAGATAGGCGGCTGTCTATTGAGCTTCGCGACAGCGTGACCTCAACGAATACTGTGTTGAAGGAACTGGCGGAGAACGGTGCGCAGGAAGGCCTGATAGTGATTGCAAGAGAGCAGAGTGCGGGCAAGGGCAGAAAGGGAAGGAGCTTTTATTCCCCAAGGAACGGAAGCCTTTATATGAGTGTGCTCTTAAGGCCGGCGATTCCGGTGGAGCAGGCGGTTTCCATCACGACGATGGCGGCCGTTTCCGTCGCACGGGCGGTTGAGGAAACCTCCGGTAAGCACACGCTTATCAAATGGGTGAACGATGTGTTTATGGATCAAAAAAAAATATGCGGGATATTGACGGAGGCATCTGTCGATATGGAAACTGGTTTTCCGGCTTATGCGGTGCTCGGTATCGGGATTAATATTTACCCTCCGGCAGAGGGGCTTCCGAAGGAATTAAAGGAAATTGTCGGAACGGTCTTTCAAATTCCGGGTGAAGGCGGCGGCAGCTATACAAACCTTTTGGCAGCCGGTGTGCTGAATCGTTTTTTTGAATATTATGACAGAATTTTAGATAAGTCGTATATGGAGGAATACCGTCGCCGGTCTTTTGTGATCGGGAGACAGGTGACATATCTGAGTGGCGAAACAAAGAGGCAGGTAACGGTGCTTGGAATTGACGATGATGCGGGGCTGCTTGTCGAGGCGCAGGATGGAACAAGAAGCGTGCTGGACTCAGGCGAGGTGAGCATTCGGCTGTGAGACGAAAGAGAAAGGAAAGCCCAAATGGAAAAGAAGGCAGCAAAAATTGTAAGTCTGTTTTTTCTGATGTTAACGGCCGCAGGAATCGTAATTTTAGCCATATCACTGTTGTCCGGGCAGCCGGATACATCCTTCATGCGAGCGGAATGTTCGGTACTGGATACGGGCTGGCAATATGATAAGGGAGATGGCAGTACGATTTTTATAAGCTCACCGGACGATATGAATCCTTATTTAGAAGAGACGGATATGGGATTTCGTATTTACCGGAAGCTGCCGGAGGAGATTCCGTTTGGCTATGATTTGGGGTTTCGCTTATCCTTGCAAAATGTGCGGGTGCGGATTGATGGGAAAGAGGTTTATGAGTACGGACATGACTTGAGAAAGCCGCTTTGGAATTCGGGAGGCAGTCTTTATGTGCTGATCCCGCTGTCTGATGAGTATGCCGGAGCGCTTATAGAAATTGAGTTGGATTCGCCTTACAAAAGCAATCGAGGCGTTGTCAATGAATTTTATTTTGGGGAAAAAACGGCAATCATGCGGGAAATATATCGGATGTTTTATGCAAGGAATATCATTGCCGGTCTGTTTGTCATCGGAGGCCTTTTGCTTGTTGTTGTTTCTGTTATCAGAGGGATGCTGAACAAGAGGAATAACAGGAAGGTACTGTATCTTGGACTGTTTATTCTATTATTATCCTCCTGGTTGTTGATGGAAGGAAAGATCATACAATTTATAGTCGGAAACAGCTATTTCATATATGCGGTTACCTTTTTAAGCTTATTGCTGTTCCCGGTTCCGATGCTAAAATATGTAAACCTTGTTCAAGACCGCAGATATGAGAGATGGCATCTGATTATGGAGCTGTGCGGCTGTGTCAATGCAGCGGTCTGTATCCTGCTGCAGGTGTTTGGTGTATTTGATTTGTATGAAACGCTGACGGCAAGTAATGTCATAATGACCCTGTCCGCGATCCTGATGAGCGTCACGACCATTCGCTGCTGGTTCCTGCATAAAGATAAAAAGGTGCTGCCTCTGCTGTACGGACTGATAGGGCTCGTTCCGTTCGGTATTATAGAAATTCTATTGCCATACTGGGATATCAGCTATAAAAAGACGGGCTCCATCCTTTGTTATGGACTTGCTTATTTTATGGCAGTTTTGATTTATGATTCAATCAGGGGTATATTTGTCCTGGAGCGTGAGAAGGAGCAGGCAATCAAGGAAAGCATGGATAAAAGCATTTTCCTTGCGAATATGACACATGAAATCAGGACGCCGATGAATGCAATTGTCAGCATGTCTGCGCTTATGACACATTCAAATGATCTGTCGAAGAATAATCTGGAGTATGCAAAAATGATTAACAGTTCTTCGCAGAACTTGCTCTCAATCATTAATGATATTCTGGATTACAGCAAATTTTCTGCGGATAAGTATGATATTTTGGAAGAGCCGTATTCATTAAATCAAATGCTTGCCAATATCCGGGATATCATTGCGCTCCGCGCACAGGAAAGCAAATTGATATTCCTTCTGAAATGGGACCCGCAGCTTCCCGATCGTTTGATCGGAGATGAGGGACGCATCAGGCAGATCCTTTTAAATCTCTTGAATAATGCCGTAAAATATACGGATGCCGGATCGATTTGTTTGACGGTCGGCAGTACACTGATTGCGGATGACAAAATCAGACTTATCTGTACCGTTACGGATACGGGCATAGGAATCCGGGAGGAGGATCAGAAATGTCTGTTTGAAGAATTTACGCAGGTGGATGCGAAAAAAAATCGCGAACGGGAAGGAACCGGTCTGGGCTTGGCTATTTCTAAAAAACTTGCGCAGCTCATGAACGGTACGATCCTTGTAAACAGTGTTTATGGAAAAGGAAGTAGCTTTACGATGAGCATAGAACAGAGGGTTGCGGATTTTACTTCTACGGTCTATAATAACGAACCGGGGAGATATCATGCCTATGTATTTTTACAGGACGAAGAGCGGAATGAGTTTATACGGCTTTTGGATCGTCTTCAAATTGTGACAGAGGAAGAGACAGATTTGTATGCAGTCGAAGACGCAGCCGATACGGTATTATTTTTCGATATAAAGCTGTACTCGGATGCAGATGTAAAGGAATGGAAGAATGCATACCGGCAAACGAGGCTGATCGCCCTTGTTCCGGTGAACGAAATCATCATAGAGGACCAAAATCTTCGGATGCTCAGGAAACCGGCTCTTCCATTGGAAATTATGAACTTATTGCACGAAAAACTGCCATATGACAAGCTGCAGGACAAAAAACAGAAGGAAGAGGAGTTTAAGGCACCGGATGTCAGGATTCTTGCGGTGGATGACAATCGTGTCAATCTGACGGTTATCCGGGAAGTGCTGAAGCGCTATGAAATACAGGTTTTTACGGCAGAAAGTGCAAAAGAGGCGATCGCGTATTTAAAAGCAGGAAAGCAATACGATCTCATCCTGATGGATTATATGATGCCGCACATTGATGGAGGAGAAGCGACACAGATGATACGGAAGATAAAGGGGTGTGCCGAAAGAGAACTGCCGATCATCGCTTTGACGGCAGATGTTGTCAGAGGGACAAAGGAACAATTGCTCGCAGGCGGAATGAATGACTATCTGTCAAAACCAATCGATTTCCAGGAGTTGGATGCGGCACTCAGAAAATTTATTCCGGAAAGCAAAAGGAAATACCGGATGGATATCGGTTTGGAGGAGAGCGGGAAGCCTTTGTTTAAAAGAGAGGATGGGATTGAAGAGCAAGAGGTCATACGGCAGCATTGTATGGGAGATCGCGATATGTATCGCCTCATAGTACAGACATTTGCCGAGGAATGCTTGGAAATTCAGGAAAATCTCAAAACAGCGTTTGACGAAAGAAATGAAAAAAATTATATGATTTATGTCCATGGATTAAAAACTGCGGCATCGTCTATCGGTGCATTTGAAGTACGACGCTTTGCCTGTGAAATGGAGCTGTACGGCAAAGACGGCCAATGGGATAAAGTAACAGAGCAGCATGAAGCATTACTCCGGATACTGGAGGCGCTCCGTCGGTTGATTCAAAAGCGGTTGGAAGATAAATAGAAAATAAAGAAATCATTATTTTACAGGAAAGCGGGTATCAGTATGAAAGGAATTGTAATTCCCAGGGGCTATCACAGTCCGCAAAGTATTAAGGAAACAGAAATTGCCATCAAGGATGTAAAGGATTATTTTGAAAGAGCGCTTGCAAAGGAGTTGAATTTGACAAGGGTGTCGGCACCGCTGTTCGTAAAACCGGAATCGGGGCTGAATGATAATTTGAACGGTGTGGAACGCCCGGTCAGCTTTGGCATCAGGGAGCAGAACGACGCGGTTGTAGAAATTGTACATTCACTTGCAAAGTGGAAAAGAATGGCATTGAAAAAGTACGGCTTCACACATGGAGAAGGGCTTTATACGGACATGAGTGCAATCAGAAGAGACGAAGATACGGACAATCTGCATTCACTTTATGTGGATCAGTGGGATTGGGAAAAAATCATCGATAAGGAGGAAAGAAACGAGGAAACGTTAAAGCTGATCGTAAGGAAAGTATATGAAGCATTGAAAAATACAGAGGTGTTTATCAATGCGCGTTATCCAGAGATCAAGAAAATCCTTCCGCAGGACATTACGTTTGTAACAACGCAGGAGCTTGAGGACCGGTGGCCGGACTGCAATGCAAAGGAACGGGAAAATAAGATTGCGAAGGAATATGGTGCAGTGTTTTTAATGAAGATCGGCGGAGAACTGCATTCAGGAGAAAAGCATGACGGAAGAGCACCGGATTATGATGACTGGGAGTTGAATGGCGACATCATCGTCTATTATCCGGTACTGGATCTGGCGCTGGAGCTGTCCTCAATGGGAATTCGTGTGGATGAAAAGTCGCTTGAAAAACAGCTTGCAGCCGCGGGCTGTGAGGATCGTGCAAGGCTGCCGTTTCAGAAAGCGGTTCTTGAAAAAGAACTTCCTTACACGGTTGGAGGAGGCATCGGGCAGTCCAGAATCTGCATGTTCTTTTTAAGGCGCGCACACATCGGCGAGGTACAAAGCTCTATCTGGCCCGATGAGGTGGTTCGATACGCTGCTGCGGGCGGAGTAAATTTATTATAGGAATCAGTATTCATTGACAATATTGGCAGATATGGTATAGAATTGTACGCGGACAGTATGATATTAGCGGTCCTTTTATTGGGCTGTGAGGAGGAAATAGAGTGCAAAAGTACGGTGTAAATGAATTAAGAAAAATGTTTTTGGATTTTTTTGAGAGTAAAGGACATTTGGCGATGAAGAGCTTTTCTTTAGTGCCGCATAATGATAACAGTCTGCTGTTGATCAATTCGGGCATGGCACCGCTCAAGCCTTATTTTACTGGGCAGGAAATCCCGCCGAGGAAGCGGGTGACGACGTGTCAGAAGTGTATCCGTACGGGTGACATTGAGAATATCGGAAAGACGGCAAGACACGGCACCTTCTTTGAGATGCTCGGCAATTTTTCATTCGGCGATTATTTCAAGCATGAGGCGATTGCATGGACATGGGAGTTTTTAACCGAGGTGGTCGGTCTGGAAGCGGATCGGCTGTATCCGTCTGTCTATTTAGATGATGACGAGGCATTTGAAATATGGAATAAGGAAATCGGTGTTCCGGCCGCGCATATTTTCCGTTTCGGCAAAGAGGATAATTTTTGGGAGCATGGTTCCGGTCCGTGCGGTCCTTGTTCGGAGGTTTATTATGACCGGGGAGAACGGTATGGCTGCGGGAAACCGGATTGTACGGTGGGCTGCGACTGCGATCGTTATATCGAAATCTGGAATAACGTGTTCACTCAGTTTGAAAGCGATGGAAAAGGCAATTACACGGAGCTGGAGCAGAAGAATATCGATACTGGTATGGGACTCGAGCGCCTTGCCGCCGTTGTGCAGGATGTGGATTCCATTTTTGATGTGGATACAATCTATGCGCTGCGCAGCAAAGTATGTGAGCTTGCCGGAAAGGAGTACCATAAGGAATATAAATGGGATGTGTCTATCCGTATCGTGACAGATCATATCCGTTCCGCCGCCTTTATGATTTCGGACGGAATTATGCCGAACAATGAGGGACGAGGCTATGTCTTAAGAAGGATTATCCGCAGGGCATCCAGGCATGGCAGATTGCTTGGCATTGACGGCATGTTTTTGTCCAAGCTCAGTGAGACTGTGATTGAAGGCTCTAAGGACGGCTATCCGGAGTTGGAGGAGAAGAGAGAATTCATCTTCAACATTTTAACGCAGGAGGAAACGAACTTTAACAAGACGATCGATCAGGGATTGACTATCTTAAATGAGATGTGTGAGGAAATCGAGGCAAGGAATAATACCCGGCTGTCCGGAGAGGAAGCGTTCAAGCTTCATGATACGTATGGCTTTCCGCTTGATCTGACGAAGGAAATATTGGAGGAAAAGGGATATACGGTGGATGAAGCCGGCTTTGCGGCGGCAATGCTTAGCCAGAAGGAGCGGGCACGCAAGGGAAGGAAGACAACAAATTATATGGGAGCGGATGCTACCGTATATGAAGAAATTGATCCGGCTGTCACCTCGGCATTTGTCGGTTATGATAAGCTGACCTCGGATTCCTGTGTCTCGGTGCTGACTACGGAAACCGAGCTGACGGAGGCTTTGACGGACGGCCAGATGGGCACGATTATTGTGGACAAAACGCCGTTTTATGCAACGATGGGTGGTCAAAGTGCCGACACCGGAATCATCACCTCCGCGAACGGAGAATTTCAGGTGGAGGATACGGTCAAGCTGGCCGGAGGCAAAATAGGTCATGTCGGAAGAATGACAAGGGGAATGTTTAAAACGGGCGACATTGTAACTCTTATAGTAAATGAACAAAATAGGCTGGCAACGTGCAAGAATCACAGCGCGACTCATTTGCTGCAAAAAGCGCTTCGTACCGTGCTGGGTACACATGTGGAGCAGGCGGGTTCCTTTGTAAACGGAGATAGGCTTCGTTTTGACTTCAGCCATTTTTCCGCAGTGACACAGGAAGAATTGGACCGGATAGAGAGAATTGTCAATGAAGAGATTGCATTGGCGCTTC
>JASGGU010000019.1:0-49808 GCA_047602645.1 Lachnospiraceae bacterium | reverse complement strand
CAGGGAATTGGATGGAATAAAAGAGAATTTCAGTATTCGGTTTTGAAGGTATGATGTTGGAATACAGAATTGTTTTATAAATATAAGGGCTCTTGTGATTTGCACTTAATAAGTGTGTGATCCTGTGAGTCTTTTTTTGTGTTGTATTTTTTCGGTCTTTAGAGGCATGGTAAAAAATGGATGACTAATTACCATAAAATAGTTATTGATTAGATTGACGAATTATGTAGAAAAATGTATAGTAGAACAGAAAACTATTAATCAAAAGAGATAAAAATTTCTGGGGGAAATACAAATGAGAAATATTAAATTGAAAAGTATGAAAACAAAGAGTAAAGAAACAAAAAGCACGAAAACAAGAAGCACGAAAACAAAAGGCACAAAAACAAAAAGCATCAAAACGAAAAGTATTAAAACTAAAATAACACTGGTAATTACATTGATTTGTGTTTGCTTGGGAGCCGGAATCGGTTTTTACAGTATTATTCAATCATCTAATACCATTACGGAAAATACAACGAATCAAATGACGATTTTGGCAAAACAGGTAGGAAAGACAGTAGAGAATGCTTTGGATTCCGATTTTTCTTATTTGGAAGGAATTGTGACGGATCCGTTGATCAGCTCTGTGGATGCAGTTAAAGTGGAGCAGAAGGAATTTCTGATGTCTCTTGTAACGGGAAGAGGAGCAAAAGAAATTGGAGTCGCAGATAAAAACGGGAGAACGCTCACAAGTGATTTGAAGACTTACGTGGATATTTCCAATGACGATTATTTTAAGACAGCAATGGCCGGCAGGCGTGCAGTGTCAGATCCGTTTGAGGATCCTGTAAATCCCGGGTCAATGATAATGAGGATTGCCGTTCCTATTTATTCGAACGGAATGACGATAGGTGTACTTTATTTAACGCATGATGGCGGCTATTTATCCAGCATTACCAATCAAATCCTTTTCGGTGAGACGGGGACGGCATATATGATCAACTCTGAGGGCACGAATATAGCACATTTTGATATGGACAGAGTAATGAATCAACAAAATGCGATCACACAAAATGCATCGGATCCCGCTTCTGCGAGTCTTATCAATACGCTGCAAACAATTTTGCAGAACGGAAACGGGTATAGTGTTTACGAATATGAAGGTGTAAAAAAATGTGTTGGTTATTCCAACATTTCCGAATATGGCTGGCATGTTATCGTAAGTGCTTCCTATGATGAGATGTATGCGGGAACAGAAAATATAAAATCAGGTGTTACCTTAATTACACTGGCTGCAATTGTTATTTTTAGTATTATTGGATTTTTCATTACCGGCAACTTAATTGCACCTGTAATTCGTGTGAAGGAGGAGCTTGAAAGGATTGCTGAAGGCGATTTCTCTAAAGAGATTCCGGTTAAATTGATCAGGAAAAAGGATGAGACCGGTGTGCTTGCAAGGGCATTGAAAAAAACACAGGACTCCTTAAAGGAGGCGCTTGATAAGGTAAACAATCAGGCGGAGCGGGTAATGTCGTATGCGAATGAGCAAAGCGTAAATGTAAAGGTCTTATTGGAGAATGTGGAAAATGTTTCAGCCACGACGGAAGAACTGTCTGCTTCTTCAGAGGAGACGGCGGCTTCTACCGCACAGATGACGACTGCGGCAAACGAAGCACAGAAAGCAGTAGAAAATATTGCAGGCCGGGCTCAGGATGGTGCAAGGACGGCAGCGGAAATTAGTGATCGGGCAAATGAACTTCAAAACTCTTCTATGGAGTCACAGAAAAATGCAACGGAAATGTATCACCAATCTCTTAAGACGCTGCAACAGGCGATAGAAGAGTCTAAAAAGGTTGAAGAAATTAATCAGTTATCAAATGCAATTTTGTCAATTACTTCTCAGACAAATCTGCTGGCTTTGAATGCTTCAATTGAAGCTGCACGGGCCGGTGAGGCGGGACGCGGCTTTGCCGTGGTAGCTACCGAGATCGGTAAACTAGCGGATGATTCCCAACAGTCTGTGAATCAGATCATGGAAGTTACGGAGGATGTCATCCGCAGTGTAGAAAATTTGAGCCGTTGTGCGACAGATATTCTTAAATTCCTTGATGAAATTGTGATGGCTGACTATGATAAGATGGTTAATACAGGAAAGCAGTACAAGGGGGATGCGGAGCACGTAAATGAAATGGTTTCTGATTTAAGTGCAACCGCACAGGAGTTGTTTGCGATGATTTCCAATATTGTAACGGCAATGGGAGAAGTTGCAATGGCAACGGAGGAATCCGCTACCGGTGCCACTACAATTGCGCAGAGCAATTCGGAGATTGCTCAAAAGACAGAGGAGGTATCAACGCTTGCCAAGGGGACGATGGAAAGCACGGAAGAACTGAAAAGTGCAATCTCTGTTTTTAAATTAGGGGAAAATTGATGAAAAAAATTTGAATGATGATTATTTTTCTATGCTTTTTCACGGACATATGTTATAATAAAGCAAAATACATGATTGCAAAGATGAGTAATATTGTTATTCATAATATTATACAAACTACGGATGAGGTGAAGGGATGGATACAAAAATCTTATTGGAAAACGGAACAAATGAGTTGGAAATACTGGAGTTTATATTGGGAAATAATTCTTATGGCATCAATGTCGCAAAAATTCGTGAAATTATTCCTTACCAGACTGTGACTCCGGTGCCCAATTCACATCCGAGCATTGAGGGGATTTTTATGCCGAGGGAAACTATGATTACGGCGATCAGTCTGAAAAATGCTCTTCAAATGGGAGACTCTGAGCCGTCGGGGTTATTTATTATTACAAATTTCAATAAGTTGGATGTGGCATTTCATGTAGATCGGGTAGTAGGCATCAATCGGGTTTCCTGGACTGAGATTATCAAACCTGATGCAACAATCAATAATGATAATGATGGTATTGCTACCGGAATTGTAAAATTTGGTGATCGTCTCGTCATTATTTTGGATTTTGAGAAGATCGTATCAGATATCAGCCCGGAGACCGGACTTAAGATGGCGGAAATTGATTCACTTTCAGAACGGGAAAGAAAGGAAATTCCTATTCTGATCGCAGAGGATTCACATCTCTTAAATAAATTGATTAAGGACGCTTTGCTAAAATCAGGATATGTCAATATCAAAAGTACTGAAAATGGTCTGGAGGCTTGGAATTATATTAACCAGTGTTTGGAAGATGGAACGATTAAAGAGAAGGTAAAATGCCTGATTACAGATATTGAAATGCCGCAGATGGATGGTCATCGTTTGACAAAGCTTGTCAAGAGCAATAATCAGTTGAGCTACATTCCTGTAGTTATTTTTTCTTCGCTTGTCAATGAGGAAATGCGTGTAAAAGGTGAGGCTCTCGGTGCGGACGCACAGCTTTCCAAACCGGAAATCGGAAATCTTGTAAATGAATTGGATAAGCTGCTAAAATAAGTTTTACATAAAATAGTACCATAGGGTCGGGTTGCGCTCGACCCTATTATATTGTTATATAGAATTTTTTTTATTTCCTATATAACAATAAGAAAATAGAAAAGGTAAATCCATTGTTTTGAATAAAAAAATATGATAAACTAGGATTGGATTTATTTGATTGTAAAAAATAGTATTCGAAATTCTATGATGGAGGGGTATATGAATTCTACTGAAGAATATCTGGACGGCCTGCTGAAAGGTATGACGGAGGGGCCGGAAGAAGAGGACACGCCAATAGAAGATACACCAATCGGAGATTTGCTGCCGGATGATCTTCCTTTGGAAGAATTCCCGGCAGACGAGAGCATTTCCGAGGAAGGACAGCTTCTGGAGGATGAGGATATTGCGGCGCTGTTAAAGTCCATGGGTGAGAGTAACCGTCCGCCGGAGGAAGCGCAGGATAACCTTTCTTTATTAGAGCCGGATTCTATTATGAATGCTTTTGCCGCTAGTGAGGGAGAGATGGACACAGATGTCTTTTCCGATTCAGATATTGATGCTGCGCCTGTGAAAGAGCCTTTTAATGAAGCAGATGCCGGTTTTGAAGAAATGTCGGGCGAGGATGCTTCAATTGCGGAACCGTTTCAGTCAGAAGAATTGTTTTCTGCTGATGAGGAGGTTCAAAATGAAGGAAATTTGCCTGAAGAGGGATTCTTAAAGGATGATGTCTTCTCAGACGGGGGACGGGATTTGTTATCCAGTGATGCGGATTTGTTGGATTTGCTTGCAGGAATGTCGGATGATGCCGAGCTTTCTGAGATCAGTGAGCTGTTATCGAAAAATGACAATCATGAAATGATAGAGCATGAAGAAGCCTCTTCGGACGATGGAGAAATGTCCGAAGAGGATTTTCTGGGCATGGGTACGGAGGAAGAGCCGGATTTAGGAGAAGGTGAACAGGAAAGCCCGGACACGGATAGAAAAGGCAAGAAAAAGCAGAGAGTAAAAAAAGAAAAAAGGGTCGGTTTCTTTCCCCGGTTATTTAACACACTGTCTCAGGAAGTTGAAGAGCCGGAAGAAATAAAAAAGATTTTTGCTGAGGAAACAGCCCCTGAAATCGCAAGGCAGGGAGCTGCTGAGAATGAACGGATTTTAAATAAGCTGGATGAGGAAGAGGATTCTCAAAAAAAAGGGAAGAAAGCAAAAAAAGAAAAAAAAGTGAAAGAAAAGCCGGTAATGGAACCGCTGCCGCCGATAAAGAGGCTGCCGAAAAAGAAAGTGGTATTGATCGGCATTCTCTGTTTTTCACTCGGTGTCATTATGACGTTGCTCGCTTTTGTGATTCCTTATTACAGCGATATGAAAAATGCAAGGGCTCAATTTGAACAGCAAAATTATGAACAGGCCTATGAGCTGCTGCGGGGGCATGAACTGAACGAGGATGAGCAGCTCATGTATGAGAGGTCTTTAGTCCTTTTAAAAGCAGAGAGAAAATATAATTCCTATAAAAATTATATGTTGCTTGGCATGAAGCTGGAAGCATTGAATGCGCTTATACAGGGTATTAAGGTCACGGAGGCATTGAGCGGGACTGCTGCACAGCTTGGTGTACAGGAAGAATTTGATACAATCCGAAATAAAATTATTGCCGAGTTGGAAACCGCATTTGCGGTTAGTCTGGAGCAGGCATTTGAATGGCTTCAGATTGAGGATAATCAGGTATACTCGAAGGAACTTGACGGTTACGTCAACGGGACGTCCCCGGAAGAGAATGCGGATGGGACGGCGGTGCAGCCAAAGATTCCGACGGAAAATGCGGTTATAAAGGGGGAGGAAGAGGAATTTGCTCCGACTGACAATGAAACGGCAGAAGAGTCGGCTGCGGCCGCGGCACCCATAGGGAATGTGGCTCCTGAAGCAGAAAATCAGACAGAATCAACACCGGAAGCCGGAAATGAAGAAAATAATGCTTCTTCCGATTCGGAAGTCGGAAGAAGTAAGCAAAGTGTGGAAGAATTAAATGAAAATGTGACTTTCGATGTGGAAGGGGCAGAAGGGCTATAATATTTCGGAAGACCGCTTTATTTCCGGGAAATGACATTTCAGGGAGGCAGAGGCCATGATAGTGATCATCGATTACGATGCGGGTAATATCAAAAGTGTCGAAAAAGCAATGCAATATTTGGGAAAGGAAGCTGTTATTACGAGAGACAGGGATACAATCCTGAATGCCCAAAAGGTGATTCTGCCGGGTGTAGGTGCTTTTGGTGATGCGATGGAAAAGATCAGGCAATATGATCTGGAGCATGTAATCCATGAAGTTGTGGAGAAAGGAACTCCTTTTTTAGGAATTTGCCTGGGGCTGCAGCTCTTATTTGAAAAAAGCGAGGAATGTGAAGGGGTGCCGGGCTTATCTGTTTTAAAAGGGGAAATCGTCAGAATTCCGGCAGGAGAATATACAAAAATTCCTCATATGGGCTGGAATTCACTTGAACTTAAAAATGAAGGACGTTTGTTTCGGGGTGTTGAGAATGGTTCTTATGTATATTTTGTCCATTCTTATTACTTAAAAGCATCCGATGAAACAATTGTAAAAGCGGAAACCACATATAATACCTGCATACATGCGTCTGTGGAAAAGGACAACGTATTTGCCTGCCAGTTTCACCCGGAGAAAAGCTCAAAGGTGGGACTTCAGATATTGACAAATTTTATAGCGCTGTGAGGAGGAAGAAATGCATACAAAAAGAATTATCCCCTGTCTGGATGTGCATGGCGGCCGAGTTGTAAAGGGCATCAATTTTGTGAACTTAAAGGATGCCGGTGATCCGGTCGAGATTGCGGCGGCCTATGATCAGGCAGGAGCGGACGAGCTTGTTTTTCTTGATATTACTGCTTCTTCAGATGCTCGCGCCACAGTTGTGGATATGGTGCGAGCCGTAGCGGAAAAAGTATTTATCCCGTTTACAGTCGGCGGAGGTATCAGAACTGTGGAGGATTTTAAAAACATTCTGAGGGAAGGGGCGGACAAGATTTCCATCAACTCCTCCGCGATCAATAATCCATCACTGATTAGTGAGGCGGCTGAAAAGTTCGGTAGCCAGTGTGTTGTCGTTGCAATTGATGCGAGAAGGCGTCAGGATGGTTCCGGTTGGAATATATATAAAAATGGGGGACGGATAGATGTCGGTATTGATGCGGTAGAATGGGCGATGAAGGTGAATGCGCTTGGTGCCGGAGAGATTCTTTTGACGAGTATGGATCGTGACGGCACGAAGGCGGGCTACGATTTGGAGCTGACAAGGCTGATTTCCGAAAATGTCAGCATTCCGGTTATCGCTTCCGGCGGTGCCGGTACGGAGGTACATTTTTATGAGGCGCTGACGGAAGGTAAAGCGGATGCAGTACTTGCGGCTTCGCTGTTTCATTATAAGGAGTTGGAAATTAACGGTTTGAAAAGCTATTTAAGTGAAAGAGGAATTTCGGTAAGGAGATAGTTCACATGGCGGCAATTGAGAATGACTGGCTTGCGCCGTTGCAGGCGGAATTTAAAAAGCCCTATTACAGGCAGCTATATGCGAAAATAAGGGAGGAATATTCCACAAGACAGGTATTTCCGAATCCCAATGATATTTTTAATGCATTTTCCCTGACACCGCTCAGTGAGGTGAAGGTGCTCATATTGGGACAGGATCCTTATCACGATGTAGGACAAGCGCACGGACTTTGTTTCTCGGTAAAGCCGGACGTTGAGATTCCGCCGTCGCTTGTCAATATTTATAAGGAACTGCACGATGATCTCGGCTGTTACATTCCGGACAACGGCTATCTGGAAAAATGGGCAAAACAGGGTGTCATGCTATTAAATACGGTATTAACCGTGCGGGCGCATCAGGCTAATTCCCATCACGGGATCGGGTGGGAGGATTTTACGGATGCGGCAATACAGATTTTAAATGAACAGGACAGACCCATCGTCTATATGCTATGGGGGCGGCCGGCGCAGACGAAAATTAACATGCTCAATAATTCAAGGCAGATAATTTTGAAGGCACCACATCCAAGCCCGTTATCAGCCTACAGAGGTTTTTTTGGCTGCAGACATTTCAGCCAAGCAAACGAATTCTTGAAAAAGAACGGATTGGCGGAAATCGATTGGCAGATAGAAAATAAAAAATAAGTTTAAAATCTTCGAATTTGATTAAGAATGTGAGGAGTTTTATGATGAATCAGACAGCGGCGTTTGTTCTGAAGCTTATAACAGCCCTTGTCCTGGTAGCAGCAGTTATGTTTGGCGTTTATTATGGTGTCAGTTATTTTTCGGATGCAAATAAAATGGCCCAGGAGCTTGAAACGGGAAACCAGTATATGGAGGGGATGGATTATCAGTCCGCGATCGATGCCTATGATCGAGCACTGGAATATGAGCCTGAAAATGAAGCGGTTAAAAATGCAATTGCACATGCGTATGTGATGCTGGGCGGTACTTATGGCGATACAGACGATGCTGTGGAAGCTTATCAGAAGGCGCTTCTTTATAATATTCAGGATAGAAATGCCTACTGGGGTGTGGCGAATATCTATGAAGGCCGTGCAGATGAGGATAACGTCCTTGTCGCTTTGCAGACCGGATATGAGAATACGCAGGATGAAAACATGAGAATTAAAATCGACAATATTGAAGCGGAGCGTGCACGTATTCAAGCAGAGGAGGAAGCCAAAGCTGCGGAAGAAGCGGAGCGGGCGGCTGAAGAGGAGGCACATAACGGTCTTCTTTCCGAACTGCTGACCTGTTTTGAAACGGGTAATATGGACGATGTGAAGGAACTGCTCAGAACGGAATCCTATATGGATATGGCGGACGAAATCATCAGCGAAGAGAGTTCTTTTTATTACGGGGATAAAAATGATGCGGGAGAGCGAGAAGGTAAGGGTGTCGCCGTCTACTGCAACGGATATTACTATTATGGAGACTATGCAGGAAATGTCAGGAACGGAAGCGGCATTTGGATTCGTGCCATATACTCGGAATCCTCCTCGATTGGTTCCTTTATTTTCGAAGGAGAATGGGCATCTGATTTTCCTAACGGAAGCGGAAGTGCAACCTCCAATTTTTATACCGATAAAATAGGCTCATCGGAGCTTGCAAAGCAGGTCATTACCGGTGATTACGCAAACGGTCTGGAAAACGGCAAGATGTCGCTTGCCGGTACAACAAAGGGCGGTTCCAGCGTGAAATACAGCTATACCTCCGAGAATGGTGTTGCAAAGAAATTCAGTGACGGAGATTCCGGCGTAAAGGGTCAGTATATTATTGCACAGTCCAGTGACAAGAAGTCAAACCTGACCTCTGATGGTTCCAACCGGGGCGTGGAGGGATTTCTTGAATAAAGGCCAAAAAGTAAGAAGTCACCGATGATTGTGACACAAAATAATGAAAGCAATACGGTTGGGCGTTTTTGTCCAACCGTATTGCTTTCAGTCATTATAATCTATGATTCATACAAGTAATTGCTAAATGGGCTGCCCGCCGGTACGATTCATTTGTATTGAGAAAAGTCGTTCATATAATCCTTTTTTTCCTATTAGGTTTTGATGATTGCCTTGTTCCGCAACTTGACCTTGTTCCAACACGACAATGTGATCTGCATCGGCAATTGTTCGTAGACGATGAGCAATCACCAATACGGTTTTTCCGGCAGCAAGACGATTAATTGCCTGCTGTACCGATATTTCGTTTTCCGGGTCGAGGGATGCTGTTGCCTCATCAAGAATGACAATAGGTGCGTTTTTGAGCAGTGCCCTGGCGATGGAAATTCGCTGACGTTCACCGCCAGAAAGTGTTGCTCCGTTTTCGCCAAGCAGAGTCTGATAGCCTTCCGGCAGTGCTTCAATAAATTCCTCACAACAGGCGGCTTTTGCGGCCGCTCGGATTTCTTCTGCGCCGGCATTTGGCTTTCCAATTCGGATATTTTCCTCGATTGTGTCGTTAAATAAGATTACATCCTGAAATACGAATGAAAATTTCTGCATCAAATATTCGGGATCAAGCTCTTTTATATTGATATCACCAATCCGTATCACACCATCATTCACATCCCAAAACCGGGCCGCAAGGCGTGAGATTGTACTTTTTCCGCCGCCGGAAGGCCCTACTAGAGCGGTTACCTTACCTGCGGGAGCGGTAAAACTCACATCCTTTAGTACAGAATCTTTATTATAGGAAAAGGAAACATGATCAAAAGTAATGCTGAAGGTTCGAATCGGCAAATCATTTCTTCCGGTCATTGATTTACTTTCCATCAGAGTACGCAGCCTGGAAGTGGATATTTTTAAATATAAAAGATCGGGAAGCATGGTCAGTACCGTCAAAATAGGGCCATAAATTCTGCTGGCAATCAACAGAAACATTAACAGAATAATAAAATCAATTTTTCCTTCTGTCAGAAGAGATATCCCCACAAAGGTAACAATACCGATTCCGCAGCGAAGCAGCATGGTTGAGAGTGCCATGACAGACCCGGAAGCTAGTTCCACACGAATAGCCGCTTGCCTTAATTCTATAAAGGCATCATCCAGGGCTTTGAATTTTTCACCGCTAAGGCCGCAGGCGCGAATTACTTTGATTCCCTCCAAATATTCCTGAGACTTCTTTTCCGCACTCAATTTTGCTTCCACATGGCGGGAGAACCTTCGTTCCTGAAGCTTGCGGCTAAAAATAAGTACCAGGGCGGCAACCGGAAGCATGATAAAGATTGCCAGAGCCATTTTCCAATCAAAGAATGCCAGTATGGCGCAGACAAAAGCAGATGTGATGATGTTGGCAATCAGCTGCGGTACGATATTGGACATAGATTGTTCAATATTCGTACAATCTGTCATAATATTGGAAGATAATTCCGTCAAGTCGCGGACATTAAAATAACTCATAGGAAGCATCCTCATTTGTTCCGCAACACGCAGCCGAGTGGATTCTGACTGCTCATATGATGCCACGTAGGTTTTCTGGTAATCCTGCCTTGACAAAAAGAAAATGACAAAAAACGCCACCAATCCAATTCCAAACAAAATCCACATCCGTCCCCACGAGACACTTTGGCCGGTCAACGGCTTCATGAGCTCTACAAAAATCTGAATAGTAATAGAAAAGGGGATCATTAGCGAAAAACTGGTAAGTGTACAGGCAAGGACGGCGCTGCGCAGATTTTTTTGTCCTCTTTCATCAAGCAATAACAAGTTTTTAAATAGTTTCACAGGCTGCTGCCTCCTTTCCGCTGGTAATATTCCAGGATAATGTCTGGACATAACGTTCCCACATACGAGCGTATACACCGCCTTTTTGTATCAGTACCTCATGTGTGCCCGATTCGGATAATCTGCCGTTATCCATCACGAGAATGTTGTCCATGTCCCGTACTGTTCCAAGACGATGGGCAATCATGATAACTGTCTTGCCCACCATTAGCTTGCTTAATGCAGTTTGAATTAACTGCTCATTTTCCGGATCCGCAAAGGCCGTGGCCTCATCCAGCACCAGAACCGGTGCATTTTTAATGATGGCACGGGCAATGGAAATCCGCTGCGCTTCTCCTCCGGAGAGATGAATGCCGGCTTCTCCAAACATGGTGTCATACCCATTGGGAAGACGAGAAATAAAGTCATCACACATGGCAGCCTTGGCTGCCTGGATGACTTCCTCATCCGAAGCCTCCGGCCGGCCCATCCGTATATTTTCTCGAATATTCCTGCCAAAGAGATAAACATCCTGAAAAACAAAGCTTACCTGTTCCATCAATGCTGACTCCGAAAGCGTGCGGATATCTGTTCCGCCGATAGAAATGCTGCCCGTTGACACATCCCAAAAACGAGGAATCAAATGCGCAATTGTGCTTTTCCCGCTGCCGGAGGGACCTACAATCGCAGTAACCTTGCCTGCGGGAGCAATAAAGCTGACATTGTTCAGGACGTCCTTTTCCGTATTATCATAGGAAAAGGAGACCTGTTTGAATTCTACAGAGAAACTATGTGGAACTTTATTGTTTTCCGTACTCGACAGCTCCGGCAAAGCCATCATGGCATCAAAGTTTGCCACGCCGCCTGCAATTCTCATGCTGGAAGAAGATACGTACATGAACTTATTGAGAACCGAGGCGATGGCAGGCGTGAACAGCAGATAGAATAAAAAGCTCAGCAAAAATGCCGCATAATCTGTTGTGTTCTGACCAATTAGAATGCCCACCGGTAGAATAAACAGGTAGATATTATTGATAATCGCCATAAACGCCGAGGTATAATTCTCCCATTTCAGTGTATAAGTCAGCATGATTTTTGTATAGGCTCCAATCGAGCTGCAAAGCTGTGTGAAGGACCGGGCTGTTTGCCCAAATGCTTTCAGGACAGGCATACCGCGAACATATTCGACTGATGCCTCGGTCATATCCGCACCGGTCTTCTGGATTTCCTTCATGATTTCCGGTCCGGCCACGCCAAACATCATCATCTGCATCGCGAAAGCTATGATGATTGCCGCCAGAGCCGCAAGTCCGAATCTCCAGTCAAAGACAAAGAGCAGCACCAGGATTACCACGGGAGACGTGAAGGAAGCAATCATATCGGGATAGGAGTGTGCAAGAAAGCTCTCTATTTTTTCGATGTCCTGATCAATTACCTTGCGAAAACGGCCGCTGCCTATGGTAAGGTGGTAACCAAGCGGTATTTTGGCCAAATGTTTTGTAAAGGCAGATTTAAGTCCGTACTGTGTTCCAAAAGCGGCGATGTGCGCGCAAAGAGAGGATGCCAGAAATAGAACCGCATCTGCAGCAATCCCTGCGACAGCCAATAAACTATATCCTTTCACTGTGCCGGCATGGAGCGCTGAATAATTAGGATAAATTGCGATGATATCCCTTATGATGAGATAAACGGCAATATAAGGAACAAAAGAAGCGACGGCGGCAAGAGCTGCCAAAACACCGCTCATCGCTAAAAGACTCCTATGCTTGGCCGCAAGCTCAAAGATACGGGTTATTCCACTTTTTGGTTTTTTAGATGCCAATCAGGCCACCTCCTTCACCATTCCGGACTTAATAAAATGCTTCTTAAGCATTGTATGGGCCAGCAATGCACCGAGAATCGCGCTGACAGCGGCAGCGGCAACTGCAATCATAATCATGGGACCGTTCATCAATGCAACCACGGCTGTCATAAACTCACCATTTACCCCGCTGCTTTCAGAAAGAGCGACGTAATAATCCCGCATGACAAGGTAAGGTAAATAACTGCCCAAAGCGGTAAAGGCCATAAACACAGAATAACCAACCGTAAGTATTGTATAAGACTTATTATTTGATACCTTACTAATCAGGTCTGCCAAGACGGCCCCAATTATTGTGGAAACCAGAATGATCCATCCGGAGCCGGTGGCAAACATAAATAGTGCATAGAGGGTGCCGCTGATGATGATGCCCCCAAAGTGATTGACCTTAATGCGCATCAGCATGTAGACCGGACCGCCGGCCAAAGCAGTCAGCGCAATGCCGAAGGGCTGAAGAATCGGTGCGAAGCTGACGCACATCAGGCATACGAAGAAAATGGCAATGAAGAGCACGGAAAAGATGCCGAGAGTAATAAAATCCCGGGATTTCATTTTGTTATTTGTGTTTTCGTTCATTTGGAAAACTCCTTTCTATGTACAGGCTTTTGATAAATCTATGATGTCATCACACGCTTGATTTAAAAGCTCATAGTCGTGTGAGATGACCATTATGGATTTTCCTTTCGCGGATAGCATCCGCAGCATGGAAACCACACGCAGCATATTGGAATAATCCAGACCACTGGTGGGTTCATCGAAAATCAGAATTTTTGCCGGAGAAAGAGCCGCTAATGCAATAGCCAAGCGTTGCTTTTGCCCGCCGGAAAGGGAATGAGGATGTTGCTTTAGCACATCGCTAAGACTCAGTTCGGAAACAATTTCTTCAATCTGTTCCTCGGACGGCACACTGTTTTTATATCCGGTGAGAATCAATTCATGAAGGACGCTGTCTGCAAACAGCTGATAGTTCGGATCCTGCATAACGAGATAGGTAAAGAGGCTCCTCTTTTTTCCCGGTATTGGTTTTCCCTCAAATAGAACTGTTCCGCGGCAAGCATTATGAAGCCCGCAGATTGAGCGTGCAAGCGTGGATTTTCCACTTCCGTTCTCACCGACAATTCCAACAATTTTATTTTTTTCAAGTGTAAAGCTGATGTTGCATACTACGTCTTTTTTTTCATAGGAAGCAGATAATTCACGCACTTCCAGGGCAGGGGTATGGTGTCTTCCTGTTTTTGTGACCAGCAATTTCGTCTCCCGAAAAGAGCGAAGGCCAATGTTTCCCAGCTCCTGCTCCGTCTTTTGCGCAAAAGAATCTGCCGGCCATTCATTTTTGATGTGGCCGTCTGTCATCCTGATAATTCTGTCCGCAATTCCATTCATATAATACAGACGGTGTTCGGCGATTAAAATCGTTTTTCCCTGCGCCTTTATCTGGCGTAACAGTTGTGCAAGGCGTTCAATAGATTCGTGATCTAAGTTAGAAGAGGGTTCATCCAGCACATAGATCTCAGGTGAAACTGTATAAGCACTGCCAAAAGCAATTTTTTGTTTCTGTCCTCCTGATAAGGTAAAAATACTTCTGTGTACTAATTCGGACAGCTCCAGTTCTGCTACGGTTTTGTCATATCGCTGATGCATTTCCTCATAATCCATGCCCATATTCTCCATGCCGAAAACCAATTCACTGTCGGTATCGGAATTGAAGAACTGAGTCCTTGGATTTTGAAAGACAGAACCAACCAGCATAGATAATTGATGAGGCTCTGTCTGGAATATATCGTGTCCGCAAACCTCCACGCTGCCCTGTAATTTTCCGGTATAAAAATGCGGAATCAGACCGTTGATCAGCCGGGTGACGGTGCTCTTACCGCAGCCGGAGCAGCCGGTAAGTACAACGCATTCACCGGCACGGATTTCCAGGGAAATATGATGAAGTGTTTCTTCTGTTCCTTCATATTGAAAGGATACATTTTTCAGTCGAATCATATCGTCTCCTCTCAGATGAATTGTTTGATTGCAAGGATGCCAATGAGCAGCAGAGAAAATACCAGAGTGAAAAGGACATCCAGCCCCGTCATATGTAATTTTTGAAAAGAGGAACGAGGTGCCGGATTGTCGATTCCTCTGGAGACTGATGCGGCGGAAAGCTCTTCTGAAATCGTAGCAGCCCGCATCATCAATGGAATCAAAGCGGTTTCATAGCAGCGAATGGGATGCCGAATAAGATTGCGCATGGAAATATCCAGCCCCCGCAGGCGCATAGCATCTTTAATGTTATCAAATTCCTCGCGAATCGTTGGGAAAAAGCGCATTGCTACAGCGAAGCTGACAGCAAAAGAGCGGGGAATACGGAAATAGTACATTGCTGCAAGCAATTCGCTGACTGCTGTTGTCATAACAAGTATTTCTACGGAAAGAATAATCGGTAGAAACATGCGAATAAACAAGCTCAACATGGAAATAAGACTGCTTAGTGCAGAAGGCAGATGTGTGCATAAGGTAATCAGCGATAACAAGATTCCATAGTAAAGCGTATATTTAAATGCGGCCCGATATTGTCCGATTAAAAAGGAAAGGAGCAATACAATGGAAAAGATGATACTGCCAAATAGGAGATCCTTTGCAGCAAAGGATACAAAATTGATAATAACAAACAGAAATAGTTTGCAGCGCACATCCAATAGAAGCATTTCATTCCCACCCCCTGTTCCTTGTATTTTCGATAAAAACATGATACAATACTCTGCGGTTAGCTCGTTCTAACCATCGATCATTGTATTATCTTCTGCGGCAGGATGCAATAAGGTTTTCGCAAGTATGTCCTTCGGAAAAGATAAAATGTCTGATAGAAAAGGGTGGTTGAAATGAAAGTACAAACTCCGGATAAAATAATTCAGGATATTTGTTTTGCTATGGGAATGATTCCATGTGAAAGCAATTCTGTTGGATGCGGTGTGTGTTTAGAGGGAGACGGGATAAAAACAGAAGGATTTTTTTGGTATTTGGTACATGAAGATTACTTTGCCATTACGAAATGTGATTTTGTATTCTGCAGCGAATTTCCTGTAACAATGCCGGATAGCTCACTATATATTTCGCTACGGTTGGATTATACAAATCATCTTCCTCCCGGTAAAATTCTTTCCTTCATGGAGGAAAAAGGAAATGGTACAAATGCTGTTATGCGGGCAGGAACAAGAGTGGCTTATACAGAGGTACTGTATGTTCCGTCTTTTTATAAAAAACATCTGGATACGGCCTTTACTGCAATGCGGGCAGATCCTGTAACGATTTTGAAAAACATGGGAGGTGAGCATAACTGGCCGCAGGAGATGAGGAAGGTGCTTGTCGATGTACATGAAAGCAAGCTGACCGGCATGTCTGCCGAACTTTACTTTGTAGCGAAGGCCTATGAGCTGATGGCTGTGCTGATCGCAATGGGTAATGACCGCTTTCCCAAAAAGAACATCGATTATGAACAGATCCTTTATGCATTGCAATATATCGACAGGAACTACACAGGTAAGATCAAACAGGTTGATCTTGTATATCTCTCAAATATGAGCTCTACAAAGCTGAAAAGTGTGTTCCGACAATTTACCGGTTGTACGATCACGGAATATATTATGGAAAAGAAGACGGATCATGCGGCTCATTTGCTGTCTGATTCGGATTTGTCGGTTGAGCAGATTGCAAAGGCGTTAGGGTTTGGCACAGCTACCGGGTTTGCAACTTCCTTCAAAAAGCAAATCGGTGTTTCTCCATCGGAATATCGAAAGCAAATTAAATTTTATTGTATGAAAAATCCGTCTGAGATTGAAAACTTAAGCTTTGAAAATGGTAATTCCTCATAAAATCAATTTCCTGCTTGACAGTTATGCGATCTCCTGCTATAGTGTTCCTGAAAAGAACTACGAAAAGAGAGAGGATATGGACAGGGAAAACATAATCGAAAAACTGATGCTGTTCGGCTTAACGAAGCAGGAGTCTCTGATTTATCTATGCCTGTTTGAAAACGGTGCGCTGACAGGATACGAGGCTGCAAAGCAGACCGGTATTTCACGTTCAAATGTCTATAGTGCACTCGCAAGCCTTACAGAAAAAGGCGCGGCACAAATGAGTGAAGGAAATCCGGTAAAATACCAATGTGTGACTGTGCAGGAATTGTGTGATAACCGAATTCGTATGATGGGAAAGGCGAAAGATTATCTTGCGGCACATCTGCAAAGTCCCAAGGAGGTCGGCGCAGGGTATATTACGATTGAAGGTTATAAAAATATACGGAATAAGGTTTATACGATGCTTTCCATGACTGAGTATCGGCTTTATTTGTCGGCGCCGGGAGAATTTATTTCCTCTTTGGAGCCGGAGCTTTTGGAACTTCTGAAGAAAAATAAACGGGTCGTCATTCTTTCGGCAGACGATATCGAGCTGCCCGGCTGTGAATATTACCGGTTGGAGCGCAGGGAAAAGCAGCTGAGGCTGATTGTGGATTCGGGCTATGTGCTGACAGGTGATATTTCCGGCGTGGGTGCGGACACCTGTCTTTACACGGGGCAGATTAATTTTGTGGATGTATTTAAAGAAGCGATGCGCAATGAAATTGAATTAATAAAATTGAAAAATAACACGGGAGAGAAGAATCAATGAAAATCAGAATTGGAATTTTGGGATATGGAAATCTTGGAAAAGGGATTGAATACGCGGTCCGACAAAATGAGGATATGGAGATGACGGCTGTTTTTACTCGCAGGGCGCCGGAGAGTGTTTCGGTGCTGTCGGGTGTTCCTGTATATCATGCAGACCGGCTTGAGGAAATGAAGGATGATTTGGATGTGCTGATTATTTGCGGAGGTTCAGCGACAGATCTTCCGCAGCAGACACCGTTCTATGCAAACTATTTTAATGTTGTTGACAGCTTTGACACGCATGCGAATATTCCGACTCATTTTGCGGCGGTCAATGAGGCGGCTTTAAACGGAGGCAAGGTTGCGATGATTTCCGTCGGCTGGGATCCCGGTATGTTTTCTCTAAACCGGCTTTATGCCAATGCGATTTTAAGGGAGGGCAGCGATTACACATTTTGGGGAAAGGGCGTGAGCCAGGGTCATTCGGATGCGATCAGAAGGATCGAAGGCGTTAAAGATGCAAAGCAGTATACGATTCCGGTGGAATCGGCTCTGAAATCTGTACGAAGCTGTGAAAATCCGGCACTTTCCACAAGGCAGAAGCACACGCGGGAATGCTTTGTTGTTGCTGAGGAGGGCGCTGATCTGGTGCGGATTGAACAGGAAATCAAGACAATGCCAAACTATTTTGCCGACTATGATACGACTGTGTATTTTATATCGGAGGAGGAGTTGAAACGTAACCATGCAGGCATTCCACACGGCGGCTTTGTGCTGCGTACGGGAAAAACAGGGAACAATCAGGAGCATAATCATGTCATTGAGTATAGCCTGAGACTGGACTCGAATCCGGAATTTACGGCATGTGTGCTGACGGCTTATGCGAGAGCGGCTTACCGTATGAACAAAGAGGGCATGAAGGGCTGTAAGACTGTATTTGATGTAGCACCGGCGTACTTAAGCCCGATATCACCGGAGGAGATGCGTGCCTCATTATTATAGAAGTATCATATGTGTGGATCAGATGACGTTGTAAATAGAAGAAAAATAGAAATTAGAGATAGGAGAAAATTCACTATGAATAAAGTACCGTTTGTGACAAAAGAACAAATTGAGAAAATTGCAAAGACTTATCCGACACCATTTCATATTTATGATGAGAAGGGATTAAGGGAAAATCTGAAAGCGGTAAAGGAGGCGTTTGCATGGAATAAAGGCTATCGGGAATATTTTGCCATAAAGGCGAATCCGAATCCGTTTTTAATCAATATCATGAAGGAGTACGGCTGTGGCTGTGATTGTTCATCTCTGACAGAGCTGATGCTGGCAGATGCGCTTGGTTTTCATGGCGAGGAAATCATGTTTTCCTCCAATGACACACCGGCGGAGGAATATGTGTTCGCAGATCGCATCGGTGCTGTAATCAATCTGGATGATATGACTCATATTTCATTTTTAGAAAGTCTGGTGACATTGCCGAAAATGTTAAGCTGCCGGTTCAACCCTGGCGGCTTGTTCCAAATGAGTAACGGTATTATGGATAATCCGGGCGATTCCAAGTACGGTTTTACGACGGAGCAGATGTTTGAGGGCTTTAGAATATTGAAAGCAAAGGGAGTAGAGCATTTCGGTCTCCATGCCTTTCTGGCGAGCAACACGGTAACGAACGAGTATTATCCGATGCTCGCAAAGCGGCTGTTTTTACTTGCGGTGGAGCTAAAGAAACAGACCGGGGCAGATATTCGCTTTATCAATCTTTCAGGGGGTGTTGGAATCCCTTATTTTCCTGATCAGACGCCGAATGATATTCGTGCGATCGGTGCAGGTGTGGAGAAGGTATTTAATGAAGTGCTGGTACCCGCAGGAATGGGAGATGTGGCGATTTACACGGAGATGGGACGGTTTATGACAGGTCCTTACGGAGCACTTGTGACAAAAGCAATCCATGAAAAGCATACCCATAAGGAATATATCGGCTGTGATGCCTGTGCCGTCGATCTGATGCGCCCCGCCATGTATGGCGCTTATCACCACATTACGGTGCTCGGTAAGGAACATGCTTCCTGTGACAGAAAATATGATGTGACAGGTTCCCTGTGTGAAAATAATGATAAATTCGCGGTCGACCGAATGCTTCCTGAGATTTCAACGGGAGATTATCTGTTTATCCACGATACGGGCGCACATGGCTACTCTATGGGCTACAATTACAACGGTAAGTTAAAATCTGCCGAGCTCCTGCTGAAAGAAGACGGAAGTGTGCAGCTGATCAGAAGAGCAGAAACACCGAAGGATTATTTTGCGACCCTTGATTGCTTTCCGATTCTGAATAATATGAAATTTTAGACTTGTCTTTTGAAAAAAGGTATGATAGAATAATTACTGTCGCTGCTGATATGAATGAAATTAGTGCGGCGGTAATCAGCGGATGTGGCGGAATGGCAGACGCATCAGACTCAAAATCTGACGTAGGTGACTATGTGCGGGTTCAAGTCCCGCCATCCGCATAAAAAAGACATAGCTTTCTGCCAAAGAATTGTTATGTCTTTTTTTTGTATGGTAAAACATGATAATATAGATAAAAACGTATTCCGTTTTGGAAGTGAAAATCGGAAGCAGGCGCGTCGGGAAAACAGATGAAGCACTATATAATACATATTGTGGCAGGAGATCACATCCTTTCCGGACCTGCCTTGCCCGAAATGGAAAGCCTGAGAAGGAAGCGGATTCATGAGTGAATTGACGAATAATTATATAGCTATAGGTGTGATATGTGTTCTTTCGCTCGCAATTTTAGTGCATATGTCTTGCCGCAATGTCTTTTATACGCACACGATGAAAAAGCAGTTTACCTTTGCTGCTTGTATGACAATCATGATAATCATAGCGGAAATAGGGAGCGTTCTTTTTGAAAACCGTATTACCGAGAGCAATGTTCCCCTTTTTGCTGTAAATGTAATCGGTTTTTCTCTCTCTCCTTTTATTGCGATTGTATTGTCTAAGGCTTTTTCAGCAGAAAAAAGACGGATCAGGACGGCACTGACAATTCCCGTATGGATCAACGCTGCCTTTGCTATCAGCTCTCCATGGACAGGATTGATTTTTACGATCAGCAATGGTTATTATCTGCGTGGCTCATTGTTTAGCCTGTATGCTGCTGCATATCTGTGTTCGTACACAATACTGATTGTTGAGTCCTTAAAGGCCATGAAAATTTATCAGTGCCATATAAAAAGCACGTTTATCATGCTGCTTGTTTTTGTATTTACAGGGACCCTCGTGCAGATCATACTGCCAGATATCCATACTTCCTGGTTGTGCATAACCCTGGGCCTGATCCTGTATTACGCTTATTTTTGCGAGCTTTCGGAAACACAGGACACCTTGACCGGATTGCTCAACCGCAGCGTGTATGAGCAACATATCAAAAGTCTGAATCAAAATGCCAGCGGCAGCGTTTTAACGTTTGATCTTGATAATTTTAAACGGATCAATGATCTGTATGGGCATCAATGGGGTGATGCTTGCCTTCAACTCACAGGAAAGATCATAAAAGACTGTTTTTTGCAGATAGGCTTATGTTACCGTGTCGGCGGAGACGAATTTTGCGTTATATGCCGAACTACGAATGAGTTGCAGTTGAAGGATGCTGTTGGTTTGTTTTACAGAAAGATTGACGGAATCAGAAAAAGCCGTGACATGCAAAATGAATTCCCAATGGTTTCTACGGGATATTCGATTTTCCCCGGCTCAGAAAAAGGGTATGCCATGGCGCTGAAAGAAGCAGATGACCAAATGTATCGTTTTAAAAATAAAAGGAAGCAAGACGGATAAGGCGGTTTTGCTTGATCGATTAAGCCCCGGCCCCCAGTCCGATTTTTAAATCTTTTTTCCATTGATGGGATGCCCGCAGCAAACTCCAACTCAGGAAGGAAGCAGCAGGCTAAAATAGATACAGAATTGTATTTCTTTTAGCTTGCTTTTTTGTTATACTAAAAAATATATTTCAACTTCAAATTGTTTATATCTTATGCAGGAGAGGTTTTAGATGAACTTTTTTACGTGATTGAGGGGAGTTTTCATCTTGAAACCGAAGAAGGACTTATGAAGCTTAATGAAAACGAATTGATTATTGTTCCAAAAGGAAAGTTGCATAGACCTGTTGTAAAAGAGTTGGCTAAATTTTTGATGATTGAACTTGACGGTACTTTGAACAAAGAAAATAGTGGAGATGCATATGAAGATTAATTTCCACTAATGAGCATAATGAGAACGAAATGTCAGCATCTATTTTGACCTGATGACACATAAAGACATAACTTTACGATAGTGGGAAGTTATGTCTTTTATGTACGTGAGTTTAGTACTTAAAATAAATATTTTTTGAAATATTTCCCCTAATATTTTTATAAAGAAGGCATAGCTTTTGCCAAGGGTGAGGTATGTCTTTTTATGATTGGAATAGGGTAAGATTCAAGATATTATGACTTATGCAAAGGATCTGGGCTATTCCGGAGAATGCGGAAAAGCCTATTGATGGCAGATTGAAGACACAACCGGATTGAATTTTATAAATTTTAAGGGAACTGAAAGGTAATATTAAGCCAATATTAAAGTTTGATTGGATAAACGGAAAGGTTCGGCTGTTATGATAGCTTTGCAGCCCGGAGGTAAAAAATAAATGAGGAGGGATAAACAATGAACCAAACCATTCTGATTGTGGATGACGAAAAAGAAATCCGTGAGCTTCTGCGGTTGTATATTGAAAAGGACGGGTATTTTGTGGTACAGGCCGAAAATGGACTAGAGGCGCTTAAACAGGCCGACTCCGTGCAAATTGATCTGGCTGTCATCGACATTATGATGCCGGAGCTTGACGGCTACCAGTTGATTAAAGCCTTGCGGGAACGTGGGAATCTTCCCATTATCGTCTTGAGTGCGAAAACGGAAAATCACGAAAAAATCTTGGGGCTTGACCTCGGAGCGGATGATTATGTAACTAAACCGTTTGACCCTCTGGAGGTGATTGCCAGAATCAGAGCCAGGTTGCGCCGCTATGGCGCACAACCGGTGAATTCCGGCACGGCTTTGCTGACAGTGGGTGGGTTGACTCTGGATATCTCTGCCTGCAGCTTGTACTCCGACAATAAATGCATACAGCTCACTGCCACAGAATTTAACATGATGAAGCTGTTTATGCAGAGCCCCGGCCGCGTGTTTACCAAACAGCAGATCTATGATGCCGCATGGCAGGAAGCGGTTACCGTTGATGACAATACGGTGATGGTTGCAATCAGTAAGCTGCGGGGCAAGCTTCCCGGCGACTGCGGGGTGTCTATCGGGACAATCCGTGGGTTGGGGTATCGGTTGGAGGCGCAAAGATGAAGCGAAGACACAGCATATTGAGAACCGTTGTGCTTCGGTTTATTGGCTATTTCCTCGGAATTGAAATAGTAATATCGATATTGGAAGACCTATTTAGTACACTTGTGTATGGTGCTGAACGGGAATTCCCTTACGATGCAATCCCCGGTATAGCAGCGGATATGGAACCGTACAAAATCGCACAGATTGTTTTGTGGGGACTGCTGCAAATGGCAGTATACTGTGTGGGAATTGCTCTTTTTGCGCGCAGTATCAGTCATAAAGTTTCTGATCCTGCCGGACGTATGGCAGAAGGATTCCGGGAGGTTTCAAACGGCAATTTGGACGTCTCGCTGGATTTTGAAACAGAAACCGAGTTTAAAGAAATGCGGGATACCTTCAATCACATGACACGTAATCTCAAAAACTACGAAGAAAAACGCTTGACGATGGAAAACGAACGGATGCGGCTTTTCTCGCATATTGCTCATGATCTGAAGACTCCAATGACGACGATCACCGGATATGCCGGTGCTCTGGCAAGCGGCATGGTAGATGATGCGGATAAGCAGCGGGAGTACCACATGGCAATCAAAGCAAAATCAGACCAAATGAACGCAATGGTGGACCAGCTGCTTTCTTATTCCAAACTGGGCGCACCGCAGTATCAAATGAAATTAGCGTCGGCCGATATAGCAGAACTGCTTCGTGTGGCATGCGCTTCCCTCTTTGGGGAAATAGAGAGTAAGCAGATGAAGCTTGATCTGCTGCTGCCGGAAGAACCTGTATTTTTTGAAATGGATTCGCTGGAAATGAGCCGTGCGATTGGCAATCTTCTGACAAATGCAATTCGTCACAATCCGGAGGGCAGTCTGCTCTCTGTGAGCCTGACGGAAGAATCGGAACATATCATCATCCAAATCGCGGACAGTGGTGCAATGATCCCTGACGCAATTGCCGGAAGTTTGTTTGAACCTTTTATTTCCGGCAGCGATTCAAGAAGCTCAGGCAGCGGAACCGGACTGGGACTTGCCATTGTAAAAAAGGTGACGGAGCAGCACTCCGGCGAGGTCTTTGTGTCAGACGCCATCGCACCCTACACGAAGATGTTTGTTTTACGCCTGCCCCAAAATAAGAAAAGCGGAGGTAGAAATGTATAGTAATCTCATTAAAAACGACATACGCAAAAGCAAGCTGATTACCGCGACAATCACAGCATTTATCCTGATTGCGGCTATGCTCACCGCCTTGGCGGTTTCACTGACCGTCAATTTATCAGGCGCTGTCGATCAAATATTGCTTTCGGCAAAGGCAACTCACTTTATTCAGATGCACACCGGTGATGTGGATAGCGAGCGGCTTTGGAAATTCGCGGATGGTCAGGAGGTTGTGGAGGATTGTCAGGTGCTTCCTTTTCTCAACATTGATGGGGCTGAAATTGTAATCGGAGAGAACTCCCTTGCCGATAGTGTACAGGACAATGGCTTTTCCATTCAGAGTGAAAAATTTGATTTCCTGCTCGACTTAAACAGCAAAATCATCCACCCCTCAGACGGCGAAGTTTATTTTCCAATTTACTATATGCAGGGGGGTAACGTAAAGCTGGGCGACAAGGTGACTATTCATGGCGTGGATTTTACTGTGGCGGGCTTCTTGCGGGATTCCACAATGAACGCTGCGCTTGTATCCTCCAAACGCTTCTTGGTGAGTGAAGCTGATTTCGAGAAAATCCGGGAGTTCGGGCAAATGGAACAGCTCATAGAGTTTCGGTTAAGGGACAGCGTTTCCTATGCGGATTTTGAGACAGCCTATCTCGATGCGGGACTTCCGGCAAACGGCCCGCCTGCTATCACATACACGCAAATTAGGCTGATGAACAGTCTTACGGACGGCATCATGATCGGCGTCCTGGCACTGATTGTTATGCTGGTAATTATTGTGGCGTTTTTATGCATCCGTTTTACGCTATTGGCGAAAATTGAGGAAGATTACAGGGAAATAGGTGTGTTAAAAGCGGTTGGAATGCGGGTGAACAGCATTAAAAAACTCTATATCGCAAAATACGGTGTCATCGCCGGAATAGCCTGTCTGTTTGGGTTTCTGCTCTCCATTCCGCTCTCAGAGCCATTTCTGCAAAATATCCGCCTATACATGGGGGAAAGCGGACGTCAGACACTTCGATTGGGCCTGTTTTGTGGTTTTGCCGGTGCAGCGGTGATTTACGGCGTAGTTTTGCTGTATGTAAACGCGGTGCTGCAGCGCTTTCGGAAAATATCGGCGGCCCAGGCAGTCAGATTCGGTGCGCCCCGGGAAAATTCGAAATCGGCAAGAGGCTTCCGGTTGAGTAACAACCGGCTCTTTTCCAGAAATGTTTTTCTCGGAATTAAGGATATTCTTACCCGCAAAAAACTTTATATGACAATGTTGACGGTGTTGATTATCTCGTCTTTTATTATGATTGTGCCCCAAAACATCTATAATACGATTTCCGCAAGGAGCTTCATCACCTACATGGGCATGGGAATATGTGACGCCGCTTTATATATCAAGCCCACACAAGCAAGGGACGTCGCCCAAAAGGGTGCCAAAGCGGCAGATTCACTGGCAGCAGACAAGAACGTGGAAAAGTACGCTATGATAACTACCAAAATGTTTGAGATGGAAGCGGATAACGGCTCCACGCAGAAGCTGAGGGTGAGCTTGGGCGACCATACGGCCTATCCCATTATCTATACGCAGGGAACGGTTCCACAGACAGAATCGGAGATTGCAATTTCCGCTTTGTATGCAGACGACCTCGCAAAAACCATTGGTGATGTAATCGTTTTAATAGTGGACGGCGTCAAGAAGCCGCTGACGGTCAGCGGGGTTTATTCTGACATTACGAACGGCGGCAGGACGGCGCAAGCCATTTTTGAATCTGATTCCGGAGATATTTTATCGGTCAGTATTCCAATCACTTTCCGAACGGATGCAGACGCTGAAGGAATCATAGAACAGTATAAGGAGCATTTTCCGTTCGCTAAAGTTCACGGCGTTGAGGCAATCATCAATCAGATGTTCGGACCGATGATAAACTCGGTGAAGATGGCTTCCTATGCCGCAGTAGGAGTAACAGTTTGGCTCACCGTACTGGTCACAGTGCTGTTTATGAAGATGCTGGTGGCTAAAGACCGTTATTCCATAGCGATTTTAAAATCAATGGGTTTCACAAGCGAGGGGATCCGCAGGCAATATCTGACACGCGCCGTCATTGTGCTGGTGCTGGGGGTTGTCATTGGAACAATGATGGCTAACACGCTCGGCGAGTATATCGGAGTTGCGATTATATCCGCATTCGGCGCGACGGCATTTCATTTTGTGGTCAACCCGTTCTTCGCTTATATGGTTTCCCCGCTGGTGATTGGGTCATGTGTGTATATTGCCACATTGCTGGGCGTACGGGATATTCGTCCGCTCAAGATTTTTGAACACATTAAGGAGGCATAGGTTATGGAAAATATCGTTACCGGAAAAAACATCGTAAAGATCTTTGGAAAGGGCGTTGAACAAGTAAAGGCACTTGACAGGGTAACTGTTGAAATTAAAAAAGGTGAATTTGCTGCCATTATGGGCCCGTCAGGCTCTGGGAAATCCACCCTGCTGTTTGCGCTTTCTGGTATGGATGATATATCGGACGGATCGGTGAAGTTTGGCAATACGGAACTTTCTAAACTCCAAGAAAATGAGCTTGCGGACATGCGCCGGACGAAAATGGGATTTATCTTTCAGCAGCCCACTATGCTGAAAAATCTGAACCTCTTAGATAACATTCTCCTCCCCGCCGTTCGGGACGGTAAGAAGGATACTGCGGCGCTGGGGCAAAGAGCAAAGGTACTGATGAAAAAAGCAGGAATTGATGGGCTTGAGAACAGGAATACCACCGAAGTTTCTGGCGGACAGCTTCAGCGGGCAGGTATTTGCCGGGCACTGATCGGCGCGCCGGAAATCCTTTTTGCCGACGAGCCGACCGGTGCGCTTAATTCCAAATCGGCTGAGGAAATCATGGAATTGCTGGTGGGCATCAACAGGGAAGGCACCTCGATTCTGCTTGTAACCCACGATGCGAAGATTGCCGCCCATGCCGACAGAATTTTGTTCACGAGAGACGGAAATATTGTTTCCGAGCTTTTGCTGCAAAAATTCAACGGAAAGGATATGGAGGCAAGGACCAAAAAGGTGCTTACACAGATGGCGGTTGCAGATCTTTAGGTGCAGGAAGCAACTGAATACGCAATGCCTGTCTGTGCAGTATAATAATGAGTGATAAAGTAGCCGTACGGAGATCTACGTACTTCTAATAAGGAGGAGTCATTATGCCATTAGTAAAGATTGAAATTTTAAAGGGTCATTCTTTTGAATATAAAAAGACAATGCTGGAATCAATTCATGAGGCACTTGAAAATGCTTTATCTATTCCTGATTGGGATAGATTTCAGCGATTATATGAACTCGAAAATGATTGTTTTGAGCGAAACTCTACGAAAACAGCTAAATTTACAATTATTGAATTGACGTTATTTCCAGGCAGGAGTAAAGAAGTCAAAAAAAGTGTTATTCATGAGATAGTAAGCATGCTTGGTAGTCGTCTTGAAATTCAACCGGACGATATTTTTATTATTATTAATGAACCGCCACTTGATAATTGGGGAATGAGAGGTACACAAGCAAGTGAATTGGAGCTGCAATACAAGCAAAGCTGATGTAAAAATAAGTATTTTAAGAATATGAGAATTTTTTTCAGAGTAATGACGTAGCTGATAGCTGCCGACTTTGCGCAAAGGCGGCAGCTGAAAATAGATGCTTGTATGATAGAAATACCTTAATCTTGATGGATTCCAGACGTGAGTGTGCGATTATGCATGTTTGCCGCCTTTTTATTTTTATTGAAAATACTTCGCCCATGCCGGATGATGAAATACAGAAAATGTAAAAGAAAGATGTATACAACAGAACTATCAATTTAGAAAAATAAATTATAAATACTAACTAAACCAAGGCGGCATACAGGAGGAGAAAGAATGATCCATTCATTTAATGACTTTTTCAAAGTCAATCCACTGGGGACTTTACAAAGGTAAGGAATGGCCAACCATGTTTTATTGTATTTATTAAAAATAGGAAGTAGAAGATTTGCAATATATGCATTTTTATTGCGTTGATAACAATTCCTTTCAAGACTCAGTATTTCGTCTTCGTGATGTAAATTAAATCTGTATGCCTTTTTAGAATCTATGACTGCATATTTTGTAAATAGATATGCTTTGTTATTTTTCGTAAGATTAGTTTGATACCAATATTCAGTTACCTTGGGTAAAAAAAAATAGGAAGCTGTTTCGCATATCGATTCTTCAAACCACCAAAGATTGAGAGCGACGGCTTCAGGAATTAAATAATGACACAATTCGTGAGCAAATTGATATGCGGCCTGATCCAGTTTTAAAGGATTCACGTTCAGATATATTATATTTTTAGTATTATAAATAATGGGATTTCCGATAGGGCTCGGATTTGATACGGTAAGCGTTTTAAAATATCGAGAAGGAAATTGATCTTTAAAAACATGTACTACGGAATCCAGTGTATAAACCAAGTTTTCATAGTGGCAACTTACCTCGTGTTCTGGCACCTTGAATTGGAAACCTCTTGCTTCATTAAATGGTATAAGCATAATATTTTCCTTTTTAAATGAACTGTTCTAGCGAATAGCTTGTAAACTTTATATTATATATAATGCAGGAAAATAGTGTTTGGATATTTGTACTAATAATCTCTTTTTCTAATATGTGACAGATTGTGAGTTTTTGAGTGAATGAATAGATAAGTGATTTGATTTTAGGATTAGATATTTATCTGGTTTTTTATTATAAGATTCTTAGTTGAGTAATTATACGTGATCCTTCTGATTGATAACAAACTGCAATTTGATGAGTTTAAACGAAGGACATACAAAAAAGGAAGCATTGTTCCGATCTATCATGCTGATACAGCCCCATTCTGCACGCCTGAAAACGTGTAGGAGTCTATTTCCTTTAGGAATCGCATGTTCGAATTTGCGAAAAAAGTACAAAATAGTTATTAAAAATCCATTGTAAATAAGTAAAAGAAAAGGTTAATAAAATTCTATCCGGCGAAGGACTCTAATTGTCCAAGCGTGATAAAAACATTAGCCTTTTCTTTTTATAGATATATTCATAATAATGCAGATTGCAAATTTATTGTAATCCCAGAACAGTTAAAACTTCTTGATTTATTTTTCCATCAGAGGTTAGATTTAATAATGTTTGGAATGTTATAAGCGATTGAGTAAATTCCTCGTTTGTAATTCCTGTTATTTCTCCATTGTAAATACCAGCTTGTTTTAAAAATGCCTGTATTTGGGCAGTTCTTATATACTCCAACATTAGTTGTTGTTGAGCTAATATAGCTTGTTGCTGTTCAATAAGGGCTTGTTGATACAATGTTTGATAAGCAGCCTGATCAACAGTTTGTCCATTCTCTTCATAATTTGACGGTTGTATCGTGGCTGCAGATGTCGCGTTTGAATAATAATTATTTTGGGTAGCTGAATATGTAGTAGTGTTTTGCGATGTCAATATTGGCGGGCTGCATCTCGAACATGCCCCATAGCCGCTATTAACAGCATCCTGCAATGTAACAGGTATATCACTTCTTAAATATCCACAACCAGCAGAATGATATTTGCTTCCGGTGCGAGTAATATGGACTATCGTATCGCCACTTGCCGCAAAAACCGGAACAATTAATGATAATGATAGAATTACAGTTAACAAGCCAGAAAATATTTTTTTCATATAGCCAATCCCCCTTTATTGTTATTAATTTACATTATAATACATTTTATTTTTTTTACAACCATTTAATGGAAATACTTATATTTTATCAATCAGAAAATAGTCCGGAAGGTACTTGAATCAATCAAATAAAGTATGGTATGATTTACATAAATTTGTAAGGATGGAAGGCTGGAAGAAGGAGAAAAGGGAATGAGAATGAAACGATGGCTGAGAAGAATTTCTGCATTGGCGGCAGCTGTGCTGATGCTTACAGGAGTATTTTGCTACTCGCCAAAGGCGGAGGAGGTCATAAATCTCATATTAAACTATGACACGATTGTTTATACGAGACAAATTTATTCACCGGAGGTTACGCAAATTAACAGCGGTGCGGACACGGATGCCATTAAATGGGTAAAGGAGACGTGTAATCATGTAGCCTATATTACAAACGGAGGAGTTACACTTGATGCGGCGTCTCTGACATCGGCAGTGAAGGGCAAGCTTGCATCGGGCAGTAAAAGTATAACATTTAATTTATCCGACTATACAACACAGGCTGTTGCCGCAAAGGCGGCACAGGCACAACTGCAGGCATTGGCGGATGCACAGAAGGCACAGGCACAGATTGTACAGCCGCAGGCGGCAGATGAGGGCATGAATGCGGCAACCGCTGCGAGCCTGAATGAAATTGGCATCGATACAAAAATATCGGAGTGCATTACCTCTTATGTGGCGGGACAGGACCGGTCTTTAAATATTGAGGTTGCGGCAAACAGGATTAATGGACTGATTTTGCAGCCGGGTCAGCTTTTCTCTTATGATAAAGCGATCCTTCCGAGGACATCGGCAAACGGCTATGGTCCCGGAAATGCAATTATTAGCGGTAAATATGAAAAGGTGACCGGCGGCGGAATCTGTCAGGTTTCCTCCACTTTAAACAATGCGGTTTTAAGGGCGGGAATTTTGCCTACAGAGCGTTACAATCACAGTCAGCAGGTACACTATTTGAAAAGCGGACTGGATGCGACGGTTTCTTCGGGAAGGATGGATTATCAATTCATCAATACGCTGCAGTATCCGGTCTATATCAGCGCGGTTGCTGCAAACGGCAAGATGACAGTCTCTTTTTACAGCAACAGTGCGGCGCTTTCAGGCATGACTTTTCAGACGTATGTAGACGGAACCGAAAAGAAGAATACGACCTACGTTGTCGGATATCTGGACGGAATTGAGGTATCCCGGGTGAAGGCCTATTCAAGCAGCTACAAATAAATTAAAAAAGCAGAGCAGGAAGCAATCCCTGCTCTGTTTGTGTGTGGTAGAATATGGTGCCGTTCCTTGAACCAAACATAGGAAAGGCTTTCGGACAACAATTACAGAAAAGGGAGAATATGCATGAATGCGGGAATCATCGAACTGAATTTGCACGGACTAAATGGGGAGGAGGCCAAGCGAAAAATAGACAGCGCGATAAAAAGTGCGGAATCAAGTGTTTACCGCATCCGCCTTATACACGGATATCACGGTGGGACGAGCATTAAACGGATGATCCCCGAGGAATACGGATATGCGCGCGAAGAGCGGGTATTGAGGATCTGTCCGGGAAGCAACCCGGGAATTACAGAGCTTGTATTACGAGAATATTAGTCCGGCATATCTAGCACATCCGCTTTGGAAAATGCTTGTGAAAGCACTATATTTGGTGTATAGTATAAAAAAAGAATGTGCTTGAAGAAACTGCTTTAGAGAAAAGAATGCTTTGAGGGATGAATAATAATGAAGTGTCAGGATGTGGAACAGTATATACCGTTATTTATTGAGGATAAGCTGACAGGCTCTGACCTGCAGGGATTTATTACGCATATTGAAGGATGTCACAGCTGCTATGAAGAGATGGAGACGAACTATCTGCTGAAGGAGGCATTGCTGCGGTTGGAGGATGGAGATGCGTTCGATTTGCATTCGGAGCTGCTGCAGAAGCTGGATAATATGCGCAGATGTGTGTCGCTTCATGAGAGCGTGTCGATTGTGCGCAGGATTATTTTGATTGCCGCAGGACTGGCATTGATTGCTCAGCTTCTTTATATTTATTTAATATAGCTTAGGTACTGAGCAGCAATTATTTTTGAGACGGGAGCCATGGAATGAGTGAAAAGTTAGTATTGATAGACGGAAACAGCATTATAAACCGTGCGTTTTACGGCCTGCCGGATTTGACGAATGCGGAGGGCTTTCATACCAATGCAATTTACGGTTTTTTGAATATTATGTTTAAAATTCTTGAGGAGGAGCAGGCGGATTATCTCGTTGTAGCCTTTGATGTAAAGGCGCCGACATTCCGCCATGCGCTTTTTAAGGAATATAAAGGAACGAGAAAACCGATGCCCAAGGAGCTGTGCGAGCAGGTGCCTGTCCTTAAGGAGCTTTTGCAGGCGATGGGGGTGAAGATCGTGGAAAAGGCCGGATATGAGGCAGATGATATTTTGGGGACGCTGGCAAAGCGTGCCGAAAAGGAGCAGATCGGCGTATCCCTCGTTTCGGGTGACAGGGATCTTTTACAGGTTGCGACCGAGCAGATTAAAGTGCGGATACCGAAGACACGCGGCGGAAAAACCGAGGTAGAGGATTATTATACAGGAGATGTGATAGAGAAATATCAGGTGGAGCCGCTGCAGATTATTGAGCTGAAGGCACTGATGGGAGACAGCTCCGACAATATTCCGGGGGTGCCGAAAATCGGAGAAAAAACTGCGACAGAATTGATCGTGAATTATCAGAACATTGAAAACCTGCGGGAGCATCTTTCTGAAATCACAAAAAAAAGTATCCGTGAGACGCTTGAAAATAATTTTGAAATGGCAGTGCTCAGTAAGACTTTGGCGACAATTGATATTCATGCCGATATTGACTGTGACTTTAAGGCCGCCAGGCTTGGCGATCTCTATACAAAGGATGCCTACACAATCATGAAGCACCTTGGATTTAAAAATATGCTGTTGCGTTTTGACGAGAAGAATACGGTGAAGAATGATCAGGCTGTGGATTTTAAATTGGTCGACGAACTAAATGCTGCGGAAGAGGTTTTTAGCATGTGTGAGGGAAAACCGCTTATCGGTTTTCGGATTTTTGCCGAAGAACAGGTGATTGGTGTGTCATTGTGCATTTCCGGAACGGAAATTTATTTAGTTCCGGTGCAGGGGCTTGTGACGGAAAAATATCTGATAGGCAAGCTGTCGGATTTGCTGCTTCAAAAGAGTGCTACTGTATTTGCGACATTCCACTTAAAGGAGCAATTAAAATATCTGAAGCGGGCCGCAGATATGCAGCTTGCAGGGGAGAAGATCTTTGATGCGGCGATTGCTGCATATCTGCTCAATCCGTTAAAAAATGACTATGAAATAGAAGATGTGGCGGGAGAATATGCAAATTTGCTGATTCCGGACAGGGCGCAGTCTTTTGGAAAGCTTTCATTAGAGCGGGCATTTGAGGAAAAGCCGACGGAGTTTTTAAACTATGCCTGCTTTTACAGCTATGTATGCTTTCAGGTCTATGCGGGATTGAAAAGCCGTCTGTGTGAGACCGGTATGCAATCGTTGTTTGCCGATATCGAAATGCCGCTGTCGGTATGTCTTTATCAGATGGAGGCTGAGGGCATTCTTGTAAAGCCTGATGAGCTGAAAAAATACGGAGAGGAGCTTGCGGGACAAATTGCGTCGCTGGAAGCCTCCATTCACGGAGCGGCAGGAGAGAATTTTAATATCAATTCTCCCAAACAGCTGGGTGAGATTTTATTTGATAAGATGCAACTTCCCGGCGGAAAAAAAACAAAGACCGGCTATTCGACGGCGGCGGATGTTTTGGAGAAGCTTGCGGAGGACTCTCCGTTTGTCACAGAAATACTGGAATACAGAGGGCTGTCGAAGCTGAAATCCACGTATGCGGATGGACTTGCTAATTGTATTGATGAAAATAATCGGATACATTCCACGTTTCATCAGACAATTACCGCGACGGGGCGTATCAGCAGTACGGAGCCGAATCTGCAAAACATTCCGATTCGGATGGAACAGGGACGTCTGATCAGAAAGGTGTTTGTGCCAAGAGATGGCTACATTTTTCTTGATGCGGACTATTCCCAGATAGAACTGCGAATTTTAGCCCATATGTCGGGCGATCCCAAGCTGATTGCCGCTTATAACCGGGAAGAGGATATCCACAGGATTACAGCTTCTGAAGTGTTTCATACGCCGTTTGAAGAGGTGACGCCGCTGCAGAGAAGAAATGCGAAGGCGGTCAATTTCGGTATTATTTATGGGATCAGTTCGTTTGGGCTGAGTCAGGGATTAAGTATTTCGCGGAAAGAGGCGAAGGAATATATTGAACGTTATTTCGAGACTTATCCGCAGGTCAAGGAATTTTTGGACGGGCTTGTGGCAGATGCAAAGAAGAACGGTTATGTGACGACAATGTATGGGCGGCGCAGGCCGCTTCCTGAGCTGTCCTCGAGTAATTTCATGCAGCGTTCTTTTGGAGAAAGGGTAGCGATGAATGCACCGATTCAGGGAACGGCGGCAGATATTATCAAACTGGCGATGCTGCATGTGCAGGAGCGGCTTGAAAGGGAGAACCTGAAGTCCCGTCTGATTTTACAGGTACATGATGAGCTTTTGATTGAAACGGCAATAGAAGAACAGGAGCAGGTTGCAAAGCTGCTTATCGGGGAAATGAAGGAGGCAGCTTCTTTGGCGGTCAATTTAGAGGTTGATATGCATGCCGGCATGACTTGGTATGATGCCAAATAGGAAGCAAAGGGGATAAGATAGGAATGAAGGTGATCGGAATTACCGGCGGTGTTGGTGCAGGGAAATCTGAAGTGCTGAAGATCATAAAAGAAAGCTGCGACTGCTTTATTCTGATTGCGGATCAGGTGGCTCATGAAATCGTGCAGAAGGGCTTTGCGTGCTATGATGCACTCGTATCGCTGCTTGGTGAAGAAATTCTGGATGAAAAGCGCGAAATCGACCGCAAGCGGATGGCTGCTCGAATTTTTGCAAAAGAGGCTGGTGGGCTTCTGAAACAGGTGAATGCGATTATTCATCCCGCCGTGAAAGCACATATCCTTCATTTAATAGAAGAAAAAAGGCAGGAGGGCACTGTACAATATTTTTTTATTGAGGCAGCTCTGCTGATTGAGGATGGTTATACGGAAATATGTGATGAGCTTTGGTATATTCACGCTTCCAAAGAGGTGCGAATCAGGCGGTTGATGGAGTCGAGAGGCTACAGCCGTCAGAAGGTCGAACAAATCATGGAACGGCAGTCTGTGGAAGCAGTTTTTTTGAAACACTGCAAGGTTGTTATCAATAATGACGGCAACCTTGAGGTTACAAAAGAGCAGATCATCAAACAACTGGGGGAATAAGCGTTGGCAGACGGAAAGAAAAATCCGGGACAATTGATATTTGGCCTGGACATCGGAACGAGAAGCATTGTCGGAACGGTAGGCTACAGAACTGAGGATGATACCTTTCATGTGATTGCGCAGTGCATGAAAGAGCATGAGACGCGCGCTATGCTGGACGGACAGATCCATGATATCGAGAAGGTTGGAAAGATTATTTTTGATGTGAAGGAAGTGTTGGAAAAGCAAATAGGGAAGCCGTTGAATGAGGTATGCATTGCAGCTGCCGGGCGTGTGTTAAAGACAGTGACGACACAGGCGCTCTACGAGCTGCCGGAGGAGATGGTCATTAACGCGGAACATGTTTATACGTTGGAAATGCTCGGTTTGGAAAAGGCGTACGAGGAATTTCAGGAACAAAATAATACGGAACTGAAATTTTATTGCGTCGGCTATACGGTGGTCAGATATTTTTTGAATAATTATCCGATCGGTGTGCTTGAGCATCATAAGGCAAAACAGATTTCAGTGGAACTGATTGCAACATTTCTGCCGGATGAAGTCGTTGACGGGCTTTATCGTGCCGTGGAAACGGCAGATTTGCAGGTTGCGAATTTGACTTTGGAGCCGATTGCCGCCATGCAGGCGGCAGTACCGACGACATACCGGACGCTGAACATCGCTCTTGTGGATGTCGGGGCCGGTACCAGCGATATTTCCATCACAAGGGACGGAAGCATCATTGCGTACGGGATGATTCCGAGTGCGGGAGATGAACTGACCGAAGCCGTTTCTCAGCATTGTCTTGTGGATTTTACACAGGCGGAGAAAATCAAGCTGGCTTCAGGGAGAAAGGCTGTTATCAAATATAAGGATATCATGGGAGTTTCACATAAAATCATGCCCGAGGAAGTGTTAAAGACTGTGGACGGTGTGATCAAATCAACAACAAAGGAGATTGCCGAAAAAATAAAAGAGTTGAACGGCGGTAAGCCGGTCAGCGCCGTGTTTGTCGTAGGAGGCGGAGGAAAGATTCCGGGTTTTACGAACGGTATTGCGAAGGAGCTTGGAATCTCTAGGGAAAGGGTTGCCTTAAGAGGGGAAGAGGTATTAGGGGGGATTGACTACCAGATTGAAAATGCAAAAAGGGATTCCCTGTTTGTAACCCCGATTGGAATCTGTTTAAATTTTTATGAACAAAAAAATAATTTTATTTTTGTCAATTTCAACGGAAAACGTGTAAAGCTGTATGATAACGGACATTTGATGATCGCTGATGCGGCGATGCAGGCAGGCTTCCCGAATGAGGGCCTGTTTCCGAAGCGTGGAAAGGAACTGAATTTCACCGTTAACGAAAAACCGTATATGGTGCGCGGTGAACCGGGGGAGACGGCAACAGTTTTGTTAAACGGCGAGGGGGTCAGCATCAATGCGCCGATTCAGGCAGGTGATAAGATCCGGGTGAAGGAGTCTACCGCAGGAAGAGCTGCGGAGCTGGAAATCAAGCAGCTTCCGGAGTATGACAGTACGATTTCGGTAATTGTCAACGAGAAAAAAGTGGTGCTGCCGAAATTTGCCGAGGTAAACGGCACCCTGCAGTCGGAATATTACAGTATCAGGGAAAAGGATGCCGTCAGAATGCTGAGTTATTATACGGTTAGGCAGATTGCGGAATTTATGGATGTGTTGTTGAAAAAGGATATGAACATTTATGTCAATAACAAGTTGGCGGATCTGGATACAAAGGTTTATGAAAATTTTGGGGTAATTTGGACCATGGAGGAGCTGGCTTTATCTGATGTGGATAAAGAGGATGCCGGGGAGAATTACATAAGCGGCGAGGATGAAAAAAAGAAGGGGCGGGAAAGTAAAAAAGAGGTAAAGAAGCCGGAAGCAGTGCCGCCCGCGCCAGAGAAGGAAATCGATGTCATTGCCAATGGCCGGCCTGTGCATATGTCAGGTAAGAAATCATATATTTTTGTAGATATTTTTGACTATATTGAATTTGATTTGTCAAAACCGCAGGGGGCAGCGGTGGTCACGGAGCTGAACGGGAGAAAGGCACAGTATACGGAGTATCTGAGCCAGGGAGATCAGCTTAAAATTTACTGGATTTAGAGAGGAGCGGTTGCCAGAACAGGTGGCCGGAATAAGGGGAGACAATTATGGAATTATGCAGCATTACGAGCGGCAGCAGCGGGAACTGTATTTACGTGGGTTCGGATCATACCCATATTATTGTGGATGCGGGCATCAGCGGAAAGAAAATTGAGGACGGACTGAATTCAATCGGCCTAAAGACAACGGACTTGAACGGGATTTTGATTACGCATGAGCATTCGGATCATATTGCGGCACTCGGTATTCTGGCAAGACGTTACGGAATTCCGATGTATGCCACGAAGGGGACGATTGCCGGTATTATGGAGGCCAAAAACCTCGGAGAAATTCCGAAGGAGCTGTTTTGTGTGATTGAAGCGGATCAGCCGTTTCAGATTCAGGATTTACAAATAAATCCCGTGCGGGTATCCCATGATGCTTTAGAGCCGGTTGCATACCGCATCGGGCAGGGGTCTCATACGGTCGGTGTCGTTACCGACCTCGGAAAATATGATGATTATATAGTTGACAGCTTTCGGGATGTGGAAGTATTATTATTGGAAGCTAACCATGATGTGAATATGCTGCAGGTCGGCAGGTATCCTTATTATTTGAAGCGCAGGATTCTTGGAGATAAAGGGCATCTGTCCAATGAGCTGTCAGGACAGCTTCTCTGCAAATTACTTCATGATCAGTTAAAAATGGTGCTGCTCGGACACTTGAGCGAAGAAAACAATCTTGCGGAGCTTGCCTATGAAACGGTGCGTTTGGAAATTCTTATGTCGGATTGTGCCTATAAGCCGGAGGACTTTAAAATCTGTGTGGCAGGCAGAAAGCAGTGCTCGAATCTGGTTGCCGTATAACTTTAAAGGGCCGGACAGTTACAAGCGGAGAAACGAGGAGAATAATTATGAAAAAAACAATTATTACGGTAGTAGGAAAGGATACGGTCGGCATTATTGCGAAGGTATGCACATATCTGGCAAACAACAGGATCAATATTCTGGATATTTCTCAGACGATTGTACAGGATTATTTTAATATGATGATGATTGTGGATATGAATGATTCCAGCAAGCCTTTTTCAGAAGCATCGAGTGAGCTCGAACAGATCGGCGAGGAAATCGGTGTGATCATCAAATGCCAGCGAGAAGAAATATTCAATAAGATGCACAGAATCTAGGAGAGGGTGCCATGATCAATATATTTGAAGTAAACGAAACAAACAAAATGATTGAGAAGGAAAATCTGGATGTTCGAACAATCACGCTGGGGATTAGTTTGCTTGATTGCATTACAGATGATTTGGAACAATTGAAAAAAAACATTTATGAAAAGATTACGATAACGGCCAAGGATCTGGTCACGACGGGAAAAGCAATCGAGTTGGAGTTTGGCATACCGATCGTAAACAAGCGAATTTCAGTGACGCCTATTGCACTTGTAGGTTCCGCGGCATGCAAGACGCCCGAGGATTTTGCTTCGGTGGCAAGGGTGCTCGATGATGCGGCCAAGCAGGTAGGCGTGAACTTGATCGGAGGTTATTCGGCGCTCGTATCCAAGGGAATGACGAAAGGTGACGAAAACCTGATCCGTTCCATTCCAAAAGCATTAGCTGAGACGGACCGTGTGTGCAGCTCCGTCAATCTGGGTTCTACAAAGACCGGAATCAATATGGATGCGGTCAGGCTCATGGGAGAAATTGTAAAGGAAACGGCGCAAGCCACAAAAGAACGGGATTCGATCGGCTGCATGAAGCTCGTTGTATTCTGTAATGCACCGGATGATAATCCGTTTATGGCAGGTGCTTTTCATGGAGTGACGGAGGCGGATGCCGTGATTAATGTCGGTGTCAGCGGGCCGGGCGTTGTTAAGACCGCGCTTGAAAAGGTACGGGGCGAGAACTTTGAGGTACTTTGCGAAACAATCAAAAAAACAGCATTTAAGGTGACTCGTGTCGGACAGCTTGTGGCGGGAGAAGCTTCCAGGCGTCTTGGAATTCCGTTTGGAATTATTGACTTGTCACTTGCGCCGACGCCGGCAGTGGGTGACAGCGTTGCGGATATTTTATGTGAAATTGGTTTGGAATATGTAGGTGCCCCCGGAACCACGGCGGCGCTCGCACTGTTGAATGATCAGGTGAAAAAGGGTGGTGTCATGGCCTCTTCTTATGTGGGCGGGCTCAGCGGCGCATTCATTCCGGTCAGCGAGGATCAGGGAATGATTGATGCAGTCGAGGCAGGTTCTTTAACGCTTGAAAAGCTTGAAGCGATGACGTGTGTCTGTTCTGTGGGTCTTGATATGATTGCGATACCGGGAGCAACATCTGCTTCGACGATTTCGGGCATTATCGCGGATGAGATGGCAATCGGTATGATAAATCAAAAGACGACGGCCGTACGCATCATCCCGGCTGTGGGAAAGGATGTCGGCGACCGGGTAGAGTTTGGAGGTTTATTCGGATATGCGCCGATTATGCCGGTTAATCGGTTTTCTTGCGAAGCGTTTATCAATCGAAGGGGAAGAATCCCAGCACCCATTCACAGCTTCAAAAATTAGCGACTGTTCAGTGCCTTCACAGTTGCCGCTGCGCGATGCACACAAAATATGCAAAGAACGCATATTTTGGCGCTGACCGACTCGAAATTCTATAGAATTTCTCGAATGTGCTGAATTAATTATAATTAAATGCGGATGATTTCCCGGCTGTATTCGGAACGAAACGGCTGTCCGAATTTTGCACAGACGACCTGCTCATAGATTTGTGCTGCATGGATATCTTCCAGCAGCATATGATAGGAATTTTTATTGCCGAGTATTTTTTGCGCATCGGCCAGCTTTGCGATCAGGGGGATTTCAGAGTTTGCTTTTATTATGGAAAATAAAGGTGCAGCCTCTTTGCGAAAGCCAAGGATTCGTGCATAGGGAACATAGCCGTCCAGGACGTAGTCCTCAAGGCGGCTTTTTTTTATGTCGAGAAGAATGTGCAGCAGTGCCCGGCTGATACGTGAATAAATGATTTCCTTTGTTTTTAATAGCAGACTGAACTGCTCGAAGTTTTCATAGTCATTCAGAGAAGAAACAATGCGGAAGGCAAGTTCAGGGGATACGTCTGCAAAGTCCGTCAGACACCCGGCAACAGCGTTTTTTTCATCGGAGTGCAGTGCTGCTTCTAAAAAAAGAGCGCGAAGGCGATAGGAGAGCGGCAAAGAAAAATCATTTTCATAAATAGGAAAGGATTTTTGATGAGCACGCTTCAGCTCTTCCAGTACATAATCAGGAATCTGCGTGGTCAACGTGTCCATAACATCCCCATTTCTGACTGCATATCTGACAGCGGAGGCAGACAGTGCACCTTTTTCCGTTGTGTGATATCCGGACTGGCGTCTTGCGACCGTATGCGGGACGATGCTGCTGTGACGTCTTAGCAGTGCTTTCAGATAGGCAACGCCAAGTGTATTGTTTGGTTCTTTTAATATTGCTTCTACGATATCGCTGTTTTCAAACTGTTCGCCCGCAGCTTTTGCATTTGCAAGGGCAAAATGCATCCCCTTCTTTAAATACCTGTTAAGCGATTGCTGGTAAGCAGGTGTTTCTGCTGCTGTATGGGAGGCGATGGAGGACAGGTCCTCAATTCCCCCGTGCTCGCTTCCAAAACTTAAGCAGTTGACGCAGCCAAGCCGATCGAGAAGGGAGACGGCTCCCATGGAAAAATAATCAGCACTTGCCGCGGCATAATAGACCGGCAGCTCAAGCACCAGATCGGCGCCTGCTTTCAGTGCCATAGTTGTACGGGCATATTTATCTAAAATAGCCGGTGCGCCTCTTTGCACGAAATCGCCGGAAAGAGCGACGATCATATAATCGGCATCCGTTTCTCTGCGGGCACTCGTAAGCTGATAAAGATGCCCGTAATGAAACGGGTTGTATTCGGCAATAATGGCGGTAATCTTCATAGGCTGCCTCCTTTCTGTTTTTTTAGTATACCGTGTTTTAATGAACGGCGCAATGAAAACCACAAGAATTCCTTGCATAATGTATACATAAAACCGGCATAATTGATAAAAATTTAACATTCAATTTGTGCAATGTATTTAATTTTGCACAAAAAAAACGTATTTTTCTCTTGTATGCCCATTGTTCCTATCTTATAATTAAGATAGTGTCTTGTGAGCCTGCGATTATTTCGGGACAAAGATACGGATGAAGATTGAAAGGAGCATGGGTATGTCATTTATTGATTCGATCAAAGACAGGGCAAAACAGGATTTAAAGACGATCGTAATGCCGGAGACGGATGATAGAAGAACCCTGATTGCAGCGGCAAAGGTAATAGAGGAGAATCTTGCGAATATCGTCATGATCGGAAAAGAGGACAAGATCATGGAGGGTGCAAGGTGGTTGGAGCTTGACCTGTCAAAAATCACGGTGATCGACCCGGAGAACGCAGAAAAGCTGGAGCGTTACACGAATAAACTATATGAGCTGAGAAAATCAAAGGGGATGACACCGGAAAAAGCAAGAGAACGTCTTTTGACGGATTATCTAATGTTCGGTGTCATGATGGTAAAAATGCAGGATGCGGATGGAATGGTAGCAGGAGCCTGCCATGCGACTGCGGATGTGCTGCGCCCGTCCTTGCAGGTTTTAAAGACAGCGCCCGGTGTGGACCTCGTTTCGGGCTTCTTTATTTTGGATGTACCTGATTGTGAATATGGATCTAACGGTACCTTTTTGTTTGCGGATTGTGGATTAAATCAGGATCCGAATTCGGAAGAACTCGCGAGTATTGCCAATTCTTCCGCAAAAAGTTTCACGAATCTTGTAGGAGCAAAACCGATTGTTGCGATGCTTTCTCATTCTACAAAAGGGAGCGCAAAGCATCCCCTTGTGGATAAGGTCGTAAAGGCAACGGAAATTGCAAAGAAAAAATATCCTTATCTGGCGCTGGACGGAGAACTGCAGCCGGATGCCGCGCTCGTTCCGTCGATCGCACATTCAAAAGCGCCGGACAGTGAAATTGCGGGAAAGGCCAATGTGTTGATTTTTCCGAATCTGGACTGCGGAAACATTGGTTATAAGCTGGTGCAGAGGCTGGGAAAAGCAGAAGCTTACGGACCGATGCTTCAGGGACTCGCAAGGCCGGTTAATGATCTGTCCCGCGGCTGTACGGCGGAGGATATTGTAGGCGTTGTTGCCCTCACTGCGGTGCAGGCCCAGCTTGTATAAGGTTAGCTTGAATTTTGGTAAAATATAAGAAATCAGTTGACAAAGTCGAAAACGCTCTGTATAATTAGTCAAGTGTGAAACGATTTATATCGTTACAGCGTAGCGGTTGAGTAATAATAGAAGCAGAAACATAAGGAGGTGTAACGATGTCTATTTGTCCAAAGAATAAATCTTCCAAGGGAAGAAGGGATCAGAGGAGAGCAAACTGGAAAATGAATGCTCCTACGTTAGTAAAATGCAGCAAATGCGGTGAGCTGATGATGCCTCACAGAGTTTGCAAGGCATGCGGTTCCTATAACAAAAAGGAAATCATCAAAGCTGATTAAGAAGATGAGAAAAGATGCGGTTACGCATCTTTTTTTGTGCGCAGAAACCCTTCAAAAATAAGGGAAAAAAGTGATTGATTTTTACTATGATGTCTTGTATAGTAATTTATAGGTGTTTTGCGAGAGAAAAAAGGATGTAAATTCAGGCAGGTAAATAGAATGGTAAATGTTGCTTTAGACGCGATGGGCGGTGACAACGCCCCAGGGGAAATCATAAAAGGCGCATTGGGTGCGCTGGCCCTGCGGGATGATATTAAGATTTATTTATGCGGGAAGCAGGAACTGCTTCAGGCGGGATTAAAGGACAGCAGCTATGGAACCGACAGGCTGGAAATTGTCGACGCACCGGAAATGATTGATACAGGTGAACCTCCCGTCATGGCAATCAGAAAAAAGAAAGAATCCTCAATTGTGAAGGGGCTTGGACTTGTAAAAGATGGCACATGCGATGCGTTTGTTTCGGCGGGCAGCTCGGGGGCTGTTCTTGTGGGTGGACAGTTTGTGGTCGGCCGGATCAAGGGCGTGGAAAGACCGCCTCTTGCGCCGCTTATACCAACAGAAAAGGGTGTGGCACTTTTAATTGACTGCGGTGCGAATGTAGATGCCAGAGCATCCCATCTTGTCCAGTTTGCAAAGATGGGTTCGGTTTATATGGAATATGTGATCGGGATTAAAAAACCGAGGGTTGCCATTGTCAATATCGGCGCCGAAGAAGAGAAGGGGAACATGCTTGTAAAGGAAACGTATCCGTTGCTGAAGAACTGTCCCGACATCAATTTTATAGGAAGCATAGAAGCAAGGGATATTCCGAGAGGTAATGCCGATGTCGTCGTATGTGAGGCGTTTGTCGGAAATGTCATATTAAAGTTGTACGAAGGTGTCGGATCGACGTTTCTTACGATGGTAAAGCAGGGCTTAATGTCCACTCTTCGCAGTAAAATTGGCGCGTTGCTGATTAAGCCGGCCTTGAAGCAGACAATGAAAAAATTCGACTCTTCGGAGTACGGAGGCGCACCATTGCTCGGATTGAATGGTCTTGTAGTGAAAACGCACGGCAGTTCAAAAGCGAAGGAAATCACAAATTCGATCGTACAGTGTGTCACATTCAAGGAGCAGGAAATCAATAAGAAAATAAACGAAAAAATTAATATGAAGGATGAGTAAGAAAGGACGAGTAACAATGGAGTTTGAAAAGCTGAAAAAAATTATTGCAGAGGTTTTGAATGTCGATGAAGATGAGGTGACGATGGAAACGAAGTTCGTCGATGATCTGGGGGCGGATTCACTGGATATTTTTCAGATCATTATGGGCATTGAAGAGGAGTTTGATGTTGAAATATCGACAGACGAGGCGGAAAATATTGTCTCGGTCGGCGATGCGGTGGAGCAGATCAAAAATGCCTTAAGTTAAGAGGCCTGAAGTTGCGAAAGCTTAGTACAGAGTGAGCTCGGAAGACCGTTGGTTTTTCGAGCCTCTGCTTTTAAAGAAGTGTCAATGAGGGAAAGTGGCATTTATGAATAAGATCACGGGATATAAAGGATTGGAAATAAAAATCGGTTATACATTCAGAAATCAGGAGCTGCTGAAACTTGCACTGACACACAGCTCTTTTTCTAATGAACTGAAATTGAACAAGACGGATAATTATGAAAGGCTGGAATTTTTGGGTGATGCTGTACTCGAGCTTGCAGTCAGTGAATTTTTGTACTATGACAACCCAAACATGCACGAAGGAAATATGACGAAACTGCGCGCGAGCCTCGTCTGTGAGCCTACGCTTGCTTTTTGCGCCAAAAGCCTTTCTCTGGGCGACTATCTGCTGCTTGGCAAAGGAGAGGAACAGACCGGAGGCAGGACCAGGGACTCTATAATTTCAGATGTGTTCGAGGCAATCATCGGTGCGATTTATGTAGACGGCGGCTTTGAACAGGCCAAAGTATTTATTGAAAGGTACGTGCTGCGTGACATGGAGCATAAAATTGAATTTACGGACAGTAAGACAATTTTGCAGGAATATGCGCAGGAAAATGGAGAAAAGCTATCGTATGAGCTTGTTTCTGAAATTGGTCCGGCACATGACCGGAAGTATCTTGTGCATGCATTGTTAAACGGCAGTGTCGTTTCCGAGGGGCTTGGCAAGACAAAGAAGAGTGCGGAACAGCAGGCGGCATTTGCTGTTCTTCAGAATTTACATATCGAAGACAGGGAGTAATGGGTGGATGTATTTAAAAAGCATTGAGGTACATGGATTCAAATCATTTGCAAACAAAATCACGTTTAAATTTCATAATGGAATTACAGCCATTGTCGGTCCGAACGGGAGCGGAAAAAGCAACGTTGCGGACGCAGTGCGTTGGGTTCTTGGCGAACAGCGTGTCAAGCAGCTTCGAGGTGCCAGTATGCAGGATGTCATTTTCTCCGGTACCGAGATGAGAAAGCCGATGGGCTATGCTTATGTGTCGATCACGTTGGATAATTCCGACCATAAGCTTGCAGTTGATTTTGAAGAGGTAACGGTTTCCAGGCGCGTGTATCGTTCGGGGGAAAGCGAATATCTGATTAATGGCGCACCGTGCCGTCTGAAAGATGTATACGAAATGTTCTATGATACCGGTATCGGGAAAGAAGGTTATTCGATTATCGGCCAAGGGCAGATCGATCGAATTTTGAGCGGCAGGCCGGAGGAGCGGAGAGAGCTTTTCGATGAGGCCGCAGGCATTGTAAAATTTAAAAGAAGAAAGGCGACTGCGATTAAAAAGCTTGAGGATGAGCGCGCAAATCTTGTGCGTGTCAGCGATATCCTTTCTGAGCTGGAAAAGCAGCTGGAGCCTCTTGAAAAACAGTCGGAGGTCGCAAAGGAATATTTAAAGAAAAAGGAAGAGTTAAAAAGGCTGGATGTCAATATATTTCTGCTTGAGACGGAGCGTGTAAAAAAGCAGCTGAGGGAGTTTACAGAAAAATTTCAGATTGCGGACGGCGACTTAAGGGAAGCCCGGGGCAGATATGAAAATATCAAAGAGGAATATGCTGAGATTGAGGCGCGTATTGAACTGCTCGACAGTAAAATCGAAGAAAAGCGGAAACTCCTTTCAGATAACAGTCTGTTAAAAGAAAAATTAGAGGGTGAAATCAATGTTTTAAAAGAAAAAATTAATTCCGCCCAATCAAACAATACACATTATACAAACAGGAAGCAGTCACTTGATAAAGAAATTGAAACGAGGCAGAAGGAGCATTACAGGATCGGAGAAGAGAAATCCGAATTAGACGGACAGTTGGAGGAGCTTTTAGGGGTAAGAGACGAGGCCAAGGGTCTGTTAATTGTTGTCCAAAAAAAAATCGAGACGCTAAATTCCGGCATGGAAAGAGATAAAAATGATATTATCGCAACACTCAACGAACGTGCTGCAATCAAAACGAAGCTCGGCCGTTATGATACGATGCTCGAGCAGATTAATATTCGAAAAGCGGAGCTGCAGTCAAGGCTGCTGCGGGCAAAATCCGAAGAGGCAGAGCAGGAAAACCTGATTGGTCAGCTCTACGCCGAGATGAATGAGATCAGCCAGAATATTTTAAAGTCCGATGAAAAGAAGGAAATATTGGAAGAACAGCTCACCGAAGTGAGGAACTCCCTTGAGGAGCAGGACAGGCTGCTGGGTGAAAGCCAGATCAATTATCATAAAGAAAAATCAAGATTGGATGCGTTGAAAAATATTTCCGAGCGCTATGACGGTTATGGCAGCAGCATCCGCCGTGTTATGGAGCAGAAAGAGACCAACCAGGGACTCATTGGCGTGGTGGCGGATATTATTTCTGTTGATAAGAAATACGAGACGGCGCTTGAAACAGCGCTCGGCGGCAATATCCAGAATATTGTAACGACGGATGAACAGGTTGCCAAAAAGATGATTCGATTTCTGAAAGAGAATAAATGCGGTCGTGCAACCTTTTTGCCGCTTACAAGCGTAAAGGACCGGGGAGAATTTAACAGGCGGGAGGTCAGAGAGGAAAAAGGGTTTATCGGAATGGCCTCTGAGCTTGTACAGAACGATAAAAAATATAATGATGTTGTCGGTCAGCTCCTGGGTGCAATTATTGTCGTGGATCATATTGACAATGCACTGCCAATGGCAAAAAAATATCATTATCTGTTGCGTATTGTGACGCTGGAGGGTGAATATTTGACACCGGGCGGCGCGCTTGCCGGCGGCGCTTTTAAAAATGCAAGCAATCTTCTTGGAAGAAAAAGAGAAATCGAAGAGCTGGAAGAGACGGTCAGGGCCAGTCTTAAAAAAGTCGATGAAATTATGAATCATATCGAGGAAATAAAGGAAAGACGTACTGAGGCCAGAAAAGAAATTGAAGCGCTCAAGGTATTGCAGCAGGAGCAGTATATCAAGCAGAACACGGCCCAGTTGAATGTGAATCAGGCACTTGAAAAAAAAGAAGAGACGGTGAAAGACTACCATACACTGGAGATCGAAAATAAAGAGATCGAACAGCAGGTTGTGGATATAAAAGGAAGCAAAGAGGATATTAAAGCGGAGCTTTCCAGCTCCGAACAGAAGGAGAAGGAGCTGGAACGGCAAATCGCGGGTTACGGAGCAGAGCTTGAGATGCTGCGCGACGAAGAATCCAGACAGGTACTGAAGGTAACGGAGCTTGATCTGGAGGTTGCGAATTTAAGACAGAAGCAGGAGTTCTCCAGACAGAATGTGGCTCGAATCGAGGCGGAAATGATACATCTGAAAGAGGAGATGGAGGAGATTTCCGAAAAGTTGATTCAGGCAGAGCTCGATAGTAAACAAAAACAGGAAAATATTCAGGAGATCGAAAGGACGATCGAAGCCTCCGACACCTCGACGGACGATAACGAGGGTGCTTTAAAACAGGCGATTGCTGAAAAAGAGGAATTCACATCTAAACAGAAGGGATTTTTTGCGGCGAGGGAGGAGCTTTCAGACCGAATCGGAGCGCTTGACAAAGAGGTATTCCGTTTGAACAGTCAGCGGGAACGTATGGAGGAAGCACAGGAATCTCAAATCAATTATATGTGGAATGAATATGAAATCACGCTTTCCGCCGCGCTTTCCATGCGGGACGTGGAACTGGCGGATCCTTCGGCTATCAGAAAAGGCATTGTGAGCCTGAAGGATCAGATCAGACGGCTGGGTGATGTGAATGTTAATTCTATTGAGGATTATAAAAATTTGACGGAGCGCTATGACTTTCTGAAAAACCAGCATGATGATCTTGTAAAAGCAGAACAGACGCTTGCCGGCATTATAGAAGAGCTGGACAGCGCGATGAGAAAGCAGTTTGAAGAAAAATTCAAGGAAATCGGCAGAGAGTTTGACAAGGTATTCAAGGAGCTGTTTGGCGGAGGAAAAGGTTCGTTGGAGCTTTCGGGAGACGAAGATATTCTGGAGGCCGGCGTTTCCATTATTGCACAGCCGCCGGGCAAGAAGCTGCAGAATATGATGCAGCTTTCAGGCGGGGAAAAAGCGCTCACCGCGATCGCGCTGTTGTTTGCAATCCAGAATTTGAAGCCGTCTCCGTTCTGTCTTTTGGATGAGATCGAAGCGGCGCTTGACGAATCCAATGTCGGCAGGTTTGCAGGATATTTACATAAGCTGACAAAACATACGCAGTTTATTGTAATCACACACCGCAGGGGCACGATGGAACAGTCGGATCGCCTGTATGGTATTACGATGCAGGAAAAAGGCGTATCTGCACTGGTTTCTGTCAATTTAATAGATAAGGATCTGGATGACTGATTAAAAGGATAAGAGGATTATGGAAAATCAAAATTTTTTTACAAGACTCGTTAGCGGTCTTACAAAAACAAGAGATCATATTGTACAGGGAATTGATTCGGTGTTCAGCGGTTCCTCAAGTATTGATGAGGATTTTTATGAGGAACTCGAGGAAATACTGATCATGGGTGACTTAGGCGTGCATGCCACATCAGAAATTATTGACCGTCTGCGAACACAGGTAAAGGAGCGGCATATCAAGGAACCGATGGAATGCAAGCAGCTTCTGATCGCAGGCATCAAGGAGCAGATGGATGTCGGAGAAACGGCCTATGAGTTTGAAGAAAAAAAATCGATTGTTTTGGTCGTTGGTGTCAATGGCGTCGGAAAGACGACAAGCATTGGTAAGCTGGCATCTCACTTAAAGGGTCAGGGAAAAAAAGTGATGGTGGCAGCGGCCGATACATTCCGTGCGGCGGCAGGCGAACAGCTTGCGGAATGGGCAAACAGGGCAGGCGTCGATATGATTAAGGGCATCGAGGGGCAGGATCCGGCCTCCGTCGTATATGATGCGCTGAGTGCGGCAAAGGCAAGAAATGTGGATGTGCTATTATGTGATACTGCCGGACGCCTTCATAATAAGAAAAATTTAATGGAAGAATTAAAGAAGATCAATCGAATTATCGACAGAGAGTATCCCGAGGCATTTCGAGAGACACTTGTTGTGTTGGATGGGACGACAGGACAGAATGCGTTGAGCCAGGCGAAGGAATTCAAGGAATCTGCTGACATCACCGGCATTATTTTGACAAAGCTGGATGGGACGGCAAAGGGTGGAATCGCTGTTGCTGTGCAGGCGGAACTCGGTATTCCGGTAAAGTATATCGGTGTCGGAGAAACGGTGGAGGATATGCAGAAATTTGATGCAGACGCTTTTGTGGATGCACTTTTTGCCAGATAAGCAGAATCAGAAAGAAGGATATGAAAACTATGTTGACATTGGAAAAATTTGAGGAAGCAAGTGAAATTGTTAAAAAAGTAACTTTGGAAACAAAGCTTGTATACAGCAGTTATTTAAGCCTGCAAACCGGAAATAGGATTTATTTAAAGCCTGAGAACATGCAAATGACCGGGGCCTATAAGCTGCGTGGCGCTTATTATAAGGTCAGTACGCTGACCGAAGAGGAGCGGGACAGAGGTATTATTACCGCATCGGCAGGAAACCATGCGCAGGGTGTTGCCTATGCCGCAAAGGAATTCAGCACTAAGGCTGTCATTGTTATGCCGACAACGACTCCGCTGATTAAAGTGAACCGCACAAAAGGCTATGGCGCCAAGGTTGTTCTTTACGGAGATGTTTATGATGAAGCATGTGCAAAGGCACTGGAGCTTGCGAAGGAAAACGGTTATACGTTTATTCATCCGTTTGATGATCCGGTGGTTGCAACGGGTCAGGGAACAATCGCGATGGAAATATTTAAGGAGCTGCCGCTCGTGGATTATATTCTTGTGCCCATCGGCGGAGGCGGGCTTGCTGCGGGTGTTTCGACACTTGCCAAGCTGATGAATCCCAAAATTAAGGTGATAGGCGTAGAGCCGGCAGGAGCGGCACGCATGCAGGAATCCTTAAAAGAGGGAA